>JAZKCQ010000013.1:0-59247 GCA_040388015.1 Verrucomicrobiota bacterium | reverse complement strand
AAAAGCGCGAAAAGCTCTGTCCCGAGAGACTTCGTGCGCCCAGCCATGAAAATCACCAGACGCCGCGCCGACAACCAGCCAGGAGCGGTGCGGACGTCTGTTTGGATCGACAAACCGGCGTGCTGTCCCGAGCCAGCCAGTTCATCAGAAAGGAAAATTGTCGATGGCCGCGCTGACAACCAGCCAGGAGCAGCGCGGACCATCGTTTCAAAAAGCGCGAAAAGCTCTGTCCCGAGAGACTTCGTGCGCCCAGCCATGAAAATCACCAGACGCCGCGCCGACAACCAGCCAGGAGCGGTGCGGACGTCTGTTTGGATCGACAAACCGGCGTGCTGTCCCGAGCCAGCCAGTTCATCAGAAAGGAAAATTGTCGATGGCCGCGCTGACAACCAGCCAGGAGCAGCGCGGACCATCGTTTCAAAAAGCGCGAAAAGCTCTGTCCCGAGAGACTTCGTGCGCCCAGCCATGAAAATCATCAGACGCCGCACCGACAACCAGCCAGGAGCGGTGCGGCGATCTGTTTGGATCGATAAAAAGGCGTGCTGTCCCGAGCCAGCCAATTCATCAGAAAAGAGTCCCAACCCTGACACGCGGGCGAAAGCAGCCGAAGCCGCAGGGCGGACCGCCTCGAGTGTCAGGATTGGTGGGGTGAACAACATTGCAGTTGTTGGGTGTGTGGTGGGTGAGTGGGAAAATTTTAGAAAATGCCGAGATCGTCCTCGGTGTCCTCGTCGGTGATCTGGGCGAGGTAGGCGTCGAAGTTGGTCTTGCTCCAGATTTCGAAGTTCATGCCGCGGCCGGCGAGCATCACGTCGGAATCCGGAGTGATGCCGGCCTTCTCGCTGAGATCCTTGGGGACCAGCAGTTTGCCCTGTTCGTTGACGGTCGCCTCACGGGAAAGCAGCGCGAGCTTGGCAAGCAGCTTGGACTTTTCCGCAGGGGTCTTGTCGCTGTCGTTGATGACGGTGACCTTGTGGTTGTAGGCCTCCTTGCTGAGCACGCGGACCATCGGCAGACCGAGATCCTTCGCAAACAGCAGATACAGCGACGCTCCAGCCTCAGGACGCCAAGACGCTTGGACCGAAACCCGAAACTTCGGGTCGATCTTGTACGGGTGGAATCCCGTGTAGCGTTGGTTGTCGATTTCCACTGGGGCGAGATGGTGTTTGTGTCAGCGGCAATAAAGTACACTGAAATACACTGAGCTCGCAAGAATAATTTGGCACATTTTTACTAAAATCATAACTCTCACATTTACAATGATATTTAAAGTTACTCACCGCATATTTTTCGCAAAATCGTTCACTGAAATCATCCATTTTCGCCATTTTATCGAAAATTTTAGCCATAAATCATGATCAGAAAGGGCGATTTTTAAATAAATCGCCATCAGGTGTACTCAGGATCCAATTTTTGAGCTCCAGTGTACTTTACCGAGATTTCGCCGGATCAACGACCTCGCCTCGGCCCCGGTCTCACCACATCACCGAAAAGCCGATACTAAACGTATCGGTATCCGCTCCGGTATTTTCCTGCGTCCGGGCTCCGATGTAGGCCAGCTTGAAACCCATCGCGCAGCTCACGGGAATGCCAAGGCTCAGGCCCCAGGCGAGGTTGCCCTTTCGGTCGTCGGCCGAAGCTCCATTGATCGTGGATTCACCACCGTAACCGTAGCCGGTGCTCGCACAAAGCCAGAGCCCGGGCCGGAACGTGTAGGAAACATGGGCCTGACCGATGAGATAAGGATCCAGCGGCAGGTACCCCAGCGGAGGGGTTCGATATCCTGGGAGAAGCAGGGCACGGTGAGAAACAGAAAGCCCAGGCCTGCGAGAAAATACCCGGTCCCCGGGCGGGCGGGCGTGGATGGACATGAGGTCACGCTCTCGAACCCGCAGCGCAATCCGGCTTGTCTTTAATTAGGATGCGCTAAAGAATTCCCGCCTGTGATCCGGTTAAAACATTGGTGGGCCATCTGGCTGTGTGTGGGGAGCCTGGCGGCTCAAGCTCATGCCCAGGCGCTGTCTGAATCGACCGAACACAGCCCGGCACCTCCCGCCTTCGGAGTGCTAGATCAAAGCGGATTCTTCAACCGCAACCCCGGTGCCCTGAAACGCATTTCCGAGCAAATCCGCAAGCTGGAGCAGAAACACGGCTACCGGTTGTTTCTCGTGCTCGAGCCGGTGCTCATCGCCACCTCCGCCCCGGAACGCGCTTCCGAACTGCGCCAGGCCTGGGTGCCGGATGGAAACGGATTGGTCGTCGTTTTCGAGTCGGACAGCCGCAACCTCGGAATCGGCCGCGACATGACCTCGGACCAGTCCCGGACGGCCAATGCCAGCCGGGTACCGTCCTACGAAACCACCTCGATCCTCACCCGTGCGATGGAAGCCGTCGATTCCAAGCTCTCGTCAGACCTCGACATCGAGTCTTTCATGATCCAGCTCACCAGCGGCTTCGAGGCGTATTTCAAGCGCCGCGAAACGCCTCCGCCGGCGGAACGTTCGATGAAAATCGGCCTGCTGGTCGTCGGCACCCTCTCGTTGTTAGGCCTTGGAGCCATCGGCGTCGGCGGACTGGTGAGGCACTCGGGCATGGCCGGAGTCCGCAGGTTCCGCTTTCCGGTGGTGGACCGCCCGGAACGTCTTGGAGCCCCCTGCGGCGGAAATGTCACCTCCCGCCGTTTTGCACCGCCGGCACCGCGTTCTTGAGACGCTGGCGGCGGACCGGCAGATGGTGCGGCAGAATCGCGGAAAAAAGATGCACCAGCGGGTAGGCTAGCAGCGCCAGCGCCAGGCCCATCGCCGGGAAACCCACGATGAAATCCCCCACCGACACCGCTCCCATCACCGGCAGGTTCACGTGTCCTTTCGGCTCCGGAATCTTGAACAACTCGATGATCAGCCGGCCCATCCAGATCTGCGCGGTCCAGAACGGGACGTTCGTCAGCGGATTGCTCAAGAAACACGCCGCCATGGCGAACGGCACATTCGCCCTCACACGCATCGCCAGGATCGCCGCGAAAATCGACTGCGGGATAAAGGGCACCATCGAGAAAAACAGCCCGATCGCCAGGCCCGATGCCACGGTGTCCCGACACGGAATCCACAAACTGCGGTGGAACAACGGCTTGGAAAATTTCTGCCACCACGGACGGTGGCGGAGTTTCCGGTGACGCAAGGCACGAAACGCCCTGCGCACCATTCGGAGGTAGTGGACTTTCATGGTTGCGGAGGCATCAGGCCGGGACCATCCGCCACTCCTCCAACCGAATCAACCTCAAATGCCTTGCTTGGCAGCGGCCCTTTCCACAGCTTCCCCGCAGTTCCCCATGCAACCTTGGCAAGCATTCATCCTGGGCGTGATCGAAGGGATCACCGAATACCTCCCCGTCAGCTCCACCGGCCATTTGCTCGTCGCGCAGCACCTGATGGGCATCGGCACCGCGACCGCCACGGAAAAGGCGGCGGCGGACACCTTCGCCATCTGCATCCAGGGCGGCGCCATCCTCGCGGTGCTCGGGATCTACATGAGGCGCGTGATGCAGATGCTCCGCGGAGTGCTCGGTCAGGATCCCGAAGGCCTGAAACTCGCCATGATGCTGATCGCCGGCTTCCTCCCCGCCGCTGTCATCGGGCTGCTGTTCAATGACAAGATCGAGGAGAAACTCTTCGGCATGTGGCCGGTGATCATCGCCTGGATCGTCGGCGGTGTGCTGATCCTGGCGACCGCCTGGTGGCGGAAACGCAATCCACTCGCAGGCAGTGGCAGGGATCTGTTCGAAATGAGCCTGAAAATGGCGTTGATCATCGGCGTCCTGCAATGCGTCGCGATGTGGCCGGGCACCAGCCGCAGCCTGATGACCATCGTCGGAGGACTGGTCGTCGGGCTTTCGATCAAGGCGGCGGTGGAATACTCGTTCTTGTTAGGCGTGCTGACGCTGACCGCCGCCACCGCGAAGAAAGCGGTGTGGAAGGTGGAAGGACTCGGCGAACAATACGATGTCTGGTTCGGCGGCACGAAACTGCTGACCGATACCTATTCGCCGCTCGCACTCGTTGTCGGCATCGTCGCCGCGGCGGTCTTCGCGGCCATCGCGGTGAAATGGCTCGTCTCCTACCTGCAAAGCCACGGCCTCTCCGTCTTCGGCTGGTACCGCATCGCGCTCGGCCTGGTGATCGGCTCGCTCGTGCTGGCCAACGTGATTCCTGCCTAACAAAGGCGGATCATGTCCTTCACGAACTGGCCCCAGAGGAAAAACAGGCCGCGCTTCGAGTATTGGAAATGGCCGTCGCCGGTGAGCCGGATGATGCCTGCCGCGAGGTTGTGCTCCACCTGTTTGCGCATTTCCTGCTCGATGGAATCCTCGATTTCCTCGGGGTCCGGCATTCTCAGCCGGTCCGCCGGGATGTTCACGCGGTTCAGGTAGCGCTTGTGATCCTTGAGAATCTGATGGAAGCAGCTCCGCTCGCAGGGCACGTGGTTCCACCTGACGTTAGGCGGGCATTGCAGGGTGGGGGCGAAAGGGAAATTCGTCGTGCGCCAGATCTTTCCGTCCGAATCGTGTGAGGTGATGGAAATGAAGGCGAACGCGACATCGCTTTGTTCGCACAGGCAGACCGCCGCGACCGCGCGCTCTTCCGGATGCCAGAACAGGCGGAAAAACTGCTGCATGCCGGCCCATTCCCAACCGCAGTCCGAGACATGTTCGAAGCCCGCCTCCTCCATCGCCGCGGCGGCTTCGGAGGCATTCGGAAAAAAGGACGGGTTCGGGATCTCCCGATGATTCAACCGGTTGTTCAGCGGCAGACGCATCCGGCGGATGCGCGTGGTCAGCTCGATCCATGGCAGGAAAAACCACAGCACCACTCCGATCATTCCGCCGCAAAGGCTGCCGGTGATGAAATAAAACAGGCAGAAACTCGCTCCCAACATCGTCAGCGCGCCCAGCTTGCGCAGCAGGTTCACCCGTGCCGAGCGGAGCGCCACGGCGAGCACGACCAGGCCGATGACAATAAGAGTTTCACGCATGAGAGTTGGGACGAGGGGAACGTGCCGCGCAGGCACTTGTTACGAGTCCCACGGATGAAGGAACCGCGCAAGGGCTTGTTTTAAACGCAATCACGGGGGTTGGCGGTCAGATCCAGGATTGCCCGAGCAGCTCGCGGAGCCGTGCCGGATCGGTGGCCGATGTTTTCGCGACGAATCCGCGGGCGTGGGCGAAGTGGACGTCATCGCAATTTTCGATCCGCGTGAAATCGAGACCCGGATGGTCGTTATGACGGGACAGGCCGAATCCCCCGCCCCGGCGATCCGGGTAAACCAATCCGGCGACGTCCGCCGCGTTCGGATGCGACTCGATGAAGCGGGCCAATCCGGAAGAAGGCTCGTCCGGCATCGGCTCGGTGCGCGGCATGAACAGGACCTTGAAAGGGCCGGACGGCGTCTCGATTTCCCAGAACTCACCAACTCGTGCGATGTAGTCCAGCCGCTCGCGCAGGTTCTTCAAATAGCTCAGCAGGTCCTCACCGATCCATTTCATGACCTCCCACAACGGCTCGCCCGGTTGCAACTCGGTCGTCCCGGCGAAGCGGCGGAGCAGTGTGGTGTCGATCGGCGAATTCAGCTTGAACAAGGTTTCCCGCGCCACACCGAGCCAGCGCGCGGTTTCGATCGGCCCCCTCGTGTCGAACCATTCCGCCGGCTCCAGCCAGTCGCAGAACTGCCGCGCGTCCTCGTAAACGCCCAGATGCTGCAACACCAGACTCAGCGCGCACAGCGGCGGATGATCCTTCGGAAACTGGTGGTGATCGAAATTCCCCCGCTCCGGCGCATGCTCGTGCCCGACATCGACGACCGCCGTGGAAAGATCCGCCAGATCCTCGGGCGTCGGCTCGCGACGGACGATGGTCACGGGATTTTCCGCGAGGAGCAGGCAGCAGGCGAGAAACTCGTCCTTATGCGAGCCGCCGGGATGGGTGAGGATGTTGGAAAAAGTCATGTGGAGCGTGGGAGAGGCGGCACCATACGGCTCCGGCACGCCTTGGGAAGTTTTTTGGCGACCCTCGCGATATCGGCCTTGCTGCCCGTTTTTCCGGATCAGCGGATGCTTCAGATTGCGAACAACGATTGAAGAGCCTCCGGATTTTTCCCCAATCGCGCCTTGCCATCCGTGGCAAAAACCTGCATAGCCCCGCCCCCTTCCCACGGGAAGGCCGCACTTATCCCTTGTTTCCATGTCTCTGAAAATTCGCAATCTCGCCATCATCGCCCACGTTGACCATGGGAAAACCACCCTCGTTGACCAACTTCTTCAGGCCGGTGGCACCTACCGTGAAAACCAGGCCACCACCGAGCGCGCCATGGACTCCATGGACCTCGAGCGCGAAAAAGGCATCACCATCAAGGCGAAGAACACCGCCATTCTCTGGGAAGGCTACACCATCAACATCGTCGACACCCCGGGCCACGCCGACTTCGGTGCCGAAGTGGAACGCGTCATGAAAATGGTCGATGGCGTGCTCCTTGTCGTCGACGCTTCCGGCGGCCCGCAGGCGCAGACCCGCTTCGTGCTCCGCAAGGCGATGCAGGAAGGCCTCAAGCCGATCGTCGTCGTCAACAAGATCGACCGCCCGCTCGCCACTCCGGAAAAAGTCCACGACCAAGTCCTCGAACTCCTGATGGACCTGGATGCCGACGACGACCAGTTCAACGCTCCTTTCTGCTACGGCTCCGCCCGTGACGGCTATTTCATGGACAATCCGGGCGACGAGCGGAAGGACTGCATCCCACTTCTCAAGAAGATCATCGAGCACATCCCCGCTCCCAAGGCCGATCCGGACGCGCCGTTCCTCATGCTCGTTTCCAACATCGAGTGGGACGAATACGTCGGCCGCGTCGCCGTCGGCAAGGTCCTCGGCGGCAGCGTGAAAAAGGGTGACACCGTGTTCCTCCTCCGTGGAGACGGCACCAAGGTCCAGTCCAAGGTCATGAAGACCTTCACCTATTCCGGTCTCGCCACCGCCGACTCCGAAGGTTGCGGCGCGGGTGGTATCGTCGGCATCGCCGCCGGTATTGAAAACATCGACATCGGTGAAACCATCGCCGGCACCGCCGATCAGGAGCCGCTTCCCTTCGTCGCCATCGACCCGCCGACCGTGTCGATGCAGTTCTCCATCAATGACGGCCCGCTCGCCGGGAAAGAAGGCAAGCACGTCACCAGCCGCGCCATCCGCGAGCGCCTGATGCGCGAACTCAAGACGAACATCTCCATCACCGTCGAGGACACCGACACCTCCGGCGTCTTCAACGTCTCCGCTCGTGGCTCGATGCAGATCGCCGTTCTCGTCGAGCAAATGCGCCGCGAAGGATTCGAAGTCCTCGTTTCCCGTCCGGTCGTGATCTTCCGCCGCGATGACGACGGCAAGCTTCTCGAACCGTTCGAAACGCTCTACGTCGAAGCTCCCGGCGATTACACCCAAGGCATCCTGAAAATCCTCATGAACCGCAAGGGTCTGATGGAGCACATGGACACCGAGGCGTCCGGCCGCGTTTTCATCCAAGCCGTCATCCCGACCCGCGGCCTGATCGGCTTCGAAACCGAGCTCGTCAACCTGACGTCCGGTCACGGCATCATGTCCCACCTCTTCAAGGAATACGCCCCGCACGCCGGCGAAATCCAGAACCGCACCACCGGCACGCTCGTCTCCATGGACTCGGGCACGGCCACCCCGTTCTCCCTGCAAACTCTCGAAGAACGCGGCATCCTCTTCGTCGCCCCCGGCGATGCGGTGTACGGCGGCATGCTCGTCGGTGAAAACCCGCGCGTCGGCGACCTTCCCGTGAACCCGGTGAAGGAAAAGCACCTCGACAACATGCGTTCGTCGGGCAAGGACAAGACCTCCAAGCTGACCCCTGCCCTGCGCTTCTCGCTCGAGCGCGCCATCGAATACATCGATGCCGACGAGCTCGTGGAAGCCACCCCGCAGAACATCCGTCTCCGCAAGCGCATCCTCGACGCCAGCGCCCGCAAGCGCGCCTCCAAAGGCCCGAGCGTCGAAGACCGCAGCGGTCGCTAACACCCACCGGGAGCGCGGAATTCATTCCGCGAATCTCATTTCCAAAAGCCTCTCGTGAAAACGAGAGGCTTTTTTGTTCTCATCGGACCACCATTGGTGCGGACAATCCTGCGGTCAGAAGGATCACCACCATCGTCAGCGCAGCCCGCCTTGCCACTAACAGCGGCATCGCCCTGGATCGCATTGGCGAGATCTCACGGCGTCCTCTCACCTCGTCCTCCCCCACCCAGCGCTTCCACCGCGACCAGGCACGCGGCGGTGCGTGTTTCCACGCTCAGCGCTCCGAAGATCTCCAGCACATGCTTCTTCACCGTGCTCTCACTGATGCCGAGGATGGTGGCGATGTCGCCGTTGGTTTTTCCTTGGGCGAGCCACAGCAGCGTCTCCGCGACGCGGGGGGTGAGGCCGAAGGCTTTTTCAAGAGGCGCGGCGCTGCTGAAGTCCGGTTGGAACGCGGTGGTGGTTTCCTCGGAACGTTTGAGACGCGAGGCGATGGCGGACAGGAGGTCCGCCTTCGGCACGGGCTTGGTGAGGTAGTCGTCCGCACCGAGGTTCATGCCGGCGCGGATGTCGGGTTTCTCGCCTTTTGCCGTTAGGAAAATGAACGGTGTGGCACGGGTGGCCGAGTGTTCCCGCAGCTCCCGGATCACGCCGTAGCCGTCGAGTTCCGGCATCATCACATCGCAGAGAATGAGGTCCGGCTTTTCACGCAGGGCGGTTTCCACGCCGATGCGGCCGTTCTCGGCGGACAAAGGATTGTATTTTTCGAGCCGCAGGATCGTCGCCAGATTGCGGCGCATCTCGGGTTCGTCCTCGATGATCAGGATGGTCTTCATGATGGGTCGGGTGAAAGGGGAATGGTGACGGTGAAAGCGGTCCCGGCTCCGGGCCGGGATTCGATGGAAATGACGCCGCCGTGCAGGGCGACGCTTTGTTTGACGATGACCAGCCCGAGACCGGTGCCCGGTGTCTGGCCGACATTCGACCCGCGGCGGAAGGCTTCGAACAGGCCGGGCAGGTCGTCATGGGGAATGCCGATGCCTTGATCGCGGATCAGGAAATGCAGCGAGTTTTCTTCCGCCGAGGCACGGAACGATACCGGCCGGGTGTCGGGTGAGTACTTCACCGCGTTGTTCAGCAGGTTGAGCAGGATGTGCCGCAGCAGGCGCTCGTCCGCCATCACTTCCGCCGGCAGGCCGGTGGTGGAGAATCCGATGGGACAGCGGCCGTCGGTGGTGGAAAGCACCTCGTCCACGAGGCGGCGGCAGAGCGCCGCGAGGTCGAGCGGACGCGGCACGAACTCCATGCGCCCGGAATCGAGACGACCTAACAAAAGCACATCCTCCATCAGCCCGGCCATGCGCCGGGAGTTCTTGATGATCGACTGGAGCTGCTCCGCGCGCTCGGCGGCTTCGAGTTGGTCCAGATAGTCATCAAGGATTTCCGCGGACGACTGGATGATGCCCAACGGCGTGCGGAATTCGTGCGACACCATCGAGACGAAGTTGCTCTTGAGCTGGTTCAGCTCGCGCTCGCGTTCGAGGGAGCGCTTGAGTTCCATTTCGGCGCGCTTGCGTTCCGAAATGTCGGTGATGACGGCCTGCATCAGATTTTTTTCACCATGCGGTATGCGGTTGAGAATGACCTCCAGCCTCAGCTCCTGACCGTTCCTGTGATGGTGCGTCCACTCGAACTGGGCGAGTCCGGTTTCGAGACACCTGCCGATCTCCCGCTTCGCCACGGTTTCCGAGAGCTCGCCATTCGCCTGATATTCCGGTGCAAGCTGTGAAGGATGCATGCCGATGAATTCCTCCGGCGTCCGGCCGAGAATCCTTGCGGCAGCCGGATTCACCTCGGAAAAATAGTGGTTCTCGTCATGCAGCATCACGCCTTGGCTGGATGATTCGAAAAGCGTGCGGAACTTCCTCTCCGACTCGCGGATCGCCTGCTCCGCCTGCCGCCGTGGCGTGATGTCCTCGACGATGCCCCACAGCTCGTCCTCGCCGTTGAGCCCGCGGATCATCATCCCGTTGATGACGATCGGCACCAGGCGGCCGTCCCGATGAATGTATTCCTTTTCAAACGGTCCGAAGCGGCCCTCCCGCTGGACCAGTTCGAGAATCAGTTTTTCCTGCTCCTCGTATTTGTCCGGTGTGATGTCCCAGTAGGTCAGCCGGGTGACCTCGTCCGGGGTGTAGCCGATCATCCTGGCGAAGGACTCGTTCACCTGCAGCAGATGGCCCTCCCAACTCACCCGCGCCATCCCTAACGGAGAAAACTCGAACAGCGCCTTGAACTTCTCCTCCGACTCGCGGATCACCCGTTCCGCCTTCTGACGCTGCGAGATATCTTCGGCAATGCCCCACACCTGCACCTCTCCGGAGGAGGAAACGACCCGCACGCCGTTCAGCCTGACAGGAATCCTGCGGCCGTCCTTGCGGATGTATTCCTTGTCGAACGGACCGAACCGGCCGGTGCGGTCCAGCCGTTCGATCGAACTCCGCTGATCGTCATGATAGATCTCCGGAGTCAGGTCCCAGTAACTCATCGCCCGGAGCTCAGCGATGTCGTAGCCGACCAGTTCGCAGAACGCCGGATTCGCCTGTTGGAAATGCGCCTGCTCGTCCACCTGCGCCATCCCGAGCGGCGAGAATTCGAAAAGCTGCTTGAACCGCTCTTCGGACAGCGTCAGCTCCGCCGTGCGTTCGGCGATGCGCTGCTCGAGCGTCTGGTTCAGCTTCCGGATCTCCTCTTCCGCGAGTTTGCGCGCGGTGTGGTCTTCGTGAACACAAACGATCTCGATGATCCCACCCTCCGGATCAAACACGGGAAACATGGTCGAGCCGATCCAGCGCACGCCTTTCGCCTGCTGTTCGGGCGAGGTCTTCAGCTCGAAGGGGATGGGCGGGACCACCGAAATCTCACCCTCGAAAGCGCTCCGGATGTCAGCCGCGACACCCGCCTCCATCAGCTGGATGTCGCGGAGGATGTTGAAGTCCCGAAGCTCTTCGATCGTCAGATGGAACAGCTGCTCGTAGGCCTTGTTCACCTGGCGGGTCGATCCGTCCGGAGCGAAGATCTGCATGCTCATCGGGATCTGTTCGAAGACCCGCCGCCAGCGTGATTCTGACAGACGCAGCTCGGCCTCGAGCTTCTTCGGTCCGTCGATGTTGCGCGCGATGTTCAGGATCAGCATGCGGCCTTGAAATGGCAGCCGGGTGGAAACCACGTCGATGAATTCCTCCGTGCCATCCGTGCGGCGCGTCAGCCACTCGCCGCGATGGCTGCCGTGGGCGAGAGCCATGGCGACCGTTTCCGCCGCGACCTCGGCGGAGGTCCGGCCATCCGCCTGGAATTCCGGGACGATCTCCAGCAGAGGTCGGATCGCCAGCTCCTCCCGGCGGATACCGGCCGCGCGGACAAACGCGTCGTTGCCATCGACCAGCGTCATCGTTTCGGGGTCCAGCAGGGTCATCGCGTCCGCGCTGTTTTCGAACAGCAGCCGGAACCAGTCCGCGCTCGCCGCAAGCACGTCCGGAGTGTGGATAAAGCCATCTCGCATGCCCTTTCTATGGAGCAATCCCCGGCTGTTGGAAAGCCGCGGGCTCTGGACCTTTCGACCCATTTACGTCCCGGACGGAATGCCGGATGGTCCTCCGCCTCAACTCCCTCCCCGACACCGTCATGAACCTCCACGTCCTGCTTATCAGCCTTCTGGTCCTGTTCCTCGCGTTCATGGCCTCCGCGGAAGGCCCCACCAATCGTTCCAACTTCTTCGACGCGCTCGACCACTTCTCCGTCGAGGTCGACATCCCCGCCGGCTCCCGCCAGGCCGTCTTGGAAATCTCGGACACCCTGGGCCCGTCGGCCGTCTGGCGGCCGATGATCGCCAACGGTATCGACGGCCGCGCGGCCCGCGTCCTGTTCCGCCTGCCTCCCCAAGGCGGAACCAAAGTCTTCGCCCGTGTCAGAACTCACACCACCCCCGCCCTGCCACCCGTCGAGTTGTCCGGTCAGAACCTCTGCTACGTCCGATATGAGGATCTCGACGGCACGGCCCGGATGGCGTTCTTCGCCTCCGCATCGGACAAGATCCGCGAATGGAACGCGCTGCCCGTCGCCCAGTGGCAGTCCAACCTCATCGCTTGGGCGCTCCAGGATCCGAACGTGGCCACGGCGGAGCTGCCTCCGGGCGGCGACGACATCACCGTCCGCTTCAAAGACGGCATGACGCTCGTCCTCATGCGCCCACCCCGGCGCCACACCGGCCCGGCAACCACCGGACTGTCGATGAAGGTCAAAACCTCCCGCACGATGAGTCTTTCCACCGCAGCCTCCATCGCCCCGAGATCCATCAACCAATCCGGAGAAAACCTTCCCGGCAGCAATGCCGCCGTCACCGCGTTCTCGCTGGAAAGCACTTTCCCCAACTCCGCTCCCACCATCGCGGGATGGCTCAGGTCCCACAACTACACGGTCACCGAATTCCCCAGGACCACCGTCGACCAGATCAAGAACTGGTCCGCGGCAAAACCGTTAGGAGTGCTTTTCTGGCAGTCGCACGGCGTGTATTACAAGAAGAAGGACGGCACCCGGGGTGTCAGCCTGGTCACCCGCCAGTTCGCGACGGATGAAATGATCAACGGCAAATACAAGGCGATGGTCGATGCGGGCGAGCTCGACTTCGCGATCGACGACAACCCTTGGAAGCTTCCCTACTTCGCCATCACCTCCGAGTTCGTGCGCAATCACATCAAGTTCGCGCCGAATTCCATCGCGGTGGTCGACGCGTGCCTGGCGGGTGATCCCGAACTGGCGAAGGGATTCACCGATGCCAAGTGCGGCTCCTTCGCGAGCTGGGACTGGTTGTCCGGTCCCTACAGCGGGACGCCGTGCCTCAAGGTGTTCGATCGTTTGTTAGGAATAAACCAGGAACCGCCCGTTTCCTCCCCGCCGGAGCGATCCTTTTCGCTCAAGGCGACGCGCTGGTGGATGGGCGCCTTCGGTTTCGACATCGATCCCAGCCCGAAGTATGAGGACCAGACCCGGCCGAACGCGAAGCTGACGTGGTTCCACCACCCGACCGCCCCCGGCCACATCCTGCGCCCGTCCATCATGCGGGCGCTGCACGAGAATGCCTATCCCAACGAGAAGTATGCGAAATACCTGATCGAGGGGGACTTCGGCGACGACCCCGGCGATTCGCTGCGCGAGGTGCTGTGGGGTGGATTCAAGATGCACGTCGTGCGCTGGGAGCCTCACACCGGCATCACCATCCGCATGCCGGCGGCACCTCCGGCAGGAAACATCGAGGTTGTCCTGAAAAAGGATTTCGTCTCCCGCAGCAACCTCCTGCCGATCACCCAGTGGACGGTCCCCTTCACCTACGAGATCGAGTCGGAGGGCTCGTTGCACGCGAAGCTGGAGATGGGCGTGAAGTTCCGCGCCGACATCCACGGCAGCCGCGGCAATCCGGAGATGCCGGTCCAGTACCTGCAGGCCTTGTTTTCCAACATGTCCGACTGCTGGGGCACGGTCACCGCCACCGGCACGCACAGTCCCGATCCTAACACGACCATCACCTGGTCCGGCGGATCCAACCTGACCTCCATCGATCACAACCAGGAGGATGACTGGCTGCCCAAACGCATCCGCGCCACCGGCGCGATCCAGACAAAAACCGGCCTCATCAACCCGTTCTCCCTGACTGGAGATGGCGATTTCACCGAAACCGAAGTAAGACGCCACCCCGACGGAACCACCACCACTTTTGTCAGCCAATCCGGCATCGCATTCCCCGGCTTCGGCTATCCCCAACCGGAACTGCCCGTCAATCCCGGCAACTCCGTCTTCCGCGGGAACACCCTCACCTGGTCCGGCGGCAGCAACACCATCAGGCTGTCGTGGCCCTCCGTCACTCCGCAGATGGCGCCGGACATCGAGACGCCACGCTGATAGAAAACCGCCTTCCGGACCATTCCACCTCCCCCCTGCCCGGCGGGCATCATCCACCACCAACCTTCAAACGAAATCTTCATGAAAACCATCTTTCATACTCCTGACAACGCCTCCGGAATCCGCTGTTTCGGCGGCAGCATGCAGTTCCTCATCTCACACGGACAGAGCAACGGCTGGCTGATGGCCGGCATGCTGACGGCGCCACCGGACAACGGTCCGCCCATCCACATCCATCGCGGGGAGGACGAGATCCTGACCGTGCTGGACGGGCGTTTCGCCTTCTTCGCGGACGGCGTCTGGACGGAGGGCGGACCCGGCACTTCCGTCTATCTGCCCCGCAACCAGCCGCATGCCTTCCGCAATGTCGGCACCACCACCGGCAAGCTCCACCTCCTCGCGAACTCCGCGGGACTCGAAGCGTTTTTCCAACAGTGCGAGGAGCCGTTCCACCGTACCGACGGGCCCGACATGGAAACCATCACCGCCATCGCGGCGGCCCATGGAATCGAGTTCGTCTGACTTTGCCGCACACGGCATCACTCCACCCGGGAGCGCGAGGAATGGTGGCGGATCACCACGCGATTCCTCGTCTCACGGGTGCCGCCCGCCTCTCCCCCCCGAATGGCTGGCGACCTTCAGCACGGAAACATCCCTCCCGACCGTGCTGAAGGTGAGTGCGCCGGCGGCCAATTTTGTTAGCAATCCGCGTCATGGCCGGAGCCGGCTTCCGGGCATGAAACCCGCCAAAGGCCGCTCCCGCGTTTTCGATTGCCGGCTCTGGCCGAATCTCTGCAATCTCATCCGTAATGAACTCCTCCCGCTGGTGCGACTTCGACAAACTCATCGACGCGGTCAGCCGTCAATTTCATGGCGGACCGCACTCCGTCCACGGCCCCGACCACTGGAGGCGTGTCGAACAAAACGGGCTCTGGCTCGCCACCCAGACCGGCGCGGATACCTTGGTGACCCGCTTGTTCGCCTGGTTTCATGACTCGAAACGGGAGAACGATTTCACCGATCCGGATCATGGCCGGAGAGGCGGGCAGCATGCCATCAGCCTCCGGGGAAAAGTCTTCGATCTCGACGACGCCGCCTTCGAATCACTGGTTTATGCCTGCACCTGGCATACGGACGCGGATTTCTCGGACGATCCCACGATCGGCACCTGTTGGGACTCCGACCGCCTGGACCTCGGGCGGGTGGGCATGATCCCATCCAGCGAATTCATGAGCACCGCGTTCGGCAAGGAGGTAGCCGATGCAGGATCGTTCTTCCCCTTTCTGGATCGAATCAACGCTTCCGCCACCGACTACGAGCGATCCGGCGGCTGAATTCCATCACCGCAGGCCGGTATGATTCCGGAGCCATCATCCGGTTTCCCTCCTCGACCGGATTCCTGTGGTTCGATAACATCGGCGGAAATTCGAGATGACCGCCCCTCCTCCATCACCGGATTCGCCCGACGTCAGCCCATGGCGTGAGAAGATATGGCGCGTCATTTTCCGGTCGGACACTCCGGCGGGACGCGCGTTTGATGTGGCCCTGCTGGTCCTGATCTCCGCGAGCGTCCTGGTGGTGATGATGGAGAGTGTGGAACCGCTGCGGCTTGCCCACGCCCGGGCCTTTCATCTTTACGAGTGGATTTGCACGGTGCTGTTCACGGTGGAATACATCATGCGCGTCCTCGTCGTCCGGAGGAAAAGCCGCTATGTGCTCAGCTTTTTCGGCATCGTCGATCTGCTTTCACTGCTGCCTTCCTACCTGTCTCTCTTCGTCTTCGGATCCCAGTATCTGATGGTCATCCGCGTGCTCCGACTGCTGAGGATGTTCCGGGTATTGAAAATGGCCCGGCACTTCGGCCAGGCCAACGTGCTGCTCAACGCCCTGCGCGCCAGCAGTCCGAAAATCGCGGTGTTCCTCTTTTCCATCCTGACGCTCGTCTCCATCGAGGGCACCGTGATGTATCTGCTGGAAGGCGCGCACAACCCCGGCTTCAGCTCGATCCCGCAGTCCATCTACTGGGGCATCGTGACCATCACCACGGTCGGCTACGGAGATGTCGCGCCACTGACCGTCCTGGGGAAGGTTCTCGCGTCGTTCATCATGCTCACCGGATTTTCCATCATCGCGGTGCCCACCGGCATCGTCACCGCGGAACTCGGCAGAGAGCTCAGCCAGGTGCGGATGGACCGCCGGCGTTGTGAGGAATGCGGCTGGACCGGCCACGATCCCGCCGCGAACTACTGCAAGCACTGCGGCAACCCGCTCGACAGTTAGAACCCCCGCGCCGTGACGGCGGAGAATCCCGCGCGGTTCTGCTGCGTGCGGGTGGTGTAGCGGCGGACACCGATGCTGCCTTGGGAGAAACTCTCGTCCTCCGTGGTGATCTTCGGGGTGGTCATGTCATCGACAAAGACCTTGATCGATTTCCCCTTCGCTTCCACGCGGATGGTGTGGGGTTTCGCCGGGTCGATCTCCATGGGCGCGGTTTTGAGTTCGGTCCATGCCTGATCCGACTTGCCGAGAGAAACCTGCTTTTTCTCCGCACTGATGCCGGCGTAGTAACCGCGATAGGCGTCCGCGCCGATGGAGGCGTCCGAGACGCGGAAAATCAGGCCGGAGTCGCCCGCATCGTCGAGCGTGACCTCAGCCTGATAGACTAGGTCTTTGAAATCCGTCGAGGGGACCACCGCCTTGGATCCGGCGTTTCCGCCTTCGGTGGTGTTCAGCTGGAGGATGCCGTCGCGAACGAACCAGCCGCCGCCGTAAGGGATCCAGTTTTTGTAATCTCCGTCCGCGAAGTCATCCGAGAAGGTTTGGGGCGCGGGCACGGGCTTGCCGATGATCGGAAAACTGGTGACGCGCAACATGCCCGCACCGAATGGAACCAGCGTGATTTCCTCTTCCGGCGAGTCCGATGCGACCGGGCTAACCGGCGGATCGTAAGCCACGAGGCCGCCCTTGGCGATTTTCCAGCCGGGGACTTTCTTCGCACGGGCGACCAACGTCACCGGCGTTTCGGAACGGGTGAACGGATGGTCGCCGATCTTGCCGTTCTTCACCTTGATCGAAGCGGACGGATCCGCCGGATCGAGAACCAAGCCATAGTTCCAGGCAGCGGTCGGGTGAATTTCGAAGGATTCGAAACCGGGTTTGGCCGCTTGCTCGAACGACTTCTTCTCGCCGGCGATGCCATACGAAAACACCAGCGGCCCACGACTGATGGAGATGCTGTTGTTGATCCCGGGATGCGCCTGCAGCGGCATCGGCAGCATGAGCTTCACCTCATCGCCCGATTTCCAGGTCCGGGAGATCTTCGCGAATTCACCGGCTTTCGCTGCGGGAACCGTCTCTCCGTTGACCGTGATTTCCGGCGACGCGCACCATGCGGGAATACGCAGGGAAAGCGGGAATGTGGTTTCCTTCCCGACCGCCACCTTGAAGTTGACGGCTTCTCCGAACGGATAGTCGGTGGTTTCGGTGATGGTCACCGGACTTTTTCCGATGGTCGTCGAAACCACGCTCGGACCGTAGGCCAGCACCGCGAGCCCGTTGTCGGGAGCGGAGGCCCACATGTTCTGCACGAGTTTCGGCCAGCCCTGGTGGAAGTTATAACAGCAGCATGGAAATCCGGACAAGTGCGACGGAATACTGCCGTTTCCATAGTCCTGGTTGTAACCCTTGCCGCCGCGGATGGCGGCGACGTTGTTGGGGATGCAGTAGTAAACGTGCTGGTGGATGTCCTCGGAAAGCGATCCCGGCAGCGCGTTGTAGGCCATGCGCTCCAGACTGTCGCCGATGGCCACGTCGCCCAGAACTCGCAGTGCCGTGGCATCGCTGAGCATGCGCTCGACGACCGAACACAACTCGATGCCCTGCGTCGTGGACGGGCCGGAGAGCTGCTCCGTGCCTGCATTGAGGCCGACGGCCAGGCCGTGGTCGCGATCAAGGTTTGCCACTCCGGCGGCGTAGGCATTCCTATCAGCGGCGGCGTTCGAGCGTTGGGAATAGACGGCGGGCATCTTGAGCGCCTGCGGGATGTTGACGTTGTGCTTCGGCTGGAAGTCGGTGGCGAATTCGAGGAAGCGGTTGTTCGTGAAAATGTCGGTCCACGCGTAAGCCTGCTTCGCCAGCTTGTCGGCCAGCGTGAGGAGGAACGAGTCGCCGGTGCGGTTGTAGAGCCAGAAGATGGTGTCGATTTCATCACCGGCACGCGATTTGCCCCAGTCCTTGAGCGGACGGCCGTCGATGGCGCCGTTCATGTGCTGATAGTATTTCGTCAGAAAGGGAATCACCCGCGCGTCGCCGGTGGCTTCCTGGAAATCGCGCAGCAGATAGTTCGTCACCATCCGCGGCCACCAGTCGTCGTTGGATTTCGGGCCGTAGAAGCCGTCGTCTCGCTGGCTGGAAAGGATCGCATCGGTCCAGGTGCGGGCGCGTTTTTGCAATTCCGCGTCGTCGAGCACCCACGCGAGCGGAACGAGGCCCTTCACGTAGTAAGGTCCCTTTTCCCAGTCCTCGCCCTTGCCGCCGAGCCAGGCGCTGTCGGATTTCACGGCGTCCAGCAGCTCGGGTGCATGGCCGGTGAGGCCGTCGCGCTGGAGTTCCAGTTCATGCCGCAGCCAGCCCGCGGGTTTCACGCTGCCGAGCGGGAGCGCGGTGAATTTCGCATCGTGCAGCGGTGCCTTGTTGGAAAATACCTGCGTCGCAGGCTCCGCGGTCAGGCCGGCGGCGAGCAGATAGGAAAGGGATAGGGTGAAAGCGGTGTTCTTCATGCCAAGAGTCAAGTCGGGTTGGGAAGGTCCGGGAGCCAGCAAGCCATTTCAAGGAGATTGACGCATCCGACCCGAACGGGTGGGTGACGGCTTCTTCCGATCAATCCAACGAGGCCGAGCGCAGGATCGCCTCCTGCTCCATCGGCGCATCCGAATAGCCTGTCTCGAGGCACTCGGTGAAGTAGGCGAGGAGGAACGCGCCGACACTTCCCAGACGTTCGTACTGTCCGGTGTGGACGCATTCGTGGGCGATCAGATTCCTCTCATGCGACCAAGGCTCACGGACATAGATGCCATAGCGCAGGGAAAGTCCGACCGTGTTTGCCGACACCGCGGGCGCAAAACGTGCGAGGATCCTCATGAACAGGCTGTTCAGCATCGGGATCCGCTCCACCGTCATCAGCCGGATTTTTTCGGGATGGGCGACTCCCATCCGTACCGCGTCGGCCAGCCCCACGGGAGAAAGCGGAGCTCCCTGCCGGAGGATTTTGCGTTCATGCCATTCCACCCATTGAGTCGCGACAGGCAGGACGATGGGCAGGAGCTGAATCATGAATCTCATCAACCCCACACCAAAGAAGAACCTTCCGCTCTCCGCAAGTGGAAGAATCTCGGTTCACATTTGGTCTGAATTCACTCCTTGACAGCTACCTTGCAATGCAAGATACGTGTGGGCAATGGCTGATCGGGAATCAGAACACGGGTTTTCGAAGGAGTTGTTCGAAAACTGGACGGTGCAGATGCGCAAAGGCGTGCTGGATCTCTGCATTCTCCAGGCGTTGGCCTCGTCGGAATGGTATGGCTACGCTCTGGTCAAAGCCTTGGTGGCGGTGCCCGGCGTGGGAGTGGCGGAAGGATCGATTTACCCGCTGTTGTCCCGCTTGAAGCGGCAGGGACTGGTGACCACGCGGCTGGAGGAATCCACCGAAGGTCCGGCCCGGAAATATTACTCCGCCACGGCCGAGGGCAAGGCATTGGCCCGCGAAATGGAGGTCTACTTCGCCGACATGCTGCGCGGAGTGGCGGGATTGCAGGCAGGGGTCGATTTCACCGCACTTTCATCAAAAACCCACGAATCTCCGAAAAGCTGAACCCACGAAATTCCCATCATGAAAAACTGGACGACACAGGCAGAACAGCGGTTGACGGAGTATCTCCATGAGCGAGCCGCGCGGGAGGGATTCGATGGCGAGGACGCGTCCGAACTGAAGGAGGATCTCCGGCGGCACATCCACGAGGAAGCGGAACAATCGCCGAGCGCCGACATCGGCCTGCTGCATCTGGAAAACATCCTCGGGCGGCTCGATGCCGGCTACAAGCCCCAGCCGCCACCGCGGCTGGAAACGCCGGCGAAAAAGCGCGGCGGCTTCCTGAACTGGACCTTCGGCGTGATCCTGCCGCTGATCGTGCTGACCGTGGAAGTGCTGTCGTCGTTCTGCGGCGGAGTGTTTTTCAATCCGACTCCGACATGGTGGCACGCCGCCTGGATCGCCGTGGTGCCGGCGGTGAATTTCTGGTTCCTGCGCGGAAACGCCGGGACGGATGACCGGTTCCGTGGCGCGGCGGCGGGATTCACCCTGCTCACGGCGGGATTTTACGGACTGCTGTTTCTGCCGATGGTCCATTGGTCGATCATCGGCCTGATCTTTTTCGGGCTGGGACTGATGCCCCTCACACCGGTCGTCGCGGCGATCATTTCGTGGAGAATCGGTCGGGCCGCGCGGCGGGAAGCATCCTACCCCCAGCGCTTCAAAACCGGCTGGCGGATCGGAGCCGGGGCGGCGGTGATGGTGCTGCTGGCCTTGGAGGGCCCGGCGCTATGGACCCGTACGAATCTATCCGCCGCCATGGCGGGAGGGGAAAAATCCGCGGCGGCGATCGCGCGGTTGAGGACGTTCCACTCGGAGCGGACGCTGCTCAAAGCCTGCTACGAGGGCAGTCGCGGGATGTGGATGGCCACCGACATTTCCGGCTGGATCTTCAATCTCAGCCAATCTCCCACCACCATGATCGGTGGCGGCGGATTCCAGCCGATGAATCCGGAAACCGTCCGCGACGTGTTTTTCCGGGTAACCGGCAAGCCCTTCAATTCCATGAAGCCTCCCGGAAACAGCCGGGGCAGCGCACTCGCCGGCCGCGGAGACACGCTTCAGGAATTCGAGTTCGACGAAAACCTCGGCGGTGACGATGTGGCGATGCGCCTCAAAAATCTCGATCTGGCGGAGTCCCGATTCGACGGCCACGTGGACGCCGTTTCGCGGATCGGCTACGGCGAGTGGACGATGGTTTTCAAGAACACTTCCAACCAGGTCAAGGAGGCGCGCTGCCAGGTGAAACTGCCGCGCAACGGCCGGGTTTCCCGCCTGACTCTGTGGGTGAATGGCGAGCCGCGGGAAGCGGCGTTCAGCACGGTCGCCAAGGTCAAGGCGGCCTACAAGGCGGTCGCCGTCGTCCAGCGGCGGGATCCGGTGCTGGTCAACATGGTCGGGCCGGACACGGTGATGGTGCAGTGCTTTCCGGTGCCCGCGAAGGGTGAGATGAAGATCCGCTTCGGCGTAACCGCACCATTGGACGGGCGGCGCTGGGAGCTGCCGTATGTCGTGGAGCGGAATTTCGGGATCGCCACCGAGCTGGAGAATGCGGTCTGGATGCAGGGTGATTGCGCGTTCGAACTCACCGGCGGGGAGAAATCCGTTTCCGCCAACCGCGATGGTCCCGGCTACTCGCTGCCGGCGACGCTCGGAAGCATGGGCCTCATGGGTGCCGGCAACGTGCTGCTGACCGAAACGCTGCCGATGACTACCGCGGACGTCTGGTGTGAGGATCGCTTCGCCAAGCCCGAGGAACGTTTCCTGATCCGCCAGCCGATCACCGTCACCCGTCCGGCGGCCAGCAAGCTGGTGGTCGTCATCGACGGTTCCCACTCGCTGGCAGGATCGAAAGACTGGATCACGAAATCCGTCAGCACCCGGGGAGAGGGGGAAATGCTGCTCGTCCTGGCGGACGACAAGGCGCGCCGGGTGACACCGGATGAGCTGAAAAGCTATCAGTTCACCGGAGGGCGGGACAATGAGCCGGCGCTGCGGGAGGGCATCCGGCTTTCCCGCGAGAACGGCTGCCCGGTGGTGTGGATTCACGGGCCACAAGCCGTAGGACTGTCACAGTCCGAAGCGCTGCTTCAACTGCTGGAACGCGGCACGTCGCATCCGGTGATTCACGAAGTGGAGGCCGTCACCGGTCCCAACCGGCTGGGAGAGTCGATTTATCGGACAGGCTGCCTCCACCGCGGGCCTGCCTTGCAGGAACCGGAAAAGGACCTCACGCAATTTCTCAAGGACCTGAGGATGGAGCGGCAGGAAATCTCGTGGAACTGGAAACGCGCGGCGACCGTGGACGGCCTGCCTGATAAAAAGGTCTGGGACCAGCTTGCCCGGCTCTGGGCCGCCACCGCCGCGGAGAACGCCGCCTCGCCGATCACCGACGCCGCCCGCTCCGAGCTGGCGGCCCGCTATCAGCTCGTCACGCCGTTCTCCGGCGCGGTGGTCCTGGAAACCCAACAGCAATATGAGGAACACGGACTCACCCCTGCCGATGGCAGCGCGACACCAAGCGTTCCCAACGTGCCTGAGCCTTCGACCGGCCTGCTGATCCTCCTAACCACCGCCGCCGCGATGATGCGGAGAAAGCGGCAGGCATAGCCGCAACATCCGCTTGAACCCATGGACAGCATCTTCTTCATCCCTTCGCTGTTCGTTCTCATGCTGGTACTCGCCTGGCGTTTTGCCATTCACCGGAGTTCCTTGGGCATCCGCGGATGGCTCGTTCCAGGATCGCTCGTCCTTGTCGTCAGCGTGTCCCTTCCCTTGGCAATGGGCGTCTGGTTGCCCGATATTTTCGGCAAGCAGCAGACACTTTCTTCCGCGACGACTTCCTCGGGCCATCGGATCAGCATCGTCCAGTATTGGAACCACGTGGACTTCTACACCACCGAAGCACGGGTGACAGGTCCGGACGGAGTGACTTCGGTTTCGATCATCGACGGCGATGCCGCCAAATCCTGGGGTGCAGGGCTGGAGGTAGAACCATCACAAAAAGGCGCCACCTACAGGCTTCCTGATGGACGAACCGGAACGATCACCTGGTAGAAACAAAAAGACCGACCCGGAACAATTCCGGATCGGCCTTTCAAATTCTGCGGAGACAATTACGCCAGCGCCTGAAGCTTCGCCTTGAGCTGGTCCTTCGTCACGCTTGCGCCGACGATCTGGTCTTTCACCTCGCCGTTCTTGAAGAACAGCAGCAGCGGAATGGAGCGCACGTTGTATTTCACGGCGAGTTCGCGGGCATCGTCCACGTTCACCTTGCCGACCTTGGCCACACCTTCGAGGTCGGTGGCGACTTGATCAATCACCGGGCCGATCATTTTGCAGGGGCCGCACCATTCTGCCCAGAAATCCACGAGGACGGGCTGGTCGGAGTCGATTACTTCGGATTGGAAATTTGCGTCGGTAAGGGTCAGAGCCATGCGGGGACTTTGTACCAGATTGCCGAAACGTCAAGAGCCGCCCTGCGGTTCGCGGGGCGGCTCTTTTCGAAAAACAACGGAAGCGTATCAGCCTCAGGACATGCCGCCGGCTTGCATCGCAAGGAAAAGAACGACGCCAGCGAGGAGGATGTTGATGATGGGAAGGGCCATGATGGTCGTTAGGTTGGATTTTATTAGAAAAGCTGCATCCAATCGCCTTGGGTCGGGCTGTCTTCAGCGCTGATCCAGGTGCTGGCGGTGCTCAGTTGCAGGGCCAGCACCACGAGTGCGGCGGCGAAACCAACTCCGGCGAGGATTTTCGACAAGCCGTCGTTGGTGTCGACATCATCATCGTCATCGTCCGCCTGAAGCGTGGACATCTGGGAAGGTGAGGAAAACGAGGTCCCGAGCGGTTGGGTCGGGGCCTGCAGTTGGACGGTGGCTTTTGGAAGAGCCATCGTCGGAGGAGCACCACCGGCAGGACGGACCGGTCCGGTCGGAGCGGCGGTCGTCGCAAGACGGATTGTCGGAGCAGGTGCCATCGTCGGAGCGCCCGCGGTGCGGAGAGGGATGGTTGGCGCGGGGGCCGGTGGGCGCGGAGGACCGCCAGCCGCTGTCGGAGGACCACCTGGAACGGGAGGTCTGACCGGTGGCGCGATCGGCACGGTGGCCGATGGAACTGCCGGAGGCGCGTCGGCCGCCTTCAGGGTGACGCGGACGGTTTCCTTTTTCAGGGGCACGCTCGACGTCTGCTTGGACGGAGCTGGTGGTTGGTTTTCGTTTTCGCTCATGCGCTCACAAGGTTTTTAACTGCTTTGAGATTTCAGTAAGACAACTCAGTCCCCCTCTGTCAAACCCCCAGCTCGGGATTTCTTTGAAAAAAGATGACCGTCAGATCCTCAATGACATTGGGCGTGAGCGATGATCGGTGAATCCCGTTTCGCGGCCGAAACTCCGGCTCGGTATAATTTTTTAATGCTCTTTCCCGCGCTCCGTGATTCCTATTCGTGCAGCAACCATGTCCGCAGAAAAGACCGCCATCACCCCCACCCGCTCCCAGGATTTCCCCGAGTGGTATCAGCAAGTCATCAAAGCCGCCGATCTCGCCGAAAACTCGGAGACGCGCGGCTGCATGGTGATCAAGCCGTGGGGCTACGGCATCTGGGAACTTATCCAGCAGCAGCTCGACCGCCGCTTCAAGGCGACGGGTCACCAGAACGCCTATTTCCCGCTGCTCATTCCCCTCTCCTACTTGGAAAAAGAAGCCGAACACGCCGAAGGTTTCGCCACCGAGTGCGCCGTGGTCACGCACCACCGTCTTGAAGCGGTGAAGGATCCGGTCACGGGGAAAACCAAGATGATTCCCTCGGGCGAACTCACCGAGCCATACGTCATCCGTCCGACTTCGGAAACCATCATCGGCGCCGCCTTCGCCCGCTGGATCGAATCCTACCGCGACCTTCCCCTGCTCATCAACCAGTGGGCGAACGTGATGCGTTGGGAAATGCGTCCGCGCCTTTTCCTCCGCACCGCCGAGTTCCTCTGGCAGGAAGGACACACCGCCCATGAAACCCGGCAGGAGGCGATCGACGAAACCCGCCTGATGCACGGCCAGTACGAAGAGTTCCTCCGCGACCACCTCGCCATCCCGGTCGTGCCCGGCGAAAAAACCGAAAACGAACGTTTTCCAGGAGCCGACATGACCCTCACCGTCGAAGCGATGGTTCAGGACAAAAAGGCCATTCAGGCCGGCACTTCCCACTACCTCGGCCAGAATTTCTCCAAGGCCCAGAACATCTCTTTCACCGGCCGCGACGGCACGGTGCAGCACGCCCACACCACCTCGTGGGGAGTTTCCACCCGTCTGATCGGGACGCTGATCATGGCCCACTCGGATGACGACGGCCTAGTCCTGCCACCCCGCGTCGCCACCCAGCAGATCGTCATTCTTCCCATCACCCCCAAGGAAGACACGCGCCAGGCAGTCCTCGACGCCTGCCAGGCGCTCGCCGAGACGCTCCGTCACCAGACCTATCAGGGAGATCCGCTCCGCGTCCATGTCGACACCCGCGATCTGAACGGCGGTGTGAAGAAGTGGGAATGGATCAAAAAAGGCGTGCCCATCCGCATCGAGATCGGTCCTCGCGACATCGAAACCCGCAAGGTCTGCGTCCAACGCCGCGACCAGCCGGTTTCCGAAAAGCAATTCTCCGAAAAGGACGAATTCATCCAACACTCCAAGGACATCCTCGGAGAAATCCACGAAACCCTGCTCGCCCGCGCCACCGCTTTCCGCAATGCGAACATCACCCCTTGTGAGAGCCTCGATGCCTTCCACGCCCACTGGGCCACGGAAAATCCCGGCTGGCTATACACCCCGTGGGCCGGCACTCCGGAGCAGGAGGAGGTCCTCTCCAAGCAGCACAAGATCACCATCCGCTGCCTGCCCATCGACGGCGTCCAGCTTCCCGCCACAGGTGGCAAGTGTCTTCTCACGGGCCAGGAAACCAGCGTTCGCGCGCTGTGGGGACGCAGCTACTGATCGGTTTTTCAAGCGCATCCGCTGTGTCCGATGACCGGCGGGTGCGATTCGAAGAGCGGATGACAAAAAAAGAAGCCGGCGGAAATCGAAGCGGGGGGAGACTCGATTTTCGCCGGCTTTTTTGAACCGGGGGGGGATTCAACTCGGGGGGAGTTTTTCTTTTGTCGCTGTCCGCTCCTCGGGGGGAAGGGTTGCTCGCGGCGACAAGGAAAACAGATATCCCATTTTCGGCCATAAGGATACTACGTGATCGCGTGTGACGGCGAAACAGCCCCCTTTTTACAGCAGCAATCGGCGGTGTGATCATTCACCATCCCGACGGCCTGCATGAAGGCATACATCGTGGTGGTGCCGACGAAGTTGAAGCCGGCCTTCTTCAGGGCCTTGGAAAGCGCGTCGGATTCGGGCGAGCGGGAGATGAAATCATCAGGGGGTCTGCGGTCGTTAACGAGGGTTTTCCCGCCGGTGAAACTCCAGAGCCATTCCACTGGATCACTGAGTTTGAGCCACGCTTGGGCGTTCTGGCGGACGGAGAGGATTTTCCCGCGGTGGCGGATGATGCCGGGATCGAGTACGAGTTTGTCCAACTGGGCGTCGGTCATTCTCGCGACTTTCGCGGGTTCGAAATTGTGGAAAACCTTGCGGTAGTGCTCGCGTTTCTGAAGGACGGTCCACCACGAGAGACCGGCTTGTGCTCCTTCGAGGCAGATGCATTCGAAGAGATAGCGGGCATCGCGTGACGGGACGCCCCATTCCTGATCGTGGTATTCGACGTAGAGCGGATGTTGGAGCGGAAGCCACGGGCAGCGGATCATGACGGCATTTTCCCCATCCCGGCGGGGAACGCAATCCCGTCTTGCCGCACGCCACCCCGCCTGCTTCCCTTCGCGCCCCAACCTGATTCAACTATGGCCAACAAAGATGTCACCGATCCCGCCCGCATGGAAAAAATCGTGTCGCTGTGCAAACGCCGCGGCTTCATTTTCCAAGCAGGGGAACTCTACGGCGGCCTGAACGGTTGCTGGGACTACGGCCCGCTCGGTGCGGAGCTGAAGCGCAACCTCAAGGACTTCTGGTGGCGCAAAACCGTGCAGGAGCGCGATGACGTGCTCGGCATGGACGGCGCGATCCTGACGATGGAGCAGGTGCTCGTTTCCTCCGGCCACGTCGGAGGATTCAGCGACCCGATGTGCGACTGCCTTCTTTCCAAGGCCCGTCTCCGCGCGGACCAGATTCCCGCGCAGGACGGCACTGCGGTGTGGTTCAGCGGCGCGAAACATCCGGCGACCAACTGGAGCGTCGAACGCAATTTCGCGGTGCTCGTCGCTCCCGGCAAGGAAGTCGGCGAGGCGCACAAGATCGCGCGGAAATACTACGCCGAGTTCAATGCCAACAAACAGATTTCCCCGAAGGAACTGGAGCTGACGGAAGACCGCCGCGAGGAGGTCACCGGCACCACGCAGTTCAATCCGGAAAATGGCTCCCTGCTCACCGAGCCACGTCAGTTCAACCTGATGCTGCAAACGAACTTCGGAGCGACCGGCGACCAGATCGCCTATCTCCGTCCGGAAACCGCGCAGTCGATTTTCGTGCAATACAAGAACGTGCTGGACTCTAACCGCGTGAAGCTGCCCTTCGGTATCGCGCAGTGCGGCAAGTCGTTCCGCAACGAGATCAACCCGCGGAATTTCACCTTCCGCTCGCGTGAGTTCGAACAAATGGAGATCGAGTATTTCTGCCATCCGAACGACGGCATGCGCCTCACCGACGAGTGGCTGGAAACCCGCCTCGCGTTCTACGACGAGATCGGCATCCCGCGCACCAAGCTCCACATCAACGACATCCCCGATGGAGAACGCGCGTTCTACTCGAAGAAGACCTACGACATTGAATACGAGTTCCCCTTCGGTGTGCAGGAGCTCGAAGGCGTGGCCTATCGGACGGACTACGACCTCGGCGTGCACGAAAAGGGCGCTGGCAAGTCGCTGGTCTATTTCGACGAGGAGACGAAGGAAAAGTTCCTCCCGCACGTCGTCGAGCCGTCCGCCGGTTGCGACCGCACGGTGCTCGCGTTGATTTGCGAAGCCTTCGACGAGGAAACGCTAACGGATGACAAGGGCAAGGAAGACATCCGCACGGTGCTGCGCTTCAAGCCGTCGATGGCTCCGGTGAAAGTAGGCATTTTCCCGCTGCTCAAGAAGAACGAGGAGCAGGTGCGTATCGCCAAGGAAATCCAGAAGTCCCTCCAGAAGTGGTTCACCGTTTCCTACGACGACGGCGGTGCAGTCGGCCGCCGCTATCGCCGCCAGGACGAGGTGGGCACGCCGTTCTGCGTAACCGTCGATTTCGACACGCTGGGCGAGGAAGGCAAGGAAGAGCTGAAAGGCACCGTCACCGTGCGCCACCGCGACTCGATGGAGCAGGAGCGCATGCCGATCGATGCGCTGCTACCCTGGCTGCTTGAGCGCGTGCGCTAAACGTGAAACAGGCGTACCCGCCTGCTCGGTCTCCTAACTAAAGCAGACTCCCCCATCGGAGTATGCTTTTCATTTTTCAAACCATTCCTTCGGCGGCGCGATCACGCGAAGACCCTCGATTCGCTTGAAATGCGCGTCCGAGGTGAGAACCGCCGCACCGATGGCGACAGCACTCGCAGCAATGACCACATCCGTTCCCGGAATGACCAGTCCTTTGCGGTCCAGCTTCCAAGCGAGTGTGGCCACCTCATCCCAAAGCCGGTTAGAGGCCGGGATATTGACCATCACGTCCATGAAATCGTTGAGCCTGCGGTAGGCCTTCGGGGATTTCACCCCACGAAGCACCTCCACCCGCACCATCCCGCAGATCGCCAGATTGCGGATTCCAGCCCAACGGTATAGCCACGGAGCAGGGTCCCCACGATGTTTCATCAAGTCGATGAACACGTTGCTGTCGATCAGGACATCACTTTCCATATTCCTTGGGATCTTCGGCGACTTTACTGCTCAAAGGATCATACACGGCCAGGTTCTTGGGGTCGTATCCGGGGAAGACGGCGTCTTTCCATTCGTCTTCGGTCAAGCCCAAGCCCTCGGTGCCGAAGTGACGGAACCGCGCCTTTCGATCCAGCTCCCGCAAGGCCATTTCGACGGCCTCGGTCTTGCTGTCATAGCCATACTCGTCCATGACGCGTTTCAATAAATCCTCGTCGATGTGCATCGTCATTTTCATGCCATACTCGGTATGGCATTTCGCTCCACATGTCGAATCTTTTTTCAACCCCCTCGCCACTTGATTCTTCGGGGCTGTCTCACCAATCTCCGCCCATGTCCGAACCCGCGCTGACTCCCATGATGGCCCAATACCAGTCCATGCGGAGATCGCTGCCTGCGGACATGATCCTGTTTTACCGGCTCGGCGACTTTTACGAAATGTTCTTCGAGGACGCGAAAGCCGCCTCGCCGATCATGAACGTGGCCCTCACGAAACGCGGCGGCACCCCGATGTGCGGAGTCCCCTATCACGCGGCGCAGGGCTACATCGCCCGCCTGCTGAAGGCAGGAAAACGTGTCGCCATCGCCGAACAAACCTCCGAACCCGTCGCCGGGAAACTCGTTTCCCGCGAGATCGCCCGCATCCTCACGCCCGGCTCCATCGACGACATCACCCTGCTCGACGACCAACGGCCGAATTATCTCGCCGCCGTCTGCCGTCACGGAAAATTCGCAGGGCTCGCCTGTGTTGACCACACCACCGGCGAGTTCACCATCGCCGAATTCGCCGACATCGGGCAGCTTGAAGACGAGCTTGCTAGAATTTCCCCGTCCGAGCTGCTCATCCCGGATCACCAGACCGCCGAGTTTGGAAAACTCACGAACTGCCTCGTTTACGAAGGCTACACTTTCCTCCCAGAGCACGCCACGCAGCTCCTCAAGGACCAGTTCAACGTCCACTCGCTCGACGGCTTCGGCTGCGCCAGCCTTCACGCCGCCAGCGGTGCCGGCGGCGCGGTGCTTCATTATCTCATCCATCAGCTCCGCCGTCCTTGCGATCACCTGCACCCGCCGCATGTTCGGGAAAGCGCCGACCACGTGCTCATCGACGCCGCCTCCCAGCGGAATCTCGACCTCGTCGATTCCCGCTCCGGCAAGGCGCACACCCTGCTAGGCGTGCTCGACCGCACCGCCACCCCGATGGGAGCCCGCCTCCTCCGCGACTGGATCCTCCACCCGCTCCGCGACCTCACCGCGCTCACCGCGCGGCAGGATCTCATCGCCTCGTTCCTAGCGGAACCCTATCTGCTCTCGAAATGCCGCGAAGCGCTCAAGGGCATCCGCGACATCGAGCGCACCACCTCCCGCCTTTCCCAAGGCTCGGGAAATGCCCGCGATCTCCAATCGCTCTGCATCTCCCTCTCCCACATCCCCGCGCTCAAGCAGGATCTCACCTCGCTGCCCGACGCTCCCTCGCTCCAACCCCACCTTTGCTCAAGGCTCCACGAGTTTAACGAACTCACGGAAATGCTCTCGCAGGCCCTCACCGACGAACCGCCCGCCCACCTCCGCGACGGCGGCGTCATCCGCGACGGCTGGTCGCCCGAGCTCGACGAACTCCGCAACGCCTCGCGCGGCGGCAAAGATTGGATCGCACGGCTCCAGGAGGACGAACGCAAGCGCACCGGCATCGACTCGTTGAAGATCAAATTCAACAACGTCTTCGGTTACTTCATCGAGATCACCACCAGCCACCTGGCAAAAGTCCCGGACGACTACACGCGCAAGCAAACCATGTCCAACGCCGAGCGCTACATCACCCCCGCGCTCAAGGAAATGGAGAACAAGGTGTTAGGCGCGGAGGAACGCTCGAAACAACTCGAAGCCGAACTCTTCGCCCAGCTCCGCTCGCAGGTCATCACCCACCTCCCGACTCTTCAGGAAACCGCCGCCGCCGTTGCGGAAATCGACGTGCTCTGCGCCCTGTCCGAAGTCGCGCAATACCACCGCCACTGCCGCCCGTTTCTCAATCAGGAAAATGGCTTCTTCGTTACCAACGGCCGCCACCCCGTCCTCGAACAAACCCTCACTGACGTCAAGTTCGTCCCCAACGACACCGAGCTCGATCCGGAAACCGCCCGCCTCCAGATCCTCACCGGCCCCAACATGGCCGGTAAATCCACCTACATCCGCCAGATCGCGCTCATCGCCGTGATGGCCCAGATCGGTGCCTTCGTCCCCGCCGAATCCGCCACGCTCGGATTGGTGGACCGCATTTTCTGCCGCGTCGGCGCGTCCGACGACCTCTCCCGCGGCCAATCCACCTTCATGGTCGAGATGAGCGAAACCGCCCTCATCCTCAACCACGCCACCGACAAGTCGCTCGTCATCCTCGACGAGATCGGCCGCGGCACCGCCACCTTCGACGGACTCTCCATCGCCTGGGCCGTCGCCGAGCACCTGCATGACACCATCGGCTGCCGCACCCTCTTCGCCACCCACTATCACGAACTCACCGACCTCGCGAACACCAAGCAGGCCGTCGCCAACTACAACGTCGCCGTTAGGGAATGGAACGAGGAAATCATCTTCCTCCACAAGATCCTCCCCGGAGCCGCCGACAAATCCTACGGCATCCAGGTCGCCCGCCTCGCAGGCTTGCCGAAACCCGTCGTCGAGCGCGCCAAATCCATCCTTTCCCACCTCGAACTCCACTCCGTGAAACCCGAGGCCAAGAAGCAAGGCCCCAAGGCAAAGAACACCGACCAACCATCCCTACCCAAGCCCAACGCCCCGCAGATGGATCTGTTTGCGGATTTTTGATTACTTGGCGATCTCGTTTCGACGTCCTCACAGCCAGATCCATGTCTTTCTCACAATGCAGCATTAGGGACTGGGATGAGGAGAACTCCGTTTTTCCCCGGTGGGAATTGGTTTTGATAGCTGAAAATCATCAGCATTACCCGTCTCAAAGTATCCTCCAACTGGAATGGAGCACTCGGAACGACGGCAAATGGGGTCGCCGTAGCGCCCAACATCACACGGTTCGCTTGGGATTCACCTGTGACGAAATCGGATCCTTGATTCTCGCAGCAGCAAGTCTGCCAGAGTTTTTTCCTGACGAATGCCTCCGCGATACTCAGGTTCATACCCCCGGAGGATATTCGCCCACTCGGGCCAACACCTCTTCCGTAATTTGCCGCTCGATATCCTTCGTGGTTGAAGGCAGATACGACAACGGCTTCTACGTCAGAAAAGACAGTATCGTCTGGAGTGAATCCGCATGGGGCACAAAAATCATGGAGCAAATAATCCCCCATTTGGTGGAAGCGCCTTGGAGGACCCTGGACCAAAATCACAAGCTCCCCTGAGCCAAGCTACAACTAAAAATAGGTGCCCTTCACGCGAGCAACCTCCTGCAATGGTCCGACAAACTCCTCCATCGTCACACCCGCTTGCTCGATGAGTCCTTTCAGTGTTCCCGGATTGATCGGGCAGAGCATCGGAATCACCACGGTCCGTCCATTCTTTCGCATGACCCGGTTTGGCGCACGGCCTGAAACCCGAGTCGGATCAATGCGCGGACGGCTTGCTAACCGTTGACATCCCTGGGCAGCTTCACGCCACCGCGAGTTCTGGATCACGGACGAAGTGGAGGCGGATGCTGTCCGGCTTTTCCTGGTCCACGAAGTAGCCGTCCACCGCGTCACGCACCATGTGATCCAACTCGGCGAAGCTGTCTCCCTGGGTGCAGATCCCCCCCCGCTGGGTCGTCCCAACACGCCACATAGTCGCCGGTTTCGTCGCACGGTGTGAGATTGAAGCACATTTCCATGGAGTCGGACTGTACCTCCGTCCCTGGGATTTCAAAATCCGATCCGATGCCCTGCTTGACCCTGCAAGGGAATACCCCTGAATTCCTTGCATGAACCGACCGCCTGAATCGGATTCCCCCGAATCCCGCATCCACCTAATCTTCGGCCCGCCGGCTGCGGGAAAGACGGTTTACGCGACGAAGCTTGCCAACGAAATCGGCGCGGTTTTGTTGGACAGCGATGAGGTCTGTGAACGCCTTGTCCAGGCCGGGCTGACATTGGCCGGGATGGATCCCGACGACCGCGATTCTCCGACTTACAAGTCAGCGTTCCGGGATGCGGTTTATGAGACGTTGTTCGATCTGGCGGTTTCCCACGCACAACGGCTGCCGGTCGTGATCGCGGGGCCGTTCACCCGCGAGGGTGGCGATGTGGAATGGCCGGAGCGGATGAGGGAACGGTTGGAGATTCTGCCGGAGTTTCACTATGTCTGGTGTCATCCCGACGAGCGGAAACGCCGGGTGGCGCTTCGCGGTGCGGAGCGGGATCTCCCGAAGCTGGCTTCCTGGGATGCTTATGTGGCGACCTGCCGGGAATCACCACCGGTGTTTCCCCACAGGTGGATCAACACCACCCGGAATGGGCCGAGGTGACCTGACCGTCACTTTGGCGGAGAAACACGATGGAAGATGCGGGTCGGAAAGACAGTTTTCAAGTGGAGGTCCAACCCACCCGATCGTAGAATGCTCCAACCCATCATGAAACAATTTCTGCTACTCATCCCGATCACGTTCTTGATCGCGCCCCGGCTATCCGGCCAGTCGGAAAAATCCAACGACCGGTTCTACCAACTCGGCAGCGATTCGAAGCCGCAGGAAGGCGTGCCGCAGGGGAAATTCACGGAGGCGAAGGTGATCCCGAGCCAGGTCTTTCCCGGCACGCAGCACACCTACTGGGTCTATGTCCCGGCGCAATACGATCCGGCGAAGCCCTGCGCGGTGATGATTTTCAACGATGGCCAGGCGATGATGAACGAGCCAGGCGACGTGCAGGGGCACCGCGTGCTGGACAACCTGATCCATCGCCGCGAGATCCCCGTAATGCTCGGAGTGTTCATCAACCCGGGCCGCCGGCCGGACCAACCGGAGCCGAATCCCCGCGACTGGGGCGACAAGACGACCAACCGCGCCGACGAATACAATCCGCCTAACGAAAACTACGCACGGGTGATGGTGGACGAGCTGATGCCGGTGTTGAAGAAGGAGTATAACCTTTCACCGGACCCGGAGCAGCACGGCATCATGGGTGCGAGTTCGGGCGGATGCGCGGCGTTCAGCGTCGCCTGGTTCCGTCCGGATCATTTCCGCAAGGTCATCACCTTCGTCGGGAGCTTCACCGACATCCGCGGCGGGCATGTCTGGCCGGAGCTGGTGGCGGCAAGCCCGAAGAAACCGATCCGCCTCTTCATGCAGGACGGCCGCAACGACAACCGCAAGCCGGACAACCTGAAGCGCGACTGGTTCTATCAAAACGTGCGGCTCAAGGACGCGCTGGAGAAGAAGGACTATGACCTGAACTACACCTGGGGAATCGGCAACCACGGGCAGAAACAGGGCGGCGCGATCTTCCCGGAGATGATGCGCTGGCTGTGGCGGGACCATCCGGTTTCCGCCGATCCGAATGACGCGGTGGAGCGGTCGTTCCTAGGACCTGCCGGAGGATGAAAACGGAGGCACCGGCCGGACCTAACCGAACCAAGCGATCACCACGCTAAGCGTGATCACGGAGAGGACCGTGCTGATGAAGATCGCACCCGCCGCGAGACGTCCGTCACCTCCCATTTTCCGGGCGATCACGTAGCCGCCGGCCGCACAGGGAGCGGTGGAGAAGATGAGGAGGATCAGCAGCTCCCGCCGGCCGAGTCCGAACGGCATCGCGACCAGCAACGTGACCAGAGGCAGGCCGGCGACCTTGAGAAGCGCTGAGGCCAGCGCCGCGCGCCAGTGGTCGCCCAGCGGCGTGCCGGCCATCGCACCACCCACGCCGAGCACCGCTGCCGGGGCGGCGAAGGTGCCGAGGTAGTCGAGCGAATCGAGCGCCGCTTCCGGCAGCTTCCATGGCAGCAGGATCAGCCCGACTCCTGTCAGCGATGCGATGAGCAGCGGATTGCGCCACAGCCCTTTCAAGGTGGAGCGCCATCGCGGGAATGACCCTGCCGCCGCCATCGGAAGCGGAAACACCACCGCGGCGATGAGATTGTAGAGCACCATGGTCGGAGCGAAGAGAAACACCGCCTGGCGCGTCACCGGATCGATCTCGGATTGGGGCAGGCCACGCAGGGCGTAGATGAGGATGGGAATGCCGATGAACGCGAGATTTCCCCGATAGACCGCCTGAAGGAATGTCCCTCGGGCAGCGGTGGGAAATCCGGAAATCCGTAGCACCGCCCAGCAGATAATGACAAAGGCCACCGTCGAAATCGCGAACACGGCGACCAGCGGCAGGACCGAAGCCGGCATCCCGGAAGAACGCCCCAGAGTGCCGACGATGAACGCGGGAAGCGCCACCCAGTAGATCAGGTTGTTCATCTCCTCCACGAAGGAGGAACTCATGAAACCCGTCCGCACGAGGATGAAACCCAGCAGAAGGACCGAGAATACGGGGAAAAGCGTGCTGACGACGTGGGCGAACATGGCGCGATGTGCACGATGAGTGACATTCCGCCGGAATGACGGCGAGCTTTATGAGTTTCGAAAACGACGGATCGTTAGGAATCCGTCACTCGAACTCCACCAGCACCGGGAAATGGTCCGATGGCAGGCGGACCTGGAAATTGCGGAACTTCACCTCGCCGGGGAAATTGCCGGATTGGGTTTCCGCGGAGTCGGGGAGCGGAGTGCGATAGGTGTCGGTGAGGATGCCGTAGCGGACGGGTTTGAGCTGGCGGGTGTGGAAGACGTGGTCGATGCGGCTTTCGGTTTTCGAGTCCGGCTTGAAGGCATTGGCGGTGCCGTTGAGGGCGTAGCGGTCGGCGGCGGTTTCGAAGGAGTCGGCGAGGATGCCGGAGTCGTGGAGGGACTTGTAGCTTTCGCTGGTCTGGTCGACGTTGAAATCACCGGTTAGAACGACGGGTTCGTCGCGGGCGATTTCCTTGATCCTGGCGATGATGAGTTTCGCGCTTTCCAGACGGGCCCGGACTCCCCGGTGATCGAAGTGGGTGTTGAAGACAAACAGGTTTCCCGCACCGTTGGCGTTCCCGAGCTTCGCCCAGGTGCAGATGCGCGGAAGATCGGCGTCCCATCCCTTGCCGGGCTTGTCGGGGTTTTGCGAAAGCCAGAAGGTGCCGGAATCCAGCAGGCGGAACTTGTCCTTGCGGTAGAAAATCGCGGCGTGCTCGCCGGCGTCCTTGCCGTCGTCCCGGCCGCAGCCGGTGTAGGCGTAGTCCGGCAGGAGTTTCTGCAAGTCGAGCAACTGGTTCCGGAAGGCCTCCTGGGTGCCCAGAACATCGAACTCATGGAAACGGATGAGTCCGGCGATGACCGGCAGCCGCTGCGGCCAGGAGTTGCCTTTTTCCACGTCGCCAGGGTTGTCGTAGCGGATGTTGTAACTGCCCGCGACCAGCGCGCGGGCGGTTTGGGGAGGCAGGCATGCCAACGCCGTGGCGAGCGTGATCCGGACAATGAAGCGCATGGCAGGAAGCCTCGGCAGGCTTCGAACCATGTAAAGCAGCCAATCGAGAAAACCGAGTTTCTAGAGCAGTTCCAGCACCCGTCCGAGGTGTTCGTCCGGTTTCACCTTGGGCAGGACGGCTTTGATCCTGCCATCCGGGCCGATGATGAAGGAGGTGCGCTCGGTACCCATGTAGGTTTTCCCATACATGCTTTTCTCCACCCATACGCCGTAGGCTTCGGCGATGGCGTGGTCCCCGTCACTGAGAATCGGGAACGGAAGCCCGTGCTTTGCGATGAACTTCGTGTGGCTCCCGATCGAGTCGGTGCTGACGCCGAAGACCTTGGCCTTGGCGGAGATCTCCTGCCAGCCATCGCGGAGAGCGCAGGCCTGCTTCGTGCAGCCCGGCGTGTCGTCTTTCGGATAGAAATAGAGCACGACCGTGCCGCCCTTCAGATCGGCGAGCTGAACGGGTGTGGGTTGGGAGTAACCGCCGCCGATGGCGGCGGTGGAGAATGCGGGGGCCCGGGTTCCGGGCAGCGGCTGGGTGCTCATGAAATTCTGGTTAGGGATTCACCACCGCCGTGGGGGTGATCCTGAGGCGGCAGAAGTATTTGGAAGAGGACTGGTCCGAGGTCGGATCCCGGAAGACCACGTGTTCGACTCCGTTGACGATGGTGCTTTCCGACGGGGCGGTCGCGACGGTTTGCCAACCACCGCTTGCCAGAGTGGCGTTCGTCTGGAGTTCATATTTCACCCCGGTAACGCCCAAGGGACGGCGGAAGCTCAGCGCTGGACGCCGGATCGAACCATCCAGACTCCAGACAAATGACAGCACCGGCACGTCGCTGGACAGCGGCGAGGTGCTGAGGACGAATTCGTGAAAATTCGATCGGCCGTCGCCATCGGGATCGGCCGCCATGCCGGAGATTGACAGGTCGCGCTGTGCGCTCTCGCTGAACTGATGGTTCACCCAGTCGGAATAACCGCCCGGCAGAGGAGTGCCGGTGAGCACCAGGTTGTCGAAGCGGTTGTTGCCAACAGTCCCGCCGGCTCCCTGGCTGAAGGTGACCTTCAAGGCGAACAACGGATTGTTGTCGGCACCGGGGATGGATTTGAAATCCCAGCCGATCACCGGCGGCGCCCCATCCACGACAACGACGTCGCCTAACAAAACATAGGCGTTGCCATCGAGCGTGTAGCTCCATGACTGGGTGCCCGCACCCGAGCCGGAACGGCGGGTTTCCACGGACATCGAGACTTTCTCGAAGCTGGTGGTGGGCATCTTGAAAACGAGGCCGGAGCCGATGGGATTGTTCACGCGCAGGTGCTGCGCGGCCGGCGAACCGTAGCGGGCGTTCTGAGAGGCGAAATCCTGACCCGTCCCCGTGGTGAACTCGGTGACAGCTCCCGGAGTTGTCGTGATCGAGGAATCGACCCCCACCAGCGGCAGGATCGCGTCGTTGAACCCGGCCGAGTTGAAATTCCAATAATGGGCGACGCGGGCGGCTTCGTTCCCGACGACGAACTGCACGGGAGCCGACCAGTTCGAAAAACGTCCGGTCGAGTCACGATGGCGGACACGGGCGCGATACGTTTTGCCCACGGAAACAGCCGAGGCGGGGATCTCCATGCTGCTGCCGGTGCCGCTGCCGGTCCAGTTGCCGACGATTTCGTATTTCCTCTGGTTCGCGATGTAGCCGGGCATGCCGGGAGCGGAAATTTCCGCGATGCGCCACTGCGTGGAGGAGTAGGTGTTGGATCCGCTGTAGCTGGAGGAGGAAAAGGTCAGACGGTCCACCGGATGATTGCCCGGTCCCGTGTAGGTGATGACCGGCTTCTGAGGGATGCTGGCGTCCGCGGATTCTGCGAGGAGGCATTGGTAACCGTAGCCATACTGGTTGCCGTTGTTGAATGCCCACGTCTGGTTGGAAGGAAAGGTGTTGGTCGCATAGTCGACGAAAAAGTTCACCAGATCCTGATGGACCGGAACCCCGTTGAAGCCCGGCGCGCGCAGCTGGCGGGTCCATGAGCCCCCGATCCGGCTGTCGTTGAAGGTCGGGCGGAAGTAATTCCCCCGGTGATTTCCCTGTCCGGATGGATCGCCCAGTCCCGTGGTGCCGCTGACCGATCCTTTGGCCCGCGGATGGAGGTTCCACATAGCCGCATCGGCATTCACGAGATTGTCGGTGGTGCCGTCGGGCGAGACGATCTGCGTGAACTCGTCAAACAACCCGCCGATCTGGCCACCCTCACGCGTGCTGTCCGAGGCCATCAGATCCAGGATTTCCCGGGCGCGGTTGCGGTATTCCAGGGCGAGAGCGGGATGATCGAGGATGGAACGGTGCTGGTCGATCACTCCCGGATAGAAGGTGCCGTTGATGTTCGTCCCCTGGTGCGACTTCGCGATGAACATCATGTCCAGATCCCACGGGATGGGCACCCAGCGACCGTCGGTGGTGACACGATGATAGAAAAAGTGGTTCTCCCCCTTCCGGAGGTCCACATTTCCTGTCAGCCGGTTCACCGCATGGAAGGTGTAGTAGGCCTCCATGTCCATGTTCTGCCGCCACCATGCTTCGGTCGGAGCGGTGCCCGAGGTGGACGCGTTGCGGAAGGCGGTCCAGTCGCTGCCGTCCGCCGGCTGGCCGGGCACGAGGTTCTCGAGCTCTCCGGCGCTGCCTTCGATTTTATAGATGTTCCCGTCCGGCAGGCCGCGCGAGTCGAGGAATCCCCCCTTGATCCGTTCGATCGCGAGATAAGTCCCCCAGAAATCACCGGCATATTGTCCGTCCACGGCGCCGGAGGTGGAAATGGCATTGGTGACGGCAGTCCCGGGTGCCGGAGCCTCCTCCGCATCCCGGATGACGCGGAACTGATAGTAGTGCGCCGAGGGCGACGGCACGCCCGCCAGCTGATGGAGCTTGAGGGACGAGGCCTCCTCCACACCGAGGCTGCCCTTGTGCACCGGAACCCACGGTCCGGAGTTCGCGTTGGCGGAGAAGCTGCCCCAGGTTTCCGCATACGGGTTCCCGAAATGATCCACCGCCCGGAGGTCATAGCCGGGATTGAAATTGAACCGCCACTTGTTCTTGCCGACCTGATAGGTGGAGGCCTGACCGCGGTTGCGGAACTCGATGTTGTCGTAAACCACACCGTCGGCGACAAAGCTCCCGCGGAAGCGTATTTTGTTATAAGCGCCGTCGTATTGGCTGCTCATCACGTCGCCACCGTTGCCGATGAGCGTGTACACCGGGATGGTCGAGAGCGCGGGCGAGGTAAATGTCGTGACCGGTGTCGGATTTCCCGGAGCCAGCGAGGCCGGACGCAGCGCCCCCTGCCAGGCCGGGATACCGTTGGATGTGAACCAGGCGAAGTTCGACTGGATGTCGTCGCCGAACGGCGCGAGCGTGGTATTGGCCAGCGCGTCGGCGAAACGGATGCGGTAGCGGGTGAGGCGGCGGTGGGTCTGAAGACTGCCGGATAGAACCGCGGTGTAGATTCCGTCGCCCGCCGTCACGTCGCCGGCAGCTCCCGTGTCAACCATCGGCACGGACACCCAGTTTTGGGAATAAGCGGCATCGGTCAGGCGGACATAGCTGCCCGGGTTCACCAGCTGGTATTCCAAGGCGACCGAACCCATGCCATCCGCATCGGAAATCGTCGCGGTCACCGTCACCTCCTGCCCGGCCGCAGGCTTCGCGGGGCTGTGGGAGACATTCCGGATGTTGGGTGGAATGAGGTTCGCAGGCCGGTAGACGCTGTTCGCCACGCCGGGGGTTGGCAGAGAGGACGATGGTCCCCCGGCTTCGTTTTTCAGCTCCAGATTGAAGAAGAAGTCCCCGCTGGAAAGGCTGCTGTTCAGCGCGTGAACGGCGACGACATTGGTGCCCGCGACGAGAAAAGCGCCGGCGTTTTCGATGATGAGATCCTCCCATGCCTGCTCCACATTCGACGACGAAAAACTGTTATACGCAAGCTGGCCCGCCGGAACATTCCGCCGTTTGACTTCGACGCCGTTGATCCAGACCACGCAGCCGTCATCCACATTCAGCCGCAGATGCAGGCTCTGCGGAATGCCGCCGGCGGAGAGGTTGAAGGTTTTCCGAAAATAGGCCCCAGCGTAGCCCCCCGCTCCGGCCATGTCGGTGAAGGGGGTCGAAATTTCCGGATCGCCGTAACCGAACGGCGCCTGGCTGCCCTCCCAGCCACTGTCATCGAAAGCAGCGGCCCGCCACGTGGCAGGTGCCGGAGTGGGCTCGGCCGTCGCTTTCAGATACTTCCAACCGGTGGTCGAGACGGGAATGTAGGTCGTCGGCGCCAGATCGGAAACCGTGGTGCCGGAGGAGCGCCAGGAACTTCCCTTGTCATTGTCGAGCCCCGGATGAACCAGCTCGGCGGATGATCCCTCGCCATCAATCTTGCAAGGCCAAGGGAAACCGAATTTGTAGTTCACGCTGTCCTGAATCACCCCCGAACCATTTTTGAGAACGATGTTTTCCCCGGTGGAGTTGAGCTTCCCGCTCCACGCTCCGACCGCCGTTACCCCGAACCGCGCTTGCAGCGCTGCGGGATTCATCGCCACCACCACGTAGCCCCCGGCGGGCAGAATCGTGCCGTTTGGAAAGGGAAACGTCACCGCGTCGGACAAGCTCCAGCCCGTCAGATCAAGCGCGGCATCACCCGGGTTGTGCAGCTCGATGAATTCCTCAAGCTCGTGCGTATCTTCCGGTTTCGGATTGAACTCGTTGATCACCGCGACACCCGCCGCATCGAGGCGGCCGCCCGTTGCCAAACAGGCGAGTCCGAACAAGGCGACGAGAAGGCGCGGAGAAATCTCTCCATGGAGTGGGTTTTTCAAAATCAATGGTGGGTTTGGAGGTTTCAAGCAGTAACTCACCCTTTGTGCAACTTCTGTCAACTACCCCAAAGCGCTAGTAGTGCGTCGGAATGAGATTCACGCCAAATCCGGCCTCGGGGCGGCGATTTTCCCGAAAACTCGTGCATGGGACGCCGGATCGTGGTTTCAAGCACCGAGTGAACGGACGCGCGGTGCAACTGGACGGACTGAGGGCGGTCGCGATGCTCGCGATCTGCTGGGACCACTGGTGCCCGGCGGGCTGGCCGCGGGTGTTTCCTTTCGAGATCTTCCTGTTCTTTTTCCTCGTCCTGACGGGCTACCTGATCACCGGCTCGCTGCTCCGCGAACGGGACCGCAGCGAGGCGCGCGGGCTTCCTTGGAAACTGGAAGCCCTGAAAACCTATCAGATCCGCCGCGGGCTGCGCATCCTCGCACCCTACTATGCGGCCATTGCGCTGGCCTGGCTGGTGTGGGCGCCGGATGTCCATGCCGCGCTGCCTTGGTATCTGTTCCACGTTTCCAACATCCACATGGCGGATCTGGGATACTGGCCGGAGGGGACGAATCATTTCTGGTCGCTGGCGACGCAGCAGCAGTTCTATCTGATCTGGCCGTTCGTGATCTGGTTCCTGCCCCGCAGGTGGCTGATGCCGGCGATGCTGGCATTCACGGCGGTGGGGCCGGTGGCGCGGATGTTTCACGACAGCCTGGTGCCGTGGTTCGCCTGGCCCCAGTTGCTGACGTGGGCGACATTCGACTACTTCGGCATCGGCGGATTGTTCGCACTGGCGGTGCATCGCGGGATGTCGCTGGAAAGTTCCGGACTGCGCTGGCTTTCCGCCGCCGGGCTGGCGGGCTATCTGGGGATTTTCCTGGCGCATGAAGCGGGTTGGCCCACCTTCGGGTTCCGGCCGTTCCAGCAGACGCTGCTTTCCATCGCGCTCTGTGGATCCATCGCTGCGGGGTCGGTCGGATTTACGGGCATCGGCAGGCGGGTGCTGGAGTATCCGGCGCTGCTGCGGATCGGAGAAATTTCCTACGGCATCTATCTGTTTCACAATCTCGCCCCGCTGGTCACGGGGAAACTCTGCTGGTTCTTGTGGAATGGATCGTTCGAAACCGGAATCGGCGCGCTGTTGCGGATCGCCTTGTATGCACTGGTGACCTGGGGCCTGGCCCTGGCTTCCTGGCGCTGGATCGAGCAGCCGTTGCAGGGAGTCCGGGCCAAGATGTCGTCACGCTGAGCAGGAAAATCCGCTCCGGACGCACGGACTCGACATTTCCCGGGTGATCGCTCACCGTTTCGTTCCGTTTTCACCCACCCGACCCACCATGGCTTCCTCGTTTCTTCCCAAACCCTTCGCGCACCACTACGAAATCGCACCCGAATACGCGAAGAGCGCGGCCTATTTCTCCTGCGAATTCGCCATCGACCAGAGTTTCAAAATCTACTCGGGCGGCCTTGGCTTCCTTGCCGGCTCCCACATGCGCGCCGCCGCCGACCTCAGGCAGAACCTCTGCGGCATCGGCATCCTCTGGACCTACGGCTACTACAATCAGGCCCGTGGCGAGGATCGCGAACTCGCCGTGCAGTTCAGGAAAAAGGAATACGCGTTCCTTCAGGACACCGGCATCCGTTTTACGGTTCCGGTTCACGGTCATCCGGTGTGGGTGAAGGCGATGTTTCTTCCCGGTGACATTTTCAACACCGTGCCGATGTTCTTCCTCAGCACCGACGTCGAGGAAAACGACGGTCTCTCCCGCGCGATCACCCACCGCCTTTACGATCACGACCACCTCCGCCGCATCGCCCAATACATCATCCTCGGTGCCGGCGGCGCGCGCCTGCTCGACGAACTCGGTGTCGATCCCGAGGTCTGGCATCTGAATGAAGCGCACGGTCTCTCCGCCGCCTTCCACATCTACGAAAAGCACCGCAGCCTGGAAGAAGTGAAGAAGCGCCTCGTCTTCACCACCCACACGCCGGAGGAAGCGGGCAATGAAAAGCACGGCTTCAACCTGCTGCGCGACTTCTCATTTTTCGGAAACGTGCCAGAAGAAGAAGTCCGGAAAATCACCGGCATCGACGGCGATGAATTCAACCACTCGCTCGCCGCCCTCCGCCTCGCCCGCATCGCCAACGGCGTCTCGAAACTCCACGGCGAGGTTTCCCGACACATGTGGGAAGGCTATCCCGACATTTGTCAAATCACCCACGTCACCAACGCCCAGAACAAGAAATACTGGGCCGACCACGGTCTCGAGCACGCCCGCACCCGTGGCGACATCGAGGAGCTGAAACACCGCAAACGCGAGCTCAAGGAACGCCTGTTCCGGGTGGTCGCCGACCAGACCGGCAAGCTCTTCAAGCCCAACGTCCTCACCCTCGTCTGGGCCCGCCGCTTCGCCGGCTACAAGCGTCCCGACCTCATCGCGCGCGACATGCGCCTGTTCCGCGAACTCGTCCACAACAACGACCGCCCCATCCAGATCATCTGGGCCGGAAAACCCTATCCGTTCGACTACTCGGCCATCGACACCTTCAACCACCTCATCCGTCTCACCAAGGATTATCCCAACGCCTGCGTCCTCGTCGGCTACGAACTCGAACTTTCCCGCTTCCTGAAAAACGGCTCCGACCTCTGGCTCAACAATCCGGTCGTCACCCGCGAGGCGTCCGGCACCTCCGGCATGACCGCCGCCATGAACGGCTCGGTCAACGTCTCCACCTACGACGGCTGGGTCTGCGAATTCGCCAAGGACGGGGAAAACTCTTTCATCATCCCGCCCGCCGATCCCAACCTCAATCATGAGGATCGCGACCGCAGCGATCTGCAGGGCTTCTACAAGGCGATGAACGAGAAAATCCTGCCGCTCTACTACGAACGCCCGGACGAATGGAACCAACTCGTCCTCAATTCCATGAACGACGTCGTCCCCTTCTTCGACGCCGACCGGATGGTGGACGAGTATTACAAGAACATCTACGCCTAACGAGTGGCTGGAGCATCCCTGCTCCAGACCGTGATGGGAGCGTCTCGCTCCCATTCTCTTCTTCCATGAATCCGCAAGCCCTAGCAGCCCACCTGACCGTCCTCGTCGGAGCAGAAAAAGTCACCACCACTGCGGAAATCCTCGCCGCCCACTCCGGTGACAAATGGTCCGCCAGCCACCCGCCGGACGTCGTCGTTTTCGCCGAGTCCACGGCTGACGTTTCCGCCGTCCTGAAGTTCGCCAACGAAAACAAGATCCCCGTCACCACCCGCGGCGCGGGCTTCGGCTACGTAGGCGGCGCGGTCCCGGTCCAAGGTGGAATCGTTCTATCGACCGCGCGGATGAACAAGATCCTCGGCATGCATCCCGAGGACGGAGTCGCCATCGTTCAGCCGGGCGTCATCACCGGAGATTTGCAAGCCGCCGCTCATGCCGTCGGTTGGGAATACCCGCCGGATCCCGCTTCGCTCAAGGATTGCTCCATCGGCGGCAACATCGCCACCAACGCCGGCGGCCCGCGCTGCCTGAAGTACGGCGTCACCCGTAGTTACGTTCTCGGTCTGGAAGTCGTTCTCGCCAATGGCGAAATCCTCCGCACCGGCGGACGCCTTCACAAAAACAAGACCGGCTTCGACCTCATCGGAATCTTCACCGGTTCCGAAGGAATGCTGGGCATCGTCACCGAAGCCACGCTCCGAATTATCCCGAAGCCCTCCAGCCGAGCGATGCTCGCGGCGATTTTCCCTGAGTTCGAAATGGCCGCCGCCGCCGTCCAAGCGATCCTCAATGCAGGCCACCTCCCTTCAGCTCTGGAAATCACCGACACCTTCACCCTCGGGGCTGCTAGAAAAAAACTCGGCGCTGAAACATTCCCGCCCGGCGACGCCCATCTCATCGTGGAGATCGACGGCCGCCCCGCCGCCACTCTTTCCGAAATCGAGGAACTCCATCAGCTCCTGACAAAACTCGGAGCCACCTTCATCGAACGCGCCCCGGACGAAGCTTCCTGCGAACGCATCTGGAAACTCCGCCGCGAGTTCTCCTTCTCCCTCCGCGACACCGGTCTCACCAAACTCAACGAGGACATCGTCGTCCCCCGCTCCAAACTGGTCGAACTCGTCACCTTCGCCCGGAAGTTGGAGAAAGACACCGGCATCCCCATCGCCTGCTTCGGCCACGCAGGTGACGGCAACATCCACACCAACCTCATGGTCCGCGGCTACGAGGACCCCGCCATCCGCGCCCACGCCGATGCCGCGTTGGATCTGTTATTCACGTGGATTCTTGAAAACAACGGAGCCATCACCGGTGAGCACGGCGTCGGCCTCGCCAAAAAGCCCTGGATCCGCCAGGCCTTGGGCGAAGTCTCCTTCGCCACCCATCGCACGCTCAAGGATGCCCTCGATCCGAACGGCATCCTGAATCCGGGGAAATTCCTTGATTGAGATGGATCTGTTCCGCGACAGGATCGCGGCAGAACAGATCGATCGATTTATCGAGTGATCCGCCCTACCCGATAGAACCGACGGGACTCGGAGGCCGGCAGCGAATCCGTCGAAGGAGGGCCGCGATCAAGCCATTGAATGCTGGTTCCGGTGGTGGTCAGGGTTTCCGAGCACTGCTTCCAATGCGTGGCATCTTCACTGTATTCCATGCGATAGCTGAAGCCAGACTCGGCGGGGAATTCAATGACCACCGTTCCATCCTGCAATCGCTCACACCGGGTGACGGCGAAGGGAATGGAAGGAAGGGTGATCGCAACAGCGGGGGCCAGAGCCGGAGCCGACGTCACGACCACGGCGGGCTTCACCAGCTTGACCGGCTTTTTCGCAAGGACGGCGGGAGCATTGATTTTGTTTCCGACCAGCGGTGTGGGAAGCACGCCCCGCTTCTTGCTGTAATACTTGAGGATGACGGTCACCGTTTTACCCGCAGCCAGCGGCTGATTGCTGACGAACGTGCCACCTCCTTTTTTTGCCCATGTGGCGTTATAGAACGTCACGCCGGTTCGCAATCCGGAGACCTGCAATTCAAATCCGGCGATGGCGCGTCCGGCGACGTTTTTCACCGTGACTTTCTGTTCATAAAGTCCGCTGGACCGGTTGAGCTTGATGGACGGATTCACTTTCACCAATGGTGGCGGAAGTTCGGGGAGCATCACCTCGATGATCGTTCTCGCAGTGGCACCGGAATTGTTCCGGACTTCCACTGTCACCGAGGACGAGCCGCTGACATATGGGCTGTAGGAAATTCTAAGTATTCCACTTTCGTCCACCCGGATGCTCGAAAAGATCACGGGATTGGAATTGGAAATAATTCCCCACTTCAGAAATCCGTCGCCATCGGGATCTGAGACGATTGCCGCCAGATCCAGTTGGGAATCGTCCGCGCGCTCATTGGCGATTACCGGCGGTGGATCCGAGGCGAATTCCAATGATTTACCAGCATACCACGCACGAAGTATCCCGTCGGTTCCCGCAGCGAAGAGATGGGCTCGGGCAAAGCTGAGCAAACCGCCACCCGGCAGCGTTTGGACAACAGCCGCTGTCGCCCGGTTTATCACATAAGTGTTCAAAGGGCTGGCAACAAACAGATAGTCCATGATCAGCAGGGGCTGGCCCGAGCTGATCGTCTCTGGAACAGTGATGGCAGGCGCTTCCTCGCCGGTGATTAAGGAATAGCTGACGACTTTATTGCCCTGAATCCCATAAACCCTGGCATCCGAAATCGCCGGGCTCCCTTGGAAGGCTCCGGTTTTCCGCCAACGGATCGAGCGGGAGGGAAGATCGATGCAGATGATTTCAGTGGTACTGATGACCACAGCGCTATCCCCAGAAATGGCCGAGACCGTGTTCATGCTCCAGCCGCTCCAGTTCCAGCCGGTATTGACCGACCAGAGGGTGGCTCCATCGGCGGGATTGTGTTCCTGGAACAGTCCCGCAACCCAAGAGTAGAGCCTGCCGTTAGAAACGGTCGGCGTCCAGTCGTCGTATTGCTCCAGTCCACGGAAAAAGGTCTGGGTTCCTGTCGGGCTGAAGCCATACATTCCGCCATAGCCGCCGCCATTCACCCAGATGCCGGCATCGGTGACGGTGGGCGACTCGTAGTTCTCCCACTGCGCGCCGTGCGGGCTCGACCACGCGGTGACACCGGAGCCGGAATCGAGCGCCCAGAGCTGCGTGTCGGAACTGTGATTTCCCCTCTGGATGTAGACACGACCGTTGTGATAGGTCGGAGGATTGAGGGAATAGGCTTCGGTGAAGGGGTGTTTCCAAACGGTCGCGCCGGACTCGATATCGACAGCCGTCGCGTTGAAGGAGCCGCCGAAATAGATCCGCGGGGTTACGAACACCTTGCCGTCGCCGGTGGCGGCTCGGTTCAGCGGTCTGCCTGGGGAGATGCTGGAACTCCAGGCAGGGACGAAGTAGTGCTTGCCGAGACGTGCGGGATGATAGCCCGCGTGACGCGTGCCACCGCCGAAAGTCGGCCAGTCGCCGGCGAACCGGTTCGCGGCATGGACGGCGAGGGATACCCCGGGCGATTCGTCCTGACCGACCACATTGGAAACCCTCACGACATATTCGCCCGCGTCAGCCAGTGAGATTTCACTGAAAACCAAAGTGGACCCGGTCGCACCGATGACCGGCTTTCCATTCAAATACCATTGCCAGACAAAAGGCCCCTCGCCCGAAGCCGCCGCCCTGAGAGTGACCTCCTGTCCTTCACCCGTGTCGCCCCCGGCAGGTTCAATCGTTAGAACCGGCAGGCTGGTGGAGGTCAGCAGGCTGAGTTGATAGGTATGAAGAGCCTGCGCCCCGGCACCGTCGCGGACCCGGATCTGCACCGTCATGACACTGCCTGCATTTCCAACAGGAACCCCGCTGAGCGACGCGGTTCCGTCCGGGCCGTTGGCCAGCTTGAGCCAATCCGGTCCTTGAAGGAGATCGAACACCAGTCCTTGGTTTCCATCGGCGTCGTCCGCATGTATCTCCGCGGAGAACGGCCGGCCGGCCACAACCTGCGACGGGATGCGATCGAGAAAGCGCGGCGTTCGATTGGCCGCACCGTCCACGCGGAACAGCCATCCGGCTTGAGACGTCCCCCCTGTGGCCAGCAGCCAACCATCGCGCGCGGCGAGAGCTCCGCCAAATCCCGAATAAACGCCGCTGGCCGGCGTGATCACAGGACCCGCAATCCAGCTGCTGCCGGAGCGCCGGAAACTGAATACCGCACCGCCGCTGTTCCCCACGCTTGTCGCACCGGCGTCTCCGATGAAAAGCTGGTCTCCGGAAAGCGCCAGCCCGTTTCCAAAATAGTAGCTCGAACTCCCCGGGATGGCGGACCGATTGATCGTCTTGGAAAACGCCCATTGGCCGGAATCATTCTTCACATAGATTTCAACGGTGCCCGCCGCGGCGTTGTTCGTTGCGAAATATTTTCCCGACAGCGCGACAACCGTGCCGGCATTGCTATAAGTATTCGAACCGGGGATCGAAATCTTCTGCGTCTGCGTCCACAGTCCTGTAGTCGTGGAGCGTGAAAACGCATAAAGCGCCGGCAGCCGGTTGTAGGATGCTCCCCTTCCCGGTGCGGAAATGATCGCCTGGTTTCCTTCCATCGCGATTGCCTGTCCGAACCCGTCGTTGATCACTCCATCACTGGCGCTGAATGTCTGCACCCGCACGGTGGTCGGTTCCGTGATGTAAGCCGCCACCCGACCGGTTCTGTTATAAGATGAGGCGGTCCCTGCCAGCATCTGGTTTCCTGAAGCGGCCAAGCCACGGCTGAATCCCTCACCGGCGACCGGCGTTGGAGGGGAAAGCGGACCTTCTGACTGCCAGTAGCCGGATTCGCCCGATCGATAGACAAATGCGGCTCCGCCCCCATCCGCCGGGGTGTCCAAGGCATAGGCCCCGACAGAAGCCTTGCCCGCATCAACAGCTACCGAGGCACCGAAGTAGTGGTCGCCGTAATAACCGGGCAGAGTGAAGCTCTGGATCGAGGTGGCTATGCCCTTCGTCGGGTCAAACCCGTAGAGCTGGGCCGTTCCATTTCCTCCCACAAGCAGGTTCCTGTCCGAAATCGAGGCCGAGACTCCCTGCGAGTTTGCTGCCAACGGTGGCAACACCGGACCCGCCGGAAAGCCGATGCCGAATGACTGGACCTTGCCGGAAACCACCGCAGCGGCGGTCACCGCGTCGACCCGCCATGAATAGAATTGCCCGAATGCCAGGGGAGAAGGGAGATCATAGTAGCTGGTGGAGACGATAGCCACCGGAGAGCTCATCGCCGAAAGCGCTGTGGCATCCGGACCGATAAAGACCCGGTAGGAAGTCGCTCCGGCAACGGGCGACCATGTCAGCCGCACCGGACTCACATCGACGACCTGGCCCGGACGAGGAAATGGACCCGGAAGATCCGTCAGATTGGCGAGCGCGGCAGAATGCAGGGTTTTAGCGGTCGCATTGAAACGAACCAGATGAGAGTCATTGGCAGAAATCGTGGCGACCGTGCTTGCGAAAGGCAGCGTGGCGACCGGGATCCCGCTGTCGCTCCACCAGATCTGGCTGTCACCGATCGCCAGATCACCGGCACGGCTGGTCGCATAAACTTCCGCCGGCATCTGCGCTGTCAGTTTCAGATCCGCGCTGAGGACCCGCCCCAGCCAGAACAACTTGGATCCGTCCGCGCTGAGAATCAGATTCCGCGAGCCGTAGCCGATCTGCGGTCCCGTCGCCACCGACTGGAAGGCATCTCCGGAGATGTCATATTTCGTAATGACCGCCCCCGAACTGTTATTGTCGCAGTGATAGTAGAATTTCCCCGTGGGATCCGTTTCGCCGTCACCCTCACGCACCGAAGTCGTGGTCTTGAGGTTCTCACCCGTGGAAGCGTTCCACAACCCGACGTCGATCCATTGGTCCTGCTCTTCCGTCACGATCCTGCCACGGGCTGTTACTTCCAGTTTGTAAACATCCGTGCCTAACGAAAGCGACGGCAGTTCGATCCACGACTTCAGATCGATCACGCGGGTGAGCGCATAGCCCCAGTTCGAAACATAGAGCCGGTCATTGGCGGGATCGAGGTCGGCGTCGGTCGGACTGAACCCGATCGGCATCGAACGGAGGATGACCGCCGTCGCCGCATCGATTTCCAACAGATGCGAGAATCCTTCTCCAGCAGCAGCCGTGTTGATTCCGTAAACCACCGGGCGCATCGGATGGGCCACCAGCTTCGTGACGTTGAGCGGGATAATCCGCAGTTTGACGGGCACGGTGATCGTATCGCCGCCGGCCTGGATCGTGATCGAGCCTTCCTTCTGTCCGATGGTGAGACCGATGGTATTCAGGTCGAAATCCAAATTTCCCGGCGCGGTTCCGGAGCTGCTTCGTAGCGAAATCCACGGCGTCGCGGTCGTCGCGGTCCAGGCCATTGGACTTCCTCCAGAGGCATGCGAGGTCAGCGCAAGCCGTTGGACGGGGATCGGACTGGCCGCAGGATAAGCGAGATCGATGCTCCGGGGAACCACGTCGATCATTGGAATCCGGAACGACCAGATTGAACCGACGACCGTCGAATTGAAGCCGACGATATCGACCCGCCACCAATAATTTCCCCCGAACCCCAGCGCCGGCAGCGGTCCCGTCCAGCGGGTTCCGTTCGTGTTTCCGAGAAATTCCGGCGACGTCTTGGTAGCGGAACTCACGGCCGCCGCCGATGTGCCGAAATACACGTTGTAGGAAAGGGCCGCGGCTTCCAGCGACCATGAAAGCTCCTGCGCCGTGCCGATCACTGTGGATCCATCGGCGATCCCCGGAATCAATCCGCGCGGCGACACCTTGCCGATGGTGCGGATGTCCACCACCGAGAACGCTCCAGCCTTGAAAAGGAAAAGCTTGGTCTGATCGGCCGAAACTCCTTGGATCGAGGTGGTGACGGGCAGCGTCGCCAGATTCTCGCCGTTCACACCGTTGATCGCCGCCTTGTCGGTGAAAATTAGTTCGCCGTGATAGGTCGAGGAAACGACCTCATTGGTGAGCTGGAGACGCACGTTCAGGTCCGGATCGAACACCCCGCCGTTCCAGAAGACCGATGAACCGTCGCCACTCGTTAGAACCCGGCGGGATCCGTAATAATTGAATCCGGAAACCCGCTTGGCAGCCATTTCGGTGAAACTGTTGGAAGCCGTGTCGTATTTCTGGATTTCCGCCCCCGAGGAATCGTTCTCACCATGATAGTAGTAACGGCCGGATGGATCGAAAACCCCGCCACCTTCACCGGCATAGCCTGTCGCCAGTTTGTTGCCGGTCGTCGTGTCGATCAGGAAAAAATTCACCCACTGATCCTCTTGCTCGATCACCAGCCGGCCCGCCTTGCCTGCCGCCACTTTATAAACATCTCCGCTGCTCGTGCCGTATCCACCCGCTGCACCGTAGCTGTAGGACTTCACATCCTTGAAAGTGGTCCGGTCCAGCGCCAGCAGTTTGCCCGTCTGCCAATTGCTGACATAGATGCGGTTTTCCTGATAATGAATCGCCAGATCCGTCGCCGAGCGGCCGACAGGAACCACCCGCGTGATCGCATTGGTCAGGGTATCGATCACCACCATGAACGCCCGATCGTCCGTGCCGCTGGCAGCCTGGGAGATCGCGTAAATATAGGGAGCCTCGAGATCGGCCTCGGCCAAGGTGTAGTTGAGTGCGAGCAATTCGAGCGAAACCGGAAGATCCCAGGTATCGGCACCTGACGTGAACCTCACGCTTCCTTGATAGATCCCCGCCGCCATCCCGGCGACATTGGCTCCGACCACCAACGATCCCGGAGTCGTTCCAGAAGGAGACGCCACACTCAGCCATGGAGTCGAAGTCGATGCGGTCCATCCATTGCCTGCCGGGCCGGAGATCACCAGCGTTCGATTCGTCAGGGGAGCGCCGGTCGGCAGCACCAGATCCAGCTTCACCGGGTTGATCGACAACGGAGCGACATCGAATGACCAGATCGCACCTGTCCGGGTTCCGGAAAACCCGATCACGTCGACGCGCCAGAAATATTTCCCATCCAAGGCCAGCGGAGGAAGAGCGCCGGACCATCCGTTGGTCACACTGCTCCCGAGATATTCCGCGCTCGCTTCGGTGGCGTTCGCGACCGCATCCCGACTGGTTCCGAAATAAATCCGATAGGAACTCGCGAAGGGCTCGATGCTCCAGCCCAGAGTCTGGTTCGTGCCGATGACCGTCGAGCCGTCGGCGATGGCTGGCGTCACTTCCCGCGGCGGCAACGTGGCGATGGTGGAGAGATCGACCGTCTGGAAAGTCTTCGAGCTGGCAGGGAACAGATAGAGCTTCTTTTGATCACCGGTTACGCTCATGACGGAAGTCGCAATAGGCAGCGTCGCCAGTTCCAGTCCGTTCCTGCCGTTATATGCCTTGGCATTGGTGAAGAGCAGATCTCCATGCAATGTCCCGGTCCGAACCTCCGCAGGCAGGCTGAACTCGAGATCGAGTTGGGCATTGAAAACACCGTTGCCACAAGCAACCTTTGATCCGTCGCCGATCATCACGACGGATGAACCTTGGGATGCCGGCGCGGGCGACAATTTGGTGAACCCTTCCGCGATTAGATCATAACGGGTGATTGTATTGAGGCCCGAATGGTAATAATAACGCCCCGTCGGATCCGCCTCGCCATCTCCGGCATACTCGGAGTTGCTGTTCGCCGCAACCACCGTTCCCTTGGCCGTATCGATCAGCCTGATATCAATCCACTGATCCGCTTCCTCCAGGATCAACCTGCCCTTTTTTCCGGCGGCGACCCGCCAGAGTCCACCCTCTCCATACCCGATCGGTCCAACCGGAGCAAATTGATACGTTTGCACTTGGGAAAAGGTGCTGCGGTCGAAAGCGCGCAGGATGCCCGTCTGCCAGTTCGTCAGATAGATCCGATTTTCCTGATAGTGGATCGCCAGATCGGTCACCGAGCGCCCGCAGGCCACATCCGACTCGATCTGATTCGTGGCGGTGTTGATCCGCAGAAGAAAGGACGGCTGGCTGGAAGTATTGCTTTCTTGGGAAATGACATACACCCACGGCAGCTCCAAATCAGCCTCCGAAATCACGTAGTTCGCCGGATAGAGTTTCATGCTCACCGGGATGGAGATCGGGACGCCGCCAGTTGTCAGAGTGATGTTTCCGACATAGCTCCCGGCCTTGAGCGCTGATGCGTTGAAAACGGCGGAGATATTGCCCGGAGTGGATCCGCTGCTGTTTTCAAAAGTGATCCACGGCACATTCGCCGTCACCGACCATGATTGCGCGCTTGCCGCCTGCAGGCTGATTGTCTCCACATGCCGGCTGACTCCCTCCACCGTTTCAGCGGCGATGGAGCTGCGCGAAAGACTGAGATTTGAAACGCGGAAGGAACGTGTGATTCCCGCTCCGCCTGCCAAGCCATCCGTTCCAACCGGAACCACCCGCCAGAAGTACGTTTGGCCGCTCACCATCGGCGTTGTCAGATTGAACGATGTGCCGACCGCTTCTCCCAGATAACTCGCAGAGGCCGCGGTCGCCAACTCCACCTCGCCGCGGTTCGTTCCGAGGTAGATCTGATAGCGGAGAATGCCGGTCACCGGAATCCAGCGGAGATCCTTAGGCTGGACCACCGTGGCCCCATCTGCCGGAGCAATGTCCAATCCGAGCGCCTTTGTTCCCAGGGTGGTGACCAGATCAAGCCAAACCAGTGCCTGCGTTGTCGGATTGAAGTAAACCATCGCCGAATAGTCGGGCAAAATCGCCTGCACCGTAGCCGTCACCGGCAGGGAATAGAGGATTTCACCACCCGCGCCGGGGTAAATCTTGGTGGAACTCGCGACGATCTTCCCGTTGGAAGACATCGAATAAATATTGTCCGCGTAGCTCACCGGAAAATGATCCATGTCCGCCTGATTCACCCCGCGGTTTTTGATCACGAGCTGACTGCCATCCGCCGTCATCAACGCCTTGGAGTCATAGGGCTCTCGGGTGAGCAGGGTGGGATAATCGGAATTTCCCGAATCACCCAAGGTCAGCATTCCGTTCCCCGCGATGTTGTAACGGACGGCGAACGAACCCGCCCATCCCGCGCCATCGCCGTATTGCACCCATCCGAAAAGCGCCGTTTTACCAGGATTCACCACGATGTCGCCGAAGCCGTAATCATTGCCGGTTCCGACAGAGGTCGCTCCGAAGGTCTGCAACACCGTGCCGGTGGAGGTGTCATACACCCTCAACCGGGGACCCCATTGCTCATCCACATAATAGATAATGTTTCCCGGGCCATCGACGACGTGCCCGCCGAAGTCCTCGTTGTTGGTGTTGAAATCGCTTAACTGGTAGGTCGCAGTGACAACAAGAGTGGTGAGATTGATCCGCGAAATCGAGCGATCCGTCGTGTTCATCACCACCAGTTCCGCCGAATTTTCCGTCAAATCGATGTCGGTCGGCTCTTTGCCCACGGGGATTTCCTTGATCGTTGCGTGGGTCAGGGTGTCGATCACCAGAATGGAGCCGGTAGCGGTCTTTCCCTTGTTGTTGACCGCATAAAGCCGCGGCCTCGCGGAATCCGGTAGTAATCCCACTATATTCAGCGCCGCGGCGGACGCAGGACCGCCGGCCAAACCAGCGTAGGCGAAAATCAGGAAAAACAGGAAATTGCTGAATGCACGATGCATGGGTGAAAGAGGTAAGACGTTGTGCGCACGATGCGCCCAGCGAGCGATCTAACTACCTTTCCACCGCCTTTGCAGCAAGACTAATCAGCTAGACTTGCCAAAACGCCAGACCGGATCCCCTTTGTTTATCCATGTTGATCAACGGATTTCGCAAATGATCATGAAAAACAGTGATCAAAGTCGCAAGGCTGTCCTGAGAAACGGAGCGGTGCGGGAGGTTTTCGACTTGGCGATCTTCTCGGGCGGGCCTTGGGCGATGATCTGGCCGCCGGCGTCGCCGGCTTCGGGGCCGAGGTCGAGGATCCAGTCGGCTTCGGCGGCGACGGCCATGTGGTGCTCGATGACGACAACGGTGTGACCTTCATCGACGAGCCGGTGGAGGACGTCGATGAGGCGCTGGACGTCTTCGAGGTGCAGGCCGACGGTGGGTTCCTCGATCAGGTAGAGATTGCGCTGGGTGAGCGCGGCGTTGTTGAGGGTGGCCTTGGTGCCGCGGCCTTTGGTGAGTTCGGAAACGAGCTTGATGCGCTGGGCCTCGCCGCCGGATAGAGTGGGACTGGCCTGCCCGAGCTGGAGATAGCCGAGGCCGGTGTCGGCCATGAGCTTGAGCGGGTGGGAGATGCGAGGCTGCGATTCGAAGAAGGCGGAGGCTTCGTCGATAGTCATGGCGAGGACCTCCCCGATGTTTTTCTGGCGGAAGGTTACTTCCAGCGTGGCGGAGTTATAGCGTTGGCCATTGCATTCCTCGCAGTGGACCCAGGTGCTGGGGAGGAAATCCATTTCGAGCTTCACCCGGCCGTTGCCTTTGCACTCGGGGCAGCGCCCGCCTTCGGTGTTGAAGGAAAAGCGCGACGCATCGAAACCGCGCATGCGGGCTTCGGGGAGCTGGGCGAAGAGGGCGCGGATGTGGTCGAAGACTTTCACATAAGTCGCCGGGCAGGAACGCGAGGTTTTGCCGATGGGCGATTGATCGACTTCGAAACAGGCCTTGATCGCCTTCTCGCCGCCGGTCTTTCCAAACGGGAGATTGGATTTCTTGACGCGTGTGGTCTTGGCCTCGTTCTTGAAGAGCGCGGCGATGCAGGAATGCATCAGCGAGGATTTCCCGGATCCGGAGATGCCGGTGAGCACCGTAAGGCGTCCGAACGGGATGGCGGCATCGACGTTCTTGAGGTTGTTGGCGCTGCAAGCCGCGATGGTTAGGAACGGATGATCTTTGCCGACCGGACGGCGGGAGCCTCGGATGGGATGATTCATCACCGCGGAGAGGGCGCGGTAGGTGGGGGAGTTTGCGAGTTTCAAGTTTTCAGTTTTCAGGGAAGAGCTCTTTCTCTTGCTGGAGACTGAAAACTGAACACCAGGAACTTGCGGCGGCTTGCCTTGATAGACGATTTCACCACCGAGGCGGCCCGCTCCGGGACCAAGGTCGATGAGGTGATCCGCCGCGGCGATGGTGTCCTCGTCGTGCTCGACGATGATGAGGGAATTGCCCTGGTCCCGGAGGGAGATGAGGGTTTTGAGAAGGGCGGCGTTGTCCCGCGGGTGGAGACCGATGGTCGGTTCGTCGAGGACGTAGAGGACGCCGCGGAGGTTGGAGCCGAGCTGGGCGGCGAGGCGGATGCGTTGGGATTCGCCGCCTGATAGAGTGTTGCCGGAACGGTCGAGCTGGAGGTAGCCGAGGCCGACTTCCTGGAGGAAGGAAAGGCGCTGGCGGATCTCCGGAAGGATGTCGCGGGCGATCAGGGTGTCGCGGGACTCGCCGAAACTGATCTTCTCGAAATGTTTGGAAGCCACGTCGATGGATAGATTCCCGAGGCCGGCGACCGGCGTGCCCTGCAGCCGGACGGCGGAGGCGACGGGGTTGAGGCGTGAGCCTCGGCAGGCCGGACATGCGATGAGCTCGACATCGTCCATGCGGTCGATGGCTCGGTCGGCGTCCATTTCGGCCTCCAAGACGGAATCGAAGCGCGAGGTGTCGAGATGTCGGCGGCGTTTGGGGACGCGACCGTGGCCACGGCATTCTTCGCACCAGCCGTGCGGGGAGTTGAACGAAAAGAGACGTGGGTCGAGTTCTTCGAAAGACTTGTTGCAGGAGGGGCAACTCGACTTGGTGGAAAGCAGGGTGAATTTCTTGTCGGCGGTGAAGAGCTTGATGAGACCTTTGCCGATTTCTAACGATCGCTCCAGCGCGAGTTGGAGATCCGTGATGTTGGTTTTTGAAATCTCGGTGACGACGACATCGATGTCGTGCTCCTTGAAGCGTTCGAGACGGGTGAAGCCTTCGGCGTCCTTGAACTGTTTGTCGACGAGGAGGCGGGTGAATCCCTGCTTGAGCGCCCACTCGGCGATTTCATTGTGAAAGCCTTTTTTGCCGCGGATGATCGGGGCCAACAGGGTGACGGGACCTTTCTTGAGATGGCCGCGGATGGTGTTTTCGATGGCCGACAGCGACTGGCGTTCGACGGGGACATGGCAATCCGGACAGTAGAGGGTGCCGAGTTTCGAGTAGAGCAGGCGGATGAAGTTCCACAGCTCGGTGACGGTGGCGACGGTGGATTTCCCGCCGCCTTGGGAGACGCGTTGTTCGATGGCGACGGTGGGCGGAAGGCCTTGGAGCTGGTCGATCTCGGGTTTTTCCAACTGCTCGGCGAACTGCCGGGCGTAGGCCGACATGGAGTCGAGGAAGCGGCGCTGGCCTTCGGCGAAGAGGATGTCGAAGGCGAGGGTGGACTTGCCGGAACCTGATAGACCGGAGATGACGACGAGCTGGTCGCGCGGGATGTCGACGGAGATGTTTTTCAGGTTGTGGTGACGCGCGCCGCGGAGGGTGATGGAGTTGGAAGAAGGTTGAGCGTTGGGAGTGGATGGTTGATAGGAAGAGGAAGAGGGGGAAAGGCCTAGGGCTTGTTTGAGGAAGTGGGCGGTGGGGGTGTTTGTTTTGGCGACGGTTTCGGGCGGGCCTTGTGCGACAAGCCGGCCGCCGTGTTTGCCGGCTTCGGGGCCGAGGTCGAGTATCCAGTCGGCGGATTTGATGACGTCGAGGTTGTGCTCGATGACTAACAAAGAGTGGCCGGAATCGACGAGTTTCTGGAAGACGGTCAGGAGGTTCTCGATGTCGGAGAAGTGGAGGCCGGTGGTGGGTTCGTCGAGGATGAGGAGCTTGCCGCCGGACGCGCCGGTCGTGGAGAGGAGCTGGCAGAGCTTGAGTCGCTGGGCTTCGCCGCCGGAGAGGGTGTTGAGAGGTTGGCCGAGCTTGAGATAGCCGAGGCCGACTTCGACGAGGGGAGACAGGAGCTTGATGATCTGCTGGTGGCGCTTGGCGTGGGCGGGCGGCAGTCCGGTGGCTTCGGCGTAGAAGGCGACGGCATCGACGACGGTGAGATCGAGGATGTCATAGATGGATTTTCCGAGGTAGTGGAAATCGAGGGTGGAGGACTTGTAGCGTTTGCCGTTGCAGTCGGGGCAGGTGACGTAGAGGTCGGAGAGGAACTGCATTTCGACTTTTTCGAAGCCGTTGCCGGCGCAGCGGTCGCAGCGTCCGGCACCGGAGTTGAAGGAAAAGAACCCGGTGTTGAGATCGCGGGCCTTGGCTTCGGGGGTGCAGGCGAAGAGCTGGCGGATGGGATCGAAGGCTCCGAGGAAAACGGCGGGCGTGGACCGCGGGGTGCGGGCGACGGCGGTTTGATCGACGAGCTCGACACCTGATAGGTATTGCGAACCCTTGAGTTCCTTGATGGGCGCCGCGTCGCCTTCGGCTTCCTGGCCGAGCTTGCGGGCGAGGTTCAGATAGAGGACGTCGTGGGCGAAGGTGGATTTGCCGGAACCGGAGACGCCGGTGAGGACGGTGAAAAGGCCGAGCGGGAGATCGACGTCGAGTTTTTTCAGGTTGTGGCGGGTGGCGCCGCGGATGGAGAGGAGTTTTTTGGAGGGCTTGCGGCGGGTGGCCGGGATGGCGATGGATTTGCTACCATCCAGCCACGGGAGAGTGCCGATTGATGATTTTTGATTTTTGATTTTTGATTTTTTGGAAGGCGATTCGGAAATCGCCCTTGCTCTGGGCGAGCCCTGATAGATCAAGGTGCCGCCGAAAGAGCCTGCGCCCGGGCCGATGTCCACGAGGTGGTCGGCGGCTTGCATGACGGTTTGCTCGTGCTCGACGACCACGAGGGTGTTGCCCTTGTCGCGGAGGCCGTGCATGACGCCAACGAGGCGGTCGATGTCGCGCGGGTGGAGGCCGACGGTGGGTTCGTCGAGGACGAAAAGGGTGCCGGTGAGGGCGGCGCCGAGGCAGGTCGTTAGATTGACGCGTTCGACCTCGCCGCCGGAGAGGGTGCGGGTGGTGCGGTCGAGGGTGAG
>JAZKCQ010000012.1:0-108509 GCA_040388015.1 Verrucomicrobiota bacterium | reverse complement strand
GTGTGGTTGTAGGCCTCGGTGCCGGAGAGACGGAGGGCGTGGGGAATGGTTTTCATGGTGGGATCGAAACGCGGAGGCGCGGAGGTCGGAGAGAGGGGCGCGGAGTTATGAAGGAAAATTGATGACGTGGCGTTTGATGCCGTCACGGAGAAGAGGAACGTGAAAATTGATCAAGAGGCCGAGACACTTTCCCGATAGCCTCATATAGGTGTGAAGCTGAGCCTCGTGGATCGGCAGAAGTGAGGCGACGGTTTTGAGTTCAAACACCACGGTGTCTTCCACCAGAAGATCGATGCGATAGGCTTCGTCATCCAAGACCTCCCCCTTGTAGCAAACCGGGGCGGGCACCTGCCGCATTGGGCTGATTCCACGGAGCGTGAGTTCTTTGGCCAATGCCGCCTCATAGACCCGCTCCAACAACCCCGGACCGAATTCGCGATGCACCTCCATCGCGGCATCGATGATCACGCCGGATAACTGGTTCAGCTCTTCTTTCGTTTTCATCAGCAGCTTTGCGTATCTCTCTCCGACCTCAGCGTCTCCGCGTTTCGCTTCAGCCAATCACCGGAATCTCCCGAGGGGCGTATTTGGCGACGGCTTGGGCGATGGCGGCGACGTGCTCCGGAGTGTTTCCACAGCAGCCGCCGGCGAGGTTGAGAAGTCCGGCTTGCGCGAATTCCGCCATGTAGTCGTACATGTGTTTCGGCTCCAGGTCGAAGCCGGTGGGCGCGAGCGGGTTGGGCAAACCGGCGTTCGGATAACAGGAAATGCAGGTGGCCGCGCAGGCGGAAAGTTCTTCCAAATGCGGGCGCATCAGGTCCGGTCCGAGCGAACAGTTCAAGCCAATGGCGAGCGGCTTGATGTGGGCGAATGCATTCCACAACGCCTCCACTTTCTGAGCGGAAATCATCGTTTCACCACCCAGTCCGACGGCGGCCGAGACGATGACCGGAAGACGGCTCTTGTCCTCATCGAAGACTTCCTGAATCGCCACCACCGCGGCCTTGGCATTGAGGGAGTCGAAAATCGTTTCAACCATCAGGATGTCGCAGCCCCCTTCGATCAGGCCGCGGATCTGGTGTTTGTAGGCGGCGAGGACCTGGTCGAAGGTCACCACCCGGAAGCCGGAATCGTTCGCATCCGGCGAATTGGTGAGAGAAACGGTGAGCGGGCCGATGGCTCCCGCGACATAGCGCTTGCGGCCGGTGTCGGTGCCGATGTCATCCGCCCACTTACGACAGAGACGGGAGGACTCGACGTTCATTTCCCACGCGAGATCATTGAGAAAATTGTCCTCCAGGATCTTCTGGAAAAACTCGGGATCCTTCCGCCCGCCGGTTTCGCGCGGGTCATCGACGAAAAATTCGCTCTGGGCGATCCCGGTCGCGGAAAACGTGTTGGTTTCACAAATATCAGAACCAGCTTCGTAGAAACGCTTGTGGATGTCGCCGATGACGTCCGGCCGCGTGATCGAAAGAATGTCGCCGTTGTTCAGCAAGTCCTTCTCGTTCTGCGCATAGCGTTCACCACGGGCTTCCTCCTCCGTGAGGCCATAGCCGCGGATCGTGGTTCCCATGGCTCCGTCGAGAACGAAAATTCGCTCGGTGAGGGCACGTTGGATTTCGTCGGTGGGGTCGGCCTGCGGCATGGCTGGAGGCTAATCACGGACCGGCTCATTTCAAGAATCAAATCTTCATATCCGGATATGATGATGGGTCGTATACACCCGAAATCATCCCTCTCATTTAGATTTCCGGAAACGACAGCAGGACCCTCAAACCACCTTCCGGGCGATTTGAAAGAACAACATCGCCGCCGTGCGAACGCATGATCGTGCGGGTGATCGCCAGTCCCAGCCCCACCCCTCCGGTCGCGGGATTTCTGGAATTTTCCAGCCTCACAAATGGCGCGAAGACCTTTTCGAAGTCGGCTTCCGGAATCCCCGGCCCGTCGTCGTCGACAATGACGTTCAGGGAATTTCCGGCGCGCTCCAGCCGGACGCGCGCCCGCTCTCCATAGCGCACCGCGTTTTCGATCACGTTGCGGATCGCCCGGCGCAGACTTTCGGGACGGAAATGCCAGGGAACGCGTTCGCCTTCCATGAACCCCACATCCCAGCCCAGTTCGGAAAGATCCGCACAGACGCTCTCTAACATCGAATTCATGTCCACGATCCGCGACGGCTCGCTGGAAGCCTCTTCTTTGGCAAAGGCCAGGGTCGCTTCCGTCATCGCCTGCATTTCATCGAGTGTGGAAATCATTTTCTCCTTCGTGTCCGGATCGGAAACAAACTCGGCCTGCAACCGGAGCAAGGTCACCGGCGTCCGCAGATCATGGCTGATGTCCGCGATCATCCGGGTGCGGTCTTCGACAAAACGGCGGAGGCGCGACTGCATCTGGTTGAAGGCGATGGCGGTCCGGCGGATGTCATCGGCTCCTTCTTCGGGCACGGCGGGCACATCCTCGCCGCGACCGATCCGCTCGGCGGACTCGGTGAGACGTTGCAGCGGCCGTCCGACCCTTCGCGCGGCCAGCACCGCCAGCAGCGAGAGGAGCAGCGCGGTGACGGCGAGTGAGATGTAATAACGGATCGGCGAGGCGATGAGCTCCGGTTTCGCAAAGACCGCATTCAGCCACAGGCCCGGACGGACCACGGTGGCGTAACCGATGCCGTTCCATTGCTCCAGCTCCAGCAGCCTGGCTTCGTTCTGCCGCCCTTTGGGAGGAATGTCCGTCCATGAGGATTGATTCGAAATCGGAAGTTCCGCCTCCGAAACGCGCGAGTTCGGAACCACCTCGCGGGCATTCTCGGGTTGGGCGGACGGCAGCGCGCGCAAGAGTTCATCACGCGCCGTTTTCTCCCAAGTCAGGGCATCGGCCGGCGGTCCCGGTGAAAGCCAGTAGCGTGAAAGCGCGGTGCCCGCCGCCCGCAGCACTTCCGGGTGGACGGCCTCTTCCGTCACGCCGACGAGGCGTGCCACGGCATTCGCCCGGGCGAGCAATTCATCCTGCCGCACCGTGCGCAGCGAACGGTCGCGCTCGCTGTTATTGATCAGATAGAACAACACCTGCGAAAGCAGCAGGGCCACCAACATCAGCCCGATGAGCTGGCTGGTCAGGCTGCGCATCCAGAAATGTTTCACTCCGGTTCCACCTTTCCGGTAAAACTGTAGCCGCCGCCCCAGTGGGTGACGATGAGCTCGGGATTTTTCGGATCCGTTTCAATTTTCCGTCGCAGGCGGCTCACCTGATTGTCGATGCTGCGGTCCCAGACTTCCGCCGCGCGCCCTTGGGCGAGATCGAGCAGTTCGTCTCGCGTCAACACGATGCCGGGGTGCGACATGAACACTCCCAGCAGCCGGAACTCCGCGGTACTCAGCGGCGAGGCCACGCCATCCGCGCCGATCACCTCGCGCCGCTCCATATCGACCGTCAGGCCACCTATACGCATGCGTCCTGCGGGCGCGGCTGCGCGTTGGACCGGCAGGCTGTTCGCCCGTCGGAGCACAGCTTTGATCCGCGCCAGCAGCTCGCGCGGATTGAAAGGTTTCGTCAGATAATCGTCGGCTCCCATTTCCAACCCCAGGATGCGATCGGAGTCCTCGGACACGGCCGTCAGGAAAATCACCGGGAGTTGTGACGAGGCGCGGAGTTCGCGGCAAAGCGTAAGTCCGTCCTCGCCCGGCATCATCACATCCAGCACGACCAGATCCAGCGAGCTGCGTTCCGTCAACCGCCGGAATGCCGGCACACTCTCCGCCTCGCTCACCCGGTATCCGTGCGATCCGAGATAACGGACCAGCAGTTCGCGGATCTGCGGGTGATCATCGACGACGGCGATGTGCGGGGATGCGTTCGTCATGAGGATTTACCATGGACTATCATGCGGAGGGCCGGACATGCGCGGCGAAAATTGTATCAAGGTGTGTCAGCGCGTGCGATGCATACAATTTGCCACAATAAACCCGAAATACCCCATACCAATTTGTCGGAACGTGGTGCTAGCTTGCCCCCGGAATGGCTCAGACCGTTTTTCTCATTCACTCTCTCCCAATGAAATTCCACAGAATCTTGCTTCTCGTGTTGCTGGTGCTCGGTGTCCTGATCGCCTGGCGATTTCTTCCCACAACCTCCGAGAAAAATGCCTCGAAGGCTCCCGAAGGAAAACGGCCGGTCCCGGTGACCACCGTCGCAGCCGCCACCCGCGACGTGCCGATCTGGCTCTCCGGTCTCGGCACCGTCCAGGCTTATAACAAGGTCACCATCCGCCCGCGGGTGAGCGGAGTGCTGGACAAGATCAATTTCACCGAGGGACAGATCGTCAACGAGGGGGATGTCCTCGCCGTCATCGATCCCCGCCCCTACGAATCCCTTCTCGCCCAAGCCAAGGCGAAGGTTGCTCAAACGGAGGCCCAGCTCGGCAACGCCCGCCAGGCACTGGATCGCTCCACCAGTCTGGTGAAAACCGGTGCCGAAAGCCGTCAGGTCCTCGATCAAGCGGAGGCCAACGTCGCCCAATTCGCCGCCCAGCAACAGGCGGACACCGCCGCGGTGGAGGCCGCTCAACTCAATCTCGATTTCACAGCGGTCAAAGCTCCCATCTCCGGACGGACGGGCGTGCGCCTGATCGACCAAGGAAATCTCGTCACCGCCAGTCAGGACGGCGGGCTGGTGGTCGTCAGCCAGTTCCAACCCATCTCCGTGATTTTCACCCTGCCGCAGGACAGCCTGCCCGCCCTCCGCAAAAGGCTCCTCGGAGAAACGGAGAAACCCATGGTTCAATCGTTGAACGACGAAGGTCAGATTCTCGCGGAAGGAAAAATGGCGCTCATCGACAACGAAATCGACATCAACTCCGGCACACTGAAGCTCAAGGCCACCTTTCCTAACACCGATCTCACCCTCTGGCCCGGACAATTTCTCAACGCCCGCGTGCTGGTCGAAACCCGCAAACAAGCCGTCGTCGTCCCCACCCAGGTCATCACCGCGGGACTCGACGGTCCGTTCGTTTACATCGTGAAAGCCGACAAAACCGTGGAGCCGCGCAACGTGAAACCCGGCCCGCGTGTCGACGAGATCACCATCATCGAGGAAGGGCTGAAAGCCGGTGAGGAGATCGTGCTGGACGGCCAGAGCAAACTCCAGCCGGGTGCCGGCATCACCATCCAACCCTCGAAGCTGTGAGTCTCTCCACCCCATTCATCCGGCGGCCGGTCGCCACCTCGTTGCTGACCATCGCCATCTTCCTGATCGGCGCGGTCACCTTTCCGCTGCTGCCGTTGGCACCGCTCCCTCAGATTGAATTCCCAACTCTCCAGGTATCCTCCAGCCTGCCGGGCGCGAGTCCGGAAACCATGGCGTCGTCGGTCGCCACTCCGTTGGAAAACAACCTCGCCCTCATCCCCGGCATCACCCAGATGAGCTCCAGCAGCGGCTTGGGAACCACCTCGATCACCATCCAGTTCGACCTCGGCGTGAACATCGACGCCGCCGCCCAGCAGGTGCAGTCCGCGATCAATGCGTCTGCCGGACAACTGCCTTCCGAGCTGCCCAGCCCGCCGACCTATCGAAAAGTGAACCCCGCGGACTCGCCGATCATGCTGCTCAGCGTGCAGTCGGAAGTGCTGCCGCTCACCGAACTCAGCGACTACGCGAGCACGGTCATCGCCCAACAGATTTCCCAGCTCAAAGGCGTCGCCCAGGTCAACATCATGGGCGAGCAGAAACCCGCCATCCGCGTCCAGGTGGATCCCGCGAAACTCGCCTCCCTCGGACTCAGCATGTCGGACGTCAGCGGCGTGATCGCGTCCTCCACGGTCAACACCCCGAAAGGCAGCCTCAACGGCCCTAACCAAAGCCTCTCGATCTACGCCAACGACCAGATTCTCAAGGCAGAACCCTACAACGATCTCATCCTCGCCTATCGAAACGGCGCGCCGATCCGCATCCGCGACGTCGGCCGCGCGGTGAACGGCCCGGAAGACGTCCGCTCCGCCGCGTGGATCAACAACAAGCGCGGCGTCGGCATCATCATCCGCAAGCAGGCGGACGCGAATGTCATCGCGACCGTCGAAGGCATCCGCAACCTGCTGCCGTCGCTGCGGGCCGCCATGCCGCCGGCGATCAAGGTGGATGTCCTGAGCGACCGCATGCGCACGATCCGCGCCTCGGTCGAGGAAGTGGAATTCCACCTTGTCCTGACGATGGGATTGGTCACGCTGGTCGTGTTCCTTTTCCTGCGGAACATCCGCGCCACGCTCATCGCCAGCGCCGTCGTGCCGATCTCGATCATCGGCACCTTCGCCGTGATGCAGGTGCTCGGCTACAGCCTCAACAACCTTTCGCTGATGGCGCTGACGATTTCCGTCGGCTTCGTGATCGATGACGCGATCGTGATGTTGGAAAACATCTACCGCTACATCGAGGAGGGCATGAAACCAATGGACGCGGCCTTGAAAGGCGCGGGTGAAATCGGATTCACCATTCTTTCCATCAGCCTTTCGCTCGTCGCTGTCTTCATCCCAATCCTGCTGATGGGCGGGATCGTCGGCCGGCTTTTCCGCGAGTTCGCCGTTACGGTGACCGTCACCGTGCTGATGTCCGGCTTCGTCTCGCTGACCTTCGTGCCGATGATGTGCTCGAAATTCCTGAGACCCCACGGCCAGCCCGAGGGATCGCTCCGCCAGAAAGCGGACAAGCTGCTGGAGGGCTTTTTCCAATCCATCGAAAACACCTACGAAAGGATGCTCACCGTCGTGCTGCGCCACCGCAGGCTGACCTTGTTCTCGCTCTTCCTAACGGTCGCCGCGACCGGAGCCGTCTTTGTGAAGATGCCCAAGGGCTTCTTCCCCCAGCAGGACACCGGCTTCATGAATGCCACGCTCGAAGCCGCGGCGGACATTTCGTTCGATGCCATGTCGGTGAAAATGCAGCAGGTCGGCGCGGTCATCGCCAAGGACCCCGGCGTGCTCGCCTTCCAGTACAACCTCAGCGCCGGCCGCGGATCGTCCAGCCTCAACAACGGCCGCTACAACATCACGCTCAAGGAACGCGCCGACCGCGACGGCATCCAGGAAATCATCACCCGCCTGCGGAAAAGCACTTCTTCCATTCCCGGTGCCACCATGTTCTTCCAAGCCCAGCAGGACCTCAACGTCGGCGGCGTGATTTCGAAAACCCAGTTCCAATACACCCTGCGCGACGCCGATTCGGATGAGCTCAATCTCTGGGCTCCCCGCATTCTCGAAAAGCTCAAGGAACTGCCGATGCTCCGCGACCTCAACTCCGACCAGCAATCCTCCGCACCCGCGCTCAGCGTCGAGATCGACCGCCAAGCCGCCTCCCGCTTCGGCATCCAGACGTCCGAGATCACCTCGCTCCTCTACAACTCCTTCGGCCAGCGCCAGGTCACCCAGTTCTACACCCAGGTGAGCCAGTACAAGATCATCATCGAGGTGCCGCCCGAGTTGCAGACCGATCCTTCCGCCTTCGCCCGGATGTTTCTGAAATCGCCCCTAACCGGCGCGCAGGTCCCGCTTTCGTCGTTGTTGAAGTTCGACACCAACACCACCAAATCCCTCTCCGTCAACCACCTCGGCCAATACCCCTCCGTCACCATTTCCTTCAACCTCGCCCCCGGCACCGCCCTCGGCGATGCGGTGACCGCCATCGAGGCGGCCCAGGCGAAAATGGGAACGCCCGCCACCCTGACCGGAAGTTTCCAGGGCACCGCGCAGGCGTTCCAGGATTCGTTGAAATCGCAGCCCTACCTGATCGCCGCCGCCATCATCGCGATCTACATCATTCTCGGCATGCTCTATGAAAGCTTCATCCATCCGCTCACGATTCTATCCACTCTCCCGTCCGCCGGACTCGGCGCGCTGCTGACCTTGTGGATCTTCGGCCATGATGTCGGCGTCATGGCCATCATCGGCATCCTGCTGCTCATCGGCATCGTGAAAAAGAACGCCATCATGATGATCGACTTCGCCATCGAGGCGGAACGCGAACGCAACCTGCCGCCGGAGAAAGCCATCTTCGAAGCCTGCATCAAGCGGTTCCGGCCCATCACCATGACCACTCTCGCCGCCATGCTCGGCGGCATCCCGCTCGCCCTCGGCCACGGCGACGGTTCGGAACTCCGCCAGCCGCTCGGCTACGCCATCGTCGGCGGCCTGATTCTCAGCCAGGTCCTCACCCTTTTCACCACTCCGGTCGTCTATATCTGTTTCGACGGACTGACGAACCGCCGTCGGAAGAAAGCCGTTGAGCGGGGTGATGGACAGAGCCCGCCCGCGACGATCCGGCCCGAGGTGGCGTAGACGAATCGCGTCTTCCCGCAGAGGGTCCCCATTGAGACAATGGCGGGACACCCTCGCTCTAGCGGATCTCTCGGAAAATCGAGCAAGGCACCCTCCCGTTCCGCACCGAGCACCAGGGCTCCATCTCCGAAACGTCATGCGGATCGGGTGCGTCCGTCTCCACCTCTGGCAGAATCGCAGGAGAAAGAATCGCATGGAAAACCAGCGTTTCATCGAAGGGATTGTAAGTGCCGTGTGGCACCCCGGCCGGAATCACCGCGACCTCCCCCGGTCCCAGGATGCGGTATTCCTCCCCCACCCACTGCTCCGCTTTTCCGGAAACGACGTGGATGATCTCCTCGCGATGCGGATGGACGTGAAACGGGTGGCAGCAGCGCGGCGCCATCGTCGCGCGCACCATCAGCAGCCTCTGTGCATCCACCAACGCCGGCTCGCACAGCCATTCGTTGAAAGTCCAGTCGTTGAACTCGTCGCGGGTCTCACCTTTCGAAACGAAGCATCGCGGCATTATCTCACTCATCGTTCCCACTTCGCTAATCGGGGAAATGATCGTTGGCAAGAAATCCGGAGCGGCGCGTCTCGGTCAGGCAACCATGAACACCGTTGACCCCTCATACCCGTCGTGTATGGTGCCCATGTCGTGAACGCGAAAAAAAAGAATCAGACGAACCCTCCGACAGCCGGGCCGGCCAAGGCCGAGGCGGCTCAGGGCATTCGCTTGAAACCTTCTACCAGCGACTACGCGACCTCTGCGCAAGTTACGGCGGATGCCATGGGCCTGACCGGCGCTCCCGCATCGAAGACCAAGCCGAACAAGCTCGTGCTCTCGCTGACCGGCTTGGCATCCTGATTCACCCGGATTGCTCTTGGAGCGATTACCTAGCGGACAATCCGGATCTTTGGATCGGTAGTGAGCATGTCGTCGAGTTCGCACCGGATACCTGGCGCTATGGCAAAATCACCATTCCCCCGGCATTCGGTCTCGTTCCCGAGGTCATCTCCCTGCCATTCGTCAATCTCCGTGCGAAACCCGGCGAATCGACAACCCGCGAGGTCATTGAATTCCTCCATGCGACCCCCTTGGAATACCTCGCCCGCTGGATCGCCAACAACGACGTGTTCGGCGACGACGTGAAACTCGCCTCCGTCATCGCATGGCCGGACGGGAAGGTTTCATTCGGCATCACCCAACCGCAATACCACGGCTAGCCTGCGGAACCGCGTGATATCGAAAAACACTTCATCGAAGCCGGCTGGGTGCGGCTCCGTGATCCGTCGGGGCACGTCATCTTCTTCAACTACGCTTTCAACGTCATGGCCATCGATGCCGAACGCCGGAACTGTTATCTTCACGACGGCCAGCTCCTGCCCTTCGACGTGATCCTCCACGAACCTGACGAGGTGATGGAACGGTTTCTTCGGATTTATGAGTAGCCATCCCCCTCTCGCCGGGAGCAGCGTCCCTGATTCTGATTGCCGTCGCTTCTCCATCATCCGGAAATCCGCGAGCACCAGGGAAAAGGCGATCCACGACAAGGGCCTCGGTTCCATTTCCAACAGATCCGCCACGAGCTGGATGCCGCCGTGCTGGAGGCTCATGGCTCGAGTGATCTGGCGAAGCGCGATGCGAATAAGGAGGCACCACGGATGGCAGGTAGTTAAGGCTGATTTCGTTGAAATCTGATGGCCCCGGAGGGGTGGCGGAAATTAGCCGGTGGCGTGAGCCACCGGGATTCTGTCAGGCATTCATTCAGCCCCGGCAGGGGCGACAGAAGCGTTGCCATCAAGGAAACGCCACCTTCCACCGCCCCTGCCGGGGCGGATTCATTTTGTGAACTCTTTTTCCGGTGGCTCACGCCACCGGCTTATTTCCGCTGTCCCGCCGGGACCTAAGAAAGAAGAAATGGCCCCCCCACAATGTGTTCCGGCTGTCTGAGGCGGAGGCAAGAAACACGGCTGAGACCGCCGGGACACGCTCTTGTTCGCCGCTGACGCGAGAAGGTTTTGAACAGAAGGAAACGGGGGCAGCGCTGCCCCCGTCTCGGATTCGTTGTAACAGGCGGAAATGCCTGGCACGGTTTTCAGGCGAGCGTGATGGTGGCCGGCGGGCTGTCCGCGCTGTAGCCGGCCGCGTTGTGGGCGATGACGGTGACGGTGAGCAAGGTGCCGGACGGCAGGCCGGTTAGGGTGGCCTGGTCATCGGCGAACAATCCGAAGAGGCGTGGCAGCGGCTCGCCGGCGACTTGGATTTTCACGCGATAACTGGTGGCGCGGCGGGCGGTGACCCAGTCCGCGATTAGGGCGCCGGTCCCGGCGGCTCCGGCCGTTAGGATGAGCTGGTCGGGGATGCCGGGCGTGGCGGGATCCGCGGGGCGGTTGAAGCCGAAGGCATACCACAGCGGGCTGTCGTCCGGCAGCGGGAGCTGGGCGAGTTCGCCGCGCAGGCCTGTCAGGCGGGCGCGCATGGCGGAGAGCCGGGTGTCGCGGGTGGCGAGGGCGTCGCCGTTTTCCACGCTGGCGTCGTTGATGCCGGTGCGGGCGGCGGAGACGGCGGTGTAGGCGGCCAGGGCGCTGGCTTCCGTGAGATCCAGATCCGGGCGGGAGGCGTCGGTGACGTTGTATTCCGGATGGAGCTTGAGAAACTGCATCAGCTTGTTGAGAAGGATGAAGCGGTCGTCGAGCGTCGTCGGATTGCTGATGGAGCCTGCGGTGAAGCCGGCTTCCTGCCAGAGCGGTCCCCAGTCCGCGCCGAGCCGGGATTTTTCCAGCTGGATGAAACGGGCGATGAACGCCTTGCCATTCGAGTCCGCCGTCTTGTGGGTGGCGCTGGCGGTGGCCTTGGCGAGTTTCTTCTGCCCGACGGTGGTTTCGGCGGTGATGAGGGCGGTGAGATCCGCGCGGATGGCGGCCTCGGTGTTCTGTTTCAGGCCGATGGCGACGCCATGGATCTGGGCTCCGTCGGCGGCGTCTTCTCCGAGGGCGACGACGCTGGTGTAGGTGGTGGGAATTTCGTTACTGGCCATATGTTGTTTGTTTTGTGGGTGTTGGCGGCCGGATTTCCCGTCCGGCGCCGGTTTTTTCAAGCGACCGGAAGCCCACCGAGGGCGGTCCGGTGTGGGAAAAGGGGCGAAACGGCGGATTTATCACCGATCCGGGGTGCGCCGGCGGGTCGGACGGCGGCCGTGCGGGTCGTCCGGGCATCCCGGATGGGTCGCAGCGCCGTGCTGCGGGTCGTCCGGGCATCCCGGATGGGTTGCGGAGCGGCGCGCCGGGTCGTCCGGGCACCCCGGATGACCTGCGCGACGGCGCGGAGGGCGGTCGGAGCATCCCGCCCCACCCGCTCGGCGGCCGCGCGACCCGTCCGGGCATGCCGGATGAGTCGCAGGGCGGCGCAGCGACCCATCCGGCGTGCCCGGACGACCCGCAGCACGGCGCGGCGACCCTCCCGGGTACGCCGGATGACCCGCATCGTCACGGTGACCGGCAGGCCGCGCGGTGCTCCGGCCGTATCGTCGGCAACAGGAGGCTCGGGATGGAATGGGACGGGACGCGGCATGGGCTGGAGACGGCCGCACGCAGCCGTATCCCCTTCCGATTAGATAAACCTGCTGGAGCCCTCCAGAGAAAAGGTGATAGATCCGCGAAAACTCCCCACATGGATAGTCCGCCGGTTCCCTCCTGCGGGGCTCACTTCAGCTTCGCCAGATACTTCGCGGGGTCCTTCTGGAAATCGGGCACGCAGGCCTTGCAGCAGAACCTGATCTCGCGGCCTTCGTGCTCGATCACCACGGGCTTCCCCATCTCTCCGAGCTTCTCACCGGAGACGAGGCAGGTTTCCAACGGATAGGGCGTGGATGCCGAAGCGGTAGGGTCGGTTTTCGCGGGCTTGCAGGAAACAAGGAGCAGGGAGGCGATGGCGGCGGGGATGAGGATGGATTTCATTTGGTTTCAGCGGATGACGGGTGGGTGGCGAATGATGCGTGGAGGGTCCCCTTCCTGAACTCCCGGCCTCGCAGCCAGAGGAAGATGACGGGGGTGACGATGAGGATGTGGAGCAGGCTGGAGATCATCCCGCCGATGACGGGGGTCGCCAGCGGCTTCATGATTTCCGCGCCCTGGCGGTGGCTCCACATGATGGGCAGCAGGCTGGCGACGATGGTGGCGACGGTCATGACCTTGGGACGGAGGCGGAGGCGGGCTCCGTCCTTGACGGCCTGGACGAGGTCATCGTAGGTGAAGGCCGCGCCTTTTTCCGCGAGGCGGGTTTTCACGGTTTCCTCCAGATAGACGACCATGACGACGCCCGTTTGCACGGCGGTGCCGAACAGCGCGATGTAGCCGACCCAGACGGCGCCGTTGAAATTGTAGCCCAGCAGCTTCTGCAGGAGGACTCCGCCGCTGAGGGCGAAGGGCACGGCGAGCATGACGTGCGCGGCCTCCAGCGCGCTGTGATAGACGAAGTAGAGCAGGACGAAGATCACCATCAGTACGATGGGGAAAACGAGGACCATGGTTTTGGTGAAACGCCGCTGGTTCTCGAACTCTCCGGTCATCTTCCAGGTCATGCCCTCCATGTCGACGGCCTTGAGCTTCCGCTCCACCTCCTCGACGAAGCCGCCGAGGTCGCGGTCCTGGACATTGGCCTGGACGTAGGAACGCAGCAGGCCGTTTTCCGAGGCGATTTCATTGGCTCCGATCTCGCGGGTGATTTTTGCGACCATGCCGAGCGGGATGTAGAGTGGGGAAGCTGCGGATGAGCTGCCGGATGGCGGTGTGGCGGGAGCCGCTGAGGTGCCCCCGGACATGCCTCCCATGGAACTTGCAGGTCCTATGGGACTCATGCTTCCGGAGCCGGCCGCCACCAATATGCGGCTGAGCTTCTCGATGTCGTCGCGCTCGCTCCGCTGGACGCGGATCTGGATGGGGAAGCGCTCGCGGCCCTCGATGGTGGTGCTGACGTTTTTCCCGCCGATGGAAATTTCCACGGCGTCCAGCACGTCCTTCGCGCTGAGGCCGTAGCGGGCCATGGCCTGGCGATCGACCTTGATGTTCAGATAGGGTTTTCCCTGCACGCGTGAGGCGGAGACGCCGGCGGCGCCCTCGATGCCGTTGACCATCCGCTCGATCTCGAAGGCCTTGCGCTGGATCTTGTCGAGGCTGTCGCCGTAGATCTTGATGCCGACCTGCGCGCGGATGCCGGTGTAGAGCATGAGGATGCGGTTCTCAATGGGCTGGAGAAACGCGGGGACGTAGCCGGGGACCTGCTTCATTTTTTCCGTCAGCTCGGCCTTGAGCTTTTCCATGGTCATGCCCTCGCGCCAGGCGGGGTTGCGCTTCACGCGGAATTTCCCATCAGGAATGTATTCGGGCTTCAGCATGATGGTGGTTTCCAACATTTCCGTGGGCGCGGGGTCGGTGGCGGTCTCGAAGCGGCCGAGCTTGCCGGCGACGGTGGCGACCTCGGGGGTTTCCGCGATGACCTTGTCCTGCCAGGACATGACGCGCTGGATCTCCGTGAGTCCGGTCTTGGGAACCATGACGGGCATGTAGAGCAGGCTTCCTTCGTTGAGCGGCGGCATGAATTCCTTGCCGAAGCCGGTGACCAGGTCCGCGGCCTTCGGATAGCCGGCGTCGCGGAGGTCCTTCACGACACCACGCGGCAGGCCGAACGCTTCCAGCAAGGCGACGGCGAGGATGGCGAGGGCGATGCCGACGACGGTCTTGCGATGCGCCAGCGCCCAGTCGAGCGCGGGTTCGTAAATCCGCAGGAGGAACTTCATGACGATGTTCCGGTCCTCCGAGTGGAACGGGCCGCGCACCAGCACCGAGCAGAGCACCGGCACCAGCGTGACGGCCAACAAGGTGGAGCCGATCATCGCGAAGGTCTTGGTGAAGGCCAGCGGGTGGAACAGCTTCCCCTCCTGACCGGTGAGCGCGAACACCGGCACGAAGGCGAGGATGATGATGGCCATGGCGAAGAAGATGGGACGGCCGACCTGCTTGCAGGCGACGAGCGTGGTCTCCCATGTCTCGCGGCGGGTGAGGCGGCCGCCTTTTTCCTCCTCCGCCTGCTCGCAATGGCGGAGGACATTCTCCGTGACGACGATGGCCGCATCCACCAGCACGCCGATGGCGATGGCGATGCCGGTGAGGGACATGATGTTGCTGGTGATGCCGGTCTCCTTCATCAGCAGGAACGAGATGAGGATGGAAATGGGCAGCGGCAGCGTGACGATGAGGATGCTGCGGAAGTGCCAGAGGAAAATGATGTGCGCGAGGGTGACGAGGATGATTTCCTCGAGAAGCGCGTGCTTGAGCGTGCCGATGGTGTTGTCGATGAGCTCGCTGCGGTCGTAGAACGGCCGGATGCTGATGCCGGGCGGCAGGCTGGGGGCGATCTGCGCGATCTTTTCCTTCACCCGTTCGATCACGGCCTTGGCGTTCTCCCCGGTGCGCATGACGACGGTGCCGCCGACGGCTTCGCGGCCGTCGATGTCGAGCGCGCCGCGGCGGAAGTCGCCGCCGATCCGGACGGTGGCGATGTCCTTCAGATAGATCGGCGTGCCTTCCATGGCTTTGACCGTTACCAGCTCCAGGTCCTCCGGGCTGGTGACGAGGCCGATGCCGCGCAGGACGAACTCGGCGCCGTTCTCCTCCACGACCTTTCCACCGACGTTGAGGTTCGCATTCTGGACGGCGGTCATGACTTCCATCATCGTGACGTTCGCGGCGCGCATCTTGGTGGAGGACAGCTCGATCTGATATTGCTTCACGAAGCCGCCGATGCCGGCGACCTCGGCGACGCCCTGGACGCTGGCGAGCTGATAGCGGATCTGCCAGTCCTGGAGCGACCGGAGTTTCGCCAGATCGTAGCCGCCGTTTTCAGCCTTCTCCGGATCGACGTGGAGATAGTATTGATAGACCCAGCCAAGGCCGGACGCGTCGGGGCCGAGCTGCGGGGTGACGCCCTGCGGCATCGCGCTTTGCAGGAAATTCAGCCGCTCCAGCACGCGGGTCCTCGCGAAGTAGGTGTCCACGCCGTCCTCAAAGATCACGGTGCTCAGCGAGAAGCCGAACATGGAGGTGGCGCGGACCTCCTTGACCCCGCTGAGCCCCTGCAGTCCGGTGGTGAGCGGATAGGTGACCTGATCCTCGACCTCCTGCGGGCTGCGGCCGGCCCAGTCCGCGTAAACCAGCACCTGGTTTTCCGTCAGGTCCGGGATGGCGTCGACCGGGGTGAGATACACGGCTCTGACGCCGAGGGCGATCAGCAGCAGGGTGGCGCAGGTGACCAGGAACCGGTTTTTCAGGCTCCACTCGATGATGCGTTCGATCATGGTTTGATTTCCTTTCCACAGTCGAGCATGTCGGCGCCGAAGTAGGGATTGGCCCCGGGGCGGCCGCCGGTCTGGAGCCAGCGGCCTTTTTTCGGAACATCCGGCACGGCCTCATCGACCATCGGGCATTCCCAGATCTGAACGTCCGGGAAATCCTCGCCGGTGCGGAGTGAGGCCACGATGGAGGCGGCCGCCATCGAGAACGGATGGAAGGCGGCACGCGCGCTCGGGAGATCCTGATGGCCGTGGAAATGACGGGAATTTTCCAATGCCTTCACGTCTTCCGGGGAGACGGGCAGACCGGCGACGGCACGGGTGAATTCCGCGGTGGTTTTCATCGCGGGTTCGGCGGCCTTGTTGAAAGCGGCGGGATCGTCGGCGGCAAGCGCGGCGGCCATGGCGTCGGCGAGGCGGATGAAACGGGTGGCGATTTCCTTCTGCTCTCCCGTCAGGACAACGGCCGGTGCCGGAGCGGTTTCGACGGGTTGCATGAAGGCCCGGTTCATCTCCGCCTGACCGTCGATGAGGAGGTTGCCGTTGGTGACGACCTTGTCGCCGGGTTTCAGTCCGGAGAGGATTTCCAACAGCGTGTCGCCACGGCGGCCGATCTTGACGATGGCCTGCTCATAAGCTCCCCCTTCGCGATCCACGTAGACCACGGCTTCGGGGCCGGTCTGGATGACGGCGGATTTCGGGATGGTGAGGACGGCTGGCGTGTCGATGTTCACCGCGCCGTCGGCGTAAAGCTTGTGGAGGAGTTCGCGGCGGCCGTTGACCTTGGGGTTCGGGAGTTCGACACGGACCTTGGTGGAGCGCGTGGCTTCGTCGAAATTCGGATCGATGAAGGTGATTTTCCCTTGGAAGGATTTGCCGGGGATGGCCGGGGTGGTCACGGTCACCGTCTGGCCGGTCGTGATCCACGGCATGTCCTGCTCGTAGGCGCGGAACATGAACCACATGGTGGAGAAATCCGCGATCTCGAAGAGCTTCTCGCCGGTGGCGACATACTGGCCTTCGTAGACGCTCTGGCCGACGACGGTGCCGCTGATGGGAGAGAGGATCTGCGAGGTGAGGGCGTCGGCGGGTTTTTCGGGCAAGGCCGCGATCTGCCCGGTGGACAGGCCCATCTGACGGAGGCGGAGGGCGGTGGATTTCCGCAGGTCGCCGGTGAGCTGGCGGTATTCGCGTTCCGCCTGGAGGAGATTGGGGCTGTAAAACTCGGCAAGCGGCTGGCCGGCTTCCACCTCCGCCCCCATATAGTTCACGTGGAGTTGGTCGACCCGGCCATCGACATAAGCTGATAGGAAGCGGTGACGGGTGGCGTCGTCATCGATCATGCCGGCGACTTCCAAGGTGCGGGCGAGCGGCCGGACCTTAGCCTCCGCCGTCTGCACGTGCAGGACCTGGACCTGCGTCTGGGTGAGGGCCACGGTGTTTCCGCCGCCGCTTTCATCGAAGCCCTTTTCACCGGGATAGACGGGCGTGAGTTCCATGCCGCAGATGGTGCAGCGGCCGGGCTTGTCGCTCTTGATCCACGGGTGCATGGCGCTCTGATAGAACAACGGCCCGCGTGCGGCGGTGCCGGATGCCGCGGGAGGTGGCTGGCGGCTGATGAAAAGGAGGGTCCCGCCGATGGCGAGGGCGGCGGTGATGAGGATGGTAAGGGTGGTTTTCATGGCCGGACGGGGACGAGGAGGTTGAGTTCTTCAAGCGCCGCGAGCTGGAGTGCGACGAAGCGGCGTTGTTCGAGACGGATGGAGAAAAGCTGGCGGTTGGATTCCAACAGATCGGTGAGCGGCGACTTGGAGCTGATCCATGACGCCTCGACGGCCTGGCTGGCCTGAAGCGCGCGCTGGTGGATGTCACCGGAGTAGGCGCGGGCCTGGCCAGCGGCGTTGGCGGCCGCGGTGGTGGCGGTGAGGACGGCGGATGCGATTTCCAGACGAGAGGTCTCGATGTCCTCCACGGCGGCTTTTTCGCGGAGCTGCGAGGCTTGGATTTTCGCGTCGTAGGAGCTGCGGTTGAAGTAGGGCAGGCTCATCTTCAAACCGACCGAAGCGCTGCGGAAATCGCCGCCGGAGTAGAGGTCGGCATCGACGGACAGCGCGAGCTGAGGGACCCGGTCATGATCGGCGATGCGGGTTTCCGCGTTGGCGGCGGACGCCATTTCCTTCATCGAGCGGACCTTGGGATTCACCCGGGAAATTCGGGCGATCTCGGCACTGGCGACGGGAACCGGAGGGGGATCGGATGGCAGCCGCAAGGTGGGCCACGGGGATTCCAAGGAGCGGCCGAGCCGGAGATTGAGGCTGCGGGAGACGCTTTCGCGGGTGCGCCGGGCGGCGAGGAGGATCTGGTTTTCGCGGGCGAGTTCGCTCTCCAGACGCAGGGCGTCGATGCTGTTGCCTTCCGGATTCAAGGCGTTCTGGCGGGCGTTGGTGACCATGGAATCGAGCCAGCGGATCTGTGCGGTCTGGAGGGCGATGGACTCGTCGGCGAGGGCGAGCTCGATGGCATCGCGTGCGGCGGCGGCCCCGGTCTCGAGGGATGACGAGCGGGTTTTTTCCTGTTCCGCGCGATGCGTGGCCTCGGCCTTCGCGAGATTCGCGGCGAAGAGTCCGGGCTTCGGCAAGGGTTGCTCGAAACTGACTCGGAGGTCTCCATCATCACGTCGCATCGCCTTGTCGGCCATCATGACGGACAAGCCGACCATGGGATCGTCCCACAGCCGGACGCTACGGATGTCGCCCGCGGCGGCGGAGGCTCGGAGTCCGGCGGACCTCGCCGCAGGATGGTTGCGGGCGGCTTCGGCCCTGAGGATGGATAGAAGTTTTCCGTCAAGCAGACGGGGGTCCTGCGCATGCAGCAGGGGACCGGCCACGAGGAGCCCGGTGAAGATGGGAATGAGTGATTTCATGAGTCATGTGAGTCATTGGATGGAATTTCCAAGCGCCGGATCCGCAGCGGCCTGACGGTGGCCGGGATGAACGGGCGCAGTACGCCTGTCAGGGCGCGGACTCAGATGACGAACGAGCAGAAGGCCACGGACAGCGGCACTCCTGAATAACCGGCCCGGTTTTCCCTAACACGAGAGACGGCGGGCACGGGATTTTCCAGCGGGGCGACGGCCGCGAGGAAGCGGTCCGGCTCGTGGGATCTGGTGACGAACCATTTCAGCTCCACCGTGGCCGGGATGAGCGGGGCGGGTTTCTGATCCGGATCGCTTTCCGAAATGCAGGGGCAGGACCGGGTCCCCTCGCAGCAGCTCATGGACTGATTCATGTCCCCGCAGGCGGCGACGGATGCGGCGAGACCGGAGTGCACCTGTGAGATCTGGATGACCAGTCCCAGGAACAAGGCGATGATCGCTTTCAAACCCATGGCTAAGGCTAGAGTAAAACGGGCCCGGAATATTCCAAGGATTATTCCCCGGCCGATACCTGGCCAGTGAGATGGCTTTTGAAAAACCCGGTGAGACGTGAGGTGACCACCTGATGAACTTCGTCCGCGGAACGGGTCCCGGTGCGGGCGAGCCTCGGGATGAGACAGGTGAAGATGCGATCCGAGAAAGATTCGTGACGGGTACCGTCCAGAATCACGCGCTGGCGGTCGGACCTGCCCAGCACGCTTTGGATGTGTTCGCCGGACCTCCTCATCAGGGCTTGAGGCGATCCTTCATCGGCGGCCGGAGGTCGCATCAGCCAGCCGGGCATTTCCTCGTCGAAGAAGAGGAAGGCACCCAAGGGGCTACCACCCCCAAGAAAAAAGCCGTCTTCATTGGCTCCGGCGACGAAGGTCCGGTCGAGCGAGCAGGCACGCAGCGCGCAGGTCCCGCCGAAGGAGAATCCGAAAATGCCGACCCTTTCCAGAACGAGGCGGTCCGCGAGCTTTGGGACGGCTCCCCCCTCCAACGCCCGACGAACCCTGCCGATCTCATCGATCCGGCTTTGCAAACAGTGCTCCGCGAGTTTCTCGAAATCCGCCACCGCCTTCTCCGTGGAAAGATCCAGCGACGCGGGCAACCGGCTGGGGACGATCGTGCCATCCGGGTAGCGCACGCGCTCCGCCTGCCCCGGATGGTCCACGGCGACAATGACAAATCCCTGGCTCGCCAATGCCTCGAGCTGGGCGACGTTCTCCGCCCGGTGGCCCGTCCACGAGTGTTCGTAGAAAATAACAGGAAACCGGTCGGGGCATTCCAACAATTCCACGTCCTCCCGCGAACGCGCCCTAGCATGGGCGATCCGATGAAACGGGAAATCCGGGGCGAGCGCCGGATCGGGAAGCCAACGGGCGCGGGGCACGCCATCATCCGCCCGCGAGGGATACCAGACTTGTGCCAACAACGCCGGAGAAGCGGATGCGGCGGGAAGGAGGAAGGTCATCGTCCCCACCGGATGAGGCCCTGCAAGCTCCGGAGCTTCGGGCAGGGGAAAAAGGACGCAGAGCAACGCGCTGAACAACGCGCCGCCCGCCGCCAGGAATTTGCCGGCCATGTTCCAGCGTCTGCCGGATTTCAACAGCAGCAGGAGCGAAAGACTCCCCACCGCGGCCGGAAAGAGCAGCCCTCCCGCCGTCCCGAAGACCCAGACCGACACGATCGCCGCCAGCCCTAACACCACCCACCATCGTGCGGGCCGGAGAACCGACAGCAGGCTGATCACGCAGACGATCCACTCGGGCCGGAAAAGGTGTTGGATCATCTCTGAGACGATTGAAGGCCCGTTTGGATATCCGATCCAGCCGATTGTGTGCCGCCGGAAGGAGATTCCCGCTTGCCTCTTCCCGCAAAATCCCTCACAGATTTGCTGTTCGCATGATTACCAGACTGTTCTCAGCCGCGTTAAGGGGGGTCGATGCCCAGGAAGTCGAGGTGGAGGTCAACGCCCGCGGTGCGGACAAGCCGATGGTGATCATCGTCGGCCTTCCGGATGCGGCGGTGCGGGAGTCGTCCCAGCGGGTGATTTCCGCCATCGGCGCCTCCGCACTCTACCTCGACGACGGAGTGAAAACGGTGAACCTCGCGCCGGCGGATCTGAAGAAGGAAGGACCGTCTTTCGACCTGCCCATCGCCCTCGCGATGATCGCCGCAAGCGGGACGAAACCCTTCGACGCGGAGGACTGCTGTGTGGTCGGCGAACTCGGGCTCGACGGCGCCGTACGGCCGGTGAAGGGCGTGCTCTCCATCGCGCTGGAAGCGAAAAACCGCGGCAGGAGCCGCCTGTTCGTCCCGGAGGCCAACGCTCCCGAAGCCGCGGTCATCGAAGGCATCCAGGTGTTCCCCATCAGGAATCTGAAACAAGCGTGGGACTTCCTGAACGGCGACATCATCATTCCTCCCTATCAGTTGGATCGACGGGCGTTTTTCAATTCCCACCGCTCCTATGAGGTCGACTTCGACGAGGTGAAGGGCCAGCACCATGTGAAGCGCGCCTTGGAAGTCGCCGCGGCAGGTGGGCATAATTTGCTCATGATCGGGCCGCCAGGCACCGGGAAATCGATGCTGGCCAAACGCCTGCCCACCATCATGCCGGACATGACGGAGGATGACGCCATCGAGACGACGAAGATCCACTCGGTGACCGGCCTGCTGGATTCGAAGCGTTCATTTCTAACGACGCGTCCGTTCCGTGCGCCCCATCACACCATTTCTGACGCCGGCCTGCTGGGCGGCGGCACCAATCCCGGCCCCGGCGAAGTGTCGCTCGCCCACCACGGTGTGCTGTTCCTCGACGAACTCCCCGAGTTCCGGCGGCAGACGCTGGAGGTCTTGCGCGGGCCGCTGGAGGATTTCCAGGTGACCATTTCCCGCGCCGCCGGATCGCTCACCTTCCCTTCCCAGTTCATGCTGGTGGCGGCGATGAATCCCTGTCCGTGCGGTTACTATGGTGATGTCAAAAGGGAGTGCCGCTGTTCATCCCGGCAGATTGAAAACTACCGGCAGAAAATCTCAGGACCGCTGCTCGATCGGATCGATCTCCACGTGGAGGTGCCGCTGGTCGATTTCCGAGAGCTTTCGTCGAACACCAACACCGGCGAGAAATCCGAAGCCATCCGCAGCCGGGTGAAAGCCGCCCGCCGAATCCAGACCGAACGTTTCCGGAAATCCTCGAACTCCACCAACTCGTCCATGGGGTCGCGCCAGGTCAGGCAACACTGCCAGCTGACCGCCGAAAGCAACGGCTACCTCGAACACGCGATGGAGGAAATGAACTTCTCCGCCCGCGCCCACGACCGGATTCTCAAGGTCGCCCGAACCCTCGCGGATCTGTCAGGAGTCCCCGACATCCGCCCCAACGATATCCTGGAGGCGATCCAATACCGCTCGCTGGACCGCAAGCTTTTCTCCTGACAAGCAAACGCAACGGACATTTCCCAACCTCTATCTGCCGGACGTGGCGGCGAGTTTCCCCAAGGTGGTGATGGCATCGAGGGTGCGCGGACCGAAGGCAAATCCACAGCTCAGTCGGAAGCAGTTTTTCAATCCGCCGGAGGGTGAGAAAAGCGTGCCGGGCACGAGGCTGATTCCTCGGGCGACCGCCGCGACGGTGAAGGCTTCCGAATCGAAGGCTTCAGGCATCTCGATCCACAGGACGAAGCCTCCCCCCGGTTGATTGACGCGGCAGCTTGCAGGGAAATGTTGGACGACTGCCTGCCGGGTGCGGGCGCACTGCAGCGCGTAAAGCTGGCGGATGCGCCGCAGGTGGCGGTCATAGCCGCCTGCATCGAGAAAGCCGGCGACGACGAGTTCGGAGAGGGTCGCGTTCCAAGGGCACTGGATCGCCTTCAGGTGCCTGACTTCCTGCTGATAGATCCCGGGGAGGATCCAGCCCACCCGGAGTCCGGGTGCGATGGTTTTTGAAATCGACCCGCAGTGGATGACGTTGCCACCGTGGAGCGCGATGGACGAGGGTCGCCCGCCGTCATGCGAGAGCTCGCCGTAAACGTCGTCCTCGATGATGGCGAAGCCGTGGATTTCCGAGAGCCTCGCGAGCCGTTTCTTCGATCCGGGACTCATCACGCTGCCGATGGGGTTCTGGAAATTCGGCTGCACGACGCAGGCGGCGATGCGGTGTTTTTTCACCGACATTTCCAAGGCGTCCAGCATCATGCCGTCATGCGGATCCGCCGGTACCTCGATCGCCCGCAGTCCGAGATCACGGATGAGGTGGAGGATGCCGAAGTAGGTGGGCGTCTCGACCGCGACCAGATCCCCGCGTTTCGTGGTGGCACGCAGGGCGAGAAGCAGGGCCTCCGTCGCTCCTTGGGTGGTGATGATGTCGTCCGGCGTGGCCTTGATTCCCGCGACCATCAATCTGCGGGAAAGCGCCATGCGCAGTTCCCGTCGTCCCGTCGTCGGAGTGTAGCGGAGCGCGTCGGCCTTGAATTTCCGCATGACCGCATTCGTGATGGAGGCGAGCTTGGCGGACGGAATGATCGACTCGTCCGGCGCGGCTCCGGCGAACGGAACGACCCGGCGGTTTTCGGCCAGATCCATCACGGATTCAAAAATGGCGGACGGCTCGATGCGGATCGGCTTGGTCGAATGTTTGGCCACCAGAGGAATGCGGGAGAGATCCGGGGACGGCGGCGGGACATAGTAACCCGAACGCGGACGGGCTTGGATGACCCCTTGATCTTCCAAGGAACGGTAGGCCTCCATCACGGTCGCGATGCTCACCTGATGCTCGCGGCTGGCCTGCCTGACAGAGGGCAGGCGGTCACCGGCGGCGAACGTGCCCGCACGGATCATGCCGGCGAGGCGGGATGCAAATTCCTGATAGAGCGGGATCACCGGCTTCATGCCGGCAAGCTTGGCCCCGGGGCCGGGGACCGGCGAGTTACAATTTCAAATTTTCAGAAAACAAGGTCCATCTGTACTGGCCAACCTGTCCGAAAATCACCGCCACTGTGTCTGGTCCCCCTCCGCGGCGGAGCTAGGATCAGTCATCAGCACGGCACGCCTCCCGCGCCATGGCTGAAAACCAAATCAATCTGCCATGATCTACATCGTCAAAACCGGCCTGGTCCTTTTCATCCTCGGCTGGTCGTTCTTCGGGCTGTGGCTCGTCGCCCGATATGGAGTGCTGTTCGGCCCTCATCATGACGACCCTTCGGAAACCGTCGGCGCGCGCTCGTTCGGGGTCACCCACATCGCCTTGGTGTGGGTCGGTTTCTTCTCATTGGCGGTTCATTTCCTATTCCGCTAGAAATTGCAGCGCGCGGGATTCCGGCCAGTATTCGCCGCCTTTCCCGAAGGTGGGGAATCCGACATGGCCACCGGCCCGGGGAGCTTCGAAATGGAAACATCGGCTTTGGGCCGCTTCGGTGTGGGGGTGGCAGCCGGGTCCGAGGAACGGGTCGTTCATCGCGTTGACAAGCAGGGTCGGTCTCGTGATCGCGGGAAGGAACTGGCGGCAGCTGTTGCGCGCCCAGTAGTCCGCCGCGTCGCGGAAGCCGTGGATGGGGGCGGTGTAGCGGTCGTCGAACTGTTGGAAAGTGCGGATCCGGTTCAGCCCGGTGAGATCGAGCTGGTCGGCAAACATGAGCTTTTTCGCACGGACCTTGGCACGCATGGCGATGAGGAACCGCTCCATGTAGAGTTTGTTGGAAGGAAGGGAAAGACGTTGGGAAGAGCAGGCCAGATCGCACGGAACCGAGAAGGCCACGCCGCGGTGGATTTGTGGCGGAAGATTTTCCGGATCCTCACCGAGGTACTTGAGTGTGAGATTTCCGCCGAGACTGAAACCGATGAGATCGACGCGCCCGGCCGGATGAGTTTCCAATGCATGGGAGACAACCGCATGCAGATCCTCCGTCGCGCCGCTGTGGTACATGCGGAGCAGGCGGTTAGGCTCGCCGCCACAGCCGCGGAAGTTCCATGCGAGGACATCCCAGCCGCGGCGAAGCAAGGCGGCGGCCATGCCCTGGATGTATTCGGTATCCATGCTGGCTTCGAGTCCGTGGGAAAGGATCGCCAGGCGCGGGCCGCCATTTCCCGCCCATTCCAGATCGATGAAATCACCGTCCGGAAGCTCCAGCCGTTCTCGACGGTGCGTGACACGCGGCACCCGCCGGAACAGGGCGGGGAAAATCGTTTGCAGGTGGCCGCCAGGCAGCCATGAAGGCGGGCAGTAGCTGGAATTCTGAATCAGCGGCATGGTTTCCGCCCATGCTCTAAACCCAGATGACCGACCCGGCAAGCGGCGGGAGCCGTTATACGATGGCGCTTGTCATTCACTGACCCGGCGTATAGCCGTCCTTCGCAAGGAAACCATTTCCCCCAATTCTTACATGACTTTTTTCATCCTCTGGTGCCTCACTGGCCTCGCCGTCGGCATCGTTTTCGCCTCGTTCTTCGAATGGACGCTTCATAAATACGTGATGCATCGACCGGTGGGCAAATTCCGCTACGCGTTCCAAGCCCACGCCATCGTCCACCACGGCACATTCAAGGCGGACAAGACTTATCATTTGATCGATGAAAAGGACAAGGAAACCATCCCGATGGCGTGGTGGAACGGCCCGGTGCTGATCCTGATCGGCGCGGTTCCTTTTGCGTTCCTTTCGTGGCTGACCGGCCAATGGGCGTTCGTCGTCGGTGGCGCGCTTGCCTTCGCCAGTTACTATTGCTTCTACGAATACATCCACTGGTGCATGCATCTCCCGAAAGCACGCCGGGTGGAAAAGCCATGGTGGTTCCGCCGTCTGAACGGCCATCATCTCCTGCATCACCGCTACATGCACAAGAATTTCAACGTGGTGCTCCCCGTCGCCGATCTGTGCTTGGGGACCTTCATGGCCCGCGCCAAGACCCATTTCAAGCAGGCGGAAGGTCCGTCGGTGCCGAACGTGCAGCCAACGGCCTGATTTCCCGGCGTAAAGAGAATGCTGGAGTTTTCCGTTCGGAATTGCTAATTGTCAACCACACCCGATTGACCATGAAATTCCTACTGCTACTCCCGATCCTCGCCACCGCCTTTTTTGCCAGCTCCTGCCGCACCGTCACTCCGCTTGATCCGATGACGATGAAGCAATCCTGCCGCTGCCTTCCCGAAAATTTCCGTCCTGATGGAAGCTGTTGCAATCATCAGGTGAGCGGGACGAAGTGATCTCCCGTTTTTCAGCAGAACATGCCACGCCACGCCAGGTGACGGAGCCACGGCTCGAACGCCAGCTCGGGACAACAGGTTTTTGAAAATGCCGCAAGTTCCGTCCGGCTGCGGCTTCCATCCATGGCTGCCAGCACCTGATAGTGCGGCGAAGGAAACGCGCACGGCTTGTGCCATGCGTCCACCAGCGGCCAGCCCCCGCGCGCGCACGACAGGCGGAACGCATCCAGTTTTGGAAACCCCGTGGGCTCCGACTCATACTCCAGAGGTTCGATCCTGGGCCGGATGGCGCCTCGGGTGATGCCTTCAAAGACCTTTCTCACCAGCCATTTCGCATCACGATCCGGCAACAGCGTCACCAGCCGGCTCAACGGCACACAAACCGGGGCCAGCGAACGGAGCGTCCCATGAATTTCAGCCGCCTCGCGATCCTCCGCTTCCTTGCCAAGGCCGACCGAAAAATCAAAGATCATTTCCAACGACATGCGCTCCGCCACCGGCGCATCGTCCCGGCACAGCACCCCCGAGCGGAACGTCCTTCCTGCCGCCTCATCCACGGCGAGCTGGAATTCGAGCGGTGACCTGGCGCGGGTTTTCAGCTCCTGAAGCACATCATCACCGAGCGATGAGGGGATGTTTTCTCCCGGATCAGACTCTCCCAGCCACCTCAGCCCCGCGTGGGCAGCCGCTTGTGCGAAACGATCCAAGGGCCACGGATCATTGACCGGACCGAAATCGTCGAATGCCAGGATCGCCGACCCCTTCGCCAGCATGTCATCGATGATTCCCCGTTCCGGATCACCGCGCTCAGTGAACGATTTCAGGATTTCCAACGCGGAAATCTCATCCCCTCCCCTCGCCTGTTGGATCGCCCGGACTTTCGCGATCACCGGCAGCCGGGGCTTCCATCCGGATTCCAGATTGAAGCTGATGGTCGCGATGCCCGCCGGACTGAGATGCCTGCGGCAAAACTTCAGCAAGCCTGCCTTCACCCGGTCCGGCACCCACGAGAAAAATCCATGCGCGATGATGAAATCAAACGGCCCGCCTTCCGGCTCGAAATCCAGCAGATCGGCTGCTTGGAAACACACGTTCCGCAAGCCGGCCGCTTCCGCATGTGCCCGCGCTTCATCGATGGACCGCTCCGCCAGGTCGATACCGACGAATTCACTCTCCGGCCAGCGCATCGCCAGCGGAATCAGATTGTGCCCCGAGCAGCAGCCGATCTCCAGGATCCTGGCCCGCCGCGGATGCGGCACTTCAAGCCCGCCGACCCTCGCCGCCACGGCCGACACCGCCGGATCCGACAGGGGATGGCTCATCGGCGGATAGACCTGGTGTTGATAGAGTTCGTGAATGACGTCCGGCATCGCTTCGTTTTTTCAGGAAATCCTGCGGACCGCCACCCGATTCCAATACATCCGGTCGCGCCAGTCCGCGAAGGTTCCGTCGTAGCCATCGAGCCGCGGACGCGTCGCCACCGCCTCCCCGGCGACGAGGATCTCGTTCATGCTCTCCGCCGTCGTCAGGCTCCTCACACGCGGAAAGGATTCACGGAGGATCTTCCGTGTGAGCGACTGCATCGTCCGGTGGCCCGCACCCGTCACCAGATTCACCGCAAGCAAGCCGCCGGGGGCGATGGCGCGGCGAAGATGCACCAGCAGCTCGGGATTCCATGCGCGCGGCCGAAAAACATCGGTCTTCCCCGCCAGATAGATGTCGTCGAACACCACGTCGAACGTGCGGTTGTTCTTCTCCAGCCATGCGTAGGCATCGGCGGTGTGGACTTCGATCTCCAACGCATCGAGGTCCATGTGCTTGCGGGCGAGATCGACGATTTCCGGATCGATGTCGACGGCCGTCAGCCTGCAATCCGGCAACAGATGCCGCAGCACCCGGTAGGCGGTGCCTCCGGCCAACCCGAGCATCAGGATCGAGCGCGGCGGGCCATCCTTTCCGAGCAATGCCCCGGCGGCGATGAGGTCCCAGGCCAAGCCGGTTAGAAGCCGCTTCTTGTGATACGAAGCGTGGATCGCCCCGGCCACCCGGAATTCCGTCGCCAGATCCGATTTCCAGATTTCCAACGACTGGAAGCGGGTGTGAACGATTTCCGTGCGGCGCATCGGAGGAAACCATGCAGGACAGGAAAGCCGAGGGAAGCGTGAAATTCAGCCCCCCGATCGGGTCATCATTCGAGATTGTCAAAAGAAGCCGCGGCACTAGAACAGTAGGTTCATGCAGGCACTCGCAGCTTCCTACTTCCTTCAAATGGCCGTCATCCTGCTCGCTTGCCGGGTGGTGGGTTGGTTGGGCAAAAAGATCGGCCAGCCACAGGTGGTCGGAGAAATGATCGCCGGCGTGTTGCTCGGCCCCTCCCTGCTCGGGCTGATGTTTCCCGAAGCGAGCGCGAAGCTCTTCACCCCTGAAACGCGGGGAATCCTCTATGTCGGCGCGCAGCTCGGTGTGGGACTTTACATGTTTCTGGTGGGAATGGAGTTCAAAACCGACCTGTTCCGCAGCCGGGTGAGGAGCGCTGCCTGTGTATCCGTCGCCGGGATGCTCGCACCATTCCTCCTGGGCGGCCTGCTCGCTCCGTGGCTGCTCAAGATCCCCGGATTGTTTGCGGAAAAAACCGTGGTCTATCAGGCGGGATTGTTCATGGGCGCGGCCATCGCGATCACCGCTTTCCCGATGCTCGCCCGCATCATTTACGAACGCGGACTCTCCGGAACCTCTCTCGGCACGCTCGCGCTGGCGGCAGGAGCCATCGACGACGCCGCCGCATGGTGCGTGCTGGCCATCGTACTAGCCAGCTTCGGCGGCGGAGAAAGCGTGTTTCTCGGAATGCACGTCAACCCCGCGGTATTGGCGATCGCCGGCGGAGTGGCTTACACGGCTTTCATGCTGACCGGTGGCAAGCGGCTGCTGGCGAAACTCGGAGCCATCGCCACCCGCGAGGACCGCATCACCCCCACCATGCTCGCAATCGTGCTGATGCTGTTCTGCCTCAGCGCCTGGTTCACCGACACCATCGGCATCCATGCGGTGTTCGGCGGCTTCATTCTCGGCATCGCGATGCCGAGAGGAATCATGACGGAAGAAATCACGAAAAAACTGGAACCCTTCACCGTCATTTTCCTCCTGCCGATGTTTTTCACGTTCTCCGGACTGAACACGCGCCTGGCCGTGATTCTGGAGCCGTCGGTCATGCTGGTGGCGGTCGTCATCCTGCTCGCATCCACGCTGGGCAAGGGAGTCGCCTGCTGGGCCGCCGCGCGCCTCAATGGCGAGGACAACCGTACATCGCTGGCCATCGGCGCGCTGATGAACTCACGCGGCCTGATGGAGCTCATCATCATCAATATCGGCCTGCAAAAAGGAGTGATCGGACCGAAGCTTTTCGCGATCCTCGTCATCATGGCGATCGTCACCACCCTGATGGCCAGCCCGATTTTCGAGCTGGTCTACGGCAGACATTCGAAGAAGCCCGTCACTCCCCTGCCGGAAGGGCTGGACGCCTGATCCGTTATTTCCTCAGCCGGTCCGACTTCTTCCAGAAATCCCTGCCGGCGGCGGTTTCCGTATCCGCCAGAAGCCAGAGCTGGCGTGCCAGACCTGCGTTGGTGATGAGATCCTTCGGTGGGTTGAGCTTCCACCCGGCGAAGTGGACGTCGCAATCGGTCTTCGCACGGTTGAGCAGGTATTCCTCGTTGGTCCAGCGGTAGAGTTCCAGATCCGCCTCGACCATCAGGTGCGACCATTTGATGGAATCCCGGTAGGCACCGTTGCCACCGAGAAAGGCCTTCGCCGCGACTCCCATCTGTTTTGCCTCGTCCAGATACAGATCTTCGCCGGTACAGGCATACAAACAGATGTAGGCGCGCAGCATCAGGGCGCTGTTATAAGTGAGCTGGCCGCCATTCACCACGCCGGTCGCGACGTTGATGGCATCGCCGAACAGGCCGTTGCCGCCGCGCAGGTTCTTGGTGGTCCACTTGACGATCTTCCCTCCGTCGGCGATGCGCTTGGGGGCGGATTTCGCGTCGCTGAATTTCGAAATTCGGAAACAGCCGACCGCCGCCGGGGCGTTCGCACAGGTGTTTTTCCCACCCCCTTCGTGTCGTTCGTGCCACCAGATGCCGCCGCCCGCCTCTTCATCCCAACCGCTCATCACAAAGTCCAGCGTCTCGTTCGCACGCTTCAGATAGCGCGATTCGCCGGTCATTTCATAGGCTTCGACAAACATGATGACCATCCACGCGTTGTCGTCGTAATATTTGTCATTTCCTCCGCCTCCGGTCGGGCTCGGTTCGTAACCGGGGATTTTCACCTTGGCGTCCCAGTAGGAATCCAGGCCGTCGTAAAACTTGCGCATGATCGACTTGTAACGCGGGTCATGCCTTGCCGCGCCGACCAGCGCGGAAAACATCACCCCCGCCCCCCAGATGTGATCCGGCTCCTGCTTGTCGATCGCCACCGCATACAGGTCGCTCTTCTTGTTCCAGAAATTCTTATGGATGTAGTCCGTCACCTCCAGCGCCTGCTTGGCATAGGTGCCGGATTCACCCGATTGCGCGCTTGCCGGACCCGGCCCGAAGATTCCATAAGCCAGAAGTCCGGAGCCCATGGACTTGATCAGATGGCGGCGGGTTTGCAGGTTTTCCATAAATGACTCGTTGATCCGTCACAAGACGCACCAATCCCCGCGGTCCTGTCAATTTCCACTTCGCCGCTTTTTCGCTTCCCGGAAAAAATCCCTGCCGCCAGCCTTGACGCATGAACTTCGGCATCATCGGCACCGGGACCATCGGTCGTTTTCACGCGGAAGCGATCCGTGCGATGGATGGCGGGACGCTGCACTCGGTTTACCAGCGCAGTCCCGGTCATGCTGCGGATTACGGAGTGAAATCCTTTTCAAATCTCGCGGATTTCCTGGCCGATCCGGAACTGGAGATCGTCACCATCGCCACTCCGTCCGGCGCTCATTTCGAACCCGCGCTCGCCGCGCTCGAAGCGGGAAAACACGTGCTCTGCGAGAAGCCTCTGGAAATCACCACGGAGCGCATCGATCAGCTCATCGCCTCGGCCGCCGCCAATGGCAGGATGCTCGCCGCCATCCTCAACCGCCGGTTCAATCCGGCGATGGATGCGCTGAAATCGGCCTGCGAAACCGGTCGGTTCGGGAAAATCGTCTCCGCCTCATGTTATGTGAAATGGTTCCGCGACCAGGCATACTACGATTCCGCGGAGTGGCGCGGGACCTGGAAACTCGACGGAGGAGGCGCGCTGATGAACCAATCGATCCACAGCATCGACGCGCTGCTGCATCTCGCCGGACCGGTGAGATCGGTGCGCGCCAACACCGCCTGCCTCGCCCACGAGCGGATCGAAGTCGAGGATCACGCGGTCGCGCTGCTGGAGTTCGAAAGCGGTGCGCGCGGCGTGATCGAAGGCTCGACCTGCTCCTGGTCGGAAACCGGCCACCCGGCCCGCGTGCAGATCTGCGGGACGGAAGGATCGGTTTTTCTAGCGGATGAGACCTTCGAGTCGTGGGATTTCAAGTTCGGACTGCCCGAGGATGACGCGATCCGCAGGACCCTGATGCGCGGAGACCAGGCCGCGCTCGGCGGAAATGATCCCAAGGCGATCCAGTCCCACCAGCACCGGCGGAATTTCGAAGAAGTGGTGACCGCCATCCGGGAACGGCGCGAACCGAGCACTTCGGCGCGTGAGGCGAGGAAGGCGGTGGCCCTGATCCAGGCGATCTATCAAAGCGCCGCGGCCGGCGGGGATGCGGTGTTCCTGCCGCTAGCCTAGCGGGAACTCGGAAACCTGCTCCAGCTTCACGTTATAAAGCGCGGCGATCTCCGGCGCGTCCGAGACATGATAGATCTCGCGATAATAAATCTCCCTGATGCCGTAGGCGCACAGGGTCTGCATGCAGGCGGTGCATGGCATCGTCGTCGTCGCCACGATCTTCGCCTCACCGCGCCGGAACAGACTGCACAGGTTCACCTCCGCATGGAGCATGAATTTCTGCCTCGCCTCGCGGTCATCCCAGAAGCCCGGTGGCGGATCATAACCGGGAGCGAGGCCGTTGTAGGCGGTGCCGATCACCCGGTTGTCGAAGTCCAGCGCCGCCGCTCCGACTTTCCGATAGGGATCTTCCGAGCGCAGGCTGGCGACATGGGCGAGGGCCATGGCATATTGCGGGATGGAAAGGCGGCTTGCGGGCATGCGGCGAGATTGGTTTGACGCGCGCCCCTTTTCAACCCGCATCTTTCAGTGGTGGTGAACACAGGCCTCGGGAGATGTCCGGATCACTTTTCACTTTCTGGAGCGATTTCCATGGTCCAGCGTTCCCACGTGGATCGCACCCGTTCCGGAGTCCTGGCCGCGCTGGCGGCGTTTTTCCTGTGGGGAATCCTGCCGATTTTCTGGAAGCTGCTGGGATTTCTTCCCCCTGCCTCCATCGTGGCGCAGCGCACGATGTGGTCGCTGCTCCTGGTCTTCTCGATCCTGTTCTGGCGTGGCGAAGGACGTGCGCTGCTGGCCGGATTGAAATCCCCCCGGGCATTGGGCTGGCATTTTCTGTCCGGCGCGCTGCTGGCGTCGAACTGGCTGCTCTATGTATGGGCGACGCTGAACGGCCACATCATCGAGGCCGCGCTGGGCTACTACTTGAATCCGTTTTTCAACATGCTCTTCGGCGCTCTCTGGTTCGGCGACAAGAACAGCCGCTGGCAGCTGGCGGCCATCGCCCTGGCGCTCGGCGGGGTCGTCCTGCAGGTCCCCGCGGTGGGACATTTCCCTTGGATCGCGGTGGTGCTTGCCGTGACGTTCTCGCTGTATGCGGTCGTTAGAAAACGTGCTCCGCTGGGGTCCCTGGCAGGGCTGGCGGCGGAAACGGGCTTGCTCGCGCCGTTCGCGCTGGCATGGCTTCTGATCAGCCACGGGAATGCGGCGCAGGCATTCGGCGGGAGCTGGCCGCATGCCGCCCTGGTGGTGGGCACGGGTGTCGCCACCGCCCTGCCGCTGCTGTTTTTCGGCTACGCGGCGCGAACGATCCGGCTGACCACACTGGGGATTCTTCAATTTCTCGGACCAACGATCCAGTTTTTCATCGGCTGGAAAATGTATGAAGAACCGATGACCGGAGGCCGCTTGATTTCCTTCGGCCTGATCTGGCTGGCGGTGGGGATTTACGCGGCCGACGCGCGATGGAACAAGGAGCGGGAATCGGCGGACTGACATCGTTGCAAGCAATCCTTGCCCACGTCGGCCGGGGCGTTTACCCAACATGCATGCAAGATGAAGTTCGCGCGTTGTTGATTCTCCAGGACCGGGACCGCCGATTGCTCGCGCTGGCAAAGGACCTCGGCAAGCTGCCCCAGGATGAAGCCAGGGCGAAGGCGAAGCTGGCCGGCGACGAGTCGGCCGTGGCGAAGGCCCATCAGGCATTGTTGGATTGCGAACTGCGCGTGAAAAAGATCGAGCTGGATGCGGAGACCCGCCGGACGACGATCAAGCGGCTCAAGCTCCAACAGTTCGAAACCCGCAAGAACGAGGAGTTCGTGGCGCTCGGGCATGAGATCACCCGTTACGAAAAGGACCTGGATGATTTCGAAACCAAAGAGCTGGAAGCGATGGACGAGGTGGATGGTTTCCGGAACGTTTTGAAAACCGCCCAAGCGTCTCTTGAACACACCAAGACACTCGTCCAGGAAGATCTTGCTACTATCAAACAACGCCACGAGCGGATGGAGGCGGACCGCCGGGAAGTCACCGCGGAACGGGAAAGGCTTCTGGCGAATGTTCCTGACAGCGTGATCCCGCTTTACAACCGCCTGATGAAAACCAAGGACGGACTGGCGATCGCCCCGCTGCGGGATGGCAAATGCGAGGGGTGCCACATGCGGCTCATCGCCTCCACCATCATGAAGGTTCAGACGGGCAAGGAAATCGCCCAGTGCGAGGACTGCGGACGGATCCTCTACATCGAGGACTGAGTGTCCGGAATCACCTTCTGAGCTCCTCGATCATCACCAGCCAGTTCATCATGGTGATCGGCGGGATTTCCGCCGGATGACGGATTTGGCTGAGATTGACGGTGATCCGGTCGGCGGTGATCGCGTTGCCGCTCAGATTCTTCGAATCCAACGGCCGCACTGCATTCGCCACCGTGTCGGTAGCAAGCGAACCAACCTGGCCGCTGAGGTTCACTTTATACGCATCGACATCCACACCGTATCGCTTCTCCGGCACGAACAACGAACACGGCGGCAGGAACCGGCCGGTGGGATTGGATGCCGTGACCGCGGGCGTGTAGCCCGCAGGAGGAGTCGCAGCCACGATGTTGAAGTCGTCTCCGATGTAAAGACGCAGGTTAGACACCAGAGAGAAACCCTTCGTGAACATCGTCAGATCGGCACATTCCTTCATGATCAAACCATAGTCCGCATCGGTGCAGGGAGTGCCCGGCTTTTTCGGAATGGTTGCTCCGAGGCCCGTATGATTGACGTTCACCACCACGGAATTATTGATCGAGGTGTCGCCGGCACCAAGGGCGCGAAGGAAGGCCTTCACTCTTTTCGGATAGAAAGCGACACAGGATTTCGCGACCGGCACCGTGGGGATGACCGCCCTTTCGAACGGCATTTTCAGGTAACCGATTTTTTCGGTCCCCACCAGGGGATCGCCGAATGTCGCATTGTTGAAGGTGACCGTTCCCGTGACATTCGTTTTGTAGGCATAGGAACCGTTCTTTCCGTAGGCGACATCCACCACCTCGGTCCCGAAGTTGTAACTGTTGCCTTCGACCCAGAACGGGTAATATCCCGGAGGGTAGTTGGCGGGAGTCACCGTCGTGTCCACCGTATTGCGGACACCGCTGGCATTCAAACAAGAGAACTTGAATTCCGTGGGCGTGGGGTCGGTCGCACTCACAACCTTGGTGATATCGATGCGCATGGCGCACTGCAGCGCACCGATCGTGTAGTTGTTCCAAGTGGTGGTGGAGAGAGCGTTCGGCTCGGTGGCGGGATGGAGGAACCGGTCGAAGAATTCCTGACCGCGGCTGATGGGATAAAACGCGACACGTCCGCTTTCGGACGCAAGCGATACCGGGAAAAACGCACCCGTGGTGCTCTGATTGGCCAGCTTCACCGGATTCGCCTCATCCTTCTTGTTTTGATAGGACTCGCGGACTCCCGGCTTGAAGGGAGTGGCAGTATCCGCCTGATTGTCCGTCAGCGACTGATTCCCGAACGTCGTGGTGTTGGACAGGGTGACGCCCCGGCGGCTGGACAACGTGTTGAGGTCGGTCGTCCCCGTCACCTCGGCCTTGCCCGCGAAGATCCCCCCATCGATGTTCACCTTTTCCCAAGCTTCTCCCGAAGCGTATTGGCCGAGCGACATGAACGAGGAGGCGGAGATTGAAAGCTGCGAGGGGATTTCATAAATCGAAAGCACGAAATTCCGCTTGGACCGGGCGAGCAGGGTCCGGTCGTCGTCATGGTCGGCCACATCCAGTGAGAAAGCCCACCAGTTGCGCTTCGCCACGAAGTTCTCACCGGGTTTGGCGTAGCCGAAGTTGATCTGCGGATATCTCAGGAGATTGAACTTCGAACGGCCGCCAAACTGGGGGCCTCGCGAGGCTGGCGCGAGAGGGTCGTATTTGTAGTCCGAGATGACCGGATAGACTCTATCGTTGGCCGCGGTGGTCGCGTCATCCGCAGTCAACGGAGAGGGATAGCCGGCACCAAGGCTGCGGTTGATTCCGGCAGAGACAAAGTATCCGGGATCCGCCACGATCGGGGTGAAAATCCGGCCTGGAGCGGCCAGCGCGGAGTCTCCAGAATTGCCCGTCTTGAGATTCGCAATGTTCAGCGAGTTGATGAGATCGGTCGAGATGGAGGTCCTGGCATTGGCCAGGGCGAGAGATTCGGTGAAAATATTCTGCCAGCTCAGCGGCTCCCGCGTTCCAGCCACGTTGGATAGAGACTTCATCGCACGGATCGATCTGTTGGGCGTGACGGCGACGATCGACCGCAGGATCGCCTCCTCCTTCTCGCTGTAGTCCACCCTGAGCTGCACCTGTGACTGGATCGAATGCGAATTCATCGCGCGACGATAGGCATAGATGGTGAGGATGGTGAGGATGGCTCCCGTGGAGATGACGAGAAGAAACGAAACATAACCGGAATGCCGGCGTCTGGATGGCGAGGTTCTCATTGTTGCATGGTTCCCGAGTAGGTGATCTGTTCGGCCTTCGGCCCGGTGAGTGTCATCCGCAGCACACCGTCCTCCATGGCGAAGGTCACATTGGTCGGAGATTTGGTCACCGCCCATTGGGGGGCGCCCAGAACTCCGTTGGCCGGCACCACATAATAGTTGAGCGCCGGAGTGGCTCCGCCGATTTCAAAAGCAAGGATCGTCGCCCGCATCGTTCCGTCCGGCTGGCGGAAATTCAAGACCACCACAGGCGACGGTGTCAGCCGCGGCCGCTCTCCCGACAGGGCATCCTCCACCGAATCATGCAGCCGGAAACGGTCGGATTTTCCGACAAGCCGGCTCACATACATGCTGATGATGGGAGCCTCTTCGGTTAGGAAATTCTGCGATCTGAATAATTTCAGGAATGCCAGCTGCTGGTTGAACAAGGCCAGAACCATGGTCCCTGTCGCCAGGCCGATCATGATGGCAACGGACAGCTCGATCAGGGTGAGTCCGCGACTGGCCCGTTTGATGGTCGATTTCATTGGGATCTCAGGACCGTTCGGGATTTCGCGTAAGTCCTGCCGCCCACGGTATAGGTCAGCACGCTCTGCACCCTCCAGATTTTCATGGAGGTGGGATTTCTCAACTTTGCGTCGTCCACGGAGCCGACACCTCCATCCGCGGGAAAATTCTCGGGATCGGCGAAACGGGTGCGGGTGACCGTGCCCAAGATGGGCACGCCATTCGGAAAATCCGGAAGGATTCTCGGAAGGCGGCCGACCTCCACCGTCGTGACGGACGTCCGCGGGTTGTCTTTCGCGAAGTCAGGCCATGGAGAATTCGCCGCCAGCAGGCTTTCAAAAGGGACCCGTTCCGCATATGCCCGCTCGTAGGTCATGTAGGCATCGGTCACCGACTGCTGGACGATCCACTGCCTCGGAGCCAGGATATTGAGGGACAGCTTGAGCAGCACGAGGCCGACCACCGTGAGCACCGAAAGACTGATCATCGCCTCCAGCATGACAAAGCCCCCGCACAGCGATCCCGCCTTGCGGAGCGGACGGAAAAATCCGAAACTCCGCGCATGTGCGGACCTTTTCGCCGACTGGCACTTCATGCCGTCCTCATCCTTTTGACCGCCGGTCAAGCCCTGTGCCAGGCCGTTCTGGAGCCGCCCTTCGGCTTGCGCTGGGGCGATTCTCCGGAAAAGTTGATTACTTGGGCTGCCAGACATTCGCTGGACGTTACTATTTCTCTCCCTGGAGAGCAACCCGCAATGCGGGTGCTGAAAATCGAACCGAAAAAAGGTTTTCTGCCCGACACCCAGGCGGGAGCGGTGGAGGGCCGTTTCCTGGGCGGCAGGCTTTACGAACTGACCATCCACTACTTCGACCCCGAGGCCTCCGCGGATCTGATGGAGTCTCGCTTCGAGGCGCTGCGGAAGCAGGTCGCCCTGGAACACGGGGCGCTTCTGGCCAACCAACAGCGGAGGGCTGTGGAGGATCAATTCGTGACTCGGACTCAGTCGTTTCATCGGGAACCGGTGAAGGGCTTGTTTCTCCTCCTCGCTTTCACGGAGGTGGAGGATCTGTTGCGGAAATCCAAGGAGGCCAGATTTTCCCTGATCTATCGAAATGACAATTTCAGGAACGAGTTGTTGAAAGAACTGAAAGACCCGTAAATCACTCGATGGTGGTGAAAGAGCCGTTCACGACCATCGTGCGATCAAGGGTGAAACTCACATACGCAAGACGGATGGTGTCGAACGGTGAAATGGTCAGCAACTCCATCGTCCAGCGGCCATCCGCATCGAACAAGCGCTCGAAGTCACTGCCTGTTGTCTCGACATAAGATTCCGGGACTTGTGAGGTATTGTTCTTGTGAGATCCCGGCACGATCAACCCTTGAACATTGTCACGCATCTCGCCTTTGTAGACTTGGGCGAACGTTTGGGAACCCGGATAAGTGTCATTGTAGCGGAATGTGACCGCCGGCATGGCAAAACGGATCACCTGGTTCATGGTGATCCCGGTTTGAGATCCATCCGACATCGGCCAAATCTGGACATACTGGGAAGACAGCTTGTTCGCGGCGATCGGCTGGGACGCGATTTGATTGTCATAAAGCGACCAAACCGAAAATGTCTCCTCGCCTCTGATTTTCGTCCGCACCGAACCGGCGATCGAACTCAGGGCGACCACCAAAGGGTTCTGGACTCCGTTCGTGGTGAACTGAGGCTGCGCGGGGCTGTACAGAAGTGCCTGGCTGCGATTGATCCCCTCTCCCGTGCCATTGGTTCCATAAGACTGGGTGTGGCGGAAGAAATCGACAGCCTTCGACGCGGCAGGATCTCCTGCCCCGTTGCGCAGTCCCTCCGTCGTCACATACACCTTGAATGGGCGATCCGCGCGGGTTCTCCTAACCTTCGCCGGCATGTTCACGGGAACCTGCTTGTTGGTGGCGAAAAGCGGATTCTCGTAGGTGACATTGGTGAATGACTCGGTGTTCGGTTCCTTGCCCCACGGATCTTCGGTATCGATCACCACATTCGCCACCGGCACGTAGGTTCCCACATAGGTATTCTGTAACAAGAAGCTGGCCAGCGGTGTGGAGCGGGTCGTCCACAATTCGAAGCGGGCGCCGTTCGGATTGATGGCCAGCGGCGAGTCCTGCTCCCCGCTTGCGGCGAGATTCGTCACATCCACCTCAACTCCGTTAGGAAGTTGGATCTGGCGGATGAAATTGGTATAAGTCGGGTCGGCGGCGCTGGCGGAATTCAAGGCCAGCAATGAGAGGAGAAAAAGTCGGGAGGTGGTTTTCATAGCTCGGATTTCTGGCTATTGTTGGCGGTGGCGGGAAGCTCTGGGACTTCCAGAGGGAGGACGGAGATCGGGTTCCCCCGGAAGGTGGCGACGATCAGATTGCCGCTTTTCACCATCTGTGTGCTGGTCTCCTTGGACAAAGGCTGCTTGCCCTGGGCCTGGATGAGGCTCACTTCGATGGTCGTGATCCATCCGCGGTTGGCGGCATAAAAATCAGCCCAGGTTTTGATCTGCGCGCCAGGCTGCGGCTTCAGACGATCCGCGAGATTTTTCGGAAACTGAATCACAGACCGCTTGGGAACCAGTGTCAGGATCCCATTGTAACAGAGGATTTCCGAACGGCTGATCAGATCCTGGGGACGATTCGTCACGGACGGATCTTGGGCGGATGAGGGATTCTCGATCTTCGTTGAATTCTGCTGCTCGGCCTGTCTCAGGCGCAACACCAGCTGTTCGTTCGTGGGAGCCTCCCGCATGGGTGGCCTGGCTGCGGACTCTCCGTGGGAAAGCGGGACAAGACCGATCGAGACGGAGGCGATGAGAACCGCGCTCCCCGACCGCACATTCGGTGGGATGGATTTCATCGGCTCAGTTGGTGCGGAAGGTTACCAAGAGCACCAGATCCTGAAGGTCGTAACCGGGATCCGACTTTTGAGATGAGGTATGCGTGAGCTCCATGAAGACGATCACGTCCATGGGACCGATCTTCACTTTTCCCGTCGTGTCCAGATAGGGACGAAGGAAACTTTCGAGTGAAGGCGCGTTGTACTGAGGCACGTTGGACGGCGGAGTGTCGCCATTGACGAGGAAACGGACGTTGTCGCCGCTGTTCGACTTATAAAGGGTTCCCCATGCGCTGTTATAATAGTATCTGCCACCGAACCGGATCGGCTTGCCCGATTGGATCATATTGTTCTGATAGGTGGTTCCGAAAATACCTGACAGTCCGATAACCGATCCGGGATTGATCTGGGGATTCGTCCCGTAGAATATCCGCGTGAAGGTGGACGAGTTGTTGATGCTCATCGAGGCCTCGGTCGGGACGAAGGTGAATCCGGTGTTATTGGTGGTGACCGTGACTCCCTGCCCGATGATCCGGACATCGGCGTACAAGTTCTGAAGCGGCGTGATGGTCCCCGGCCCGCTGCCACCGCTTCCGCCGGGCGGAATGATGTCGACGTATTTTTTCACCACGGACGGGTAGTTGATGCTCCACTTCAACTTCGGTGACTGCCCGGCCTGAACGATGGCGGGGTTGGCGGAGAGGGATCCGGTGAGGCCCGCAGGAACCTCCTGGGACAGGGCGCGTGGCGACACAATCGCGCCGATGAGAATGGTGGCTGCCGACAAGGCCGACAAGTGGCTGGTTTTCATAAATTTCTCTAGGGGAACTTTGTGGTTTTCTTATCAAACCATTACCAATTCAGTTGAATCTCACAGAATTCAATAAACTGAAAATGACAACACTGATACTATCAAAAATATGGATGACTGTTATTCAATGGTGGTGAAAGACCCATTCACCTCAATGGTCCTGTCAACGTCGAAACTGACATGAGCCAATCGGTCAACTCCGAACGGGGTCACCGTCAGGATCTCAATTGTCCATCTTCCATCACTATCGAAAATCTTGTCATATCCCGACACGGTCAGAACACGGCTTTGCGGAACTGAATCACTTACCACAAGCCCTGATCCCGGAAGTATTTTGCCTGTCGTCCCGAGCTGCGCGTTCCCTTTGTAGGCCTGCGCGTAGGTCGTTGAGTTAGGATACAGATCGTTCAATCCGATGGTCAGATTCGGCATCATGAAACGAATCGACTGATTCGCCGTGATTCCGGTAATGGTCCCATCGGCGACCGGCCATACCTGGATGGTTTGGGAGGCAATCTGAGATTCGGGAGCTTGATAGTCCTCCAGAGAAAAGACGGAAAACCTCTCCTCCCCCCGGACTTTCGCCCGATTTGCCCCCGGAATCGCGTTCACCAAGAAAGTCAGATTCTGAGTGCCGTTCGTCGTGATGGCCGACTGGCTGACCAAGGAAGCCTGGGTCCTGTCGATTCCAACCCCGGTTCCTCCTATGCCGTAAGACTGGACATGCCGGAGGAACTTGACGCTCTTCGATGGCTCCGGATCGGTAGGGCCGGCAAGCAGGCCCGTGATGGTGACATCCACATAAAACGGACGGTCCGCACGGGTTCTCGGAGTGGCGGCGGAACCGTCTTCGGAACGAATCACCATTTCCGCGATGGGAATGTAGGTTCCCACATAATTGCTATCAAGAAGGTAGCTGGTTGGCAGAGGTGATGTGGATGAATCCACGGTCCACAACTCAAACCGCGCGCCACCCGGGTCGATCGCCAGTTCGGACAACCGTTGGCCGGCTGCGGCCAATCCGGTGGCATCACGCACGGTCCCGGTAGGAAACTGCACCTGACGGATGAAATTCGAGTAGATTCCGCCATTGGCATGAAAAGCCAATGAATAGAAACACGTCGCACCAACTATCGAACGAATGATTTTTTTCATGGCTTTGAAACTTGAGTTAGGGATTGCGCCGGAGCTTTCTGCGGCAGAACCGAAATCGGACCTCCTTGCAAGGTCGCCACGATCAGGTTCCCGCATCTCACCATTTCCTTCTGAGTTTTTTCAGCGATGGGGCTGTTGCCTTCCGCTTGGAGCCGGGTCACCTCCACGGTGGTGATCCACCCCCGGTTGAGTGCGTAGAAATCGGCCCAGGATTCGATTTTCGTGCCGGGCTTGAATTTGAGGCGATCCGCCAGATTTTTCGGAATCTGCAAAATCGCCTTTTTCGGCACCAATGTCGCCATTCCGTTGAAACAGATGATGTCAGACTGGCTGATAAGATCCTCCGGCTGATTGACCTTGGAAGGATCGGGCCCCTCCGAGGCTTTCAAGGTTTTCAAGGTTTTGAAAGGATCCTCAGCGGATGCCTGTCGATACAGCTGCGAGATCTGCTCGTGGGTCGCCGCATCACGCATCTGCGGAGCGGGTTCGGTTTTCGGGCCTCCGGAAGCAAAGGCGGCAGCTCCAGACCAAATGATGAAGATGGTATTTTTCATGGCTTATAGTGATGGTTAACGGATTTCATCGTCCACACCGCCCGATGGATCCACCTGGCCGTTGGGTCCTCCGTGGCCTTGACCCGGGTTTGACGAGTCCACACCGTCCAAATTGTTGCCATGACCGTTGTTGGGATGTTTCGTGCTGAATGTCGCGAGAAGCACCTGATCCTGAAGATCAAAGCAGGGTGTATTCCGGTTGGCGCTGCCAAGCTCCATCATGATGAGCACGCTCAGCGGCCCGATTTTGACCTTTCCCGCACCATCCAGGTACGGTTTCAGGTAATTTGCCAGGGCCGACGACTGATAGAGCGGAAACGTTGTCGGCGGAGTATCACCGTTCACCAGCGCCACCACTTGGAAATTGGAGCTTTTGGTGGTGTAGAACGACGACCACGATCCGTTGGTCACGTAACGACCTCCGAAATCGATGGTCTGGTTGGCCGTGACCTTTTTGATATAGAGCTGCTTGGACGGGTTCACATTCGCCTGTGTGCCGTAAAACAGCTGGGAATAGCTGCCTCCGTTCAGACTGACCCTGGCGTCGGTGTAAACGGATGTGCTGCTCTGGTTCGAATTACAGGCGGTCACTCCGGTTCCGACAATCTGAACGGTCACATACACCGTCTGTTGGGGAATGAGCGTGCCCGGCGGATTCACCACCACCAGATCATCCGAGCCGTCATTACCTCCGCCCGAGCCGCCGCTGTTGCCATTTCCCCCGCCGCTCGGAGAACCGATGCTGGAGGGGTAAAGGATGTTCCAAGTCAGGGTGGGCTTGGTGCCTGTCTGGACGATCGTCGGATACGCCGACAGAACTCCGCCGGGAGCGGACGGGATGGTTGATACCGCGGGAGTTGCGGCATCGGAGCGCGTGGGCACAAGGGTGCTCACCGCAATAGCAGCTGCCGAAGCGGCAGCCAATTGGCTGGTTTTCATGGCTGGTTGTAAGGGTGCGATGTCTGGAAACACCTTCCATCTCGGACCTCAAAAGCGGGACAACTTTTGAGAGATGGGCGGCCCGGTTCGGGCAAGAGCAGGGGTCGGCGAGAAATTCTCGACGGACCCTGCCAATTCGGGACAGAACCCCGATCCGGGCCGCCTGAGGGGCTGTTGGGACATAACAGCACCTCAGAAAGGATATGTGTGATTCAAGTGACGGGTGGGGTCGTTTGGATCGGGTTAGGGATTGGGAACAGCAGTTGTCTAGCAGGGAAAATTTTCAACGTTGCGGCAGGGACGGCTCGCGGGACCAGTTTTTCCAGGGGCCGCGCGGGACTTCCTGATCCGTGGCGAAACGCCATTCCACGGTTTCTCCGCTACGGAGATTCAGGAAATCGCGGACCGCGGGACTCAGATCGATGCCGGCCGATTGGTTGCGGTTGGAACGGGGCGGCTCTTTTCCGAAAACATATTGCCAGTGGTCCACCTCGAAGGGCCCCACATCCTCCCACTGCGCGAAGCAGACCCGCCCCTGGCGGTGGATCACCACCCAGCGGCCTTTGCAAACGGATATCCCGTCGCCGCGGTAGCTCTCCCAGAACCAGGGGATCACCTTGGATGCCTCGGGCCGGTGCACTCCGCCTTTCGCGACATCATTGTATGGCAGTGCGATGTAAAATGGATTGAGCGCCGGAGTGAAACCGGCCGGAAGATAGCCCTCGCGGCGGTCCGGCTGATCGTAGCCGCCGAAGTTCGCCTGCCAGTTCTGATCCCACGCACTTTGGGTGTTCGGTGTCGGATTGTTCTCCGTGGGCAACTCACCCACCCAGAACACCGTGGCCACCACATTGCGCTTCCACTCGGATTTCTCACGAAATTCCTCACGCGACCGCTCGATCACCACCCGCGCCGCCTCGGGCACACCGAACGGATCACTGAGCGAAGGCAGAATCTCACGCCGGCCTTCCAGAAATTCCTCATGAGTCGCCAACAAGCGATCCGACAACCGGGCTCCGGCGGCTGACCCGAGCAGGGCCGCGCTGGCAATTCCAGTTGTGATCCACAAGCTTTTCATGTTTTCGGCGGAGAGGTTGAAGCTCTTGATGGCTTAAACTTGGCGGCATAGTAAAATTTTAATGAAACTTAACAAGAAAAAACTTTGTTGAAATTTGAACGAATTTCAAAACCAACTGTCATTTGGAATTTCCCTTTGTTTAAAAGGATTCCAGCCTCACGTGCTCACCACCACCAAGCCTCACCTCGAATCATTTCAGACGACTTCCAGCTGAAATCCCCATTGACACGGCCTCCACCTACTCAAAACCGTACTACAAGCCAACTAATTTTTACAAATATTGAACACTTCCGAAGCTTAATTCACAACAGGATCTCCTCCTTCACCGGCTGATCCCGAAGCGTCGCTCCAGCTCCCGCATGCCGAACTCCGTCAAGGTCGGCCGCCCGTCCGCCGCGCAGTAGGGCAGCTCGCAGGCAAACAACTCCGCCAGCAAGGGCCTCGTCTCCTCCAGCTTGGGAGAGACCAATGCGGAGGCCCGTTTCGCAAGCACCCGCGCCAGCCGATCCAGCGCAAATCGCGCACCCGGCGTGGATTCGTGCAGTAGTTCATCCATCAGCGCGCCCAGAAAAGGCCGCGGATCATCCACCGGCAGACACGTCGGCAGGCTGCGGATCTGCAACGTGTTTCCGCCGAATGCCTCCACCTCGATCCCCGCTTCCTGCAGCGCCATCCGCTCGCGCAGTACCAGATCCAGATCCCGCGGATCCAGCTCCAGCAAGACCGGCACCAGCAGCCCCTGCGTTTCCAACACCCCGCCGTCGTGGCGGGTCAGTTTTTCAAAAAAAATCCTCTCCCGCGCCGCCTTCGGGTCGAAAAGCACCAGCCCATCCCCGCTCTCCAAGATCACGAACCGCTGATGCAGCATCCCCACCACCCGGAACTCCGGCACCCCGCCACCCACCGGCACCACCACCTCCTCTTGCGTTGCAGGCGCCACACTTTCCCGGAAATCCGGAAACAGCGGCTGCGGCGCATGAAAACGAACCACCGCCGGCGCCACCTCCACCGCCTCTCTGGCCAGCATCTCCAGGCTCGGCCGCACCGCCACCACCGGGGCCGGCGGCTTCAGACCTGCCGCCACCGCCTCCAGGATCACATCCCTCACATCCAGCGGCCGGTGAAATCTCACCTCCCGCTTCGCCGGGTGCACGTTCACATCCACCAGCGTCGGCTCCAGCTCGATCCACAACCACGCCGCCGGATGCAGACCATCCGCCAGCGCTCCGCGAAATCCCTCCGCCAGCGCCCGGGAAATCACCGAGTCCTCCACCGGCCTCCCGTTCAGAAACACAAACTGGTGCCGCCTCCCCTTCCGCGCATGGCTCGCCGGCAGCACGTAGCCCTCCACCGACACCCCGTTCCCATGCGTCAGCGGCAGCCCCACCAGCTCCCGCGACAGCTCGTTCCCCAGCAACTGCCGCACCCGGTCCAGCGCCTTCCCCGCCGGCGGCAGGTCGAAAACCTCCCGGTCATCCCTCCTCAGGCGAAATCTCACCCCCGGCGCCGCCAGCGCGTGCAGCCGCAGCTGGTGCTCCACGTGCGCCGCCTCCGTCGTCTCCGCCCGCAGGAATTTCCGCCGCGCCGGCATGTTGAAAAACAGCGACTTCGCCTCGATCACCGTTCCCGGCGCGCAGCCCGCGTCCCGCACGTCGCTCACCCGCCCGCCGTCCACGATGATCTCCGTTCCCGCCACCGCGTCCGTCTCACGCGTCACCATCCGGAACCGCGACACACTCGCGATGCTCGGCACCGCCTCCCCGCGGAAACCCAGCGTCACGATCGCCGCCAGGTCTCCAGACGTCCGCAGCTTGCTCGTCGCGTGGCGCTCCAGCGAGAGCAGCGCATCCTCCCGCGACATCCCGCACCCGTCGTCGCTCACCCGGATCAGCGCCGCACCGCCGCGGTCGATGTCCACCCGTATCTCCCGCGCCCCCGCATCCATGCTGTTTTCCACCAGCTCCTTCACCACCGAGGCCGGGCGCTCCACCACTTCCCCCGCCGCCACCTGGCTGGCGAGAATGTCGGAAAGCACTCGGATCTTGGGCACGCCTGAGAGTCCAGACTCCAGAGGCCGGAAACAAGACGGAAGAAGCCGCACCCCACATCTTCTCCGGATTCTGGATTCTTGCCTCTGGACTCTCGCCCCCGCCGTCTTCAGTCTCCCGCCGCATGGCCGGCTTTTTCAAAAATCTCTTCAACAAGATCACCAACCGCGCGGAAATCGATTGGGACGACCTCGAGGCAGACCTCATCTCCTCAGACCTCGGCATCGCCCTCACCACCGCCATCATCGACGAGCTCCGCGACCTCGGCCGTGAAGTCTCCGGCGACGACGTCGTGGAAGTCACCCGCCGCCAGCTCTCCAAGCGCCTCCCCGACAACTTCCTCCCCCCCACCCCGCGCGCCGATGGCAAGCCCTTCGTCATCCTCGTCGTCGGCGTCAACGGCACCGGCAAGACCACCTCCTCCGCCAAGCTCGGCCTCTGGCTCACCAAGCGCAAGCGCACCGTCATCCTCGCCGCCGCCGACACCTTCCGCGCCGCCGCCGTCGAGCAGCTCAAGCGCTGGGGCGAGCGGCTGAACCTCCCCGTCGTCACCGGAAACCCCAATGCAGACCCCTCCTCCGTCTGCTTCCACGCCCATCAGAAGGCCATCGCCGAGAAGACCCAGTTCCTCATCTGCGACACCGCCGGCCGCATCCACACCCGGCACAACCTCATGGAAGAACTCGGGAAAATCCGCCGCACCCTCGCCAAGCAGGACGACACCGCCCCCCACCTCACCCTGCTAGTTGTCGATGCCACCACCGGCTCAAACGCCATGCAGCAGGCCAAGGAATTCCACAAAGCCAGCCCGCTCGACGGCCTCATCGTCACCAAGCTCGACGGCTCCGGAAAGGGCGGCATCGCCGTCACCATCCACGACACCCTCGGCATCCCCCCCCGCTTCCTCGGCACCGGCGAAGAGCCCGAAGCCTTCTCCATCTTCGAGAAGGAATCCTTCGTCGCCGAGATCCTCTGACTCACCTCCTAGGCGCGGCCGAGCTTCCTCCGCCGTCTTGTTCCCTGCTAGCTTGGTGGTTGGTAGAGTTGTGAGGGATCAATCCTCTTATGCTTCCCATCCCGCCGCAGCTCCCATCCAGCCAGATAGGCGCCGCCACCGTCGCTCCCACGCATGATGACCTGGATCCATTCTCCGCCGGGGTCTATCGTGAACACCAGATTCCGATGCCTCACAGCCGCCGTGTCGATATTCGGATGGTAGTAAGCCTTGTAAAGTGAACCGGGCAACGGCGTCTCCACTCCATCCCACAAAACCGTGAATCTCTTCCAGCTTCGTTTCGGAAGCTGGTTATCAGTACCTAGCGGTTCGTGGCCATCGATGAAAAGAGTCTCCGGCCCGTATGCTCCCTCCCTGTATTCGATCTTGTGCTTGCTAGGATCAAACTCCTCGTCGGCCAGAAACACCTTGATGGCGCGACCTCCCACCGTGCACTCCAAGGCCGGCTTGTCTTCAGCGTGAACCGTCGCGACCAACACGACGAGTGAGAGCAGAATTCGGGATATGGTTTTCATAGAGGTTTTAGCGAACGTCTAGCTCATCCACGGCGGGGAGGGAAGCCCGAATTCAAACAGGAGCGTTACCCGCCGTTGGATGGAGCGGCTTGTTCGGCGTATTTTGAGTCTTCATCGTAAAGCTCCGGAATATCAAAACTCGTATTTGTGCCAGCTTTGGGAACAAACGGCGCTCTAACCTTAACGACACTGCGAATGCGTTCACTTCCATAAACAGTTACTATTCGAGTATCGAACCAACCATTATTATTCTGATCGTGGAGCTCTCTAGCCATGCCGCTGCCCCTCCAATATCTCAAACGATCTATTCTACCGTCTGAATTGCTGTCGTAGGCTGTCTGTTGGGATTCTTCGTTGTGCCACGCGTTACCTTTTGGAATCGAAAACGATTGCCATGTCGGAGAATAGGGATGTGAACCGCAGCTAGCTACGAGAGGGAGCAAGAACACGAGTATAGACGATTGTCGCATTTGGTTTCTGCCGAACTTTTTAATTCGTTCAGCCCCCGTTTAGAGATTCCGCCCGCATCTGGCGAGGGGTTTCTTGCTTCCGTTTTCCCAAGGCGGTCTTTCCCAACAGCTTCGGGAGAAGGTGACCGATGCTTGATTTCCACGGTCGCGGGAGGAAAAGCCCGCGAGGACCGTGAAACTTCGTTAGATGTTCGTTCCGTGAACCATCGGTTACCATCACCGGTGCCTGATGACCTGGCGTGGTGAAGCACCCGCCGCCTCACACCGGCCTCACGATGGTCACCGTCTCGCTGCCCGCATCGTTTCCTGTGATGAGGCGGACGTAGAGCTTGTAGGAGACCGCGTTCCCCGGCAGGCCGAAGCCGGCGGTGGTCTGATAGGTGAGCGGGCTGCCGGGCGGGAAGGTGGCCACCGTGCTCTCGTCCTCGCCGGACTATTCCAGGCCGGGGGTGGCGCGCAGCTCGTACTGCTCCAGCTCCGGGTCCGCGCTGGGGGTCCAGCTGAGTTCGGCGCCGGCGTCTGCGACGTCCCAGCCACCGGTGAGGACGACGGGGTCCGGGGTGTGGCCGGGCAGCGGGGTGAGGCGCACCCGCATCCCCTCCCCGCGCGGAGCGGGCTGTGCGAGACGGCGGAGGCGTGGCTCTCGGGGAAACGCCACCTTCCCCCTCCCCTGCCGGGGCGGATGGACTTGGGGGGATGGCTTTCCGGTGGCTGACGCCACCGGCTTATTTCCGCGGGTCCCTCCGGGACTTGAAGACGGATGATCCGGGCATGATTCGCGGGGCACGCCGGGACTCAAAGAAGGATGAGGCGGGCAGGATCCGCTGGTTTCTCCGGGCCGCTAAGAATGATCCGCTGGTCTCGCCGGCAAGCCTTTCAGGCTGCGGATGCACTGGAAACCGTTAGCCGGTGTGGTCGCGCGGTGGCTCCTCGGACCCGGGGCTGCCGTCTGCCATCCCTGCCGGGATGAGGAGAGCTGCGGGATGGCGACCGCGGTCACTCTTCGTCCGTGGGGAGGAGGGTGAGGCCCTGGAGGTAGGGTTTCCAGCGATCATCGAATATCTGGTCGGCGGGTAGCGGGGTGCCGTCGTCCGGGAATTTCCTCTTATCAATTCCTCTGCCGCTGTTTTGTCCGGTTGTCCTCACCCAGGCAGAGCGCAGGCCGGTGTATTTTCTGGAGATTTCGAAGGTGGTGGTGGAGCTATTATCGATCGGATAGTATTTCTTCCAGTCGATGGAGGAGATGAGGAGCTCCGCAGCTTCGGGCTTGAGGGTGGAACGGATGCCCTGCTGGAGACGTCCGATGATGGCAGAGGCGGGTTCCCGAATGGCGCTGGTGTCGATCTCGATACGGTCGGGCGTGACGTGGCCCAATTTGAAACAGGTTTTCTCGGCGGCGGTGAGCTCGTCTCTGGATTTCTTGAACAGGTCGTTGATCTCGTCGCTCTCGGTCCGGGAGATGCCCAGCGTGTCGACGGCCCTCTCCATGCCCACCGGCAGTTCCTGGTATCCCACGCCGCGGAAGTGTGCCTGCAGGAGCTTGACCACGGTTTTTACGGGCACGGCCATCCGCGGCTCGGCGGGTTTTGCTGCCGGTTGTTCACGATCTCTGACGCGGGTGCGTGAGGGGGAGCCGGCGGGAGCTGCCGTGGCGGCGGATGTGGCGGCACCTTGCGGAGTCGCGGCGGCGGATTTCCCCGGGGATGGGGAGGCGTCCGCGGGTCCGGCGGGCCGCAGCGATGGGGCGAGGATGAGCCCGAGCGCGAACCCGGCGAGCACCGCGCCGGAAATGATGGGGAATCGCTGGAATTTCATCAGTAACAGGATGTCCTATCCGGAACGGGGGCGGGCGAAAGCACAAAAACCCGACCGGCGGGACGGGTCTGTGGGGGCGGGCTGGAATACTCCGGGGAGTTCGTAATTGCCTTGGGGGGGATCCGGCGGAAGGGTCGCGGGCATGTCATCCGAGGTTTTTCCGCCGCCGCCACCGCTGTCCGAGCCGAGTCCGCAGTCTGTGGTGAGGAGGGGGGTGGCGGGGTTCCTGAGTGTGGCGCTGGGGGTGTGGCTGGCGAATGCGGTGCTCTCGCTGGCGAGCGACTCGATGGTGGTGTGGCTGGCGAATGACTCGCTGGTGGGGTGGCTGGGATGGGTGGCGGTGCCGGCGCTGCTGATGGCGGTGGTGGTGTACGGGCTGATGGGGCTGACGCGGATGGTGCCGAAGCGGTTCTTCCTGCCGCTGGTGCTGTGCGGTCCGCTGACGGCGCTGGCGGCGCTGCCGGTGATGATTTATTTCCACCGGGAGAGTGCGTGGATCTCGTGGGGGATGTCTGCGGTGCAGGCGCTGGTGTGCGTGGTGGTGATCTATCGGCTGCGGGGGGCGCGGGGGGTGGAGTGGCCGTTTTTCCGGGTGGAGCAGCTGGAGGCGCGGGGATTTACCTGGGGGAATACGCTGGGATTCGCGGCGGTGAACGCGCTGGTGCTGGTGCCGGCGGCGGCGGTCTATCTGATATCGTGCGGCGGGCTGGCGGTGGATCACTTCACGGGGGGATTCGTGGCGCTGCGCCCGGCGGGGGTGACGATGCAGGTGCGGAAGTATGTGCGGGAGGACGGGAAAACGGTGGAGCTGGTGCCGATGAGCCACATCGGCGAGGCGGAGTTTTACCAGACGCTGGCCGCGTCATTTTCCCCGACGGCGGCGGTGCTGATGGAGGGGGTGTCGGACAGGGAGCATCTGCTGACGGAGAAGGTGGGCTACGGGAAGACGGCGAGGGATCTGGGGCTGGCGGAGCAGCAGGCGGCCTTCAAGCCGAAGGGTGAGCTGGTGCCGGCGGATGTGGATATCTCGGAATTCAGCAAGGTGACGCTGGAGTGTCTGAAGCGGACGATGGTGGTGCACGCGCAGGGCATCAATGCGGCGACGCTGCCGGTGCTGATGCAGCCTGCGCCGGAGGATCTGCCGGAAAAGCTGATGGAGGACCTGCTGGAGAAGCGGAACGCGCACGTGCTGGGGGTGCTGGAGGAGCGGCTGCGGACGACGGACCATGTGATCATCCCGTGGGGGGCGGCGCACATGCCGGGGATTTCCGCAGGGGTGCTGAAGGCGGGCTTCCGGCTGCTGGCGACTGAGGATCATGTGGCCATCCGCTTCGGCGAGGCGAGGGGTGGATCGAATGACGGCTTGCCAGGGCATCGGCGCCCGGATAGCTAACGGATGATGAAACCCTCCCCCACCCTGTGGCTCGGCTTGTTCCTGATCGGCGCGTGCGGTGCGGGGGGCTACGCGGCGGGGAGCGCGGGGATTTCCCCGGAGAAGGACGCGGGCGGCGGGAAGCGGGAGATTTCGCGGGCGGAGCGGACATCCCCGCGGGAACGGAGGGCGGAGGACGCGCTGGGGAACTACGGGCGGCTGCTGGCGGGGAAGGAGGAGCAGATCTGGCAGGCGGTGTCGCGGCTGGCGGTGGCGGATCTGCCGGAGGCGCTGCGGCGGCTGCGCGCGATGCGGGCTCTGACCGCCAGCTGGAGCAACGGTGAGAAGCGGCTGGATGAGATCGAGTCCGCGCTGTATTTCAAATGGGCGGAGTCGGACCCGGTGGCGGCGCTGGCGGATGTGTCCGGGATGCCGGGGCCGCCGGATCACGCTGCGGCGGCGCGGCGGGCGGAGCTGGTGAGAAGCGTGCTGGCGGCATGGATGCGGGTGGATGCGAATGCGGCCTACCGGGCGGTGAAGGATGACAAGGCTTTGGGATACGTGGGGCGGGACATGCTGGTGCAGACGTGGACGGCGGAGAATGTGTTTGAGAATCTGAAGCTGTTCCCGGATAAGAACCGCGACCTGCTGGGGTGGTACTGTGTGGCGGCGGCGAAGGATGAGGCCCAGCGGAACGCGATGCTGGCGGCGCTGAAGGAGCAGCCGGAGATGCGGGACCGGGACTGGGGGTATTTCATGCTCTTCCGGGACTGGGCCTATCGGGATTTCCCCGCAGCCATGGCGGAGGCGAAGCAGCATGACGAACCGGGACTGGAACAACACGTCCTGGAAGACGGCCTCAACCAGCAGCCTGCGGCGACGATGCGCTGGGCGGTGAGCCAGAACATCCCGCCGGGCGGGCCGAGGTGGACCGAAGGGTACGGCAACTGGCTCATGTTTGATCCGGCCGATGCGAAGGCATGGCTGGATCAACAAGCGCCGGCCTGGGAAGAAGCCGGCCATTTCGCGGCCGTGGCGGATTTCAGAACGCAGCAACTTTCATCCATGGAAAAGATCGATATGAAAGCGGTGCAACCGGCGTGGTTGGACTTGATGACGAAGTGGCGGAACAAGGATCCGGACGCCGCGGAAAAATGGCTGGGGGACAAAACCGCGCATTCGCAGGGAATCTCCAGCATCCTCAAGTGGAAAGATACCGACGCCCATGAATAAGCCTCTGATAGTAATTCCCATCGGTTGCGTCTCGGCGGCGGTGGCGGGCTATCTGCTGGCACGGCAGCCGCCCGCCACGAAGGCGGGCGGAGCGGAGATTTCAGCGGCGCGGAGCCGTTCGTCGCTGACGCAGGGTGAGAGGATGGAGGCGGGAGCCGCGGGAGCGGTGGTGAAAGTCCGGAGCGCGGAGCAGCTGGCCGCCGTGAAGGAGGATCTGCGCAGGCGCTTCAGGAACAGCCCGTCGGCGAAGCATGATTGGGCGCTGCGCGAGCATGCGGCGGCGATGCTGGCGACGATGAGCCCGGAAGAGCTGGCGGGATTTGCCAAGGAATATCTGCCCACCCGGCAGTTCAGGCCGGGACAGGGACTCCTTGATCCCCTTTTCTCTGAAATCCTCAAGCAGTGGGGTCTGAGTGATCCGGAGGGCGCCTGCAGGACATTGGGAGAGATGCATGCGGGAGGCGTGTCGCAAGTCTTCGCCCGGTGGCAGAAGCGTGATCCGGCGGCGGCACAGACCTGGCTCGACGACGACCCGCTGCTGAAGAACGACGCGGAATTGAAAAACCTGCTGGAGCGGAATTTCCTCACCCAACAGGTGACGGATGATTTCGCCGCCGCCCGCGAATCGCTGGGAAGGCTCGATCCGGAAACCCAGAAGAATATGCTGGGGGAATGGAGCAAGCTGCTCGCCCACGACCCGGCCAGACGCGGGGAATTGCTCGCGCTGCTGGCATCCCGCGGAGATGCGGCGCTGTCGGACAAGTGTTACCAGAACATCGTGGGGGAAATGACGGACAAATCGCCCGCGGATGCGGCCCATTTCATCGAAGCCACCGATCTGACCGAGGAGCAGAAGAACAAACTGAACGACCAGGTGGTGGTGAACTGGGCGATGAAGGATCCCGTGCAGGCATTCGCCAAATGGGCGGAACTGGAAAGACAGGACATCCCGCCGACGATGCTGCACGTGCTTGCCAACTGGAGCATGCACTCACCAGGAGCGGAGCAGGCAATCGATTGGTCGAAGAAATTCACTCCCGGTCCGGCACGCGAGCAATACAAAGCGCGGCTCATCGAAAGTCTCAGCGGAGGCGAGCGATACGGCCAGGCGGCGGATCTCAGCGCGTCGCTCGACGATACTGCCGAGCGCACCCGCCAGCTGAAAGAGGTGAAAAGACGGTGGGAGGAAAAATGGCCGGAGGATGCCAACGCCTGGTATGGCAAGCTGCCGCAGGCGGATCAGGACGCGCTGGAGAAACCCTTGGAGTGAGTTTCCGGGATGGGTCCCATGAGTCTTACAGGCCCCATATGTCGCGAAAAAAATCCGCCACCGGGTGAACCAGTGGCGGATTTGAAAGAGACGGGACAGGCAGGAATGCCTGCCTCACGATCAATGCTCGCGGCAGAACTGCTCGAAGCGGGTCAGTCCTTCGTTGAGGATGTCCAGCGTGGTGCAGTAGCTGAGGCGGATGCCCTCGTCGTAGCCGAAGGCGATGCCGGGGATGGCGGCGACCTTGTAGCGGGAGAGGAGCTTGTCGCAGAGGTTCATCGACTTCAGGCCGGTGTTTCCGGTGTAGACGAAGAAGTAGAAGGCTCCTTGTGGCTCGACGACGCGGATGTTCGGGATGGCCTTGAGGCGGGCGAACATGAACTGGCGCTTGACGTCGTATTCGCCGCGGAGGTCTTCGATGAAGCTCTGGTCGCCTTGCAGGGCGGCGAGGGCGCCGTATTGCGAGAACGAGTTGGCGTTCGAGGTGGTGTGGTTCTGGATTTTTTCGATCGCTTCGGCCAAGGCCTTCGGAGCGGCGGTGTAACCCAGGCGCCAGCCGGTCATGGAGTAGGCCTTGGAGAATCCGTTCACCGTGATGGTGAGGTCGTAGAGTTCCTGGCTGAGCGAGGCGATGGAGACGTGCTTGGAGTCGCCGTAGACGAGCTTTTCGTAGATTTCGTCGGAAAGGATGACGATGTCTTCGCCGAGGGCGATTTCACCGAGGGCGAGGAGCTCTTCCTTGGTGTAGATGGCACCGGTCGGGTTGCCCGGGGTGTTGATGATGACCATCTTGGTGGCCGGGGTCATGGCTTCCTCGAATTGCTCGGGAGTCATTTTCCAGCCGGTGGATTCCTTGGTCTCAACGATGACGGGGACGCCGCCTGCGAGACGGACCATTTCCGGGTAGGACACCCAGAATGGCGACGGGATGATGACTTCGTCGCCTTCTTCGATGACGGCGAGGATGGCGTTGTAGCAGGCCATTTTGGCACCGCCGGTGACGCAGATCTGGCCCGGAGCGTAGTCGAGGTTGTTGTCCGTCTTGAACTTCTCGGAAAGCGCGGTGCGGAGTTCCGGGATGCCACCGGCCGGGGTGTACTTGGTCTTGCCTTCGAGCAGGGCGGCGATCGCGGCGTCCTTGATGAACTGCGGGGTATCGACTTCCGGCTCACCACCGGCGAGCGCGTATACTTCTTCGCCCTTTGCGATCATCGCTTTGGCCTGTGCGGTGACGGCGAGCGTGAGAGACGGGGAAACTTTGGCAATACGGGATGAGATGCTTTCCATGGGAGCGGCGGGTAAGATTTGTTTCCGCCTGCCGGGCGGAGCAACAGATTTTGTGCGGCCCCCGGAATGAGCGGGGGGCTTTTGTGGGGCTTGGCCCATGGGGTGGCAAGCGAAATGGTGCGGCAATTCTAACTCAAAAACTCCGCTTGTCGGTCCGTGACGAAATTGTCACCGTCCCTCCGTGATCTCTCTCGCGAAGCTATTTGGAAAGTCGGACCGGTTCTTTGAACTCCTTGCATCGAGTGCGAAATCGGCGCACCAGAGCATCGAAGCCCTCGCCCGCCTTCTGCACGAATCGAACGGTGCCGTCTCGCTCGCCGACCTCGCCGTGGCCCGCCGCAACGAAAAAAGAACCGCGGAAATCATCAGCGAGGAGCTGGTGAAAGTCTTCGTCACCGCCCTCGACCGCGAGGATATCGAGGCGCTGTCCAAGGCGCTCTACCGCATTCCCAAGACCGTTGAGAAATTCGGCGAGCGCTACGAGATCATGCACCACCTCGTGAAGGCCCAGGATTTCGCACCGCAGATGGCCATCGCCCAGGAAGCGGCGCTCGTCGTCGTCCGCATGGTGGACATGCTTTCGAAAGCCCCCCGCCTGGAGGAGATCAAGGCGGAGAACGACAAGATGCAGGAGCTCGAAGGCCGCGCCGACCAGCTCGTGGTCAGCTACCTCAAGGAAATCTACTCCGGATCGATGGATCCCATCGAGGCCATGGCCAAGCGCGACCTCTACGACCTCCTCGAAAAGGTCATCGACCGCTGCCGCGACGCCGGCAACGTGGTTTCGCAAATCGTTCTGAAAAACTCCTGAGGCGAGCACCCGCATGACTCTCGGCATCATTTTCCTGGTGATCTTCATCGCCCTCGCGTTCGAGTACATCAACGGTTTCCACGACACCGCGAACTCGATCGCCACCGTCGTCGGCACCAAGGTGATGACCCCGCGGCAGGCGATCATCATGGCCGCCGCCACCAACCTCATCGGCGCGCTCGCCGGTCACGCCGTGGCGAAAACGGTGTCCTCCGGGCTGGTGGACTCCCAGTATATCTCCCCGCTCGTGATCGTCTGCGCCTTGCTCGGCGGCATCGTCTGGAACCTGATCACCTGGTGGTTCGGCCTGCCCTCCAGCTCCACCCACGCCCTCGTCGGCGGCATCTGCGGCGCGGCCGTGGCCAGCGCCCATGACAACTGGCACGCCATCATCTGGTCCGTGAAAAAAGTGAAGGACGGCAAGGAAGTGATGGAAGGCGTGCTGCACAAGGTCGTCATCCCGATGATCACCTCCCCCATCATCGGCTTCGTCGGCGGCTTCATCATCATGGGCATCCTGTATTGCCTCCTTCAGAACGCCCGCCCCCGCTTCGTGAACCGCTTTTTCGGCAAGGCCCAGATTTTCAGCGCCGGCTACATGGGATTCGCCCACGGCCTCGCCGATGCGCAGAAAACCATGGGGGTCATCACCCTCGCCCTCGTCACCGCGACCGCCACCGGCACCTTTCAAAACGCCCCGAGCTGGATGAACTTCCTGCGGATGGACAAGTCGATGCAGGCCGAGGACAGCATCAAGACCATCCAGGACACCCGGTCCACCCCCGAGCAGCTCCGCTCCGCCGCCGCCGTGCTCGAAACGGAAAGCGCCCGCCTCAAGCCCGGCGAATTCCGCGAGGCGTTCCAGACGCTGTCCGCCAAGACCTACGCCGCCATCGGTGAAACCGAATCCTCGCAGCGCCTCGCCTCGCTCGCGTCCGCCACCCACAAGGAACTCGTCACCAGGGAGGACGCCCGCTTCCTGCCCAAGGTGCCGCTTCTCGGAAAAATGGTCGCCGCCAAGATCACCGATTGGGAAAAGAACCTCGCCAAGGAAATGACCGCCGCCGGAGCCGCGGGCAAGGCTCCCCTCACCGTCGCCGCCACCAAGGTGGATGAACTGTCGCCCGATGTCCCCACCTGGATCAAGATCGTCTGCTCCATCACCATGGCCGCCGGAACCATGGCCGGCGGCTGGCGCATCATCAAGACGCTCGGCCACAAGATGGTGAAACTCCAGCCCGTGCACGGCTTCGCCGCGGAGACGACCGCCGCCACCCTGCTCGCCGTCACCGGCAGCTTCGGCATGACGGTTTCCACCACCCACAGCATCACCACCGCCATCATGGGCGTCGGCTGTGCGAAACGCTTCAATGCCCTCAAGTTTTCCCTCATCGAGCGCATCCTCTGGGCCTGGGTCCTCACGCTCCCCGCTGCCGGCGGCGTCGCTTATCTGTTGGTGAAATTGTTCCGGATCTGCGGCTGGATTCCCTGAGCGATTCCCACCTTCCTAGGCCATCACCGCCCTTTCCGGATCAATCATTTGACAACCGCTCCCGCGCCCCGGAGGGTGCCGACGTCGCGCGACAGCGGCGAATTGCATTCCGTGCAACCCTGACTCCGATGCCCGTTCCCGACAACAGACTCCCACGCATGGCGATGATCCCCTGGGTCATGGCGCTGATCGCGTTGGTCGGGCTGAACGCCTTGGCGCCGATTCACCGGCTGACGAAAAAACATGAGTCCTCCCACGAGAGCGGGCTGTCCGAATTCTCGGACGACGTTCAGATCCGGGGACGTTTTTCCGACCCTCTGGTGTTCTCCGAACCCGAATCGGGCGATGAGGCAGGGATGAATCCCTCGCTCCGTCCGGTTCCCCGCCTCGAAACGCAATCCGCTCAACCGCATGCCCGCGCGACGGGTGGAGCGGTGCTGGGCCGCGCGCCTCCCGTCCGGCATTCGGTCTGAGCCGGCACCCCATCGAGCCGGCCGCACGCGAAATCCCGCGTGCCCCGTTCATCGTCCGGATCCATACGGATCACGGCGAATTTCCGCTCTTCCTTGCGAAGAATGACGCGCGCCAGGACACGCCTTCGTCCCTCACGGCCATCCTGCCGACGAGCCCGGCCGCTTCAATTCCGGCCGGACAGGATGCAATCCATCCCTGCGACGCCAACCAGTTCTATCAATTTCTCCCATTTCATCCCCATGCTCCAGTGGCTTTTCCCTAAAATTATCGGCGGCAAGAACGAACGCGAAGTGAATCGCATCCGTCCCACCGTCTCACGCATCAACGAGATCGAGGACGCGCTCCGCCGCGAGCCGCCCGACCATCTTCTGGCACTCACCACCCGATGGCAGAAGCATCTGGCCCGCTATCACAAGCTCGATGCTCCTCCCAAGCCGCAGATCGAGCGGATGGATCGGGACGAGCTGCACGCCACCGCCGGGGCTCTTGAGAACCGGCTGAGCGAGCTGCGCGGCGAGTTTCCATCGTTGCCGAAAACGGTCAGTCCCACCGTCGACTCCATCGAAAACGCGAAATCGGCTTTCCTCGCGGTCGGCGGAAACTTCGCGAAAGCCCGTGCGAAGTACCTCGAAAAAATCCTCCCGGAGGCCTACGCCGTCGTCAAAAACGCCGCGCGCCGTCTCAGCGGCAGCGAAATCATGGTGAACGAACGTGCCATGAAATGGGACATGGTCCACTTCGACGTCCAGCTCATCGGCGGCATCGCCATCCATCGCGGCATGATCGCGGAGATGCAGACCGGAGAGGGAAAAACCCTCGTCGCCACCCTGCCGGTCTATCTGAACGCCCTCACCGGCCTCGGCGTCCACGTCGTGACGGTGAACGACTACCTCGCGATGCGTGACTCCGAATGGATGGGAGCCTTGTTCCGCTACCTCGGCCTCACGGTCGGTTGCATCCAGAACGAAATGTCCCCGGAACAGCGCCGCGCGGAATATGCCTGCGACATCACCTACGGCACCAACTCGGAGTTCGGATTCGACTACCTCCGCGACAACGGCATGGCGGCGACCCGCGCCGAACAGGTCCAGCGCGGCCATTACCTCGCCATCATCGACGAGATCGACTCCATCCTCATCGACGACGCCCGCACCCCGCTGATCATCACCGGCCACGCCGGCCAGGAGACGCATCAGTACGACCGCTACAAGCCGCAGGTCGAACAGCTCGTCAAAAAACAGACGGAACTCTGCAACCAGCTCGCCAGCGACGCGAAACGCCTGCTCGACGCCGGCGACATGGCGGCCGCCGGGCTGCTGCTCTACAAGCTGAAGCTCGGACAGCCGCGCAACCGCCGTTTCATGCGCTACATGGAGGATCCGGAACTGCGCCGGCGTTTGGACAAAACCGAACTTTCCTTCCAACAGGGCACCTTCAAGAAGGACCTCTTCAAGCTGAAGGAGGACCTTTTCTTCATCGTCGATGAAAAGTCCAACACCGCCGACCTGATGGAAAAAGGCAGACGCCATCTGTCACCCGACGACCCGGACTTCTTCACCCTTCCCGACATGAACGACCGCTTCGCGGCCATCGAGAACAACCGGGATTTCTCCCGCGAACAGAAAGCCGCCGCTCGCATGGAGCTGCAGGGCCATCTCGATCTCCAGGCCGGCAAGGTCCACAACATCACCCAGCTGCTCAAAGCCTACTGCCTTTACGAGAAGGACGTCCACTACGTCGTCAGCGGCGGCAAGGTCGTCATCATCGACGAAAGCACCGGTCGCGAGATGGCGGGCCGCCGCTGGGCGGACGGGCTCCATCAGGCGGTGGAAGCCAAGGAGCGCGTCGACATCGAGAAGGAATCCCACACCTTCGCCACCATCACCATCCAGAACTACTTCCGCCTCTACGAAAAGCTCGCCGGCATGACCGGCACCGCGGAGACCGAAGCGGCGGAATTCCACGACATCTATCAACTCGACGTGCTGCCGATCCCGACGAACACGCCCAACATCCGGATCGATGAGAACGACCAGATTTTCAAAACACGGCGGGAGAAGTTCAACGCGGTGGTGGAACGGATCGAAACGGCGCGCGCGACCGGCCAGCCGGTTCTCGTGGGCACCGCTTCCGTGGACTCGTCCGAGACCCTGGCCCGGATGCTCAAGCGGGCGCACATCCCGCATGTCGTGCTCAACGCGAAATTCCACGAACAGGAGGCGGAGATCGTCGCCCTCGCCGGGCAGCGCGGCGCCGTCACCGTCTCCACCAACATGGCCGGTCGCGGCACCGACATCAAGCTGGGTGAAGGCGTGGCCGGGCTCGGCGGATTGTTCGTCATCGCCACCGAGCGGCATCCTTCCCGCCGTGTCGACCGGCAGCTCCGGGGACGCTGTTCGCGCCAGGGAGATCCCGGCCGCTCGCAGTTCTTCATCTCGCTGGAAGACGACCTGATGCGGCAGCACGCGGCCCAGGACCGGATGGCGTCGACGGTCGAGCAGTTCGACGCCAAGGACCAGAAGACCCTCCGCAACTCCTCATTGGGCAAAACGGTCGAGACCGCGCAGAAACAGGTGGAGCAACGGGACTACCGGGCCAGAAAGCGCGTCCTCGATTTCGATGATGTGATGAACCTGCAGCGCGAGATCGTCTACGGCTACCGGAACGAGGTTCTGACCACCGAGGATTCGCGCGGCCTGGTCCGCGACCTCATCGCGGAGGTGGTGCCGCTGGAGGTCAGAGGCATTCTATTGGAATGCGAGCCCTATGAGTCGCTGGCCACCCAGATCCATGACCGGGTGGCAGCCGATTTCACCGTCAGTGTCACTCCCGGGGATTTCTCCGATACCAGCGAGACGGCCGTATCCTCGATCCTGGTCGGGAAGATGACCGCAGCCTATGACACACAGGTCGCGGGTGTGCCCGCCGAGCTGCTGGATCACGAGGAGCGCCGCATGGTGCTGCATGCCATCGACAGACGGTGGCAGGCCCATCTGGACGACATGGACGAGCTGAGGGAAGGCGTGAGCCTCCGCGCCCAGGGCCAGAAGGATCCGCTCGTCGAATACAAGAACGAGGCCTACAACCTCTTTGTCATTCTGATGGACTCCATCCGCCGGGAATCGCTGCGGAATCTCTTCCGCTCCGCATCCGCGTTGCGGACGATTCATCCGGAATCCCTGTCCAACAAATTCTAACCATGCATGACCTGTCCCTGATCTCCACCATCGCGGCGGCCTTCACCGCGGCGTGGGTCCTCGGGCTCCTGACCCAGTGGCTCCGGCTCTCGCCCATCGTCGGCTACCTGCTGGCGGGCGTGCTCATCGGCCCCCACACGCCGGGATTTGTCGGTGACGTGCACCTCGCCCAGCAGCTCGCCGAGGTGGGGGTGATCCTCCTGATGTTCGGAGTGGGCCTTCATTTCCATCTCAAGGATCTGATCGCCGTCAGGAACGTGGCCATCCCGGGAGCGGTCGGACAAAGCCTGATCGCCACGCTGCTGGCCATGGTGGTGTTTTCCGCCTTCGGGATGCCCTTGGTCACCGGCGCGGTGCTCGGCATGGCGATGGCGGTGGCGAGCACGGTGGTGCTGATGCGGGTGCTGATGGATGCCGATGTGCTCAGCTCGCGGCAGGGACATGTGGCGGTGGGATGGCTGATCGTGGAGGATATTTTCACGGTCATCCTGCTGGTCCTCATCCCGGTGCTGGGGGCGGAGGTCCATGCCGGTGAGAGCGGGGTCGCAGCCGGAGCAGGCAGCTTCTGGTGGACGCTCGGTGTGGCCATGGTGAAGCTGGTGGTGCTGGTGGCGATCGTGCTGGTGGCCGGCGCGAAAATCGTGCCGTGGGCGCTGGTGAAGGTCGCGCGGCTCAGATCACGCGAATTGTTCACACTGACGGTTCTGGTTTTTTCCGTGGCAATCGCCGCCGCCTCTTACTTTTTCTTCGGTGCCTCGATGGCGCTGGGGGCGTTTCTGGCCGGCATGGTGGTGGCGCAGTCTCCCGTCAGCCACCAGGCCGCGGCGGATGCGCTGCCGCTGCGTGACGCCTTCGCCGTGCTGTTTTTCGTCTCGGTGGGGATGCTGTTCGATCCCGCGTTCCTGATCGAACAACCGCTGATGGTCGCAGCCGCTCTGGGCATCATCCTGATCGCCAAACCTCTCGCGGCGCTCCTGATTGTGGCGGTTCTCGGGCACTCCGTCCGCACGGCCCTGACCGTGGCGATCGGTCTGGCGCAGATCGGGGAATTTTCCTTCATCCTTTCCGAACTGGCCCGGCAACACGGGCTGATGCCCGATTCCGGCCACAATGTGCTCGTGGCCTCGGCCATCATTTCCATCACTCTCAACCCCCTGATGTTCCGCGCCCTCCCGGGCATTGAGGACTGGTTGCGGAAGCGCCCCCGCCTGTGGAAGCTTCTCAACGGAAGAGCCGAGAGAAAGGTGGCGAACATGAAACCATCCGCATCCGGTCCGAGCCATGCGGCCGAAGATCAAAAGCGCCTCGCCATCGTCGTCGGCTACGGCCCGGTCGGCCGTTCCGTGCACCGGGTGTTGCAGGATGCGGGGCTTTCCACCGTGGTCATCGACATGAACATGGACACCGTCACCGCGCTTCATGCCGAGGGACAGGTGGCGATCTACGGCGACGCGTCCAATCAGGGGGTTCTCGAAGAAGCCGGAATGAAGAAGGCCTCGCACCTGATCGTGACGCTGCCCAATGCCTCGCACCGCTCGGCGGTCGTCACCGCCAGCCGGGCCATCAGCGCCAGCGTCCGGATCGTCGTCAGGGCCAGGTATCTCCGCGAACGCGAGGAGCTGGAACGCAGCGGAGCCTCCGCGGCGGTGTTTGAAGAAGCGGAAGCCGCGGTCGCGCTGGCGCGCCTCGTCCTCGCCGACACCGGTGTCCATCGCCAGGCGGCGGAAAAGAAACTTCAGGACATCCGGCTGCATCTGATCATGGACAATTTTTCCCACATCCGCTCCCAAAGAATCGCCTCGGTGATGGTCCCATGGGCACGCGCGCGATGGCTGTCGTCCGGTTCGGACCGGCAGAGCGTCTTCCATCAGATCGCCCAGGAACGTTACTCGAGGTGGCCGGTCCTCGACACCACCAGCCGCCGTCCCGTCGGCTACCTCCTCACCAAGGATCTGATGTCGCTCCCCGAAGGCAGCGACTGGTCCGGCCTCATCCGGCCGGTGAAATCCATCCGTCCGAACGACAGCATCGATTCCACGCTCACCCGCATGCAGGAGGAAAGCGCCAGCCTCTACATCGTCGAGGACGGCGGAATCATCCTCGGCCTCATCACCTTGGAAGACATCCTCGAGCAGGTCGTCGGACGGCTTGAGGACGAGGACACCCGCGACAAGCCGGTGCTGTTGGAAGATGCCGTGAAAATCGGCGGCGTGGTCACTTCCATGGATGCCTCCACCAAGGACCAGGCGATTCGCGAACTGGTCGGAGCCATCCCGCCCCACCGTCTCCCGGCGGGAATCGATGCCGCACAACTCGTGGGGCTGGTCCTCACCCGGGAAGAGGAAATATCGACCGATCTCGGCAATGGCATCGCCATCCCCCACGCCCGCTGCCCCGGCCTGAACGCTCCATTGGCCGTCATCGGCCAATCCAAGGACGGAGTCATCTATTCCACCGGCGGCCACCAGGCCGTGCGGTTGTTTTTCCTCCTCGTCACTCCCGCGGACCGGCCCGAGGTCCAGCTTTCGCTGCTCAGGCAGACCGCCAAACTTGCGGACACCGGAACCGCCCGCGAGGCTCTCGCCGGCGCGGACTCGCCGGCGTCGATGCTGGACATCATGCACAAGCTGATCCACCCCGGTTAGCAAGGGAACGATGAGCAGGTGAGAAGTCCGTTCCTTGAGAAATCGGGGAACCGCCGGGATTCCAATCTAACCTCCAAGAAAATCGGAAGGACGGGTTGCTAACGCACCAGCCTCACCCTGCCGAGCAGCTTGCGGAGTTCCTGCGGATTCACCGGCTTCACCAGATGCTCGTCAAAGCCCGCGTCCGACGTCCTGCGGCGGTCTTCCTCACTCCCCCAGCCGCTCAGGGCGACGATGTAGGCATCCGGACAGATCTCGCGCAGGCGCGCCGCTGCCTGATAGCCGTCCAGCTCCGGCATCCCGAGATCCAGACAGGCCAGATCCGGCGAGAAGCGCGCGGCGGCATTCACCGCTTCCGCACCGTCATAGACCACTTCGCAATCCATGCCTTCCATCCGGAAAAACATTCCCAGAATATTCGCGGTGGCTTTTCCATCATCCGCCACCAGCACGCGGATCTTTTCCGTCGCCTCCGGGGAAATCACAGGCTCACTGGTGATCGCCACCGGAGGTGCCTGGACTCCCGGAACCTCGATCGCGAACTCACTCCCCAGACCTTCGCCCGCGCTTTTCACGGTGATGGTCCCGCCATGCATTTCCACGAGGGATCTAACGAGCGTCAGCCCGATGCCCAAGCCATCCTTCGGCCCGGCCGCGCCTTGGTCGAACAGATCGAAGATCCTGGCCTGATGTTCCGGACTGATCCCGCGGCCGTTGTCCCGGACGGAAATGCGGACGCGGTCTCCACCGGCCCTGCCGACCGTTAGGACGATCCTACCGCCGGACGGCGTGTATTTCGCGGCGTTGGAGAGAAGATTGGAAACCACCTGCGTCAGGCGGTGATAGTCGGCGGCCAGAGTGAGATCCGCATCGGGATTTTCGACCATGAGTTCGTGGTGGAGGGACGAGATCAGGGGCTGCACGGACTCGACCGCCTGCTTGAGGACCTCCGCCACGGAGACGGAGGTCTTCTGCAGCTCGATCTTGCCGTGATTGATGCGGGAAATGTCCAACAGGTCGTCGATCAGGTGGGCCATCTGTCCGATCTGCCGCTTCATCATTCCCGCGACTTCTTCCAGCTTTTCCGTATCACCGGGCGAGGCAAGCAGGACTTCGATGGCCGTCAGCAAAGGAGCGAGCGGATTGCGGAGCTCGTGGGCCAGCATCGCGAGAAATTCGTCCTTCTTCTTGTCCGCATTCGCGAGTTCGGCATTGCTCCACGCCAGCTTCTCGTTCGACTCGGAAAGCTGCCGCTCGCGCTTCTCAAGGAACTGGCGCTGCACGGCGAGTTCGAAAAACACGGATGCCTTGTTCAGCAGGCTCGTCGGATCGATGGGTTTCGGCAGGAAGTCGATGGCACCCGTTTCGTGGCCCCGGATCCTGCGTTCCTGATCCACATTTCCGGCGGTGAGGAAGATGATGGGCGTGCCGCGGGTGCGCTCGGTGCTGCGCATGATTTCCGCCAGCTCGAAGCCGCTCATCACCGGCATCTGGATGTCGACAAACGCCAGCGCGATCTCATGGACCAGCAGCGCTTCAAGCGCCTCGGGACCCGAGCGGGCTTTGAGAAGCTCGAGGCCATCCCGTTTGAGCAAGGCCTCCAGCGCGACGAGGTTCTCTTCGAGATCATCGACCAGGAGGAATTTGATGGGCTTGGAATCGGTCATGTTAGTCAGGAGAGAGTGCGTTCAACGCGGTGGAAATTTCTGAAAGTGAAAGCGACCGTGCTTCAGGGCAGGCGCTCAGGGCGGCGGTCGGCATGGCCTTCCCTTCCGCGCCGGCGGGCGACTGCACCAGCGCCTTGCCGCCGGCGTCGCAAATCGCGCGCAGGCCTCGGGCTCCGTCGCTGTTGGATCCCGTGAGGACCACCCCGGTGACACTGTCGCCGAAGGCATCGGCGGCGGATTCGAAGAGCACGTCGATGGAGGGCCGCGAGTAGCGGACCGGTTCGTCATTCGAAAGGGAAAGCCGGTAGTCCGATTCCGCGAGCAGGTGGTAATCGGACGGGGCGAAATAAATGGTGCCGGGTTCCAACAGCTCCTTGTCCTCCGCCTCCTTCACCCTGAGATGGCAGCGCGGGGCGAACAGCTCCGACAGCTGGCTCCGGGGATCCGGCGGAACGTGAACGACCACCAACACCGCCAACGGATAGCCCGCAGGGAGCGAGGGAAGGATGACAAGAAGCGCCTCGATCGCGCCGACGGATGCACCGATGACGATCACTGATAGGTCCGGTGTTTCGCCGGAGGTCATCCCTGCGTTCCTTTCTGATAAATGCGTTCGCCGGCGTCGAACTCGGTGAACGAATCCGAGTGGGTGGAAAAACGCAGGTTTTCCTTGGAACCGATTCCCAGGAATCCTTTCCGCACCAGTGACTCGCTGAAAAGTCCCACCGCACGGTCCTGAAGATCGCGGTTGAAATAGATGAGGACATTCCGGCAGGAGATCAGATGGGTCTCGGCGAAAACGGCGTCTGACACCAGGCTGTGATCGGAAAACACCGTCTGTTTGATGAGCGTGGGATCGAACTTGGCGCGGCCGTAGCCGGTCGAATAGTAATCGGAGAGCGAGGACTTGCCGCCCGAGCGCCGGTGGTTTTCCGTAAACAAGGCGATGCGATCGAGCTCATACACCCCAGCCCTGGCCTTCTCCAGAGCCTCGCCATTGATGTCCGTGGCATAGAAAATTGTGCGGCTTTCCAAGCCTTCCTCGCGGAAGAGAATGGCCAAGGAATAGAGTTCCTCGCCGGCGCTGCAGCCCGCGATCCAGACCTTGAGCGACGGATAGGTCTTCAGGTGGGGGATGACCTTCTCGCGGAGCGCCCGGAAATAGGAAGGGTCGCGGAACATCTCGCTGACCTGGACCGTCAGATAGGGCAGCAGCCGGTCGATCACGTTCGGCTCGTGCAGCGCCTTGTGCTGGAGTTCGGAAAAACTCGCGCAATTGAAATGGATGCGGGCCTGGACGAACCGCCGCTTCAACGACGCGGGCGAGTAGTCGCGGAAGTCGTAGTGATACTTCCGGTAGATCGCTTCGAGCAGAAGATGAAGCTCGATTTCCTCGGTTTCAGCGGACGGACTTTTCATCGCGGCATCCACACACGGATGAGTGAAAGGAGCTTCTCAACGTCCAGCGGTTTTGATAGATAGTCGTTAGCACCGGCATTCAGGCATTGTTCCTGATCGCTCTTCATCGCCTTCGCGGTGAGTGCGATGATGGGCAGCTTGCCCCACTCGGGGCGCCTGCGGATTTCCTGCATCGCGGTGAGGCCGTCCATCTCCGGCATCATGATGTCCATCAGCACCAGGTCCACGTTCAGCGCCGGATCCGTCAGGGAATCCTCGAGCGCCGAGATCGCCTCCCGGCCGTTTCGCGCGATCCGCAGTTTCACCCCGCGGCCTTCGAGCAGGCTGGTGAGGGCGAAGACATTCCGCACGTCGTCCTCGGCCACGAGGATGCAGCGGCCTTCGAGCGCGGTGTCCCGGTTGTTGGATTTCTCGATCATCCGCTGCTTTTCCACCGGCAGATCCGATACGACCTGATGGAGGAAGAGCGTCACTTCATCCAACAGGCGCTCGGGGGATTTCGCGCCCTTGATGATGATCGATTTCGAATAGCGCCGCAGCCTCTGCTCCTCCTCCTGCGAGAGATCACGGCCCGTGTAGACAATCACCGGCGGGAAGGAGTAGCTATCGTCGGCACTCAGCTTTTCGAGCAGGGCGAAGCCGGAGGCATCCGGGAGGCTCAGGTCCAGCACCATGCAGTCGAAGGTCTCCGAGCTGAGTTTCTCCAGGCACTCGGCGGCGGTCTGGGCGCAGACGGCGTTCACATCTCCGGATCCTAGCAGATCACACATCGCCTCGACCTGCACCGGATCGTCCTCCACCACGAGCACCCGACGCATCTTCCGGGTGAAGCGCGTTTCGAGGTTTTGGAAAGCCTCCGCCAGCTGCTCGCGCTTCACCGGCTTGAACATATAGCCCACCGCCCCCAGTGCCATCGCGGTTTTCATGTAGTCGCCCGCGGAAACGACATGGACGGGAATGTGTCGGGTCCGCGAGTCCGCCTTCAGGCGCTCCAGGACGGTCAATCCGGAATTGTCCGGAAGCCCCACATCGAGCACGATGGCGCTCGGCAGAAACTGCTTCGAGAGAACCAGCGCCTCTTCCGCCGTGGTGGCGATGAGACATTCGAAGTGCAGATCGTGCGCGAGGTCGTAAACGATCCGGGCGAAGCTCTCGTCATCCTCGACGACCAGGATCACGCGGCCCGCGGAGGTGAGCGACTCGCGGTCATCGTGGATTTTGGACCGGACCGAGGTGGGAGCCGCCGCCTTTGCCGGAGCCTTGGGAGCTTCCGCCGGCGACGGATGAGATTCCTCGATCGCCGACGGACCCTGATGAACTCTCGGGACCAGGACGGTGAAGGTGCTGCCCACACCCAGCTCGCTGGCGAGCCGGATCTCGCCCCCTAACAAGTGGGTGAGATTTCTGGAAATCGAGAGCCCGAGGCCCGTCCCGCCGTATTTTCGGGCGGTCGTTCCGTCGGCCTGGAGGAACGGATCGAAGATCGCGCGCTGCTTTTCGGCCGCGATCCCGATGCCCGTATCGGAAACAGCGAAGGCCATGCGGTCGTCCGGAGCGGCGCTCACCCGCAGGGTGACCGTGCCGCGCTCGGTGAATTTCAAGGCGTTGGATAGAAGGTTTTTCAACACCTGCTCCAGGCGCTGGGGATCGGTCTCCATTTCCAACGCCGCGGAGGGATCCGCCTCGATCCGCAGCTCCAGCGATTTCTGTGAGGACACCGGCGTGAAGGTGTCACGAAGCCCCGCTAACACACGCTGGACCCGGACCGGTTCGGGATTCACCTCCATGTGGCCGGCCTCGATCTTCGAAAGATCCAGAATGTCATTGATCAGGGTCAGCAGATCCTCGCCCGCGGACTCGATGGTCAGCGCATACTTCACCTGCTCTTCGGTGAGATTCCCCTGCGGATTCTTGGCCAGCAGCTTGGCGAGGATGAGTGACGAATTCAGCGGGGTCCTGAGTTCGTGCGACATGTTCGCCAGGAAGTCCGACTTGTAGCGGCTCGCCTGCTCGACTTCATGAGCCTTGGTTTCGAGGTTGGCCTTGGCGGTCTGGAGGTCGCTCCTCTGACGCTCCAGGATCTGCGTCTGCTCCTCAAGCTCGGCATTGATCTGCTCCAGCTCCGTCTGCTGCAGTTCGAGACGGGATTGCGATTCCCCGAGCGCGCGCCCTTGTTCCTCCAGCTCTTCATTGGAAACGCGGAGTTCCTCGCTCTGTGCCTGCAACTCCTCGGCCTGCTGCTGCGTCTCGGTCAGCAGCTCCTGCAGATGTTCCCGATAGAGAGCGGACTTCACCGCCACGCCGACCAATTCGGCAATCTGTTGGAGGAATTCCTGTTTCCGGCTGTCGATGGGATGAAGGAAGCCCAACTCGATCACGGCGTTGGCCGAACGATCGGCCAACGCCGGAATGATGAGAAGGTGGCGGGGCAGCCCTTGTCCCAGACCGGATCCCACCGTCAGATAGCCCTGCGGCACGTCGTCGATCCGTCGCAGCGTTTTCTCCACCACCGCGCGCCCTAGCAGGCCTTCGCCGGATTTGAAACGCCGGGGGATCTCGCTATCGGCCGGTGCTCCCATCACGGCCACCCGCTCGAAATGATCCTTCCGCTCGGCGTAGATCACTCCGGCGTGGGCGTCCACATAGCGGGTCAGGAATCCGAGGATGCTTTCCGCCAAGGGCTCCAGCGCCTTCTCGCCGGCCATCACGGTGCTCAGTTCCAGTCTTCCGTTCTGGGACCACTCGTGGCCCATGCGCACGGCGTGGGCGCGGCGGATCAACCAGGTAACCGCGAACGACAACGCGATTCCCAATCCGGCGGTGATCAGGCCGCTCGTCAGCGCGACGCGATGGGCGGCCTCCATTTCCATCATCCGCAGATTCATCACCCGCTTTTCCTCACCCTCCATCGCTGTGAGATTTTCCCGGAGATCGTCCATGATCATTTTGCCCTCGCCGGTGCTGACCACCGCCCGCGCGGCATCGAATCCCCCGCTGCGCCGCAATTCGATCGTCTTTTCCAGCACGGCAAGCTTCGAGGAAACCTGAGACACGACCTGAGGAACCAAGTTCATCTGGTTGGCGCTGTCTTTGGTAAGATCGCGCATTTTCGCCATCTCGGCATCCATCCCGGACCTCGCCGACCTGTAAGGCTGGAGATAGCTTTCGTCCCCGGTGATCACGAACCCCCGTCCGCCTGTTTCAGCATCCTTCATCAGTGAGATCACACTTCGAAGGCCGCCGATGACCTCGTGCGCTCTCTCCACCTGCTTCGCGCCTTCGCGCAAGGAGACGGTGTTCCGGTGAGCGTTGTATCCGCTGACGACAAAGAAGATCACCCCGGCAGCAAGGCCGAGGTATAACTGAAGATTGCTGGCCGCCGTTTGCGCCCGAGAAGGAGACTGCCGAAAGTTGTTGGGCATAGGATTCGCCCAAAGGAATCGATTTCCGGGCCGACGTCAAACGGGCATGCGACGAGAGTATCAAATACCCTCAGAAGAGCTGCCACGTCTTGCAATTTGCAATATAGCGGGCAGTCAAGCCGCATCAGAAGCGCCTGATTACTGATATTCTTTCAATCCTTCAGCCTGCCGAACTCTGTTAAATGGAATCCTTTCAGCCGCAAGATCAGCAGTCCCGCACCTCGGCTTTCCTATCAGTATCGAGTTGCGGATAAAGAGAGCCGTAGTGTGCGCCGGAACTGCCTCACTTGCCCGATTTCTCAGCTTCGCCGGGGAGTCCCAACTCACCCCTCGCCACTATCGTCGGCTCGGATTCGGTGCCCCCTGCCGGCATCCAGGTGAGGGTCACCGTACGCCCTTGGAGGCCATCCGGTCCGGTCGTCAACGTCAGACTGCGGACGGTGAGGTTGATGTTGGCTCCGCCCCCCGCATCTGCCGTTAGAGTTCCGAGCGCTCCTGAAAGTTTGGCTTCAGCAGCAGATTCATCTTTCCCGTCGGAGGAAGCGCGCGTTCGGGAAGCGCTGGTTCCTTCAGTGCCCGAACCGGGAGCACCGGGGCGGAAACTTCCGTCCGGCTTTCCTGCCTCCGGAGGCCCGGCCGCCGGCCCGCCCGCGTCCGGTGTCCCGGCAGAAGGAGAGATTGGTTCTTCCGTTTGCTTTCCGGTCGCACCATCTTCGTCCGTTTCACCTTCGTCGACCGGCCCTTCCGTCTTCGGTGGTTCCACCGAAGCGGAGGGAGGTACCGCGAGCTGGTAACGCATGTTAGCCTCCAGCCCGTCGATTCTCCCGACCACGTTCAGACCGTCGCCCGCCAGCGAGAACGTTACTTCTCCCCTTGCCTTCAGGTCAGGGCTCGCGGGTTCCATCCTCGCCACGAGTTTGGTCGGAGCCGGATTCGCAGGCGGCGCGGTGGAGGCCGAAGTCGAGGAATTCCCAACCTCACCCGTCGAGGTATCAACCGTCTGCGCATGCGCCATCGGGAAAAGAACCGGCCAGATGGTGGAAACAACCATGAGGATCGGAGATGTGGATTTCGAATGAAAAGTTTTCACGAGGAAGTGGAGTTGAAGTTCGATAGTGTCAGAAAATCACCGCCCGTCGCGGTCGGCATCGCCCGGCAGAGCACGCTCCATCCGGTGCCAGCCGTCACTTACGGCGTCGCGCGCGTTATCCCATGCCAAGCGTGAGGTTCCGCGGAATTCCTCCCACCTGCTGGAGAGTTCCGGTTCCGCCTCCTCAAAGGTGCGGCCTTCCCGCAGGGCGAAGCCTTCCGAGCCCAGTCGATAGGCGGGACCGTAGTCGTTGTAATCATAGTCGCCGATGTAATAGGGCTGAAGCCGATGATTCTTTTCCCAATAGACATGTTCCGCCGTCGGATCGAGCTCCTCCGCCACTCCATGACCGACGCTACCTCCGGCAACAGCACCGACCACCCCTCCGATGGCCATTCCGATCGGCCCGCCCAAAGCCCCCAACGCTGCTCCCGCTGCGGCTCCGGACGCGGAACCCACGGCCGTCCCAACCGGATGGCTGCCAGGTTCACCGGTGATAGGATCGCGATTCTCGTTCTTCTCAAATTCTGAATTGGTCTTCATGTGAAAGTCCATCCAGCAACCACCGGACCAATGCCCTAGAACCGTCATTGTGGCCCTACAACCCAGCAACCACGGAGAAAAACTTCGCCGAGCTTCGAAATCCGGCGTCCCGAAACCGCCCGCTGCCGGATGCAGATCGCATCATGCTGTTGCAGATCTCCGCCTCCCGCGTGATTCGCAGCTCGCGAATAGGTCCCTACCGCTCATGGCGTCCGGCACCAGCTTCGCACTTCACCATGCGACGACTGAAACCGATGCCTCATCTCCCATATCATCACGCAAGATGCATGAAAATGCCGCAAATCGCATTTCGCGGGGGATTTCATGCGCAAAACCCATGACCCAATCCCCTCATTATCAGAAAATTGCAAACGGGCTGATGTCAGGAATCCCAACTGCTTGAGAAGCCGCATCCGAAAATTGATCGGTTTCCCACAAGAACTGCAACCCATGAAACTCATTTCCCCCGCACACATTCTTTCCGACCAGCTATGGCAGCTTCACTGCTTGGAGTCGCAGGTTGCCAGGGCACTTCCGGTTCTATCAGGGAGCGTGCTGAATTCCCGTTTGCGTGGCTTGTTGACGGGCCGTGCCAGATGCGCACGCGAGCGCCACGACATTCTGGAGGATCTCATAAAACATCACGGCCATCCGACCGCGACAAAAACACTTGATGCCGTCAGGGGAATTCTCGCGGAAGGAGAGCGGGAACTGTCGCGGATCCATCATCCTTGCGTCCGCGATGTTGCGATGATCGAGCACTGCATCCGGATCGAGCAGCATGCAACCACTGCTTATGGAATTGCGGTCCCGCTGGCTCATCGCATCGGATTCTCCCTGATCAGTGAAAAGCTGAGGTTGTTGCTGGGTGATTTGGAATCCGCCCGCCCCTCGTTTCAGTCGGTCGAAGCGGAAGTGTTTGCGATCGCCGCCAGCCATCACCCCATCTGCGGGGGGACACCACGCCTGCCGGCTTCTGTCAGAGCTCGAGATCAGTTAATTTGCGAAGGGGTGAAGCAACTGGATGTTGCCTGTTAGCACCAGCCTGGATGAGCCTCTCCATGCCAGGCCCGGAACAGACCATTGCTGGCGCATCAAGACCCTCATCCAATTCAATGTTGTCGAAATGCGCCTGAAAGCTATCAAAAATGGGCTGGAGATGGAAGTGGCCGTCAGTCCCCGATAGCAACTACCTTTCTTGCCTGGTCTTCATTCCCCCGCCAGATCGTCATAGATCTCCGTCATGCTTGCGACACCGCCATCCACCGGCTCTCCGGATTTGAATTCCTCAACCCACGCTTTCACCAGAATCAGGCTCGTGTCGCTGCACGCTTGCAATCCATAGGAGTATGGCCGCACCCCGGAGGTATGCGGAAAGGCGATGTCGCAGAGCCGGGGATCCGGTCTGCCGTCCGTGGCGATCAATCGATAGGCAGCGTCCACATCGACTCCGCCGGTGTGGTAATAGAAGGCAGCGCCATCTTGAACCAGCAGCACCTTCTTTTCCTCCGGCACGCATCCGGCGACTTCTGCGGAATCGCTGAATCGAACGCGGGCGCGACGGACCTTGCCTGATCTCACCAATCCTTGAAATGGATAGTCTTCAAGCTCAAGCGGCTTCTGCCCGCTGCAATCGACGAACATCGGATAAACGATCTCCTTTTTCTCCTCACCTTCGTCGGCGGAGATCGTCGTCCGGCCGTCGTGATCCTGATCTTCGCAGACCTCAACTTTTCCAGCCACCAGGTCGAGCTTGCCCGCGTCATACAAAGCCAGCAGCAGGTTGCCGGAGCCCAGCGGCATGGCGGCGATCACATTCATGAGAAAGGGCATCACCCCGGAGCGGAGGGTCAGATGATCCTCCGCCGGCATCAGTTCCGCATGGAAGTTCAGGGTGTACATCAGATCGTCGATGACCTCCTTCCAATGGATCGGCTTGTGCTCGAGAACCGATCTGCGCGCCTCGATCATCTCGTAGCGCATGCCTTCGAATGCGTTCGGATAGTCGTGCTCGTCCGTCATCTTCTTCACAAACTCCGCGAAGCCGAATTGAGGATCTCCCAACAGGCCGACCATTTCCGTCATCCCGTCCTTGGCGAATGCCTTGATCAAAGCGGGACGGCAGACGCGGTCGAAATAGGTTTCCAACCTTAGAAAGCCCTCATCGTCAACCAGCGCCAGAAGACCTTCCCGATCGACGTGCCGATAGATTTCCCGGAAGGGTTCATCCTGATCAAACTGCAGATGCGGCAGCAGTCCTTGCGCGGAATGCATGGAAATCTTGAAATTTTCCGTGCCGGGAAAGGGATGGAAGCATAACGTCCCCGACTCCTCCGCGAATTTCCCATGGCGATGCGCCAGTGAGGAAATTACATCGAACGCGCTCAATGAAGCACCGAGAGTGCCGATCGCAAAATCGTGGTATTCCCCTTCAGCGGGCAGCAGTTTCGTCATCGGCCAGGGAGACGTGTAGTAACCTGCCGCAGGTTTGTCTTCGCCGATCCAGCTGTGGCCGGTGGCGATGACGATCCGGTCGCACGGATGCGACTCGCCCGCTGCCGTCTCAAGCACCACCCCGCCTGCCGGAGAAACGCAGCGCACATCCACCACCTCACATCCGGAAAACTCGTGAATCTCGATGCCCACGTCCACCAGACCGCCGACGAGGGTCCGGTACTGGGCATTCAGGTAGCGCCCTAACGCCAGACGGCTGTAAACCTCGCTGTCGCTGATCTCCTCATCCTCCACTCCGAGTTCCTCCAGCAATGCCGGATCCTGCGCGCGCAACCAATCGCCGAAGGTGTCCGGCAGCTCCGGCAGCTCCTCCGAGGAAATGTTGGACATGTTGAAGCGGTCGGTCATCCGCGGGTTGTAGGGCATGCCCATGCCGGTGATGCCGCTTTTCTCGAAAATGGAGATCGTGCCGAAGTGGCGGCCGAACAGGCCCGCCTCGTCCAGCAGGTGCTTGAGCAGATAGATGGCGGAAGCTCCGCTGCCGATGATGGCCAGATGTTGCCGGGGGTTCATTGGTTGGTTAGGAAAAAGCCGGAATGCGGCGTGGGAATGGCGGAAGCGCTGCAACCTCGTGGCAGGACGCGCGAATGCAAGCGGAACGCCATGTTATTTTCCCGCCGCCGTTTGACCACCGCTCGAACCCGGCTAGAGTGCCGCTTGATCATCACCCATGGACCCGGAAAGCATATCGCCCGAAATCATCACCCCTTCCCTACCGGAGTGGCAGGCGGAGCTGGTGGCCATCTACATCTCACCCGGACACGACTACTGGGGAAAGCACGGCGAGGGGCGGTTGCAGAACGGGATCCAATCGCCGGACGAGGTGGAATGCGTCGCCGGCACCGGCCTGCGCGGTGACCGCTACTTCGCCTATCGGCCGGACTACAAGGGGCAGGTCACGTTCTTCTCCGCGGAAATCGTCGACGAGGTGAGGGCGCATTTCAAACTTCCGAGACTCCCGGCGTCTGTCTTCCGGCGGAATCTGATCGTGCGCGGCGTGGAACTTAAAGAATGGATGGGCAAACGTTTCCGCCTCCAAGGAGTGGAATTCGAAGGCTCTCAGGAATGCCGGCCGTGCCATTGGATGGACCGGGTGATCGCGGACGGAGGCGAGGATTTTCTCAAAGGCGGATTCCGCGGCGGACTGAGGGCGAAAATCCTGAGTGACGGGATTCTTCGGGTGAAATGATCGTGGTTGTGGCGTCTCGCCGCAATGCAATGACCTGCTGCGAGACGCAGCAGCCACAATTCCATCACCCCCGTCCGGATTCGAGGATGAGATGCCTCGCGGTTGCGATCCGTGCGCCATGCACCCCGTGCTTCGCGAGTTCGTCGAATGGAAACTCCAAACGATCGCACCACGTCTCGATGCCGTAGTTGCCCGGCAGATTGAACCGCAGCGGCAAACCTAACAAATCGCTGCACATCAGCACCGCCAGCTTGCAACGCGTGCGGAAGAGCGCCGACTGCAGCGCCCGCAGCAAGGCGTCATCCAGTTCTTCCGGCGGAGCCTCGCTCCACGCGGCGAAACCCAGCAACCACGCGAGGTCGGCGGCCTCGCGACTTTGCGGATCGGCGGCGGTGGCGACTTTCAGATGGTGGTAGGTCGTCGCGAGTGGAGCATTGTCGTGGTTCGCATAGGTCACCAGACTCAGTTCTCGCAGCACCAGCTCCGCAGGATTTTGCTGACCGGAAAAGCGCTCCAGCTGGGGGAATGACAGATTCGCCAAGGGCAGTTCCACCAGCGCCCGGCTCATGTAGTCGGGCATCTCCCCCATCAACTCGGCCACCAATTCCATCGGCCCGGCGGCCTCACGGATCACGCTGATCAGGTCGCGGCCCTGAAGCTCGTTCATCGCCGCGGTGACGGGATCATCGTCGGGTCCGGGGACGAAGCGCGGCAACTTCCCGCCGGTTTTCAGCGCGGCCTCTTCCGCAGTTAGGTTCGCGTACTCCGAGTGCCGCGGACCGCCGGGCCATGGAAACAGATAGGCCCTGAAATAACCGCGCAGGTGATCCAGACGGCAGAGGTGGAAGAACCGGCGCTCGCCCGCGACCCTCGATTTCAACCAGGCGAATCCGCTGGAACGGTGGTTTTCCCAACGATAGGACGGCAGGCCCCAGTTCTGCCCCCAGCGCTCGGCATCGCGGCTCGTGTCGAAATGCGTGAGCGGCCGGGTGCCGAGGTTCCATTCCAGATCAAACAACTCCGGATTCCCCCAGACGTCCGAACTCCCGCGCCCGACGCCGAAGGACATCTCGCCCATTAGAAAGACGCCGCGCTCATCGGCATACACCCGGACCGCATCCCACTGGCGGTGGGCGATCCATTGCGCGTAAACATATCCCTGTCGGAAATCTTCCAGTTCCTCGCGGTCGGGGTGGCGCATCAGCCAGTCCGCCGCGCCTTGGAAGGTGCGGTGGTCTGGCCGCCAGTCCAGCCACTCGGTGTTTCCCTCATACTCGCGGATCAGCAGGCGGAACATGGTGTAGTGATCCAGCCACGCCTTTTCCCGTTCCGCGAATTCCCGAAGCTCTGTCATCAGCGTCCCATCGCCTTCTGTCAGGAAACGATGCCACGCCAGTTGCAGGATCTGAATTTTCAGCGGATGCACCGACCCATGCCGCACGATTCCTTTGCGGAGCTGCGCGCGCCATTCCGCAGGTGCGGCCATTTCCAGATCCTCCACCAGCAGCCCTGGCACTTCCGCCGGATCGAGATAAACGTAAGCCGGCGACAGCGCGCGCGAGCTGATGGGATTGTAGGGACTGTGATCGCCGAAGGTCTCGTGGATCGGCAGAAGCTGGAGCACCTTGAAGGAGTTGGCGACGCAGAAATCGATGGCCTCGCGCACCGCCCGCGTGTCCCCCACCCCGAAGTCGTCGCGGTGGCGCATCGCGAAAACCGGCGCAAGCAATCCGGCGCGGCGCCGGGCCAGGGGAATCTCGTTAGAACATCCGGAATCGGCCGGAGCAGACTGCGGTGGATTGGTTTCAGTGATCATGGCGGATAGTAAAACCATCACCGATGGGCGCGGTGTCACCGCCTGTCAAATTTCCAATCACCCGGCATATCCCCTGCGAGTGAATTCCCGAACCAACCACCAACGCCATGCCACAAGGAGACAAGTCCAGATATACGGACAAACAGAAACGCCAGGCCGCGCACATCGAGGAAAGCTATGAGGAACGCGGCCTATCCGCAAAGGAAGCCGAGGCACGTGCCTGGGCGACAGTGAACAAAACTTCCGGCGGCGGGAAGAAATCAGGTTCTGGCCGCAAGAACGCCGCCAGGAAACAGGCGAAGAAGTCGTGATCCACACGGCGCGGGTTCGCAATTTGCAACTCCGGGTATTTGCAAATTGCACCCGAATCAAAAATCAACCCTAACACCACATGCTCATCCAAGACTTCAAGGCCTTCGCATTCAAGGGAAACCTCATCGACATGGCCGTCGGCATCATCATCGGCGGAGCGTTCGGCACCGTCGTCAAATCATTGGTGGACAACATCTTCATGCCGCCTTTGGGAATCCTAACGGGAAAGGTGAATTTCACCGCAAAATTCATCGCGCTGGACGGGAAGTCCTACCCGAGCCTTGCTCAAGCGAAGACCGCGGGCGCTCCGGTGCTCGCTTACGGTCAGTTCATCACGGACATGATCGCGTTCCTGATCCTCGCCTTCGCCGTATTCGTCCTGACGAAAAAAGTCATCGGTGCCCTCAAAAGCCATCAGGAAACCGCAGCCGCAGCGCCGGTGCTCACCACCGATCAGAAGCTGCTGACGGAGATCCGTGACAGCCTCCAGCGGCTTGGTGCGGAGATGAACCCGGAGTAACCCGCTCACCTGATTTCTCAGCCTTCCAACAGCGACTGAGCGCCATCCACATAGATCTCGGTTCCGCTCACGTGGGCGGAGCGGGAGGAAGCGAGGAACACAATCACATCCGCCACCGCATCCGCCTTGGCTGCCGGTCCGTGCGTCAGGGGGACATGGCCTTCGGGAAATTCCACGGGCAGATGCAGTTGTCCGATGTCCCGCGTCTCCATGGAATCCTCGATCTGGGACTCTATGGCACCCGGGCAGACGGCATTCACCCGGATACGGTCCTTTGCGAGTTCCAGCGCGGTCATTTTTGTGAATGCCACCTGCGCCGCCTTCGAGCAGGCGTAGGCGGTAGCTCCCGAGTTGCTGAACATCCGGTTGCCGTTCACCGATGACACCACCACTACAGATCCGCCGTTCCTGCGGAGAAGGGGCAGCGCCAGCTTCACGGTGAGGAAGGTGCCGCGCAGGTTGATCGCCAGCGTTTGATCCCAGTCATCGACCTCGAGTTTGTCCAGCGGAGCCCAGACGCCGTTGATTCCGGCGTTCGCCACCACCACGTCGAGCGAATCCCAGAAGCCCGCCATTTGCTGATAGGCCCCGGCCATTTCCCGCGCGTCCGAAACGTCGGCGATCGCATGGTGATGTCCGCCGTCCGTGCCGCCGATTTCCTCGAAGACCTTCATCAGCTCGTCCGGAGTGCGTCCGATGAGCAGCACCGCCGCACCCGCATCCGCCAGCGCATGGGCGGTGGCGCGGCCGATCCCGGATCCCGCGCCGGTGACGAGTGCGCGTTTTCCCGACAGCGGCTTGTCCATGGATTCTCTGACAGACATGCCATGGCCTCCAGCAGGTCCAATGCCCGATCGCAAGCTGCCGTGCCACCTTGGCTGGAAGGACGTTATGTAATCCGCAAACTTCGCCCCGAGTGCAATCGGCAGCAAGGCCGTGCAGTTTGCCATCAGAAACCGCGAATTCTGATAGATCCCGTGCCGTGGGTTTCCCGTCCTTCCTAGGCCCGCTTTCTCCGCCGGGAACGGCATGTGGATTGCGAAGGAAAACCCAACCCATGAAACTCACCTTTACCTCGGACCAGATGCCCGGCTACAAGCGCGTCCGCAAGGGTACCGGCTTCACCTTTCTCCTGCCCGATGGCGGACGCCTCGCCGATCGCAGCGAACGCAGCCGCATCCTCTCGCTCGCCATTCCTCCGGCCTATGAAAACGTCTGGATCTGCACGCTCAGCAACGGCCACCTCCAGGCGACCGGGATCGACGCCCGCAAGCGCAAGCAATATCGCTACCATCCCGCATGGCACGAGAGTGCGGCGGACCGTAAATTCGGCCAGTTGAAAGACTTCGCCACCGCCCTGCCACGCATCCGCGCCTGTTATGGAAAGGAACTCGCGGATACGGATCTCACCCGCGAACGGGTCATCGCCGGCATCGTCGCGCTGCTCGATCTGACAGGCTATCGGATCGGAAACTCCCGTTACGAAAAGGAGAACCGCACTTACGGCATATCCTCGCTGCTGATGCGTCACCTCCGCGAGGAAGACGGCCAGCTCGTGATGAAATTCCGCGGCAAGGCAGGCAACGAACATCATGCCGAAATCGACAACCCGCGCCTGACCCGCCTCGTCCGGGATCTGCAGGATCTCCCCGGCCAGCACCTCTTCCGTTACGAGGATGAAAACGGCGGGGTGCACGACATCGAGACCTCCGACGTCAACGAATGGCTCAAGCAGGCCGGCGGCGGCGAGTACACCGCCAAACAATTCCGTACCTGGCGGGCCAGCCTGCTCTGCGCCCGCGAGCTGGCAGCCGCTCCTCCGGAGGAAACCGAAACAGCCCGCAAACGCATCCTCACCGCCGCCATCCGGAACACCGCCGCGATTCTCAACCACACTCCCGCCACGTGCAGGAAGTATTACATTCACCCGGCCCTGGCCACCACCTACGGGAGCGGCCGGCTTCATCAAATCATGAACTCACCCGCACCCCGTCTGAGCAAAATCGACGGCACCGCCGGACTCCGCTCAGAAGAACGGCGGTTGTTCAAGATCCTGTCGGCATGCTAGTAACGCCGATTCTGCACCGATACGAGATCTGATGCATGCATTATGCATCTAATGGGCTGATCGTATTTTCATGAGTTAGACCAGTTGAAAGCAACCGGAGCGTGTGAATGCCGTGGTATGATTCCTGCGAATGGAGGGCGCCATGGCCACCAAGAAAAAAACTCCGCCCCCTTCCACCTCAAAGCCCGCGAAGCTCCCCGCCGAAACCCATCAGGCCGCCAGCGGCGATCGGGAGGTTCTCACCACCAACCACGGCCTGCCGATTTCGGACAACCAGAATTCCCTGAAAGCAGGCGAACGCGGCCCGGTACTGTTGGAAGATTTCATCCTGCGCGAAAAGATCACCCACTTCGACCACGAGCGGATCCCCGAGCGCATCGTCCATGCCCGCGGATCCGGGGCCCACGGCTATTTCCAGCCGTATGAATCCCAGGTTGACGTGACGATGGCGAAGTTTCTCCAAGACCCGAAGAAGCAGACGGAAGTCTTCGCCCGCTTCTCCACCGTGGCCGGTGGCGCGGGATCGGTGGATCTGCCACGCGACGTGCGCGGGTTCTCGGTCAAATTCTACACCGAGGAAGGAAACTTCGATCTGGTGGGAAACAACATGCCGGTCTTCTTCATCCAGGACGCCATCAAATTTCCGGATGTGATCCATGCCGTAAAAATGGAGCCCGACCGCGGCTTCCCGCAGGCGGCTTCCGCCCACGCCACGTTCTGGGACTTCATTTCCCTAACACCCGAGAGCATGCACATGGTCATGTGGGCGATGTCCGACCGGGGCATCCCCCGCTCGCTGCGGATGATCGAAGGCTTCGGCGTGCACACCTTCCGCCTGATCAATGAAAAGGGTGAATCGCGCTTCGTGAAATTCCATTGGCGTCCGACCATCGGCGCGTCGTCGGTGGTGTGGGATGAGGCAGTGAAAATCAGCGGGGCGGATCCGGACTTCCACCGCCGCGATTTGTGGGAAGCCATCGATTGCGGGGATTTCCCGGAATGGGAACTCGGCTTCCAGATCTTCGACGAGGAAACGGCGGCGACCTTCGACTTTGATGTGCTGGATCCCACCAAACTGATCCCCGAGGAAATCGTGCCGCTGCGGATGGTGGGGAAAATGGTGCTGAACCGGAATCCGGACAATCACTTCGCCGAGACCGAGCAGGTCGCCTTTTGTCCGAGCCACATCGTTCCCGGCATCGGCTTCTCGGATGACCCGCTGTTGCAAGGCCGCTTGTTCTCCTACCTCGACACCCAGCTCAGCCGCCTCGGCGGGCCGAATTTCCATCAGATCCCCATCAACGCCCCGCGCTGCCCGATGCGGAATTTCCAACGCGACGGGCTACGCCAGATGGAAGTGCCGAAAGGCCGGGTCGCCTACGAACCGAACACCCTCGCTCCCGAAGCCCCTCGCGAATGCCCGATGCACGGATTCCGCACCCAGCCGGAAGCGGTCGATGGCGTGAAGCTGCGCAAGCGCGCGGAGACCTTCGCCGACCACTACTCGCAGGCCCGGATGTTCTTCCGTTCGATGACTCCGCCGGAGCAGAACCACATCGCCTCCGCGCTGGCTTTCGAACTCGCCCATGTCGAAATCAAGCCGATCCGCCGCAAGATGTTAGGCCATTTGAAAAACATCGACACCGCCCTCCACGACACCGTCGCGGCGGCGTTGGGAATGGAGGGTCAGGCGGAAGCCGTGAAACCGGCGATCACCCCCCGCGATCTGCCAACTTCGGAATCCCTGAGCCTACTCGCGAAAGACCCCGGGACGCTCAAGGGACGCAAGGCAGGCATTCTTCTCACCGACGGCTTCGATCCCGCGCTGCTTGCCACCATCAAGTCGGCGCTGAAGAAGGAAAAGGCAGCCGTGGCGATCATCGCTCCGAAGATCGGCGGCGCCACCGGCTCGGACGGAGTGCTGGTGGAACCCGACTTCGCTTTATCCGGCGGCCCTTCATTCTTCTTCGACACCGTCATCCTTCTCGTGTCGGAGGCAGGCTGCGCCGAACTCTTGGAAGAAGCGGCGGCCGTCAACTGGGTCCGCGACGCATTCGGTCATCTCAAGGTCATCGGCCACGTGGCCGCCGCCCTACCGCTGCTTGAGGCTGCTTCCGTGGTGGCGGATGACGGGATTTGTCCCGTTTCAAATGCCAAAACCCTGGCTGCTTACATCGGCACAGCAAAAGGCGGCCGACGCTGGGAGCGCGAGCCGACACTCCGCAGCATCGGCTAGAAACGGCATGGACGCATCATGCTCCGATCCCGGTGCTTGCCCCACTTTCCTTGAACACATGATGCATAAATGATGTCTCTCCGCGCAATTCGCAACTGTCCGCCGCACGAGGGTCACAACGAATGTCGCAGTTTCCCTTGAATTCATAAGGTCCGCGGGTCGCCCCCCGCTCTGGAACTCCTTCTGCTAAAGTGGCTGCGGTGGAAAAGAGGATCCTCTCGGCAACCCAGCTGTCCGGGATTCGTCTCCACCCAACAGAAACGCAACCAACAACCATCAAGCTCGTGAAAAACACACTCATCCTGTCACTCCTCCTCTCGGTTCCTGCGCTTGCGGGGACTTCGCAGGTCGTCACCGAATCCGCCCCGCCTCCCATGACTCAAGAAAGCACCTGGGATTGGTTCGTGGGAGGTTCCGCCGGCTACCTGAACGATTATGAGGAAGATATGTATACACTCCAATTCGGTGCGAACTCGCCTTGGGTGATGAGCGGCTGGAGCGTCGCTCTGTTTGGTGAAATCGGATGGACCGAAAACCATGACGCCCTCAACGGAGTCGTTCCATTCGGAGGCAACCCGGACCTCGACCTCGTCCCGATCACCTTCAATGCGAAATTCGAGCACCTCATCTCCGGGGGACTCAGCGCCTATGTCGGAGCGGGTGCCGGGGTTACCTATCTCGATGCCGATTTCCGCACGGCCACCGGCAGCCGTCATACCGATGACTGGGTGTTTACCGCCCAAGTCTTCGCCGGAATCGCCTATCATGTGAACGACAATGTCGAACTCTTCGGCGGCGCACGTTGGATCTATTTCGAAGATCCGGATTTCAACGGTGTATCGCTCGATGACGACATTCTTTTCGAAGGCGGACTGCGCTTCCACTTTTGATCGCTTTTCAGCGCAGCACATGACCACCAAGACCGCCCGTTCGAACGGGCGGTCTTTTTTTGCGATGCGAGACAACAAGCCTTCACTCTGGACAAGCGTATCCCAGCAGTCACAAGGATTCGACGGGAGGACTGGGGATGCCGAAACTCGCGGCTGACGGACATCCGTGGAAACTCCGCCACCACAGCCTGCTAGATAATCGACCATGATGTTAGCATCCCTCATGCACATTGCATCCGGATGATTCTGTTATGCACGGCGGATGCAACTCCCACTCCGGCGTCTTTCCTCTGTGATTCCCGATTTCAAGCGGGTTTGGCGTCCGTCACGAGGTTCGGCACGCGGATTGCGAAGAGAAAACCACTGCCGCTCGAAGCGGCGAATTCAACCCAGATCCGATCATCATGAAACCATACCATCGCACCCTGTTATTTTCCTGTCTCCCGTTGATCACCCCGATCATCGCCACCGCCGCACCTGACGCGGAGCCGAAGCCCGTCGCCAACGCGGTGACGGACACCCAATCGAATCCCCGCCTCGGCAGCGCTTGGCGCGCATCGGAAGTGATCGGCACCAACGTGAAGAATTCCACCGATGAAAACATCGGCGAAGTGAAGGACATCGTGATCGATTTAAAGTCCGGAGAGATTCTCGCGGTCATCGTTTCGTCAGGAGGTTTCCTCGGTGTGGCAGACACCCTGAGCGCCGTGCCGTCTTCGGCGCTGCGTTACGATACCGCCGCCAAGGCGTTCAAGACCAAGATCACCAAGGAGCAGCTCCAGCGCGCCCCTCAACACCAAGCGGGCAACTGGCCGGATTATTCCAACGCCGCGATGATGACCAAACTCCGCGAATACCGTGACTCCATCGGCGGCGATGTGAATGCCGCCGACAACACCGCGAAAAACGAGGTGGATGCCAAGGAGGAGACCCTCACTCCGGTGGATCAGGGCACCAGCGAATCCGACATCAAAACCACCAAAGACATCCGCGCCGCCGTGGTGAAGGAGGAGGGCCTCTCGTTCAACGCCAAGAACATCAAGATCATCACCAAGGACGGCCACGTCACCCTGCGCGGAGTCGTGGACAGCACCTCCGAACACGAAACCGTCGTGAAAATCGCCGGCCAACATGCCGATTCCTCCAATGTCACCAACGATCTCCGGGTGAAATAACCACCCACGAACAAACCGATAGCAACCATCAACATCACAAACCAATGAGCCATAAAACCGTTTACGCCATCGCCATTTCCGAAGGCCAGGCCAATCAAATCCTGGACAGTCTGATCAATGCCGGCTTCTCCACCAACGATATCTCCGTACTGTTTCCGGACAAGGAATCCACCCATCAGTTCTCCCATGAAAAGCACACCAAGGCGCCCGAAGGTGCGGTGGTGGGAGCCAGTGCCGGCGGGGTCATCGGAGGGACCCTCGGTCTTTTGGCTGGCATCGGAGCACTCGCCATTCCGGGCGTCGGCCCTCTGATCGCCGCCGGTCCCCTGCTCGCCGCACTCAGCGGTTTCGCCGCCGGCGCGGCTGCCGGCGGCATCGGCGGAGCGTTGGTCGGCATGGGCATTCCGGAAATCGAAGCCAAGCGCTACGAGAACCGGATCGCGGAAGGCAACCTCCTGATTTCCATCCATGCCGAAGATGGCGATGAAGTGGACCGTGCCAAAAAAATCCTCACCGATGCGAAAGCCGAGGATATCTCGGTGGCCTCATTGGGAGAAGCTCCGGCCATCGGGCGCTGAAGTCCGAGGTTAGAGCAATGGGTCACGGTCTCCTGGCGGGGCCGTGGCCTTTTCTTCGATTCCGCCTTGATCGCTGCGAACACCAGACACCGAGTCATCATGATTCTGCACCAACCTTTCCTGCGACCCAAACACGGGAACACCGTGGAATGGTGGGCGGTGGATGTGGACCGGATCACGCTCGCCCGCTGCAGCGTCGCGACAAATCCGAAAATTTTTGTGGATGTGGTGAAGCCTGTGGACTCGACGGTGGCAGTATCTTCGAGGCCTTTCGAATTTGATCCGGGTGAAACGGCGGTTTCCGTTCTGACGGATTGCCGCAAGCACTTCAACCATTTGAAGACATGTCCGGCGACGATTTCCGAGATCGACGAAACAGACGGCGAGGTTCCGGAATACATCCTGCTAGGCAGCCGGTCGGGAATCCCGCAAGGAGTCGTTCATACGACCGACCCTGTATTTGTCGCGTGGTTTCCCTCGGGACTGGCCGCTGCAAACCCGCGTGACCATCTGATCTGCTATCGCTCGAAAGTTCTGCTGCCACCGGATGGATGGGAATACTGGTGCACGGACGCGCGGCAGGAATTCCAGCAACTTGCGGATGAGTTCCTCGAACTTATTGCGGACGAAGGTTGAAGCCACGTCACATGAAGCACGATGCGAAGCACCTTTCCGTCAGCGGCCTTCACCATCGGCGGGAGTCCGCCACCCGCTGAATATGACCTTTGCGGGACCATATCCTTCATACTTTTCCGCACCATGCCGACCGTTGGATTCCGTTGATCGGTCGATTCCACTTAATCTGCCGCCTTTTCTCTGCCATCCGTTCAATCAGCAACGGATCATGCTGATTTCGGATCACGCGAATGATGATATCCCGAACCTATCGTGGGGTCAGTCAAAACCTTAGGACGAGACTTGGCCTCTTTCACTGAAAAAGCAGCCAAAATGGAACCATGCGTCACTCACGTTTTGTGAGTGGTACCCCGGCTTGGATTCGAACCAAGGACCAATTGATTAAGAGTCAACTGCTCTACCAACTGAGCTACCGAGGCGTTGGTAATGTGCCGTGCGAACGGCGACGCGCGAGGTGTAGCAACTCCCGGAGTGAGGGCAACCGTAAAATTTCATGGATTCGTCATTTCTTGCGCCGTGACAATCTCATGGACAAATCCAGTGGGCGGAACGACAGAGCGGTCCGCCCATGAGCCTGCTCCACGAATCCCGCATCACCCTCCGGCTCGCGCTGCCGCTGATGATCGGACAGCTCAGCCAGATGCTGATGGGAGTGGTGGACACGCTGATGGTCGGACACCTGGGCGTGAACGATCTGGCGGCGCTGACCTTCGCCAACTCGCTGTTCCACATTCCATTTGTTTTCGGAATCGGCTTGTTGAGCGGCATTTCCGTTTTCACCTCGAACTCGCGCGGCGCGGACGATGCGGCCGGTGCGCGTGGAAGCTGCCGCCACGGATTGTATCTGGCGACGGCGCTGGGGTTGGTGCTTTTCGGGATTTCCTGGATTGTCTCGCTGAATCTCGATTTCTTCCGGCAACCGGCGGACGTCACCCAACGGGCACAGGGATTTTTCAGGATCATCATGGCCTCGGTGATTCCGGCGCTGATTTCCATCGCGCTGAAAAACCATGCGGACGCGTTGAACCGTCCTTGGCCGCCGTTCTGGATTTTCCTCGGCGGAGTGGCGATGAACGTCGTTCTGAACTGGGTGATGATTTACGGAAATCTCGGCTGCCCCGAGCTCGGGTTCGAGGGCGCGGCGTGGGCGACGTTGATTTCGCGATGCGCGATCGTGGTGGTGATGATTTTCTGGCTGCTCAATGCGAAAGGCTTGCGGGAGTGGGTGCCTTACCGCTGGTTTCGTGCGCCGCATTTTCCGGATCTCGGACGATTGCTGTCCATCGGCCTGCCAGCCAGTTTTCAAATGATATGTGAGGTTTCCGCATTCTCGCTGGCGGGACTGATCATGGGATTCTTCGGGCCTACCGCGATGGCGGCGCATCAGATCGCCATCACGATGGCGGCCACGGCGTTCATGATTCCGCTCGGACTCTCGATGGCGCTCACGGTCCGCGTCGGCGAGGCCCGAGGTTCCGGGGAAATGCACCGGCTGCGGCCGATCGCGATTTCCGGCTGGATGCTCGGAGCCTGTTATTCCGTACTGGCGGCCGTGGCGTTTCTCGTTTTGGGAAATTGGGTCTCCTCGCTGTTCATCGACGCGCCGGAGGTGATTTCTCTGGCAGCTTCGCTGCTGGTGATCGTGGGGGTGTTCCAGGTTTTTGACAGTCTGCAGGTCGCGTCTTCCGCCATGCTGCGGGGTCTGCAGGACGCGAGGATTCCTGCGCTGATGGGATTTGCCGCCTATTGGCTGGTCGGGCTGCCGGTGGGAGCGGGCCTGGCATTCGGCCTGCACCTCGGGGCCATCGGCGTCTGGTGGGGACTGGCGGCGGGACTTTTCGTGGCCTCGATCACGTTGGGACCCCGCTTGTGGAAATTCACCAGGATCGACAAGGCTTAGGCAACGACCCGCAGTTTGAACAAATCGTCCCGCTTCAGGAGAAAGTTCCGTTGCATCGCTTTCCCCCGCCCGGCGCTGCCATACTCCACTTCCACCTCGAATTCCTCCCCCTTCGGCTTGATCGCCGAGATGCGGAAAACCGGCTCGCGCCGCATGCGGAGAAAGCAATGCAGCGGCAGATCCGGGTGCGCGGCGTTCCATAAATAGCGCGCCGGTGGAAAGTCCGGCACGTCGGCGAGAGCGACTAGAATTTCACGAAAAAGCCGCCCGCTGTGACGTCGGACCAACCGGCTCGCCGAACGCCTCGCCAGCAGACTCTCGATCAAGGCCGATGCCGGATTCTGGTGGTCCTCCTCCATTTCCTTGATCAGCTCGCGGGCGTGCAGCGCCATCAACGCGTGCATTTCATCGCGTTCGATCTCGCCGCGTTCGAAGCTGGCGAAAATTTGGCTGGGCGTCGGGATCATTTCAAATGCGCCAAATTCTTCCCCGAGAGAACCGCGACATCAAGGCCGAACCCAGCCGATCGCCGCGGGTCCCTCACCGAATTTCAGGCAATTGTCAGGTTGGTAAAAAATACCAGATATTTAGTTTCCCCGAACGACCAGCAAAAACAAATATAAATCCAGAATTAAATCATTAACAATCAACAACTTAATCACTCAAGGATCCCCTTCGAAAGGACCAAGATCATCAGGAATTGCCAATGATCGATTTCGTCGCTGAAGTTTCAGCGTTCCCCCCAATCAATGAAACCGCCCGTGTCCCCCCACATGGTCGCTCTCCTGCTTCTCAGCGCGATCGCCCCGCTTTCCGCTCAGAATCTGGCCAGCACCTCCCGCTCCTCCGAAGTCGGCTGCAACGCTGAACTTCTTGATGGAACCCGCGAACAAGGCTTCACCGAGGACGCCGCCCTTCCTGGCGACTATCAGGTTCCGGTTGTCGCAAAAGCCCAAGGCAACCTTCCCGCCGCCGAGCCGGTGTATGCGGATCAAGACGCCCTCACTCTCGACAGCAGGGCATCCGGCCAGCAAAAGTTGGATTCCGTGGTCGATCTCAGCATTCTCCGCAGCCCTTCTCCCTACCGCAAGGTGATGGTCAGCACTTCCATCCAGCCCTCCGATGTTTCGGAAAACAATCTCCAGAACGGACTGGCCCTCATCTCCGCCGTTTACCGCGAGTCCGGAAAGAAGGAACTCGGGTCGGATTGCACCGCGGTTTCACTCGCCGTCGAACAACGCATCAAACTGGATGTGTCGAAGGTGCTGGAAGTCGTCGAATCCGAAGTCGGAGCCAATCCGAGCTGTTCATGTGAGATCGTGAAAACCTCGATCAAGGCATCCGATGCCGATGTCGAAAAAGTTGTCGCCATCGTCGAGACCGCGATCACCGTGGCCCCGGAAACCATGCGGATCGTTTCGCAATGCGCGATCGCCGCGATGCCGGAATCCGTTTCCGCCGTCCAAGCGCTTCTCGCCAGACTCGATCCGAACAGCGGCGATGCGGAGGCCGACAGTTCCAAAAGCGCCAAGAGTGCGAAGGGTGCCAAAGTGGCGGCGGTCGCCTCCGCTCCACCGACCGCAAATCCCCTCGATCTGCCTCCCGCCTATCCACCCATCATGCCTCCGCCGATCATCCCTCAACCGGTGACCGAAGTGAATCCATGCGTGGGTTACAATTACTGATCGGTTATCACGAAAACAGCACCCTTCAGATCCCGGCATGTCCCTTGCCGGGATTTTTTATTGGGGAATGCGGAACGCGGAAGCCTGTTGAACGGCCTCCTTCAATGATTGAAGATGAACTCCTTCGAGTTCAGCAGCGCCCAGAAGACATCTTCCAGAGTTTCGCGGATCTTGGCGGGATCCTTTTCATCCCCCACCGCGGCAAGGAGCTTCTCGCGCTCCATATCGACCGGCGGGCGGCTCAGGACGGTGAGGTAGAGGTTGGAGATGACCTCCGCCGGGCTTTTTTTATCATTCAGCATCGTTTCCACCAGCTTCCCCTGCCGGATGCGCTGTTGGGTGGTGTCGCCATTGAGAAGATGGAGCGCTTGGGAAAGGTTCGGCTCCATTTTCACCTCGCAGGAACAAACCGTGGCCCGTGTGGCGCGGCCGAAGGTGGTGAGGAAATAGTTCGAGGTGTTTCCATCGGCGATCTGCACGGCGCGGGCGCCGAGCGGCAGGCCCTTGAATTTGTTAGGGGTTGCGGTGACTTGGGAAATGCAGTCTAGCAGGACTTCCGCCCGCACCCGGCGGACCATGGCGTGGGAGAAGTTCCGGGTGTCCGTGACGTTGGTTTCGTTCGTCCGGGTCGACAGCTGATAGGTCCGCGAGGTGCAGATGTCTCGGACGAGCTTCTTGAAGTCGTAGTTGTATGAAACGAATCTCCCGGCGAGCGCGTCGAGGAGTTCCGGATTCGACGGCGGGTTGGAAACGCGGACGTCATCCACCGGATCGACGATGCCGACACCGTTGAAATGGGCCCAGACGATGTTCACCACGTTTTTCGCGAACCATGGATTTTCAGGCGATGCGAGCCAGCCGGCCACGGCAACCCGGCGCGATTGCCCGGCGAGATCGGGCTTCGGGCCGCCGAGGAATTTCGGGACCATGTTCTGCTTGGTCACCGGATTCTGGATTTCGCCGCCATCGTCGTAGACCACCCTTTCCCGAGGATCTTCGGCGGGCTTGCGTTTCACTTGGGCGAAGAACGAGGCGAAGCTGTAATAGTCGTCCATGGTCCAGCGGTCGAACGGATGGTTGTGGCATTGCGCGCACTGGATGCGGGTTCCCATGAAAACCTGCGCCACGTTTTCCGTCAGCTTGAGCACGTCGGCCTCGCTTTGGAAAAAGTTCGTCGCGGGGCTGGAAAACGTGCCCCCCTTGGCCGAAAGCAGCTCCTTCACCAGTTCGTTGAACGGCGTGTTCCCGGCGATGCGTTCGCGCAGCCATTGATAGTAGTTGAGCGCCGCCTTGTAGGAAACCTGCTGGCCATCCTTGTTGAAGGTGCGGATCTGCAGCAGCTCGGCCCATTTCATCACCCACATCTCGGTGAATTCCTTGCGCCCCAGCAATTCGTCCACCAGCACGTCGCGCCTCTCCTTGCGGGTGTCGGCCAGGAATTTCTCGCGCTCGGCGACGGTCGGGGGGACGCCGACGATGTCGAGGAAGACCCGGCGCAGGAAAGATTCGTCATCGGACAACTCCGAGGGAACCACGCGCAGCTTGTTGAGTTTTTCCGCGACCAGATCGTCGATGTAGTTGAAGGCCGGATACTCGGGGCGCGTGTATTTCAAATCCGCCGGGACGACAATCGCCTGCGACCCTTCGGTGAACGTGTGGAAGCGCGCCAACAGAAACGCCTCGCCGCGGTTCTTCGAAGCCGCCAGTCCCTCGCGCACTCCGATGGAAACCGAGTTGTCGTTCGAACTCGAAAACCGCGACAGCGTGGTCACATCGCGGTCCGTGCCGTCCGAATAGGAAGCGCGGACGGAGAACGGAATCCGCACGTCGCCGCCGGTCAGGACGAGTTGCTTCGGCAGCACCTCGATCCCGATGGGATGCGGGATTTCCCCTTGGTCGTATCCGGCACCATTTTCAATCCACCCGACCAGCGTCTGGTAGAACGGGCTGTCGGCCTTGATCAATTTGCCGCCGGTGTGCGGGACGGTGCCGATGGCCTTGGTAATTAACAGGGATTCCTCCGGCACCGCCAGATTGATCCGGCGGCCGGCCATCTCGGTCGTGAGGCGGAAATGGTCACCCTTTGGATCGAAACCATACAACGAGAGATGGAACCCGTCCTGTCCGCGCGCCGAGCCGTGGCAGGAACCGGTGTTGCAGCCGGCGGCGGTCAGCACCGGCATGACATCAAGCTGGAAGGAAATCGGGCGTGTCTTCTCCGCGTCCTTCACGGTCACCGGGACATCCGCGCTGAGTCCGCGGTAATCGATGTGGAGGTTGGTGGCTCCGTCCTTCTTCGGAGTGAGGGACGTGCCGATCAAATTGGCCAACGAAGAATCTCCCAGCGACAGCTTCGATTGCGCGGTGATGTCATGGGTCGAGGCATCCTTGAAACGGGCGATCACGATGACACGGTGGAAATCCGCGGCAGTTTCGAGAGCCACATTTTTCGGAAAGGCCTCGATGGAGACAATCTGCGGATCCGGTGGCGAGTCCCACCGCGGCAGGGCGGTTTTTGCCCATGGCGAGAGTAATTCACCTTCCGGCCATGGAGCTCCGGCCTCGATCCATTGGCTCAACGCAGCAATTTCTTCCGGGGTGAGCGATTCTCCGCTTTTTTTCGGCGGCATGTGATCATCATCGTCCGGGGCGAGTTTCACCCGTTTCAGCAGCGGCGATTCGTCCGGGCTGCCGGGTTTCAGGGAAAATCCACCGTCGCCACCTTTGATCATGGCCTCGCGATTCGTCATGACCAGCTGCCCTTTTGCCTTCTCTTCCGTGTGGCATTCCAGGCAACGAACTTCCAAAACCGCCCGCGCCGCGTCGAATTCCGACGTCTTTTCATAAGCCATCGCCAAGCCCGGCAAACTCAGCAAAATGGTCCACACACGGCGCATCCGGGAAATACGGGGCATCCATCTTAATCATTGCAGCGCTTTTCCGGCCTCGGGAAAAATCGCATTTTCCTGCCATTGCCGGGTTGACAAGCTGCCACCGGTGCCTAGAGTTCGCGCCCCGAGCCGGACCACGGTCGGATTACGAACCTTTATTTGAGGCACACGCCATGAGCAAACGCACCTATCAGCCATCCAAGCGCACACGGAAAAACCAATTCGGCTTCCGGGCCCGCATGGCAACCAAATCCGGCCGCGACATCCTTCGCCGCCGCCGTCAAAAAGGACGCAAGCGCCTCGTTCCGAAGGGCGTTGAAATCCAATACAGCCGTCACACGACGCAACACAACTGAGGCCCAGCCTCGGCACTGTCCCGGGAATCCATCGTATTCCTGCCATGCGACTCCCGCGGACATGCAGCATGACCCGGCGCGAAGATTTCGCGCGGGTCAAAAACACCGGTCACGCGAAAGCTGGCCGGTTTGTTATTTTAAGCACCTTGCCTGATCCCGGACTGACGACGATCCGCACCGGCTTCATCACCACCAAACGCAGCGGCAAGGCGCACGACCGCAGCCTGCTCCGCCGGAGATTCCGCTCGCTGGTCCAGTCCCACGCCTCTGAATTCGTGGAAATCCGCCGCTACCTTGTCACCATTGCCCGGCCGGGCGCCTCCAAGGCGACCTTCGCCGAGTTGGAAGCCGATTGGGTGCGCCAAGCCCGGCGGCTCGGCCTGTTTTCCCGCCCCGACGAAAAATCGTGATCCCGCGATTCCTCAGCTTCGTGATCCGGATCCTGATCCGTTTTTACCAACGGATTCTCAATCCGATGCTCAAAGCCGTCTCCGGCCCCGCCATGGGTTGCCGCTACGAACCGAGTTGCTCGAACTATTTTCTCCAAGCCGTCGAACTCCACGGCCCCTTCCTTGGTTCGTGGTATGGAATTTGTCGGATTTTCCGCTGTCATCCATGGGGTGGCTGCGGTTATGACCCCGTCCCGTCACCCCGAACCGCGGAGACCAAGAAACATTCCTGTTCCTGCCACGGCGAATCACCCCACCCATAAACTTTCCACCACGCCTCCATGTACGATCGTAAAACCTGGGTGATCCTCGCCCTCTGCGGTGCCCTGCTCGCAGCCAACATCTATTACACCGGTCAGAACAAAGCCGCCCAGGACGCGATCCGCGCCCGGGAAGAAGCGCTTCAGAAAAGCGCCGCTCCTCCCGCCGACGTCGCCACCCCGACCAACGCCGACCTAACGGTCGAGCCGCCCCCTCCCCCGACCGAGGAAGAAACCGTCACGCTCGAAAACAAGGAGGTCATCTTCACCCTCACCAACATCGGCGGCGGCATCAAATACGCCGAGTTCAAGAACCAGCACCAGGTCGGCAGCAAGGACCAGTTGGTCCAGATCAACCATTTCGGCACGGGTCCCGTGGGCGGACTCGCCGGAGCCGGAGAAAACCTTGAAAACATCCCCTACGCCTACAAGGCGGACGAATCGACAGCGGGGAAAAAGGTCGTCTACATCGCCAAACTCGCATCAGGTCTCATCGCCAAAAAGACCTTCTCGCTGGTCGAGTCCGAGAAGCCCGGCTCGCCTTACCTGCTCGACTTCGAACTGAAACTCGAGAACGCCGCCACCAACGCGATCAACCTCGATCAGTGGAGCATCTTCCTCGGCGAGGCGTCACCGCTCTATCAGGCGGAAACTCCCGACCAGACCGGCTTCTTCTGGCGCGAGGGCGGCGACATGCACTTCAACGCGGGAACCAGCTTCAAGGGCGGCATGTTCAGCGCCGCGAAATCGGTGATCAAGAGCGAGAGCGGATCACCTGTGGAATTCGCCGGCGTCACCAACCAGTTCTTCGCCACCGTCGTCCGGCCTAAGGAACCGTCCGCCGCCAATGTCTGGGGAAAATCCAGCGACATCAAGCTGACAGGCGATGCGAAACCGCTCTCATCGGTCCGCGCCGGACTTCCCCTGCCATCCGCCACACTCGCCCCTCGCGAGCTCAAGACGGTCGGCTACCTCATCTTCATCGGACCCAAACACAACCGCATGCTCCGCCAGATGAACGGCGAATGGGGTGACGGATGGGGCGACGTCATGCAATACGGAGCGTGGATGCAGTGGCCCGCGCGCCCGCTCAACTGGCTGCTCAACATCTACCACGGCCTGCTCGACGGCGTGGCGAAAAAGTGGGCCTGGGGCCTCGCCATCATCCTGCTCACCGTCACCGTCCGCATCATCATCTGGCCGCTGCACGCCAAGTCCACCCATACCATGAAACGGATGGCCAAGCTCCAGCCGGAGATGGCCAAGATCAAGGAGAAGTATGCCGACGATCCCAACAAGATCAACACCGAGACCATGGGTCTCTATCGGAAATACGGCATCAACCCCCTCGGCGGCTGCCTTCCGATGTTCCTCCAGATCCCGATCTTCTTCGGCTTCTACCGCATGCTCCAGTACGCCGTCGAACTCCGCGGCCAGGGCTTCCTCTGGGTCAACGACCTCTCGCAGCCGGACACTCTCATGCATCTCTCCTTCCTCGGCGGCATTCCTCTGAACATTCTGCCGATCGTCATGGCGATCACCAGCTTCCTCCAGATCCGGATGACCCCCCAGACCGGAGACGCCACCCAGCAGAAGATCATCATGTTCATGCCGTTCATGTTCTTCTTCTTCTGTTATAACTTCGCCTCCGCCCTCGCCCTTTACTGGACAACCCAGAACATCTTCTCCATCGGACAAACGTGGCTGATGAGCAAGATCCCCGAACCCGAGCTCAAGGCCCGCACCACCAGCGACAAGAAGTCCTTCGTCCAACGGATGGCGGAACGTCAGGCCGAACTTCAAAAGGCGAAGGCGAACGGTGGCATGCGTGACGTCACTCCCGCGGATGCCAAGAAGAAGCCTCGTCCACCTCGCACCGGAGGCTGATCGGATCGCCATCATGCGGCTGGTTTGGACCACTCTCTTTTTCGCAGCGGCATGCCCGCCGGTGGCCTGCGCCGGAGGGTCGGGCTCCGACTTGTCCGTCATGAGTTTCAACTGCTGGTATCAGTTCACCAAGGTCCACGACGGCATCCCGAAGGCGGTCGCCGCGATCAGGGAGGGCGGGGCCGATGTCGTGGGCCTGCAGGAATGCTCGGTCGAAACCGCCGAAAAACTGGCCGGAGCGCTTGGCTTCCATCGCGTGAAGTCGGGAACCGGCGGAGCCCAAATCATCAGCCGTTTTCCGATTCTCGAAACATTCGGAGTGACCGGCATCGATCCCACCCGCTCCGTCGCCTCAAGGATCCGCACGGGAGGAACCGATGGACGCGAGTTCATTCTCTATAACATCCACCTGGATGCGGGTCACTATGGCCCCTACGCCGCCCGCCCTGCGGGAGCGACCGCCACTCAGGTTTTGGAGGAAGAGGCGAAATCGCCGCGCACCGCGCAAATGACAGGAATCCTTGGATCGATGGCTGGTCATCTCGCGCAAAGCGACGCGACACCGGTCATCCTAACTGGTGATTTTAATTCCCCTTCCCATCTCGATTGGGTGGAAAAAACCTCCGCCAGCCACTCCGGAGTCGCGGACGTTCCATGGCCAGCGACCGTGCTTCCCTTCCAGGCTGGACTCGTCGATTCCTTCCGACTGCTTCATCCCGATCCGGCTGCCGCCCCGGGAAACACTTGGTCCACCATCCACAAGGAAGGCGAACCTCAGGACCGGATCGACTACATCTTCCACAAGGGCACAACCATTCGTCCGGTTTCATCCCGCACCTTCAACACTTCCGTAGCCAAGACGATCGGAGTGTGGGGATGCGACATCTCGCCGGTCGTGGACAATGCCTGGCCCTCCGACCATGCGGCGGTGATCACCGTCTATCGGTTCGGGAAATAGCCTTCAGTCGGTGCTTTCGAAAACACCGCCGCCCAAGAGCCGCCCGCCATCGTAGAACGCGCAGATTTGTCCGGGAGCAATCGCGCGCTGCGGCCGCTGGAATTTCAACCTCACCCGTCCCTCCTCCAGCGGTTCAAGCACCGCCGGTTCCGCCTTCGCCCGATAACGCGGCTGGGCGTCGATCAGGCGTCTGCTGTCGAAGGGCTCGTTCAGCGTGGAAATGGTTCCGACCACGCACGAGGTGGTGTAAAGGCCCTCGGACTCCGGCACATCCCAACCGACGATCAACTGGTTCTTTTCCGGATTTTTCCCGACCACGACATACGCCATTCCGTCGCGCGGAGAAGCGACGCCATGGCCTTTTCGCTGGCCAAGCGTGTACAGGTGCAGCCCCCGATGCTCGCCCAGAACCTTGCCTGATAGATCGACGATGCCGCCCGGATTGTCAGCGACATAGTGGCTCAGGAAATCGCTCATCTTGACCTGACCGAGAAAACAAATTCCCTGGCTGTCCTTCTTCTCCGCCACCGGCAGATTGAAACGCCGCGCGACCTCGCGGACTTCCGGCTTGAGCATTTCCCCTGTCGGAAAAAGCGCGTGCGCCGCCTGGCGCTGGGTCATCAGCGAAAGGAAATAACTCTGATCCTTGTTAGGATCCGCCCCGCGCAGGATCGCCGCCGAACCGTCTGACAGGGTCCGCCGACGCGCGTAATGGCCCGTGGCGACATGCTCGAATCCCTGTGAAAGCGCGTAGTCGAGGAACACGCCGAATTTCATCTCGCGGTTGCACCAGACGTCCGGGTTCGGCGTCACACCGGAGCGGTAGCCTTCCACCAGATAATCGACGATCCGGTTCTTGTAGGAATCGATCAGATCGATCACCCGGAACTCGATGCCCAGCGACTTGGCCACCGCGCGGCCGTCCTCGATGTCCTGCTCCCACGGGCAATCGCCGGGGATGCCCTCGTCGTTCACCCAGTTCTTCATGTAGCCCGCCGCCACCTCATGGCCCTGCTCCACCATCAGCGCCGCGGCCACCGCGCTGTCCACTCCGCCCGAGAGCCCTACCAAAACCTTCGCCATGCGGGGAGCCTCATCTCAAAAGCCACCGCTGGAAACTGAAAACTTGCCCCGCTTCTCCCCTTCCCCCATCACTCGTCCATGCATTCAATGACAGGATTCGGCCGGGGATCGGCGGCGACCGACGCATGGCAGGCCAGCGTCGAAATCAGCTCCGTCAACCGCAAGCAGGCCGAGGTCGTCGTGCAGGCTCCCCGCGAGTTGAACGAGCTCGATACCCGCATCCGCAAGGCCGTGCTCGGAGTCGTTTCGCGCGGCAGGATCCAGGTTTCCATCAATGTCGAACGCTCGCAAGGAGCCGCCGAAGACTTCCGGATCGATCCGGCCCTGGCGCTGGCGTTTTCCAAGGCGTTCGGCGAGTTGGGGAGGACCGTCGGCTATCCCGTGCTTCCCGCCGCTTCGGATTTCCTGCGGCAACCCGGCATCATTTCCGCGGGAAACAGCGAGATCGACGCGGAAGCCGCATGGCAAGCCATCGAGCCAGCACTCACCGATGCCTTGGCCCAACTTGCCGCGATGCGTGCCAGCGAAGGCGACCATCTCAAGTCGGATTTCCTCGCCCGGCTCGGTGTGCTGGATTCCTTCGCGAAGAAAATCGCCACGGAAGCCCCCGGCCGGCCGATCCGCCAGCGCGAGTTGTTAGCGAAACGCCTCCGCGATGCCGGCCTTGAGCTCGATCCCGCCGACGAGCGCGTGGCCAAGGAGATCGCGCTGTTCGCCGACCGCTGCGATGTCAGCGAGGAAATCACCCGGCTCGATTCCCACTTCGCGAAATTCCGCGGGTATCTCGACGCCGCCGAACCGCCGGGACGTGCGCTCGACTTCCTCTGCCAGGAGCTTTTCCGCGAGTTCAACACCATCGGCTCCAAGGCCAACGACGCGTCCATCGCGCAGACCATCGTCGAGGCGAAGACCGAGCTGGAGAAAATCCGCGAGCAAGTGCAGAACGTGGAGTAATAAGGAGGCACCACACTCCTGTGGTGCTGGAGAATGCGTAGCCTCTGAAACGCGCAAAGCTCTTCCCAAAGACATTTCATTCGCATCCACGACAGGAGTGTCATGGCTCCATAATCAGAATCACTCCGTCTTCGCCGTGTAGTCGAAGACAAACGCCTTCTCCAGCAGACCATTCAGCTTCGCACCGAACGCCTTGTGCGCCTCGTGCGGAATGTAGGCTTCGAGCGCGGCCTTGTCCTTGAAGCTGACAAAGAAACAATGCGTGAAGCCGTCGTTGAGTTTCTCCACGCTTTCGCTGGTGCCCCACTCGTAGCCGATGATGGTCGGGATTTTCTTCGGCAGCTCGGCGAAGGCCTTTTCGATTTCCTTCACCTGTTCCGGGGTGGCGGAAGGTTTGAATTTGAAAAAGACGACGTGGCGGAATTCTCCCCCGGCGAGGGAGCTGGCGGCGGTGATGGCGGCGGACATGATGGTGAGGAGCAGGGTTTTCACGGGCCCTTGATTCTCACCCGCTCTCCCGGCTGTCAAGCCAGCGGCAGTTTCATCCCGGCCAGATCGCGGTCTTCCCTGGCGGATTCGAGATAGGTCTCGTCCATTTCGATCGCCTGCTTGAGATGGCTTCTCGCCCGCGGTCCTTCGCCGAGCGTCCACAGATAACAGGCGAGGTTGTAATGGAAGATCGCCATTTCAAACAAGGTCTTCGGGCCTCGCAGGAGTTGGTTGCAAGCCGCCAGCGTATCGCCGGTTTCATGCAGGCAGTAGGCGGCCCGCAGGAAAAATTCAGGCACATCCTCCGCTTTCAAGCAAAGCAACCGCGCTGTCTCCGAAGCCGGGTTCCACTGCTCGCGTTCCATCTGCGCCGCCAGCTTCAACTCCAGCGGCCCGCGCAGCATCTGCACTTCGGGAGGCAACGACTGAAGTTCGTAAAGAGCCTCGTCCGCAAGGCCGAGTTCAAGCCAGCCTGACGCGGCCCGTAGCGTTTTTGTCACCACCATCGCCTCGACGCTAGGATATCGACGGCCGGGTGGCAATCACTCAGGTTCTCAAAAATCACTTGGCGATCCCCCCAAAAAAAACGGCGGCCCCTGCGGACCGCCGTTTTCGGATAGATTTTTGAAATCAGGAAATCAGATTCCCTTCTTCACGACGTCCGTGAGGAGGTCGATGACGCGGTTGGAGTAGCCCCACTCGTTGTCATACCAGCTGACGAGCTTGAAGAACGTCGAGTTCAACTCGATCGAGGAGCCGGCGTCGAAGATCGACGAGCTCTTGTCGTGGATGAAGTCGGTGGAGACCACTTCGTCTTCGGTGTAGGCGAGGATGCCCTTGAGGTAGGTCTCGGACGCGTTCTTGAGCGCGGCCTTGATTTCCTTGAGGGAGGTTTCCTTGACGGTCTTCACGGTGAGGTCGACAGCGGAAACGGTCGGGGTCGGCACGCGGAACGCCATGCCGGTGAGCTTGCCGGCCACTTCAGGGCAGACGAGCGCCACGGCCTTCGCGGCACCGGTGGTCGATGGGATGATGTTGATCGCGGCGGAACGGCCACCTTTCCAATCCTTCTTGGAAGGACCATCGACCGTCTTCTGGGTCGCGGTGTAGGAGTGGATCGTGGTCATGAGGCCTTCGGCGATGCCGAAACCTTCCTTGAGGAGCACGTGAACGATCGGCGCAAGGCAGTTGGTGGTGCAGCTCGCGTTGGAGATGATGTGATGCTTCGCTGGGTCGTAGAGCTCGTCGTTGACGCCGACGACGAAGGTGGCGTCCTCGCCCTTCGCAGGAGCGGAGATGATGACCTTTTTGGCACCAGCGGTGATGTGGCCCTTGGCCTTTTCAGCTTCGGTGAAGAGGCCGGTGGATTCGATGACGACTTCCACGCCGAGCTCTTTCCATGGCAGGCCTTCCGGGCTGCGGGCGCTCACGACCTTGATTTCGTGGCCGTTGACGATGATGATGTCGTCTTCTTCCAGCTCAGGGGAGGACTTCTTCGAGGAAATGGTGCCGGCGAAGCGACCCTGAGTGGAGTCATACTTCAGAAGGTAGGCGAGGTTGTCGGCAGGAACGATGTCACCGACGGCGACGACGTTGAAGGTGGTTCCGAGGTGGCCTTGTTCGACGAGGGCACGGAAGACAAGGCGGCCGATGCGGCCGAATCCGTTGATGGCGATGGTAGTCATGGCAGTATTTGGGAAAGCCGATGCGAATTTTCCGCCCGGCGGCGGGATTGTGCACGAGGAATGCCAAGCGTCAATCTTCGGGGCGAAATCGGGGGAAAAACGCCGGATTTGCCGCGATGTCGAGTCACCCGTTCATGGCATGAGGCGTTTTGACTCTGCCGTGGCCTGCTGAGTTCACGGAACACCGGGCCATGTTCCGCAATCACGCTCCCAGATTCGGATCGTAGTCCTTCGGCGCGCGGATGATTTTCTCGATACCGTGTTTGGTGACGAGGTTGCCGCCGCTGGAGCGGCTCTTGATGCCGAACTCGGCGAAGTGGAGCGGGCGGATGAGGTTTTTCATCCGCAGGCCGGACTTGAGGTGGACTAACAACATCTGGGCGGCGCTTTCCTCGTTCGTCTTGTGGAAGGCGAAGTAGAGGATGCGGCTGTTGGGCGTGCCTTTGGTGAGGTCGTATTCCTTGTCGCGGGTGATGCCGCCGACGGTGAAGCGCTTGGCGAGGATGGGGCCGTCGCGACCGTCCCGATAAATCATTGAGTAGATGAGGTCCTCGTCCTTGCGGAAAATGGCGACGCGCAGCGGTTTCTGGCCGACAAAAACTTTTTCCGCGACCTTTATGACGCGCATCTTGCCGTCCTGGGTGAAGGCGATGATGTCGTCGATGGTGGAGCATTTTTCGATGGGCTCGCCATCCTTCTTCAGGCCGTAACCGGCGAAGCCGTTCTTGGCGTCCAGATAGAGGGTCTCGGTGGCGGCGACGACCTGCATGCGGTCCACGCGGTCGAAGGACGCGATCTCTGTACGGCGTTCGCGTTCCTTGCCGTATTTCTTGGCGAGTTCCTCATACCATTTGATGGTGAACTTGGTGAGGTTGCGGAGGTTTTTATCGGTTTCCTCGATGAGTTTTTCGAGACCTCTGATTTCCTCGTCGGCCTTGAAGGAGTCGAACTTGGAAATGCGCTTGATCTTGATTTCTGTCAGTCTAACGAGATCGTCCTCGGTGACCTCGCGCTTGAGGAGTTTCTTGAACGGCTTGAGGCCGTCGTCGATGGCCTTGAGCACCGCCTCCCACGTTTCGCATTCCTCGATGTCCCGATAGATGCGGTTTTCGATGAAGATCTTTTCGAGCGAGCTGAAATGCCATTTCTCGGCGAGTTCGCCGAGTTTGATTTCCAGCTCCATCTTGAGCAGGTCGCGCGTGTGGTGCGTGACGCGGCGGAGGATTTCGGAAACGCCCATGAACACCGGCTTGCCGTCGAAGATGACGCAGGCGTTCGGCGAGATGGTGAGTTCGCTGTCGGTGAAGGCATACAGCGCGTCGCGGGTCTGCTCGGGATCGGCTCCGGCGGGCAGATAGACGAGGATGTCGGCGTGGGCGGCGGTGTTGTCCTCGATCTTCTGGATCTTGATCTTCCCTTTGTCGGCGGCGGCAACGATGGACTCCATCAGATTGCCGGTGGTGGTACCGAAGGGGATTTCCGTGATGCGGAGAAAGCCCTTTTTCTCGGTGGAGATGCGGGCGCGGACGCGGACTTTCCCGCCACGGAGGCCGTCGCGGTAGTCGGAAGCGTCCATGATGCCGCCGGTCGGGAAATCCGGAACCAGTGTGAACGGCTGGTCGCGCAGGACGGCGATGGAGGCCTCGATGAGTTCGTGGAAATTGTGCGGCAGCACCTTGCACGCGAGGCCGACGGCGATGCCCTCGACACCTTGCGCTAACAGCAATGGGAATTTCACCGGCAGCGTGTCCGGCTCCTTTCTCCGACCGTCGTAGCTGGGGAGCCAGTCGGTGGTTTTCGGGTTGAAGACGACGTCGTTGGCGAATTTCGTGAGCCGGGCCTCGATGTAACGGGGAGCGGCCGCGCCGTCGCCGGTGAGGGTGTTTCCCCAGTTTCCCTGGGTGTCGATGAGCAGATCCTTTTGCCCGAGCCCGACGATGGCGGCACCGATGGACTGGTCGCCGTGCGGGTGGTAGTTCATTGTGTTTCCGACGATCCCCGCGACCTTGTTGTAGCGGCCGTCGTCGAGTTCGTCCATCGCGTGGAGGATGCGGCGCTGGACCGGCTTGAGGCCGTCGAAAAGATGGGGAACCGCCCGCTCAAGAATGACGTAGCTGGCGTAATCGAGGAAATAGTCGGAATACATCGCTCCCAGCGAGGCATGTTGGTCCGGATCGTGCGTCATGTGGGGCGGATGGTTAAAGAACCCGGAGCATCCGCGCAAGCCTGAGGTGACAGGAACGTTCCCCCCGCACTGTTTCCAGTTCTTGCCGTCCGCAGGGGCGGTGCTAAGAATTCCTCATGAAATCGAAACCCGCCCAGAGCTCCGAAATCGGCCGCCGGGACTGGCTCAAGGCGGCCTCGCTGACCGGTGCCGCCACGGTGCTCGCCGGTGCCAATGCCTCCGCCGAACCCTCCGGAAAACCTGCGGGCAAGGTGCGTGGCGTCATTTTCATGGTGTCCGACGGCATGAGCCCCGGCGTGCTGACCCTGGCCGAGGCCTACTCCCAGCTCACCCGCCGACAAGGCACCCGGTGGTGGTCGCTCATGAACGACCGCGCCGCCTCCCGCGGCCTGATGGACACCGCCTCCGCGAATTCGATGGTCACCGATTCCGCCGCGGCTTCCAGCGCCTGGGGCGGCGGCCGCCGCGTCAACAACGGCAGCATCAACGTCGATCCGGACGGCAGGGACGTCACTCCCATCGCCGCGATTCTCAGGAAAAAAGGTGTCCGCATCGGCCTCGTCAGCACGGCGACCATCACTCATGCCACTCCCGCCGGGTTCGCCGCCACCGTTTCCAAGCGCGGTGACGAGGACGACATCGCCCCGCAGTACCTCGACCGCGTCGATGTCATCCTCGGCGGCGGCTCCGGTCACTTTAGCGGCAAGGACCGCGCGGACAAGCGCGACCTCTCCGGCGACTTCGCAAAGGCGGGCTACGGCATCGTCAGCCACCGCGACGCGCTGCTGGCGGCCAAGGAGGAAAAACTGCTAGGCACCTTCACCCGCGGCCATCTCCCCTTCACCATCGACCGCGATCAGAACCCCGCGATGGCCGCCGCCGTCCCGACGCTCACGGAAATGGCGCAGGCCGCGCTCACCCGTTTCCTCGCCGGTGACAAGCCGTTCCTCCTCCAGATCGAAGCCGCGCGCATCGACCACGCCGCCCACCTGAACGACATCGGCGCCCTGTTAGCGGATCAGCTCGCCTTCGACGACACGCTCGCCGCCGTGCTCGCGCTCATCGGAAAACGCGACGACATCCAGCTCGTCGTCACCAGCGATCACGGCAATTCCAACCCCGGCCTCAACGGCATGGGCAGCGCCTACACCGAAAGCACCCAGCGCTTCGCCCGCGTCGCCAACATGAAAGCCTCGCACGAACGCCTCTTCGCCGAGTGGGCCAGGATCAAGGATGGAAACGCGGACGCGCTGACCAAGCTCATCAAACAGCACCTCGATTTCACCCTCAAACCGGCCGAGTCGGAATCGCTCATCGAGATCTTCCAGAAACATCCGGTCATCGAGTGGAACGAGCAGCTCTGCAAACCGGAAGGATTGCTGGGCCAGTTCGCCGGCAACCGCACCGGCATCGGTTGGACCGGCACCACCCACACGTCCGATCCCACGCTCGTCTCCGCCCTCGGTCCGCAGTCCGACCGCTTCGCCGGCATGCTCCGGAATTCCGACGTCTTCGGACATCTGATGGAGATGCTCGGCTGACCTCCCGAGGACCGCGAGTCTCCGAACCCGCAGCGGAAGAAGAGCCGGAGAGAGGAAGCCCGGCCCCCTTTCACTTCCCATCAGCAGGCCCGCGGCCCGCGGCCGGCCGTTGAAAACCTCACCATCATCACGATCCATCCGAGCAAGGCTCCGGCGTAGCTGCCGAGATGGATCCCCGCCACCTGATAGAAGGCGGTTCTGTCCGTCACCCCCATCTCCCGCAGCGCCTCGCTCCAGCCGTCCCGGGCCTCGAACACGCGCGGCCCGAGCCAATACCCCGAGGCCCCGCACACGGCCGTGACTCCGGCGAGCACCACCATGGCCGTCATCACCCGCCGTGCGGGCGACCCGAATTTCGGCAAGGCGATCCGCGCCAGAAACCAAGCCGCGATCAAGCCCACCCACCACGTCGCCAGGAATCCGATCTCCGCGACAAACACCCGCGGAGGAAATCCGAAATCCGCGGCACGGAACTGGTCGAACTTCATCCGGGTGAAATACTCCGGAGAAATCGTGTAGGTGATCTGGTCGTGCAGGATCCCGAAGCCGCCGGCGATGACCGCCCCCGCCAGCGCCAGCCCCGCCGCCTTGAGCAGCTCGCCGGAGCGGGCCGCAGGAACAAGGAATGTGAACAGCCTTTTGATGCCCGCAGCGTGAACTCACCGCGCGGCATGTCAAACCGCCACCTTGCCGCGCCCGGCCCTCGACCGCCCCCACTTCTGGATCACGCTTCCGCCTGTTTCACCGCGATCTCCGGCTTCCAGTTCCGGTGCACCCACACGCTCTGCACCAGTCCCAGCAGGAACATGCAGATCACCACGAAGGTGCCCGAGTAGCTGACCAGCGGCAGCGGGATGCCCGTGATCGGCATGATCAGCACGCACATGCCGATGCTCTCGAAGACGTGCGCGAAAAACAACGCGACCACGAGGCACACCAGCAGCCGCCCGGACACATCCCGGCTGTAAAACGCGATGAAAAGCCCCTGGATCATCAGCAGCGCGAACGCCGTCAGCAGCAGCAGACTGCCGCGGAATCCCAGCTCCTCCGCGATCACCGCGAAGATGTAGTCATTGTGCGCCGTCTCCCGCGGGATGAACCCCTTCTCGTGCAGCGACTCCTTCGAGGCGGAATTCCAGCCGATCCCTTTCCAGCCCGCCTTGCCAACCGCCATCGAGACATTGTGCGGCGCATACGCATCACCGCTGATGTCCACCTCCCGGCCCTCCATCATCCGCAGCCAGACGTCGATCCGCTCCGGCCCCCGTTTCGACACCAGCGGCAGCGCCACGAAATATAACAGCGGGATGATCCCCGCACCGATGAAAGCCATGCACGTCAGATAGCGGAAAGGAATCCCGCCGATAAGCAGCGCCACGATCGCCACCGGGATCCACACCAGCGCCGATCCCATATCCCCCATCTTCATCACCATCAGGAACGGCACCGCCGCCACCACGCCGATGATGCCGATGCGGATGAACGGCGCGCCGAACCACCGGTGCAGCTTCGGCAGATCCTGCACCAGCCACGCGATCAGAAGGATCCCCGAGGTGATACCCAGCTGCGCCGGCTGGAAGGAAAGCCCGCCCAGCCGCAGCTGGTGCACCGAGTCATCCTGCTGCATCGCCACGATCATCAGCCCCATGCTCACCACGTAGAACGGGATCCCCAGCCAGCGGATCCACCGGTAGTCCACAAACGCCGCGACGAAGTAAGCGATGCTGCCGATGACGATGAACGTCTTCTGCTTCGCCGCGAAATACGCTCCCGCGCTGCCGAATGTCGCGAGATTCTCCCTCGTCACCGACACGTGCCGCGCCGCGCTCTCGATCATGAAGACGCCGAAGATCAGCAGCCCGTACATCACCAGCACGAACACCCAATTCATCCCCAGGATTTTCCTCAAAAACGGCGTCATGACAGATTCGCCCGCGACCATACCCCGCCGCCTTCCCATGGCAAGGCAGGCGTGAAAATTCATCCGCCCGGCGGAGAAAAGCGTCGGCAGAGCTCAGGAATCGTCAGAGGCGGGAGCCTCGACCCCCAAGCCGGGACCAGACGTCCATGCCCCCTTATCTTGCCATATTTCCCCCAACCCCTTGAAAATTAACCCTGTCCACCCTAGAACCGGATGCCCGAAACCCCGACCCGTTGCCCCGGAATCCCGAACGGATGGCTGCCAGCCCCGAACCGTTTACCATCCCGCCCGTCCGTTTCATTCGCCCGGCACCGGCGGCAGGACGGGTGGATTCCCGGCAAACATCACCGCCCTCGGACCCGGGTATCGGGTGGATGGCGTCCACGGGGATTTCCAAACCCTCCCCGGCATGAAAGCCGTGCTTCGCCGGGGCGAGCCCGTTGCCGCTGATCTTGATTTTTCTTGGTCAGGGCTAGCGGAGAAGAATTCCTGTGCCGCACTTGAATCCCAAAACATGATTGGATCCGTGGGGGAACAAACCGGGGAGAAGGATTCCGACGGTTCACCGCTTTACCGTTGGCTCCTCAAATCACGCTTGGAGGGCAAAGCAGAACCCCCAAAGCCAGCTTCCGACCAAAAACAAAAAACTAACCATTCGTGCCGCCCGGAGCCTTGTCGGTGCTGTGGGGCATGTGCGTTGCCACCTCGGGATTTCCCACCCATCACCAGCGGCGATAACAGTCACAGTCCCGTCACGCGGTGGCTTTTTTGATTTACCCCGGACCTCTTCCGTGCAGGATGCATGGCATGTTTGATGGCGTGGGAAAGACGCTATCAGGCAGTTGGATCACACAAAACACATCATGAGAAAATACGCCGCTGAATTTATCGGGACATTCTGGCTGGTACTTGGGGGCTGTGGCAGCGCCGTGCTGGCGGCCGCGTTTCCGGAGGTGGGCATCGGGCTGCTGGGGGTGTCCCTCGCCTTCGGCCTCACGGTGCTGACGATGGCGTTCGCCATCGGCCACATTTCCGGCTGCCATCTGAACCCCGCCGTGTCGGTGGGGCTGTGCGTGGGCGGGCGGTTCCCGTCCAGCCAGTTGCCGGGCTACATCATCTCGCAGGTGCTGGGCGGCATCGCCGGGGCGGCGGTCCTTTACATCATCGCGAGTGGCAACGCGGACTTCAGCCTGGCCGGTGGCTTCGCCTCGAACGGCTATGGCGCGCACTCGCCGGGCGGCTACTCGCTGAAGGCGGCGCTGGTCGCGGAAGTGGTGATGACCGCGGCGTTTCTCATCATCATCCTCGGCTCCACGGACAGCCGCGCGCCGAAGGGGCTGGCGCCGGTGGCCATCGGCCTCGGCCTGACGCTCATCCACCTCATCAGCATCCCGGTGACGAATACCTCGGTGAATCCGGCACGCAGCACGGGTGTGGCGCTCTTCGCCGGCGGCTGGGCGGTCCAACAGCTGTGGCTGTTCTGGGTGGCGCCGATCCTCGGTGCGATCCTCGGCGCGGTGATCTATTCCTTCATCAGCAAGGAAGAGAAGTGAGACGCTAACGGGCAGATTTCAAAAAACCACGGAGGCCGGGAGGCTTCCGTGGTTTTTATTTGGGTAAAATCGGGAGAATTACGGGGTATCGTATGTGGCTAAAATTGCCGAGATTCAAAGGTTCAAGGAGCGGTGGACTCCGATCCACCGAAGCGCATGAAGTGTCGATGAAATGAGGCTAGTCGCTAGTCATTGGCTTTGCATGGGCATGGCGATTCGGAGATCACCGTTCCTTGTTTCCGGTTGGTTCATGGGGTCGTGCGAATCGAGAAACCCATTTATGACCGACGATTCACTCGGGGTCTTTCGCCGGAGGCGGTGGCGGCGGGGCGGGGAAATCTTCGGGTGAGATCTTGAGATCGTCATTCCGGTCGAGGGCTTCGAAGCGATCTTCCTGCTGGTCTTCGGTGAGGTTCTTGACGGCCGGGCCCTGGCGGAATTCTTCGAAGGACAGCGCGCCGTCGCCATTGGTGTCGAGCTTGCGGTTGATGCCGGGTTCGAAGGGCTCCTCGCCTTCGGGATGCTTGGAGCGTTTCCCATCCTGGCGTTTGAACGGCGGCTGGGGCTTGTCCTTGGGAGTGATGACGCCGTCGTCATCGGTGTCCAGGCGGTGGAAGACGGCATCCTGCTTTTCGGGGGGCAGCTTCATGAAAAGCTGGCCGGCCTTGAATTCCTCGAAGCTGATGCCGCCGTTCTTGTCGGTGTCGAGCTCCCACAGGCGCTGCATGGGCGGGCCGTCGTGGGGCTTCCCGAAGCGGCCGAGTTCGTCGCGGCTGAGCTTGCCATCGGTGTCCTTGTCGAGGCGCTTGAAGAGGTTCTGCCGCTTTTCCTCCGGCAGATTCTGGATGCGGGGCATGGCGTCGAATTCCTCCTTCGAGATGAAGCCGTCGTGGTCCTTGTCGGCGTTTTTCCATGCTTCCATGAACGGCTTCTGGCGGCCGGGATGCCCGCCCTTCTCCTCCGCCGGAGGATCCTTCGGCGGCTGCTCGGGCTCGGCGAGTGCGAGGGCCGGGAGCAGCATTCCTGCGAGAAGAAAGGAAACAGGGATTGTTTTCATGAGCAATTGACGCTTTTTTAGCCGCG
>JAZKCQ010000011.1:0-190780 GCA_040388015.1 Verrucomicrobiota bacterium | reverse complement strand
ATCCGTCAAACTGCTTGGATAACTCGCCATGCCGAGTTTCTCCCGGATCCTGACAAAAATGTACAGCCCAACAAGCGTTTGGAACTATTTTTCAGACACGCTCTAAGAAAACCGACCGCTTCGAAACGGCCCCCGGCATATAATCGCAGCCAATTTCAAGCCAAAGCCTGCCAAGGTGGGCGGCGCAGTTCCGACGGGATTGGGAAAGAAGGAGAAGCCACCAAAGATGGTTGAAGAATTAGACGCCTACAATGAATTTGCTGGAAGTTGGGTGAAGCATAAATTCCCTCAGTGCTCACAGACTTTTAATGCGGCGATCAGATACATGTGGCGGGAAATGTTGCTCGCCCCAGAAAAATCGAATGATAGATCTGACCTATGAGGTCGGAGCACCGCCAGTGGTTGTCTAGGAAGTCTCCAATCCATCCTGAAGAAGAAGTCGTTTTCCTCAAATGTTGTAAGCCATTGCACTGGAAGTGTTGACTTGGCGACCATTGCGAGCTTTTATTTTGGCTCATCCATGATTCCCCATCGTACGGTGCGAGGCGGTTTCTGGGGATAGCGTTACACACTTAATAAATAGCCATGGTAGTCAAAAAAATCCGTATTAACGGTAAGCTATCCTCAATAGCAGGGGTGTCTCAAGACGATCCATATTTCATGTCAATCGGCGACGAGTGCGAGCCGGAGTTTCTCAGTTTCTGCCACCGTTACGTCCACGATGATTACTTCTGTTTCGACATTGGTGCCAATATTGGTGTGAAGACGCTCGCACTGTCCAGTTTGGTCTCAGCCGGTAGGGTCGCCGCTTTTGAGCCTGGTCCGACAATCTACTCCCTTCTTTGTCGGAACCTCGCCCAAAACGAAATTGCCAACGTTGATTCAATGAACGTGGCGATCGGAGCTCATGATGGAATTGTCCTGTTTGAAGAAAATTCTGCTTACGGGCACATTACCGAATCACCGGGAGGAATCAAAATGGCGTCCCGCTCTCTGACTTCTGTGTTAGCCGAATTAGCTTATCCGAGGCTGGATTTCGTCAAGATAGATGTGGAGGGCTTTGAGTTCGAGATTTTGCGCAGCTCCATCGACGTTCTGCGTGATCATGGGAGCCTTATTTATTTTGAGTTCAATAGTTTCGCGCAAATTGCATTTGATCAACCGAGTCCGAAAAAGTTCCTGGAATGGATATTTGCGAGCTTTCCTTTCGTTTACGTAATCAACAGGAGCCCTGGTTCATCGACGCTTCTATCAAGAGTTCAGGGGGGGGATGTCCTTCATCTCGTGCATCAGAACATGCTCGCCCATGGCTGTGTTACCGATTTTGTTGCGACTTTCGATGAGAATCGACTCGTGGAGACTCTTCCCCACATGAATGCAAGACTGGAAACACTGCTCATGGAACGTGATCAATCCCGCGCTGACCTTGATCGGGTCCGGGCAAAGTGTAAGTCAAAGGTGGTAGGCTTGAAGAAGAAGATTGAAAGTTTAAGAGCACAGAGGGATAAACTCAGCTCGTCAAAAAGTTACAGGTGGGGAAGACGTATCAGGAAATTGATAGGACTATCCAACGGCTGAGTTTCAATCAGTAATCCACATTCAAACACACCCGAAGTGTTCCAAAGCTGTTACAAGCGTCGTGAGTCGGCTAGGTCGCTAGGGTGTCTCTGAGGCATTCGCATTCAGCATTGTGAAATTAGATTTTCCGTCAATCGCAATGGCTGTCTATCCGTCGGGAGAACTTGGCTTCCTTAAGCCGTGGCTGGTTTGTAGAGATGTTGTAAGCGTTTTTCTTGGCTACTTGAGTTGTGTGAAATCAAGAGATGCTTGAAGGTGGTTGGATTTGCTCGAAGAGTAAATGCCTCCCCGCTCCGGTGTGATCCACTGGCAGCGGGACCTCGCGGAAACGTGCCGTTTCCAAGGTGTTTGCGGCGGTAATCCCTCGGCGGGCAATAATCCAGCGGAAGCGCTGGAGGACTTCTATCGAAGTTTTTAGAAAAATTTCCTCCGGCTCGTTTTCCTCCGCGATGACCAACAGGTGACCGGAGTTCTTGGAGGCATTCGGTATCGCGGTTTCCAAGTCCATGGTGGCGATGGTTCCAGAGAAGTTTTCGATGGCTTCCGACAAGCCCTCAGGCAGCGCGATCTGTCGCGCGCCGAACCGGCAATAGTCTTCCAGCTCATCGCATTTTCCGGAGCCGAGGTGCACCACCGTGTCCAGCTGATGGGTCCGCAGTGCCAGCGCGTGGATGGCAGGCTGAAGCGGTGAGTGATGGCGGTTTCGCAGGCGGATCTTTGGACGGGGGTGGACTTCATTGTCCGAGGAAAACTTGATCCCCCTGGATACTCCGTGCGAAGGTTCGCGCAGGCTTTGTTCGAACCGGTGTTTCAGCTTGGAGGCCACCCGGAGGACGTCAAAATGTTCGAGAGCGAACTCCCTGCCACGGATGCCGACCTTGGAGCGGATTTCCGCGTCGCCCGACATGGCGATGGCTGCGGCCCAGTCGGAGGGATCGTCACCATCCATGAGAAAGGCGCTACCACCGTTTTCCAGAGACTCACCGAAGCCGCAGCGGCAGGTGAGGATGGGCTTCGCCATGGCCATGGCCTTGATGAGGCGCGAGGGCAGGCGGTAGCGGTTGAAGGTATCAGGCAGACCCGGTGAGCAGACGACATCGCAGGCTTTGAGCATCTCGACGTAGATTTCATCCCCCGCCACGCCGAGGTCGGTGAATGAAACGGCGTTGGAAAGCCGCTCGTCGGCCATGCGCTCTAGCGGAAGGGTGGAGCGGCCGGAGGCGACCACCAGTGCGAACCGGGTGTTGGTCCTGTCTGCCGCGAGGCTCATTGCGTCGAGAAACGTGGCGTACTCCCCGGAGTAGTTGTAAAGGGCTCCACCGATGAAAAGGACCACGCGGGAAGGGTCGATGCCATGGCGCAAGAGGGCGGTCGCACGTTCCTGCGGAGTCAGCGGGATGCGTTCGAAGTCGGCCGCGGACGCGACGGGCGGAACGACCAGGGTCGGCACGGCATACTCGCGTGCGAGCCTTTCCGCGAAAGGATGCCAGATGGCGGTGTGCAACGATGCCATGCGGTAGCAGACGATCCGGAGCAGCGGCTCGATCCAGCGGTTGAACCCAGGGTCTAGAAAGATATGGAGACTGTGGTTCCAGTCATGAGTGCGAAGGAATCGTGTGATTTCCGCAGTGGTCAACTGGGGCTTGTCCAACGAGACCAGGTGCTCGGCCGCCTTCTCGCCCTGCCGCTGCTGATGGACCTGAACATCGTCGTCCTCGGATTGCATGGCAAAGCGGGCTCCTGTCAACATCATGGCTTCCAGGGCCGCGCGTTGCGACCGCGATCTCACCCCGTTTTCGTAAACAAAATGCGGTGAGAATCTGACAATTTCCTTTCGGATCGCACCGGAAAGGCGCAGGCCATCGAATTCAAGAGTCACCCAGCGGACCCCGGATTCGAGAGTCTGACAGGGGCCTTCGGCGAGAATCATCACCTGGCAACCGAGCTGGATGAGTGAAACCGACAGGTTCTGCAGATAGCGGCCGGTGGCGCCATATCGCCCGCTGGGAATCACCATCAGAATCCTGAGCGGATCGTGCTCGATGGGAGAGGCCGCGGGCTCTTCCTGGACGATAGGTGCCGGTGATGGCTCGCTTGCAGAGGTGATGAGGTGATTGATCAGGTCCTCGATTTCCGCTCCGACATGGCCGGGGACGAAGTAGCGTGAATGGATGATGTAGAACAGATGGAAAACATCGGTGATAGTCCGACGGTGCCTTCTTCTCGGAACTGCAGTCCGATCATGCGTGAAGCCCCATCCCGCATAGAAGGGAGATGCGAAGCAGTGGACCTCCTTCCCGGCCATGGCTGCCTCGAAGCCGAGTTGGGAAGTACAGACGAAGACTTCACCAACCACGTCAAACAGATCGAAGGGGTTCACATCGAAATCGATCAGGGTGACGTTCCCAGGCAACGGATCGGGCAGCAATGGAAGAAGGTGGGATTCCTGGCTGCCGGAAATGACCTCCGGATGGAGTTTTACAAGAATTTCACGATCCGGGATGGCCAGCGCGGTTTCCAACATCCTTTCGAAGGTGGCGGGTCCGCCGAGACTCCAGTGGATGGAGCCTCCTCGTTTTCTCTGGTCGATCAGAAGAATCCGCCGGGTGCCGTCTGCGGGAAAACGGGGGCGCAGGTCGATGCGTGGCGCGTGGTTGAACTTGCTGAGCCGGTGGAAAACGATGGAAGCGATGACCTTTTCGGCGCGGAGCTTCTGATCATCGGTCAACGAATATTCGCTCGAATTCAGCCTGTTTTCCGAAGCCGTCGCCTGCGTGGTGTCGAAATAGACATGGTCCGGGCAAACGATCACCGAGTGGACGGGATGGTCCTTGCCCTCGATTCCGGGAGAGCTGAGAAATCCCGACTCCAAGCACAACAGGGGCTTGCCTTCCGCTGCGGCGAGTTCGCGGATGACCGGATTTTGTCCCGAGGGAGTGCCCCAGACAGCATAGATATCGACTTCAGGAAGCCGTCTTGGGAGATCCGGCGGAGGAACCGTCTTTGCGAAATCCAGCATCGCAGGAACGTGTTGCCGGAAGAGGCTGTGGCCTGTTGGAAAGCACAGGGTTCCTTGTCCATGCGGCTCGAAACGGTCTAGGAACAGATGAACGCTGTGAGGAGTGGCGTGCTCATTGGATGCCGGCGGCTTTGATGGTTTTTCCTGGAGATAGGCGAGTTCCGCGAGACGGGTCCGCAAACCCACGGAGTCCGGAAATCTTCCAAGTCCTTCGCGGAGTGCTTCCATCGCACGGTCCATTAATCCTTCTTCGGCAAACACTCCGCTCATCCGCAGGTGTGCGATGGAGAGGCCTTTGTCCGGATGGGAGTCAATGAGCGATCTCCATGCCGCGAGCGCCTTGCTGGAGGAACCGCTTGCGGTGAGGAGGTCGGCGAGCTTCTCCATCAGGGCGAAGTCGCCGGGATGAAGTTCCAGTCCTCGGCGGACGATGGACTCCGCGAGGTCGAAGCTGCCGCGCTGCCGATGACAATCCGCCAGATTGCGGAATGCGGCAAGGGGAGCCGCATCGCCGGCGAGTTCGAGCACCCGCTGCCAGCGGACCATGCGTGCGGGCTGATCCTTGGCTGCCCTGGCGATTTCAGCATGCTCGATGGCGAGGGCAAGATCCGATGGGTGGATCATGACACCGCGGGAACAGACGTCCTCCGCAGCAGTCAGATTTTCCGCCCGGCGCAAGGAAAAGGCCTCCTTCCGGAAATACCGCGCGGGGCATTCCTGTTCTTTCTCCCGGGTAAGGATGGAGGTCCAGAATGCCTGCTCCTCAGCCTGTGCTTCAAGGACGGGATCCGCCCCGCCCAAAAATGTTTTTACCAAGTGCCGCTTCAGCCGGGCCAACCGCTTCCCAATGTCGACCTTCTTCGCCGCAGAAGCGGGTGGATTTGGGATGGCCTGAGGTTTTTCCTTCACCGCTGTTGGATCTGTGGATGGCTTGACGTGAAGGAGGCGTGAACGGTGGTTAGATCATGGAGAAGATCGATTTCGTGATGGCGCGGAAAATGAAGAACAGGAGTCCACCGAGGACGAGCAGCGTCACCGTGGCATAGGGGCGGCGGGGCATTCCGACGTCTTCCGGCAGATAGGGATTCTGAATGACGGTGAGGAAGCGCGAGCGCGCGATCGCATTCAAACGCGTTTTTTCCAGCATGCTCTCCGCGGCGCCGCGGAGGCGGATGGCGAACTCCATCTTGCCGTCGAGAAGCTTGTAGCGGACGAGCAACTGGTTGAGCCGGTCCTTTTCCGTGCCGGAAAGCTTGGCGGACTCGATGGCAATCAATTCCTCAAGCGAGCGGAGCTGGCTCCTGAGATTGTCGATCCGCGGGGAATTCGGCGAGTCCCGTTCGATGGTGGCGAGCTCCGCCTGATTTTTGAAAGCCTCGAGCTTCATTTTCTGGACCGTGCTCAGCGTGGCGGAAATGGTTTCTGTCGGAGTGATGAAATTGTTTTCATTCTGCAGCGTGATCAGTTCCACATTCAGGTCATCGATTCTTTTCGCGCTTCTTTCGACCTCGGAATGGACGAAGTGGAGCTGCTGGTCGGCGATGGTCTGATTGACGTGATTGATGTAATCCTCGGACCGTTTGAGGAGGGTCTGAGCAATGGTCTGTGAGAGCCGGGCATCGAAAGTGTCGACGGTGATGACGGTCATGCCGGTTTCCTTGTCGTAGTGGGCGAGGATTCTGGAACGGTAATATTCCAGCCGCTGCTCCAGGTTGGCGTCATGTTTGAGGCGGAAGACGAAATCGATCCTGGGTGCCTGATAGTGCTCGATCAGGTTGTATTCCCTTTCCAGCGAGAGAAGAAGATCCGAGGAATTGACATAGCCGATGACGATCTGCGAGTCGACTGATCCGGCGTCGCTGAGACCGGTCAATGCGAATTGCGGAATGCCCACCTCGCTTCCTGACAGGCTCTGCTGGGAAACCTTGAACTCCGCGGTGCTGATGAAGCGATTCTGGGTGCAAACCCAGAGATAGACGACGGAAGCCGCAAGCGCCAGGAAGTAGAGGATGGCCAGAAACCGCAGGATCAGTACCGAGAAGCCGGCTTTTCGTTTCGTATGAATGTAAGTAGCGCTCATCGGTTTGAATCAAGGTTGTCTTCAGGCGGGGTTTCGGGAAGTTCAAGTCCGCGCAACACGCGACGCGCGTGGCGGCGTGCGGCTTTCTTCGCAGCCCTCTGGATTTGTTTGGGATCCTGGGTGTCGCGCTGGGCGCGGATATACAGCTTGTAGGCGTAGATGCCTTCGTTGATGTCGGGATAAAAATCCGCCATGCCTTCGCGCAGGAAAAGGGCGGAGTCGCAGGACTGCCGCAACGTGTTGAGATTGTGGGAGACGAAGATCAGCGAGGCCCGCTTGCGGATCTTGTCGAAGGCGGCTTTGGCTTTCGCCCTGAAAATCATGTCTCCCACGGAGGTGAGCTCGTCGATCAGATAGATGTCGAATTTGAAACTCATCGAGAGACCGAAGCTCAGCCGGGCGCGCATGCCCGAGGAGTAGGTGTTGACGGGCATGTCGAAGTACTCGCCGATTTCCGCGAAAGCGATGACCTGGTTGGTCACATTGCGGATCGCGTGAGGGGTGAAGCCGTTGATCTGGCAGACGAAAAGGACGTTCTGACGGCCGGTGAGGGAGCCTTGGAAGCCGGTATTGAGTCCTAGCGGCCAGGAAATGTCGGAATCGGTGATGATCGTTCCGCTGTCCGCGTCTTCAGCTCCGCCGATGAGGCGCAGGAAGGTGGATTTTCCCGCCCCGTTCGGCCCGAGCACGGCGATGTTGGTGCCGTCCGGGATGACCAGCGACACATCCCGCAGCACGTGGCGGAGGCCATCGTTGACGGGATAGGCTTTTGAAACGTTTCTAAGCTCGATCATGTTTGCTGGCTCAGGAAATTCCGGTTGCTGTGGAAGAGCATCAGTCCCAGCGCGACGACCACGATCGCGACCGCGAATGGAAAGAAAAGATCCGCTCCTTCGGCGTAGTAGAACGGGAAAAGGGCTTTACGGCTCAGTTCGATCACGTGTACGAGCGGATTGAACAGCAGGATGTTCTGAAGACTTGTCGGCAGAGCCGAAATCGGGAACATCACTGCGGAGACGAACATCAGCGGGCTGAGGATCACATCGACGATTTTCTCCACCTCCTTGTAGTGCGCGCTGGCGACGGCGAGGATGAGGCCGAGTCCGCAGCCCATCAGCCAGGTGATGAGATAGCAGGCGGCGAGGTTGTCGAGGCTGCCGAGGGAGACCTGGATGCCCATCCACATTCCGACCACGCAGAAAATGGTGAAGGAGAACAACGTGGTGATCAGTTCATAAACGAAGCGGGCGATGAAGGGATCGAGCGCGCGGACGTTCGGATAGATCATCAGCCCCCGGTTGGCCTTCATGGCGTTCATGCTGCTGCTGAGGGGGCCGGTGAAGAGGTTGAGCAGCAGTTTTCCGTTGAGCACGAAAAACGGATAGGGGATTTCCGGCACGGCGCGTCCTCCGAACGAGCCCACGAGAAACCCGATGACGAGCACGCTGAGCAGGGGTTCAAGCAGCATCCAGAAGAACCCGAGCTGATATTCGCCGAAGCGGGTGGTGATCTCCCTTTTGAAAAGCGCCTTGATCACCAGCACCTGGCTTGCCCAAGCCGAGCGTTTTGGAAGCGGAATGGGAGTGGACATGGCTTTTGAAGGGCGACGCGGGGTTTCAGCGGATGCCTTTTGAAACCGAATAAGCCGATACGATGGTGTGCATGAGTCCTGCCTTGCCCGCAGGAACGCCATAGGCGATCAGGAGCTCGTGAAAAATCCGGTCCGCTTGGGCGCGGGTGAGGCCTTTTTGAGTGAAAAGCCAGTCATGAAAAACGGCTGCCCAGGTTTCCGGGTGATCGACGCCGTCTCCGAGGGAGGCCTTGACGCGGGCGGGAGCGGTGATGCCGTTGGAAGTGTATCCTGCGGGAACCAGCCAGCGTCGGCCGCCGATATCGACGGTCCAGGGCTTGCGGACCTTGTAGTGTCCGTTCGCCAGTCGTTTCAGCCGGGGGGCTTCGGGTTTCTGGTGTTGGGCGACCTGCCGTCTCACCGATGATCCGGGCTGCGGGCCTGTCTGCGGGGCAGGCAGGCATCCTGAGATGAGGAGGCATGCGATCAGGACGTGGTGAAGCCGGATCTTCAAGGCCGTGCGAATGGCGTTGTTATTCATTGTTGATCCGGTTCAGGTAATAAGCCGACTGCGTGAGCTGGGTGATCGGAATGATCTGTTGGATCAAGCGGCTCCAACGTACGAGCGGCGCTTCCGTCACGTAAACGATGTCCTCGCCGCGAAGGGCGAAGCGCGAGGTGAGGAGCATTGACGCGGGATCCTTCAGATTGATGGTGTAGACCTGGTCCGGGTTGCCTTTTCGAAAAATGAAGACACCGGACGGATCCGAGCGGCGCTCGTCAAGTCCGGCGGCCGCTCCGAGTGCGTCGGCAAGGCTTGGGGCGGGAACCGGGAACGGCACCACGACCGGCTTGTTGATCGCTCCCATGACGTAAAAGCGGTTGGACATGTCGCTGGAGACGGTCAGCAGGTCATTCTCTTCGATGGGGAACGGTTGCTGGCGGAATCCCTGATAGTCGAAGGTGTAATCCTGATTGTTGCGGCGCAGCGTGTATTTATAAAGATGCTCGGCCTCACGCGGGCCTCCGGAAGCGGCGAGAAGGTCCAACGAGCTGATATTCTGGCGTTCCAACGGAACAGGTCCGGGGGTTTTGACTTCTCCGAGGACATTGGCGGTGTGCGGCATCCGGCTCGCGCGGGTGACGCCGGCCTGGGCGCTGCTGGAGACAGGCTTGAGCTTTTCATTCAGCTCGGAGGAGATCTGGGCGAGGGTCTGATTGATGACCTGCATTTCCCCCACATAAGGAAGGCTCACCCGTCCATCCTGAGGTACCTCCACCGGGCCATAGTTGAACGGTGTTCCATTCGTGAAGAAAGGGCTCAGCTCCGAGACGTCGGTGATGATGAAGCGCAGTACGTCACGCTCCCGGACCTTGTCGGAGTAACCGTTGCCTTTGACCACCGGAGGCTTTTGCGCGGAGCCGTAACTGCGTCCTGAAGTCGGGAGGTCGGCGCGCGAATTCACCGGAATCAACTGATAGGCCTGCTCCCCTCCTTCGATCCGCCCTTTCTGGGGGCCGGTTTGGGACATGTAGGCGCAGGATGGAATTAACGCGAAGCAAAGAAACCCGAGAAAACGCACTGGAAACTTGGTCATGGGAAAGGTGGGATAACTTGCGGAATTTCAACAATACGCGCGCAACCGGTGAACCGTTGGGGCCGAGCCCATGAAGATGTTTTTGGGGGGCATGTCAAGCCCGGCAGATTGACGATCTCCATTTGTGCGGGGACGTGCATTTCGCCTTTCGCCGGACGGGTTTTCCGAATGCGGAGCCCGTGTTTCCAAGCATTTTCTGGAATTTCCGAACACTTTGCAACGGGTGCGGGAAGGATTCCCGGAGTTGACAATTCACTTGCCGACCGCGGAAGCTAACGGCAGATGAATCAACAAGCGCAGGGCGAAGCCGCATGGATCTACCGCAAGGTCCTGCGTCATCCGCTTCTTCCTGCCTTTTTGGAGAGGAATTGCCCTCCCATGGAGCGCGTCCGCGTCGGCTGGGGTTATCGTCCCAGCGGACTTTCGGCAAAGGACTCTCGCGGGCGTCTCCTCTTGCTGGAGGACTCGTTTGTCCGTTCGATCCGGCCCGGCCATGGCGGTGCGGTGTATGGTCTGATTGCTGATTCCCAAGGGATTCACTACGATGCGAAAGGGAAATCCGATCTGCTCGTCTCGCTGGAATGCGGTGAGCCGGTCGGCTGGATGAATGCTGGCGATGTTGGTGACCCCGGACGGCTGATGGCTCGTTTCCGAGAAATCGGAGCCTCGAAATACAACTGGTTTCCCGGCGAATACCGGGACGAGCCGCTTCCGGACGAGCAGGGGACCTTGGTCGTCGATCAATCCCGCGGAGATGCAGCCATCCGGCATGGAGGCCTGGCGACCGGGGATTTCGACCGCATGCTGGCCGAGGCCTTGGACCAATGTCAGGGAGAGCCGGTTTACGTCAGGTCGCATCCGGATCACCTGTTCCGGAAAAAGCATTCGTGCTTCTCGCCGGCGCTGCTGGGAGATTCGCGGGTGAAGCTGCTATCGCCGGATCTTTCTCCCGCCCAGTGCTTTTCCTTCTGCCACACCGTCATGGTCGGAAGTTCTTTGATGGGCATGGAAGCGCTGATTCACGGGAAAAAGGTGATCACTTACGGGCGTCCGTTTTTCTCAGGCCGCGGTTTGACGGAGGATCGTGCGCCGGGTGTCTCCTTGAAACCGGTCGCGCTCACGCATTTGTTCGCCGCCGCCTACCTCCGCTACAGCCACTACTTCGATCCGGACACCTTCGACCCATGTGGCTTCGGAGAAATCCTGGAGCATCTCGCGCTTCAAAAAGAAATGTTCCGGCGCAACCGCGGCTGCTCGGTGACTGTCGGATTTTCGCCATGGCAGCGGAAGATCGTGCCCGATTATGTCCGCAGTCCGGCGGGTCGCCTTGAGCAGGTCGGCTCCATGTCCGCAGCGGATCCTTTCCTCTCGGAGCTGCAATCCAAGCTTCTCGTCTGGGGGCGGCGCCCCGAGATTCCGGAAAACCTCAGAGACCGCGCCATTCGCGTGGAGGATGGTTTCATCCGCTCGAAAGGTCTCGGTGCCGCATTCAATTTCCCTTATTCATGGGTGCTGGACCGCACCGGCATTTACTTCGACGGCGGCGCTTCTTCGGATTTGGAAAACCTTCTCAATCAAGGATTCGGTTCCTCCGATCTCTTGGAAGCCGGGGAACTCATCCGCCAGTTGCGCGAGAAACGCCTTACGAAATACAATCTGGCGGGGAATCGCGTCATGCTCGACCAGAACCTCGTCCGGGGCCGCAAGGTCATCCTCGTTCCCGGCCAGGTCGAGGCGGATGCCTCCATCGCGTTCGGCAGCCCCGATGTGAAATCGAACATCGAATTGCTCCGCCGTGTGCGTGCTGCCGAGCCGGACGCATTCCTCATTTTCAAGGCCCACCCTGACCTCGTCGCCGGTGCCCGCCACGGCAGCGTCATGCCCGGCGGTTTTTCCGAAGCTTCCGATCTCGCGGTGACGGAAGGAAATGTCCTCGACTGGCTCGATGTCTGTGACGAGGTCCACACGATGACCTCGACCGTGGGATTCGAGGCGCTCATCCGGGAGGTCCCCGTCGTAACCTACGGAATGCCGTTCTACGCCGGGTGGGGGCTGACCACCGATCGCCTGGCATGTCCGCGCCGCCAGCGCCGCCTCAGCTTGGAAGAGCTTGTCTGCGGTGCCTTGATGAAATACCCTCGTTACTTGAATCCGGCCACCGGTGAGTTCACGACGGCGCTCAAGGTGATCGGCATTCTTTCATCCGGCAGGGCCTCCGCCGACAACCGCGCCTGGCATTTGAAGACGGTATCGCTAATGAAAAAACTCTGGGTGAAAGCCGCCCGCAAATCGAATCCAGGTTGAACGAGCAGCACACAGCGTCAGGCGGAAAGCCACTTTGGATCGAAGTCGTCACGGATACCTACGTCCCCGATGTCAATGGTGTCGCCTTTTCGCTAGGCCGCCTTTGCTCGGGCCTGCGCGACCGTGGCCACCGGGTGGAAATCATCCGCTCCGGCCGTGCTCATGCCGCGGGGGAAACGACCGTGTTGTCCTGGCCGCTGCCCGGTTATTGGGAGATCAAGGTCGGAGCACCCTGGCCCGGCGAACTGCGCCGCCGGTGGCGGAAGAACAGGCCGGACGTCGTGTATGTCGCCATCGAGACGCCGCTCGGATTTTCCGCCGCCGCCGCCGCGATCCGGCTGGGGATTCCCGTGGTCGGCGGTTTTCACACGAATTTCCGCGAGTATCTCCAGAAATACGGCGTGGACTGGGTCGGCCGGCAGGTCTGGCTCTATCAAAAATGGTTTCACGAACGGCTTCACCGCACGCTTGTCCCGTCGCCTGACGCCCGCGACAAGCTGGTGCGCTCCGGATTCACCAAAGTCGGCGTGCTCGGCCGCGGGGTGGACACCGCCCTGTTCGCGCCCGGAAAGCGCAGTGAGGAACTCCGCCGCAAATTCGGCGCGAAAGGTGCTTCACCCGTGGCCTTGGTGGTGGGACGGGTATCTACGGAAAAAAACATCGGTCTCGCGATCCGCGCCTTCACGCGCATGCGGCGGTCCTGTCCGGACATGGTCTGCATCGTTGTGGGCGACGGCCCGGCGCGCGCCAAACTGAAGCGCGATCACCCCGAGGTCGAATTTCCGGGGTATCTGCTAGGTGCCGAACTCGCCGCCTGCTACGCCTCCGCGGACATCATGCTTTTCCCCAGCGAGACGGAGACCTTCGGAAACGTCCTGATCGAAGGCATGGCCAGCGGACTCGCCACTCTCGGCTACGACTACGCCGCCGCCGCCTGGCATGGCGTCGATGGTGTGAACCTGCGCAAGGTGAAAAAGGGCGATGAAGCCGCGTTTCTCGATGCCGCCGAGTCGCTGCTGGATCCCGCGCTCCGCGCCAGGCTCTCGACCGGAGCGCGGCAGACCGCGGAAAGCCTCTGCTGGCCCGGCATCGTCGCGGAGTTGGAAAACGTCTTTCGTGAAGTGACCGAGCAATAGAACCGCCAACCATGTCCCACCGCACCGCGCCGATAGAGACCGACACGATGCCTCCGGGCATTCCCTACATCATCGGAAACGAGGCGGCCGAGCGGTTCTCGTTCTACGGCATGCGAACGATCCTCGTCGTATTCATGGTGCAATACCTGCATTTCATGGATGGCTCCGGCGGACGCCAGCTCACCGGAAACCAAGCGGTCGAGTACTACCACCAGTTCGCGAGCTGGGTGTATTTCACGCCATTGTTAGGCGCGCTGATCGCGGACATCTTCCTCGGGAAATACCGGACCATCCTCTGGCTTTCCATCGTCTACTGCATCGGCCATGCCGCGCTCGCGTGCATGGGGTCGTTCGGGAATTCCCCGTGGTGGTTGTTTTCCGGACTGCTGCTCATCTGCCTGGGCTCCGGCGGGATCAAGCCCTGTGTCTCAGCGCATGTCGGCGACCAGTTCGGGAAAAAGAACCAGCATCTCATCACGCGGATTTACAACTGGTTCTACTTCTCCATCAACTTCGGCTCCTTTTTCTCCACGCTTCTGACTCCGTGGCTCCTGAAGTGGTACGGACCGCATTGGGCGTTTGGTGTTCCTGGGGTGCTGATGGCCATCGCGACCTTCATGTTCTGGCTCGGGCGGAACAGTTTCGTACACATCCCGCCGTCGGGCATCGGCTTTTTCAAGGAGGCCTTCTCCCGCGACGGCATCATCGCCTTGGGGAAACTGATTCCGCTTTTCACCTTCATCGCGGTGTTCTGGTCGCTCTATGATCAGACCGGTTCGTCGTGGGTTCTCCAGGCGGAGCAGATGAATCTGAAATTTCTCGGCGTGACCTGGCTGGAGTCCCAGATCCAGGCGATCAATCCGATCCTGATCCTTACCTTCATTCCGCTGTTCACGTTCGTCATCTATCCATTCATCAACAGGATTTTTCCCCTGACTCCGCTGCGCAAGATCGGGTTCGGCATGATCCTGATGGCGGCTTCGTTCGGTCTGACCACTTTGGTGCAGACTTGGATCGATGCCGGCCAGCGCCCGTCCATCGGCTGGCAGATGGCGGCATTTTTCATCATCACCGCGGCGGAAGTCATGGTGGCCATCGTCGGTTTGGAGTTCGCCTACACGCAGGCCCCGAAAGCCATGAAATCCTGGGTCATGTCGTTGTTCTGGCTCTCCGTCTGGGGTGGCAACCAGTTTACGGCACAGGTGAATCATTTCATCGGGATTCCCTCGTCAGCGGAAATTCAGTTCGAGCAGGCCACCGCCAAACTTCCGCCGGACTGGCAGACCTCTCCCCGCACCATCGTGCTCCCGGGATATGATGGCGTGCCCTCGGATGACGACCTTGTCGCACGTTGCGCTCAAGGCCGCCTGGAGTCGGTGGAAATCCCGGGCCGTTCGATCTTCTTCACTGCTGCCGACCGAATCGAGGCCGTATCCAAAGACCGTCTGCCATCAAAGGAAGAGGGACGTGGACTGATGGAGGAGTTGAAGGATCTGTGGGGAAATCCGCTGGTTTATGATCTCATCGATTCCTCCCATGCCCGCATCACCAGCGCGGGGCCGGATCGATCTGGCAAAACCCAGTGGGACATCGGCGTCATCATCGAAAAAGTAAGCGGCAATTCCCAGCCTGCCACCGGCACCTGGCTGGGCCGCCGGAAGGCGGAGCTGGGCATCAAGGAAGCTCCCGTCGAAGCAGGCTTCACGCGCACCGAGTTTTCCGGAGGCCAGAGCAAGCTTGAGGGAGCCGCCTACTTCCGTTTCTTCACCTGGCTGGTGCTGGCGACGACCGTGTTATTCATCCCGTTCGCGTGGTTCTACCGTCCGAAGACCTACCTTCACGATTGAACTACGAACGAGAATCAACCTGCTAGAACGTCACTCCGACCCTCAGGCCCCAGACGAAGGCGTTCTCCAGATCCCCCGTGCCTCCCGGATGAATGATGTATTGGAACTCGGGCATCACGTAGGCGAACTCCGTGAGCTGGAACCGGTAGCCGAGTTCCAGAACGGATTCTGTCTTGGGTGAGCCGTCGCCGGCCAAGCGGACGCTGCGTTGATAGTCGTCGCTGAACCAGCCGTGGAGCGCGCCGAAGATGAGCTGGTCATCGGGACGGGAGGACACGAGTCCCTTGTAGACCGCGCCGCCGCTGATCTCGTAGGGGATGAGCTGCACGTCGTCATTCGGCTGATAGACATAAGCCGCCCACAGGATCAATCCCTCGTCGCTGCCCGGACTTTCCTGCCAGATCATCTGGTCGGCGTGGAAATAGAGGCCGTAGTCCGTGGTCCGCGAGCCGCTGCCGTCCCATTTCGCGAAATCCCAATCCGAGATGTAGGCACCCGTCCAGTAATGGCCCGGCAGGCCTTTCATCTCCGTGCCCTTGCCGCCGGAACTGTCCACCGGGCGCTTGCGGAATTCGGGGTTCCACTGCCACTGGCCCACCACCGTGTATCCGTCCTCGCCCCGGATGTCGAAGTTCACCCCGTGTTCCGTCGGCGTGTAGGTGCGGTCGGAAACCTGGAACAGTCCGAGCAGGAAGCGTGTTTCCTCAGTCGGCTTCACTTCCAGCCTGGCCGCCCAGCTGGTGCCCGGATAGGCGGTGAAGGCGCCCGTGGAGAACAGCGACTTCGGGCTGCCGTCGAAACCGTTGTTCATGTAAAGCCAGTAGATCGGCGTGGAGGCGAAGATCTCGTTCATCGCGAACCTCCCGATCTTGACCGACGCCTTGTCATCCCAGAATTTCTGTTCGAGCGTCACCCCGTATAACAAAAACGTGTTGCCGCCGAAAACCTGTTGGATGGTGTAGAAATTCCCCACCTCGTCCGCGGATAGATTCGAGCCGTTGCGGTCGACTCCTTCGATGCGGAAGGTCGCGCCGCGCCAGCCCGCGAGTTTTTCGAGGTCGAAGTTGAAGGTCAGGTCCCAGTTGTCGGCATAGGCCCAGCCGCGGCCGTATCCGCCGGAGACGTTTCCCGCGATGTTCCCCTCGTAGCTTCCGGTCAGTGAGAATCCCTCGCTCTCCAGCGCATCGCGCCTGCCGCCCCATTCGCCGAGCCCGTGTTCGCCATCAAGCCAGGATTGGGCGGTGCCGTTGCCTGCCGCCGCCGCTGAGAGGGCCAATGCCGCCGCCAATGTGGCGGCCCTGCCGGAAGAACGATCTGCCAGGTTCGTTTTCATGGGTTTTCGAAACGTGGTGATCCCGGAAATTCGGGAAAATCACGGACCGTTTTTCTAGCACGCCGATGAAGGCGCCGCCAGTGAAAAGATGATGGGGGGCAGACCCATCGCCGGGAAGGGGATCCTCCCGGCGTGCCGCCAGCGTGTTCAGGAAAGCCGTTTCATCACCGCGGCGGAGAGGAGTTTCCCATCGGCCCGGCCCTCCGCGAGTTCCTGGGAACGCTTCATCACCTTGCCCATGTCCGCCTTGCCGGTGGCTCCGGTTTCCGTCACGGCTTGCTCGATGATGGCCGTGAGCTGCTCCTCCGTCAGCGCGGCGGGGAGATAGCGGGAAAGGATTTCGATCTCCGTCTTCTCCGTGGCGGCGAGTTCCGGGCGGCCGGCATTTTCAAACTGTTCGCACGAGTCCACGCGCTGCTTGAGCTGCTTCCGCACCACGGCGAGGACCTCGGATTCCTCCAGCTCGGTGCCGAGACCGCCTTTTTCGATGGCGGCGTTGGTCAGCGCGCTTTTCAAGGCGCGGAGGGCGTTGAGAGCCGTCGTGTCCTTGGCCCTCATGGCGTTCTTGATGTCTTCCGGGATGCGTGCTGCGGTTTCGCTCATGGGCCTGTCGTATCACGGACGGCCATCCAGCCAAGAAAAACCCGACTTCTGCTAGGGACTGCCTTCATCCAGGCGGATGTAGCGCATGAGCAGCGGGAAATCCCGGGCCGGATCGCAGCGGGCCGGGCTGCCCGGCAGCATCTTCCGCATCAGCCCCCAGGCCCTCATGCGAGGCTCGATCTCGACGTGCTCGAACCGGCTCATGTCATGACCCGCCACCTCTTTCAGGGAGGGCATGACAAAGGGAAATCCCGCCGCCGTCCCGCCGTCGGGGTAGCCGGGTACGATCCACGGCCTGATGGTCCCGTCCTTCTCTCCGATGTCCAGCTGTCTCCGGATCACGAACCCGTTGCTCCACCACTGGTTTTCCACCATGCCCAGCGCTTTCAAGGTTTGATCCGGCGGGACCGCGCCGAGCCGGTCGAGCTCCCGTTTGAGGAAATGGGTCACCGCCGTGTTGTAGTCGTGTGCGGGATCATGGAGAGCCAGTCCAGCCACCTTCGCTCCTAGCAGGTGCGAGGTCATGTCATCGTAGGTCAGTGCGGACGGCCGTTCCGGATAGGAAGTGGATGAGTAGCCGAACCATGTCGCGAGTTCATGCCACGTCGTCTGGGTGATGGCCAGCCGCTGGGCCAGACGGATCGACAGTTCGTCGGCAACCTTCTCCCTTTCTGCCGGCGACCATGTCCGCCAGCCTGTGGGATGGTTGAAACGGACCTTGAAGAGCGATCCCTCCTTGCTGGGCAGGACAACGCATCGCCAGTCGTTCCGCAAGGCATGGCGGAAACGCAGGTGATGATAGGCCGTCCAGTCCGCCGCCTTCCTGACATGGGCGATATCGATGAATCCGCCGTGGAGGGTGTAGACGATGCCTCTTTCGAGTTCCGTTTCTCCTCCGACTAAAGAGCCGGCGTATGAGTGCTGGCCGAGTTTCGTGGGATCGGCCGTCGCGTAGAAGGTCAGCGGCCCGGGGCAGGGGATCGATCCCACCCGGGATTTCGGCATCGGGTTGAAAGGCGAAAAATCAGGATCGCCCTCGGGAGATGCCGCCGCAGCCGGATCATCCGGACAGCGAAGTGAGGAAGGGCGGGATGCGGGCGCACAACCGGGAAAAAGCAGCCCGAGCGAAGTCGCCAGCGCTGCAAGGACCGCTCCCCGCCCGGCTATTGCACGGGGGAGTACCAGGTGGCGGCAAGCGATCGATGAGCGCGGCGTTTTCTCTTCCTCCGGGAACCTTTGCTTCGAGGGACGGCCTGCGTCAGACCGGCTGCGGGGAAAGGTCCGGGGTTTCGTGAATTCGCAGGATCGGGCGAATCTCATAGGGGATGCTTTTATTATCTCATCGTGAGCCGGAATTCCAGAATTATTCCGGGCGCTTGGAATTGCCTGAAACATCCACAACAGAAATCCAGTAGCGGGAAAACTCGTTCCCCCACGTTCCCCAAAAAACCTCATGACGCCCTCCACCTCCTCCCTCCTTGTCAGTGGCGTTTTCGCCGCCCTGTCCGGCATCTCCCACGCCACGACGATCGCTTTCTGGGATTTCAACGACCACCCCACGCTGCCTTCGCAGGTGGTGCAGGTCATCCACAATGCCTCGACCGGAGCGGGAATTCTGTATCAGCAAAAAGCGGAGATCGAACTCGATGGGAAGACGGGGGTTGATTACGCGAATGCCGGGGAAGGTCTCAACGCCATCGCTGGCAAAGGCATGGGATGGGACGATGTGGCGAAGTCCGGCAGTACGGACGATGGCGAATTCTTCATCACCTTCTCGACCTTCAATTTCAACAGCATCGTCGTCTCCTTCGACATCAAGGGCAATCTGGATGCCGGGGAAGGCATCCAATCCTTCGATTTGAAATACGCCCTGACCGCGCTCGATAACAATGCCGCGTTCACGGGCACCAGCACGGGCGCCAGCGGGTCGATCAAGGTGTTTGCCGGTGGTTTGAACACATCGGTTTATAACAACCAGGCGGTCTCGACATCGGACGTTTACACCCGGGTGTCGTTTGATCTCTCCTCCATCACGGCATTGAACAACCAGAACTACGTCGCGCTCCGTTTCGACGATTGGAAGGAAGGCAACGCGCTCTCCATCGACAACCTCCTCATCACCGGCATCGCCGTTCCCGAGCCGACCACTGCTCTGCTAGGAGGCATCACGCTGCTAGGCCTGCTCCGCCGCCGCCGTTAAGGAGTGCGGACACTCCTGTCCGCCTGGCCGATGGGAAGCGAAAGAACAGAGCCTCCGTCGCCTTTGCTTTCTCCTCTCATCGGCCCCGCGACAGCGAGGCAGTGGCTTATTATTTCATCTCATATACCCCCGGCGGACACAGCAGCGAAGCACCGTCGCTGAATGTCACCGTGAGCGGCGCGGTGCCGATATTCCACGCCACATACCGCCGTTTTCCATCTTTTTTGAAAACCGCGGCGAACGGCGTATCCGCGGTCACGCTGCGATCCAGCTGCCCGAGATCGCGGAAGGCATTCAGCCAGACATACGTTTCCGAAAGCGAGTTGCCCGCCTCCGGTTTGAAATCCGCCGGGCGCTTTTCCCACAGCCGCCAGGCCTCCGCGGAATCTGATAGGGCGCGGTACATCCACATGATCTCCGCCCATTGGTCGAAACGGGTGCCGTCCGCGTTCGGGGCGGCTTTCGGGTCCTTCGCGTCGGCGGCGAGGTTTTCCTTCACCAGCGCCGCATAATTCTTCGCCGCGTATTCCGGCCAGCGTCCGAGGTAGAGGGAAGCTCCGGTGACGGGCAGGAAATTGATGCCGTGCACCGCTTCGGGATTCCCGCTGAACCAGGTCCCGTTCGCGCCTTTTCCACCCCAGACCATGGTGACGACCGATGGTGTGTAGGTGGCGGGATGCAGGTCGTCGCGCACGTCGAACCAGTAATCCTCGATCGCGGAAATCTCGGTGGCGTAAAGCCACGCCCCCAGATCGCGCAGCGCCTTGTCGCCCGTCGCCTCGCCCAGCAGCAGCAGACCGAACCACGCGTTTGCCGCCTCGCTGGAGGATTCGTTGTTGTTTCCGTCGCCGAACTTCGCATGGCCGCTCGCCCAGGAGTGACCGGCGTAGGGATCGAAGCAGCGCAGGAAGGGAAACAGCTTGTCCGCCCGATCCGTGGAAACGACATCTCTTGTTAGCGGTGCGAGCATTTCCTTCCACTTCGCGGCCCACGCGGGATCGCGCCTCGCGAGTTCGCCGGCGGCACGCAGGAAATAGCCGTAGTGGAAGTGGTGGTCGTTCAGCTCCTGATCGCTGCCGTAGCTCGCGGGGTAGCCGATGAGCGTCCCCCACTTCGGCTCGTAGGCGAAGACGCCTTTGTCCGCCGCCTTGGCCTTGCCGGACGCATCGGTGGCGGTGAGAAAATTCTCCATCGCCGTGCGGATGCGGGTGGTGCATTCAGCCACCGCCGCCGTGTCGCCGGCTTGCTCGGCGAGCGGGATCATCGTCGCCCATTTGCCCAGTTGCTTGCCGAGCCAGTAAGTGTCTCCTGTCAGCTGCGGCGGGTCTTTCAGATCCAGCGCGAGGTTCTCCCGCAGCACCGCCTTGTCCACACTTGCGGTCAGCGGCAGCGATGGCAACACGGCCGGGAGCGTGGCGGTAGTGGTGAAGTTCGAGCCGTCCGCGAGCTTCATCGGCCCGCGCACGCTGTCGTAGGTCTTGCCCGTCAGTTCCGCATCCGTATTCCGCCACTGGTGCGGATAGAGGGCGAGCAGCGTCGCGGTTTCCGATCCTTCACGGGCGCGGGTCGTGACCTCGAAGGCTGTTTTCACCGCCGCCGATTTCGCCTCATAGCGCCACGACACTTTGGAATCCGTGACATGCGCATGCGCCCGGCTGCGGAACAACTCGAAGGTCTCCGTCGAACCATCCGGCAGCAGGGCGATGGAAAAATACGTCTTCCCCTTCGTCTCCGCCCTCAGCGTGTTCGTCCCGATTCCTTTCCACGTCGAACCGGCAGGCGCGAACAGTCCGTAATACCGTGCGCCCATTTTCACGCCGAGTGTCGCGTCATTCTCACCGCCGTGAAAAAGCACCGCCTCCTGATTCAGCGTCACCACCGGCCCGCCACCCGCGTATTCGGCAAAGACGAAGGGAGAGCCGTGGCCGAATGTCAGCCGCATGCCCTTCGCGCTGTCGCCCATCTGCGCGGTCACAAACCAATCGCTCCACCCCGCCACCCGAGCTTCGGAAAATTTCGCCACCGCCGAGTGGCCGAGCACCAGATCCTCGCTACCCCCGCCCATGATCGCCGCTTCGCCCGCGGCGATGGCCGATCCCGGATACCACACCCGCAATCCGCCCTCCACCGCCTTCACCGCCAGCGGATGCGGAAACATCGCCTCGGAGAGCGGCACCCACGCCAGCGAACTCCACCAGTCGTTCGTCGGCATCGGACCTTTCACCTCGTCCGTCTTGTAAATCATCTCCGGCGGCCCTTTCGCGCCTTCAGGCAGACCGTTCAGATAGGAACCCGCCGCCGCCTTCACCACCTCGGCGGCGGGAAGGACTGACTGAGCGGTCAATAGCAGGGAAATCAACAGATGTCTCATGGGAAAATCGGCGGGCCGCATGATGGCGATCTTCCTCGCCCGGGCAAGCCCCCCGGCTGGGTGGGCGCGCCGTCCCATTTCGTCCTCCTCCCAAGGCAAATCACCCCTGAAAACCCAGATGCCAGGAGAAATTCTTCGGAATGACCTCATGAAAACTCACAGGTCGAGAAATCCGCCGTCCCGCCCGGCGACGGTTTCTTCGTAGCAGCCGACGCGGTTTCCCTCGTGGCGGCGTGGCAATCAAGCATCCGTTACCTTCTCCCGAACCTGTTGGGAAAGATGGTCTCGGGAACGCGGAAACAAGAAACCCCTCGCCAATAACCGCCGGGATATCTAAACAAGGGCGGAACGAATGCAAAGTTCGCCCAACTCCAACGAACTCGCCGTGAACATGACCGGGATCATTGATGACATTGCACCAATCCTCGGCGCCCTGCTTGTTGCATCAGGATTGGCCTCCCGCTTTTTGGGTCACCGATTTCCTGCACTAACTCGGTTTCGCTCTGCTGTTGTGGTTTTGGCTGCGACAAGCATCAGCATTCTTTTCCTGGCGTTTATTATTACCGCAGCTTCCTCTGCTCCGCCTGGCCTTGAGCGATTTGACATTCTCACTCATTCGAGCGTGAGGACATGGTATTGCCTGAGTGCAGTTTTGCTGACTTTCCTTCCGATTCAGCTTCTTTGGTTGCCACGTTTGCGAACTCTGCCACTGGCCGTCATCGGCGCAGGGATGATGACCTTGTTGCCCTCAGCGCTGGCTATCCTCTGTTTCAGGAGCAGTGCCGAGCCGTTCTACTTCGCTTCGGTCTCTTGCAGCAGTGCAGACCCGCATGCCATAGCCGCACATTGGAACCACCAAGGCGAACAAAGACGCAGCCGGAAAACCGGTGGGGCTTCTTGCTTTTCTTACCTCTTTCACGCTAATTATAACATCCACCGTGCTCTCAACGCGCAGGGCCGCCCCAGTGGGGCCAGCGCTTGGGCGTTTTGAAATTGAGTCCCCATGAGCAAGTCGATAGCAATCTTGGTTTCGTCATTCATAATGGGATGCCTCAGTGCGGAAGCCGCGCCGAAAGCCACCACGAATCCCTTGGTGCTGGAAGATGATGCAGACGTTGTGGTTTACCATATCCCTAAGAATGATGACAGAAGGATGGAGGTCAGCATCGGGCCTCCCAAAGGGGGCAAGCCCCGAGAGGTGATCCGGAGGCAGAAATTTTCCACCACTTCAAAAGAACTTGCTGAATTTTTCGATGAACAACCCCGAAAAAATCTGATTGTCATCATTTTTGAGAAGAACGTGTTGGAAGAAGTCGAATGCATGGCCATCGCCACAACGCTCAGAGACTATTTTGTGGCCAGAGGATACAAACAAATCTCAATTCGACAGGCCACAAACGGTCTCTCACGCCCGGTATACATCGACTACAAAGAATCACGACGCGAGGCTCCCAATGGGCCATAAACTTTCCAATTTCACTCCGAACTCCATTCAGGCGCGCCCGTTGGGTTGCTTGTTAGGTTGGGGCCGCCATGATGAAAATTTACTGCAGTCTCAGATCTGTTCCCGAACTCTCAAATTTATCCGATGCAGAGTTGGCAAATCTTCTGCGGGCAGTTTCAGAGAACCCGGGTATCAGGAAAGCATCCGGGATTGGCTTTGCGATCTGTGGGTTGTGCGGGGGGCTGGGATCGTTGATGGGCGACTATTTTTTACCGTCCGGGATTTGGGGTGCAGCCATTGGAGGTGGAATAGGAGGATTTCTGTTTTCGCAAATCCGGATGCGAGCCATTATCCGACTCTTAAAACAGCAAGCCGAACAAGATGCTGCATTTCGCCCCTCACCTTGATCGTTCTGCGGAAATCGCGTAAGACGACCATGAATCCAATGCCTCAATATGAACCGACGCGCCGGACACGGGTGGTGAGAGGGGCCTGCGCGGCGATCGGAGCCATCGTGTTTGCTTTTGGATTTCACGAGCTCTTCCATTTCGGCACCGGCAGCGACAGCATGATCACCCTGCCGGTTTCGTTCACGTTTGCGATGGAAGCCTACTCGTATACCGGGAATTCGAAGGGGATCTCGAGACGGACGAATGCCGGATTTCTTTGGCCAGGCTTTGTGATGCTGTTTTTGGGATTGGGGCTGATGTTTTTGGCACCAATGGACGCGGTCTGGAGTTACGGCACCAGGGTGGGAGTCATCAGTTGCTTCGCTTGTGCGCATCTGCTGCTGTTTCTCGCGTATTTCAGGCAGCCGTATCAACAGGCCGGAAGGTCCGGTGAGGCGAGCTGACAGGAATTCCGGATGATTTCCCGAGTTCGCTGATGGCGGCGGGGTGAAGGGCGATCCTGGCCGGGCGGGCGGATCCACGAGGTTTTGGCAGGCATGGATCGGTGGTGGTTGTCCGCCGGGAAAAAAGACGAGATGGCTGTCCTGATTTGCGGAGCGCCGTTCGTTGTAGTATCGGAAGGATCGATCCCATCCTTCATCAACCCCTGACCCCACTACGATCATGACCTCACCAACCGCTGAAGAAATCCATGGCACGACCACGAACGCCAAAGTCGATCCCGTGCCGAACGGGATGCACACCGTGACCCCGCACATCATCTGCGCGGGCGCTGCGGACGCCATCGAGTTTTACAAGAAAGCCTTCGGAGCAGTGGAGATGTTCCGCCTGCCGACTCCGGATGGAAAGATCATGCACGCCTCCGTCCGCATCGGCGACTCGACGATCATGCTGGTGGATGAAATGCCGGACTGGGACTGCCTCGGGCCGAACGCCCGGGGCGGTACGTCGGTGACGATCCATCTCCAGGTGGAAAACGCCGATGCCGTCTTCGACCAGGCGGTCCGGGCCGGCGCAACGGCGAAGATGCCGATGGACGACATGTTCTGGGGCGACCGCTACGGCATCGTGCTGGATCCCTTCGGCCACTGTTGGTCCATCGCTACGCACGTCCGCGACGTGACGCCGGAGGATATGGCGAAGGCGTCGGCGGAAATGTGCTGCGGGGGACCGAAGGACTGAGAATTTCCAACCACCTGCGTTGCGATGAAAACGGATCAAAAAATCACGCCCTGCCTGTGGTTCGACGGGCAGGCGGAACAGGCGGCGGCGTTTTACGTGTCGATCTTCAAAAACTCGAAGATCACCGACGTCAGCCACTACAGCGAGGCCGGGAAGGAGCAGCACGAACAGGAGCCGGGATCGGCGATGGTCGTGGCCTTCGAACTCGACGGCCAGGCCTTCACCGGTCTGAACGGAGGTCCGACCTTCAAATTCAGCGAGGCGATTTCGTTCCAGATCGATTGCGAGACGCAGGAGGAGGTGGATCATTTCTGGAACCATCTATCCGAAGGTGGCCCGGCCGAGGCGCAGCAATGCGGCTGGGTGAAGGACAGGTTCGGCGTGTCATGGCAGGTCGTCCCTTCGATCCTGATGGAACTGCTGGGCGATCCCGACCGTGAGAAAGCGAACCGGACGATGAGCGCGCTGATGCAGATGAAGAAGCTGGACATCGCCGGGCTGAAACGGGCGCACGCCGGCGAATGATTAGAAATTCCAACCTTTCAAAAATATGAATGCTATCGAAACAGGGCTTCCGAAGATCGTCTCGCGGGAGGAGTGGCAGCGGGAAATGGACCGGCTGCTGGTGACGGAGAAGGCCGCGACCCGGGCGCGCGATGCCTTGGCCGCGGAGCGACGGCGGCTGCCGATGGTGGAGATCACGAAGGACTATGTCTTCGATGGGCCGGGAGGAAACGTCCGGCTGCCGGATCTCTTCGACGGCCGCCGCCAGCTGCTGCTCTATCATTTCATGTATGCTCCGGCCGTTGGTGGCTGGCCGACGGCGGCATGTCCGGGGTGCTCGATGTTCATCGACAACCTCGGGCATCCGTCCCACCTGCTGGCGAGGGACGTTTCCTTCGCCGCGGTGTCCATCGCTCCGCTGGCGAATATCGAGGCTTACAAGAAGCGGATGGGCTGGACGATTCCCTGGGTCTCCTCAGCAGGGAATGATTTCAACCATGATTTCGAAATGACCACTGCCGAGGCGGAGGAGCACGGTCTGAGTGTGTTCCTTCGCGATGGGGAAAAAATCTATCGAACCTATTTCACCACCGGCCGCGGACTGGAAGCACTGGGCAGCAACTGGACCTTCCTCGATCTGACGCCGTTCGGGCGCCAGGAACCGTGGGAAGACACCCCTGCGGGCCGGCCGCGGTCCGAGCCTTACCAATGGTGGCGCAGGCACGACGAGTATTAGACAGGGGCATGGGAAGCGTGTCCCGGCTGGGACAGCCGAGTTATAGCCTCCGTTTCCTGCCGAGACAGCAGGAACACATCGATCTATCCGTTCAGCTTTTCCAGCGCCTTGACGAGGAAAACGCCGTCCTTGCGGATCAGTTTGCCGTCGAACCAGATCTCGCCGCCGCCCCAGTCCTTGCGCTGGATGTTGACCATGTCCCAGTGGACTTGCGAGCGGTTGCCATTGTCGGCCTCGCCTTCGTAGGCCTGGCCTGGGGTGAAGTGGAAGGACCCGGCGATCTTCTCGTCGAAGAGGATGTCGCGCATCGGCTCGCGGATGGCAGGGTGGAAGCCGAGGGCGAACTCGCCGATGTAGCGCGCGCCTTCGTCGCTATCGAGGATCTTGTTGAGCGCGGGGGTCTTGGATCCGGCTTCGGCCTTGATGATCTTTCCTTTGGAGAATTCCAGGCGGATGGAGTCGAAGGGGATGCCCTGATAGATGGTGGGCGCGTTATAGGAAATGACGCCTTCCACGGAAGTTTTGACCGGAGCGGTGAAGACCTCGCCATCCGGGATGTTGTAGTTTCCGCCGCAGACGATGGATTTCAGGCCTTTGATGGAGAAGCTGAGGTCGGTGCCGGGGCCCTTGATGTGGACGTCCGACGTCTTGTCCATCAGCTTCTTGAGCGCGTTCATGGACGGGACCAGCGCCTTGTAGTCGAGCAGACAGACGTCGAAGTAGAAATTTTCAAATGCCTCGGTGCTCATCCCGGCCTGCTGGGCCATGGACGGGGACGGCCAGCGGAGCACGCACCACTTGGTCTTCTGGACGCGGTGGTCGAGCACAGGGCGCATGTGCTTCATGGCGAGACGCATGCGGTCGGCGGGGACGTCGGAATTCTCGGCGATGTTATTGCCGCCGCGGATGGCGATGTAGGCGTCCATGTCCTGCATTTCGGCGAGGAGGTGCTTGGCGATGATTTCGTATTGGGAGTCCTCCGAGCCTTTCATCATCTCGCGGGTGAGGCGGCTCTGGTGGATCTTGATGAAAGGGAAGGCGCCTTTTGCCCGGATTTCGCGGATCAGGGCGAGGCCGATGGAGTCGGGCACGTCGTGGAGATCGATGAGGACTTTTTCGCCTTTTTTCAGAGAGGTGGAATAGCGGACCAACTGGCGGGCGAGGGCGTCGATGCGGGCGTCGTGCATGGAGCTTGGGATAGCCGCCTGAAAGGGGATTTCCAAGCGCCAAGTCAGTGTCCGGCCAACTTGGCGGAGGGGTGGGATCAAATGGCGTAACGAGGGGATTTCCGGCGGTCAAAGCAGGGAAGAGATTCCGGATTCCGGCAGGCGAGGCCAAGTTAGCGCTTGGCACGGCGGTCGGGCGGCCTAAACCAAGTGCATGGTGCTCGGCGTACTCGGATCCGGATCCGGATCAAACATGCAGGCCATCCTCGACGCGATCGAAGATGGCACCCTCGACGCGCGGATCGGTCTCGTCCTTTCGGACAATCCGGACGCGTTCATTCTCGAGCGCGCCAAAAAGCATGGGATCGAAACCGGCGTGATCGATTGTCGAGGTTTCAAGACGAAGTTCCCGGAGGACGCGCAGGCGGAGACGGCGCTGCGCTTGAAGGAAGCGGGAGTGGAGCTGGTCTGTCTGGCGGGATTCCTGCGGCTGGTGAAACGGCCGCTGCTGGAGGTTTTTCCCGACCGGATTCTGAACATCCACCCGTCGCTGCTTCCCGCATACCCGGGGCTGGAGTCTTGGAAACAAGCGCTCGATGCCGGGGAAAAGGAAGCGGGCTGCACCGTGCATTTCGTGGACGAGGGCATGGACACCGGTCCGGTCATCCTGCAGGAAAGCGTGCCGATTCTATCAGACGATACCGCGGAAGTCCTGCACGCGCGCATCCAGGTGATCGAACACCGGCTCTATCCGGCCGCAATCCGCAAGGTCGGGCGTGCGGTATTGTGAGATTGGTTTCCAAAGGCTTCCAGTTAGTGATGTTGCGAAATCGAGTGGGTTGATATTTCCGGTTTGCTAATTGATCGGGATTTCGATTAATCGCACCCGTCAGCGCTGACAGCACCCATCGTCCCACATGAAAATTTCCACGCAAAATTCCCACAACCTGGCCGCCTACCTCACCGCCGGAATCGGAGCGGGCTGTCTCGCCGGCCAAGCGGACGCGGCCACGGTCGTCACATTTTTCGGCCCCGGCGCCCAGTCGCCCACCAGCTCACCTGCGACTCCCGCCGGCTTCGACGTGGGCAGTTTCTATACTGCCGGAAACCGCTACATTGTGGATTCTGCAGCCATCGGTGCGGGATATTCCAGCGCCAGCAACGCCTACTTCACCAATGGTACCAATCTCTCCTTCGCCCCAACCGACACCTTCGGATTCGGCCAATACGTCAAGAACGGCGCGGCATTCGGCGGAGCGGTCCTTAACTCGGATCAGAATTTCGCCCGGCTCAATTTTACGGTCGCCGACTCCACCTTCGAAGCCGTGGGCCAGTTCTATCTGGATGGAGCCGGCGGCGGCTATCTGGTGGCCCTGGCGAGAAACGATGACAACTCCGCTTTGAACATCTCCGCCGGAAAAAGCGCCATCGACGCGGTTCCGGAGCCGTCCGCTCTCGCGCTGCTGGCACTCGGTGCCGGTGGTCTGATCGCACGCCGCAAGCGGAACTCCGCCTGATATTTCCAGAGGCGTCCTCCACCGAGCCAGTCCGCGTGACCGCGTGGCTGGCTTTTTCCATCGAACCACCGAAGATGTCCGGGAAAAAGCGCCTGCTGCTCATCGGTTGGGATTCCGCCGATTGGAAGATCATCCACCCCTTGCTCGACGAAGGGAAGCTGCCGGGCGTGAAGCAGCTCGTGGAAGGTGGCGTTTCGGGAAATCTGACCACCTTGGAGCCGCAGCTTTCACCGATGCTGTGGACGTCCATCGCCACCGGCAAGATGGCCTATCATCACGGTGTGAACGGCTTCACCGAGGTTGACCCGGTGAGCGGCCTGATTGTTCCGGTGTCCGCCGCCACGCGGAAGTGCAAGGCGGTTTGGGAGATGCTGGGGGAGAAGGGCTTGAAGAGCCATGTCGTCGGCTGGTTCGCCACCCAGGGCGAGCGCGATCTCGACGGCAAGATGGTTTCCAACATGTTCGCCCATCTCAAGGGCGTGACGCCGGATCAATCGCCCGCCGATTGGCCGCCGCCGCCACCCGGCACCTACTGGCCGGAAAATCTCGGCGATGAAATGAACGCGCTGCGCGTCAGTCCGCTGGAAATCACCGGCGACATCCTCCGTGCCTTCGTTCCGAACGCCCATCAGGTCGACCAGGCAACCGACCGCCGTCTCCACGAACTCGCGGAGAAACTGGCCGAAGCCTACTCGGTGCAATCCGCCGCGACCTATCTGATGGAAACGGATCCGGATTGGGATTTCATGGCGGTGTATTTCCGCGCGGTGGACGAGATTTCCCACCAATTCATGCCCTATCACCCGTCGCGGATGGAGGGCATCCCGGAAGCGGATTTCGAAATGTATCAGGACGTGGTGAACGGCGCCTACCGTGCCCACGACATGATGCTCCAGCGGCTCATCCATCTCGCCGGGCCGGACACCGCCATCGTTCTGGTTTCCGATCACGGCTTCCACAGCGACCACCTGCGGCCGAAATTCACCCCGCGTGTTCCCGCCGGCATCACGGTCTGGCATCGGGCGCAGGGCGTGATCATGGCGAACGGACCCGGTTTCAAACAAGACGAGCTCGTTCACGGAGCACGGCTGTTGGACATCACGCCCACCATTCTCCATTACTTCGGCCTGCCCGTTGGCGAGGACATGGAAGGGCGCGTGCTCAGCGAGTCGTTCAGTGCGAATCGGCCGGTTGAAACCATCACCACTTGGGAAAATTCGGATGGCCCGAAACAAAACCGCGGCTCGCTTTCCGCCGAGGAAAGCAGCGCGCTGCTGGAGCAGTTCGTCGCCCTCGGATACATCGACGGGATTTCCGCAGACCCCACCGCCGCCGCGGCCGAGACGAACCGCGAGAACAAGTGGAATCTCGCCCGCGCCTGCCTCTACGGCGGAAAATACGAAACGGCGCTGCCTCTGCTGGAGGACTGCCACGCGGCCTATCAGGAGCGTGCCGACTACAGCCAGCTTCTCGCGAAAACCCAGCTCCGGCTCGGCCTGTTGGAGGAAGCGGAGCAAACGCTCCGGACCTGCCTCGAAAGCCTCGGGCAAACCGCCTCCGCCCACCTTCTGATGGGCGGCATCGAAACCGAACGGGGAAATCACGACAAGGCCCTCGAACACCTGACTTTCGTCCGCGACAGCGAACCGGACAACGTCCAGCTGCTCCACAGCCTGTCGGAAACCTATCTCGCCCTCCGGCGCTGGCAGGATGCTGCGGAAACCGCCGCGAAGATGCTGGTTCTCGATCCGGGCAGCGCCCAGGCGCATTTGATCCACGCCCGTTGTTTTCTCCATCATGGGAACGCACGGGAGGCCGCCGCCGCCTCGCTCGCCGCCATCGGCCTGCAATACGGAAACCCTCGCGGCCATTTTCTGTTGGGCGTCGCCCTGGTGCAGCTGGGCAACTGGCCCGCGGCGGAAACCGCATTGGCGAACCATCTGCGACTCAATCCGGAAAACGGACTGGCCCACCGCCATCTCGCGCAGGTCTGCCGCGCGCTCGGCCGCCACGAGGACGCGGAAGCATGCGATTTCAAATCCAGGATCCTTCAAACCAAGAATCAAACCGAGCACGCGAAGCGAATCGCCGACCTCCGCCACGAGGCGAACTCCCGGGCGGAAACAAGGAGGCGGGAATCCGGCCAGTGCGTGCAAGCGGGTGTGGAGGAGCCGGCGGTCGGGTCGATGGAATTCACAATCGTCTCAGGCCTCCCGCGTTCCGGAACCTCCCTGATGATGCAGATCCTCCGTGCGGGCGGCATGGAGCTCATGCACGACGGAAAACGTGAGGCGGATGGCGACAATCTCGAAGGTTATTGGGAGTGGGAGGCGGTCAAATCCCTGCGGAAAAACCCGCGCGTCATCGAGCAGGCGGGAGGAAAGGTCATCAAGATCATTTCCGCGCTGCTGCCGGGACTTCCGCCGAGGCACCGTTATAAAATACTTTTCATGCGAAGGCCTGTTGGCGAGGTGGTGGCGTCGCAGTGGAAGATGCTGGCCAACCGGGGAGAGCTGCCGAAGTCGGAGAAAAGCCACCTGATCGCCAGTCAGGAAACGCACGTCGAGCAGATGATCGGACGGCTGCGAGCGAGCGAGCGGGTCGAGCTGTTGGAAATCGATTATCCGAAACTGGTGGCGGATCCCGTGCCGGAAATTGACCGCATCCGGGAATTTCTCGGTGCGTCGATCCAAACGGATGCGGCAACCATGTCGGAAGCCGTCAGGCCGGATCTCTACCGAAATCGGATGGGCACCGATTGAGCGGAAGCCAATTTGAGAGGGGAATGAACTCCGCGCTCCCGGTTCAAGAACTACCCTCGGTTCAGCCCGACGATGATCAAAATCACGACCAGGGCCGCCAGAATGGCGAGAGCGATCTTCATCCAGCTCAGCGGATGCTCACCGGCCATTTTGCCGGTGTAGCCATTCACCACCACCTGGAAGGATTTGCTGCCGTAGGTGTAGGTGGCGAGCCAGACGGGGACCAGGATGTGCTTGAAGGTGCGGCCTTGGTAGTCCGACCGGACCTGGAGATTCCGCTGGGTGTCGCCCGGCACATCGCGCGAGCATAGCTGTTGGATCGTGTTGTCCATCTGCTGTCTGCTGATCTGCGAGGCCTGGCGGAGATCGACCTGATAGCGCTCCACCGTCCAGCCGCGGACGAACGCGGGTTCGTAGGGTTTGAGATCGCTGATGGTGGGAAACGGTTCCACCTTCCTCAGCAGCGCGGTGTGGATGCCGACGGTGCCGGGGACGGCGTCGTCGTCGAAAAAGTGGGAAAGCTGCCCTTCGCTGTATTGCCAGCGGGTTTTCCTCACCTGGCGGGTCTGGGTTTTTCCATCGGAGCCGCGGTAGGTTTCCGTTTCGTAATAATAGTAACCGGACTCCGCGGTCCATTGGGCGTCGACGTGTGCGTCGAAGGTCCAATAAGGCAGATAGATGCCGTGCAGCGTGTCGGTGAGCGCGGCCTTCTTGAGTTTGTTGGGGGCCCACCAGCGGCTTTTATACCAATCCCGCAGCTGGTCGCGTACCTTGGTGGCCGGGACCACGGCGGGCAGCAGGCTCTCCGGCGTGATGACGTCCTTCATGTCGTCCACCGGCACGATGGCGGGCGAGGCGCAGAAGTCGCAGCGCTGCGCCGCGCGGTCGGGGTCAAAAATGCTGATGGCCTGGCAGCTTTCGCATTTCACGGATTTTTTTTCCGCCCGCAGGCCGCGGTCCTCGGTGCCGACGGTGGATAGCGCCTCCTCCAGATTGTGCTCGAAGATGCGCGCGCCCATCGGGTCTTCGCCGTCCGACCATGGCAGGACCGTGCCGCAGTAAGGACAGGCGAGCGCCTTCTTGGCCGCGTTCCATTCCGCATCCCCGCCGCATTCCGGGCAGGGATGTTTTCGCAGTGCGCTGACTTCGGCCATGGCGTCGGGTTACTCCGCGAGGAAGGCGTCGAGCGCGGCGCGGGTGATCCGATAGGCCGAACCAATCTTCTTGCCCTTCAGATCACCGGCATCGATGGAAGCGATGACGTCCGCTTCGGAAACCCCGAGAATCTCCGAGGCTTGGGCCGGGCTGAGCAGCTCGGGAACGCCGGGGGCGGCGGCTGCTCCCGGAAGCGGTGGCGGCGTGGCCTGCATGCCCTTGACCATTTCCTGCGCCATCGCGAATCCGACACCCATTTGTGCGGCAGCCGCTCCGGGATTGGAACCATCGCCACCGCCCTTGGTCATGGATTCGGCCATCTGGAATTTCACGTAGTCGTTGAGATTTCCGATGACGCCCATGCTCGAACGCTTGTCGATGGCGGCCTCAACTTCGGGCGGCACCGAGACGTTTTCGACGATGAAGCTGGTGATCTCGATGCCATACTTCGCGACGACCTGCGGATTGATCAGCGGCAGCAGCGCGTCGCCGAGTTCCGAGTAACGCGACGCCACGTCGAGCGCGGGCACTCCGGCGGAGGCGAGCGCGTCGCTGAATACGCTGACGATCCGCGAGCGCATCGTGTCGGCGAACTCATCGAGGCGGAAATGATGATCGGTGCCGGCGACTTCCTTGAGGAAAACGGGAGCATCGACGATCTTGAAATCAAAAGTGCCGAACGAGCGCAGCCGCACGACGCCGAAGTCCGCGTCGCGCATCATGATCGGGTTCGCGGTGCCCCACTTGTTGCCCGTGAAAAGTCGGGTCGTGACGTAGTAGACGTCCGCCTTGAAGGGGGATTGGAACCCGTATTTCCAGCCCTTGATTTTCGTCAGGACGGGAATGTTCTCGGTGACGAGCGAGTGCTTGCCCGGGCCGAAACAATCGCCGAACTGGCCCAGATAGACGAACTGCGCGGCCTGGCTTTCGCGGACGATGAGCTGTGCGCCGTTCTTGATCGCCTTGTCCTCGTCGGGAAAACGCCACGACAGCGTGTCGCGCGAGTCGTCGTTGAATTCGATGATTTCCAGCAGTTCGCCTTTGATGAATCCGAGAATGTCCATGGTTTTGAGGTTGGGATTGGTCTGTGAATTACTCTTCTTCGTGAGCTGTTGGAAGTAGAAAACCTGCGGCTTATTCTCAAGGCTGATCCACTTGATGGAAGTTTTGGTAAAACGGTGGATAAAGCGGTTCTGAACCGCCAAGACGCCAAGAGCGCCAAGTTTTAAAAGACCGAATTCCTCCCACCTTCTCTTCCTCTGCGTCTTGGCGGTTCAAATTCTCCCCCTTGAACCCGATCGGGGTCTATTCCAGCCCGCGCTCGGCGACCTCTTCCTCGTCCCAGCCGAGATAGTGGCCGAGTTCGTGGAGGAAGGTCGTGCCCACCTCATCGCGGTAGTCCTGCTCGTCCCCGCCGACCCATTCCCATAGGTTCGTTAGGAAAAGCCGGATCCGCGGGATTTCAGCCGAGCCGTCCTCGTCCATCGCCGACGGGCCTTCGAACAGGCCGAGCTCGTCACCTTCCAGCTCCTCGTCGTAAGTGCCACGGCCGGGCTTTTCCTCCAGGGAGGTCGTCACCTTGTTCGCCGCGTCACGGATGTCTTCCGGCAGCACCTTCACCAGCGATTTCAGTTCCTCGTCCGCCCACAGGCTCAATGTTTCAAAGTCCATGGCGATGGATTACCCGCTCGATCCGCCGCGCACAAGGATCTTGCAAAAATCCCGTCCCGCCGCCAGAAAGCGCGACGGATGAGCCTTGCGGGAAATGTAGCCTTGGACTTGCTGACGTCGTTCTGGGTCCTGCAATCCGCCGTCGCGCTGATCAAGACGCGCAAGGCGGCCCGCCTGTTCAGCGACCACCGGCGCTGGCTCGACCAGGGCGTGAAGGCGCACGAAAAACGTCGCGTCGCGCTCGTCATCGCGGTGAAGGGCGTGTCGGAAAACTTCGACCGCTTTCTCGATTTCGCGCTCGGCCAGGATTATCCGGACTACCGCGTCATCTTCGTCACCGCTTCGGAGAGCGATCCCGCCCATGCCGCGATCCGCGAGCGTTTGGCCGGGTCTAACCGTGCCATCCTCGTGGTGTCGGGAACCGCGGAAGACACCGGGCAGAAGGTCCACAACCAGCTGGAGGCATTCCGCCAGCTGGAGGAAACCGACCGCATCGTCGCCTTTGCCGATGGCGATCTTTTCGGTCGCAAGGACTGGCTCTCGTGTCTCGTGATGCCGCTCAATTTCTCCCAGGCCGACTGCACCACCGGCTACCGTTGGTTCGTTCCCGCGGACCAATCGCTGCCGAACCGCGTTGTCTCGCTCATCGGTACCGCGATCGAGCCGCTGATCGGGCCTAACTGGAGGATGTGCCTGTGGGGCGGATCCATGGCGATGACGCGCGAGGTGTTCGAAGACATGGAGGTTCCGAAAAACCTCGTCGGCAGCATCAACGACGACGCCCGCATCAGCCAGCTGGCGCGGGCGGCGGGGAAGCGGATGCGCTACGTGCGTTCCGTCGCCGCGCCCTCGCCGGTGGATTTCGACTGGGCGTCCTTGTTCGAATTCGGCCGCCGCCAGTATTTCCAGCTCCGGATCTATCAACCGTTGCTGTGGTGGATGGCGCTTATGATTCCGCTGCTGTTTCTGGCAGGTTTCCTCACCTGTTTCATCCGGCTCGGCATGGGAAACGTCCTGATGCTGATTCCCATAACCGGCGCCGTTTTACTGAATGTCGTGAGAACCAAGGTCAGGCTGGCTTACTTGAAAGACCGTTTCGACCAAGGCGAAGCGACGACTCTCGATGAAGCCGTGCAGGGAAGCTGGTGGTTGGATCCGGTGATCAATTTCGTCCACCTGCTCATCATTCTCAGCTCCGCCTGCGGGCGTGAAATCGTCTGGGCGGGCATCCGTTATCGGGTGACCGGGCCGCAGAAGACGGAGATTTTGTGAACCGGTTGCTGCGAGACGCTGCAACCACGGTCAATGAAACGGGCACTTGGCGGCGGATGCCGGGGCTTCCTCCACGTCGTCCGGAATCACCTGCTCATGCTTCACTTGCGGACGCTTCCAGACGCGCAGGGAAATCCCATCGAGCGAGCGGATCGTCAGCCGCGAAGTCGGCTCTGGGTCGGGACCCGGAGCGGGTTCGAAGCGGTAGCGGCGGGTGAGGGTGGCGAGGATGAGCATGGCCTCCTGCATCGCGAACGCGGCGCCGATGCAGATCCGCGGGCCTTGGCCGAAGGGGATGTAGGCGCATTGCGGCTGGTCGAGACCGCCGTCGAAACGATCCGGATCGAATTCGTTGGGCCGGTCCCACAGCTCGCGGTGGCGGTGGACCAGCCAGGGAGAAATGACCACCGGCGACCCGTCCGGCAGATTGTGCTTCTGCATCTTCTGACCGCCCGTCGCCTTGCGGAAGGTCAGGAATCCGACCGGCGGATAAATCCGCATCGTTTCGCGGAAGACGTTGCGGATCTGGCGGTGCCTCGGGATGTCCTTGAATTCCGGCTGGCGGTCACCCAGCAGATCGCAGGTTTCCTTGTGCAGCTTTTCCTGGATCTCCGGGCATTTCGAAAGCAGGAACAACGACCAAGACAGCGCACTGGCCGAAGTTTCATGACCGGCCAGGAACAGCATCGCCACCTGGTCGACCAATTCCTCCAGCGTGTAAACCGAACCGTCCACCGGATCCTTTGCTTCCAGCAGCGATTGCAGGATGTCCTTGTGGCCGCCGTTTTCACCGCGCTGATGCGCTTCGAAGCGAGCGCGGATCGGCACCGCTAGCAACTCGCGGATTTCCTTGCCGGTGCTTTTCCAGATCATGTAGTGCCGGGGGGCTAGCCACAGCGGCAGGCGGAAGAAGCTGAGCTGGATCATTGTCACGGCCTTTTCCTGAAACAGGTTGAAGGCGTTGAAAATCTTCCGCGCGCCTTCGCCTTCGAGCGATTCGGAGAGAATGGTGCGGAGGATGATGTCCGCCGTGACGTGCGTCATCTCGATTTCGATGTCCGCGATCTCGCCGTCCTTCACCGCGTCGAGGCGGGCGACCATGGCGTCCGCGCCGCCGGTCATGAGAGTGAAGACTTCCTTCAGTTTCGCCTGGCCGAAGGCGGGGTCGAGCATGCGGCGCTGGCGTTCCCAGGTCGGGCCGTTCGTTGTGAAAATGCTCTCGCCCAACAACGGTTTGAGCGCGGTCTCCGAGAGTTCGTGTTTCGGATAATGATCGAATTTGTCGACCAGCACCTCCTTGATGAGGTCCGGAAACTTCACGAGGAAAAGCTGCACCCCTGGCAGTCGGACGCGCGACATTCTGCCCGAATAGCTGCCTTCATACAGTGTGGCCAGCCATGAGCGGCGTCCGCGTTTGAAGAGGTTCCACAGCGATCGCTTCGACGACCGGTCGAGCGGTTCCGGGTAGGGTGGGGTGTAGGCCATGAATCAGGAAAGAAGTGGGGAAGGGGTTTCCGGGAAGCGCTCGGCCAGGCTCAGCGGCCCGGCGGTGATCGCAAAAAAATCGTAATCCGTGAGCAACTCACCGGCCATGATATATTGGAAATGAATGCGGAAAATGTCTTTCTTGATCACCGCATAAATGTCGGGAGGGAACATTTTCACGATCCGGACCGGAAATTGTTGCGGCCTCACCGCGATGCCTTTTGGCCGGGTGATCCCCGAAACTTTCAGCGGGTCCACCTGAGTCACGCTCGCCCCGTCACGCCGGGCGGAAAAATCCAGCCAGCGCACGCCCGGAGCGGTGGCGACGGTTTTCAGGTCGTCGCGGAGTTGGGTGGAACCCGGCAGCAAGCTCACCAAGGGCAGGCAGTTTCCGAGTGAGACGAGCCCGAAAACCGGTCCTCTCATGCCCAGCTCGGGCTCCAGTTTCAGCAGCTCGGTCACCAGAGGCACCGTCAGGATGGTTCCCACGCTATGACCGACGAGCAGGACTTCGTCCGCGTCGCTCGCACGAATTTTCTCCACCATGTCCTTGGCGAATTCCCGGATGCGTTCGTCGAGTTCGGGGATTTTTCCGTAGGCCCACGGCTGCATCGCCCCGTAGACTCGCAGCAGCCAGAAGCTGCGGAACCTGTCATCGAGCCAGCGTCCCAAATAGATCGTTCCGACGAGGAGACCGGCCGCCGGCAAAATGCCCGACCACCACGGAAGCCCGAAAGCCATCGGCGACAGGCCGACCGCGACAGCCAATACGAGACCGAGCAACAACAACCCAAGAAACGCAAGAATCGGATAGGAAACGGTCAGCGCCGACGGCCACGCGATTTTCAACAAGCGCCCCACCAGATTCGCTTTGAAAAACACCCAGTAGGTCGGCACCGCGGATTTCAGGAGCTGCCATTCGTTTTTCGGCCAGCGGTTGCGGATGATGTCGTCCCAGCGGAGGAATTCGTAATCCGTCACCGTCTCGCCACCGTTCGAGGTGATGGTCCACGCGTTCGCAAGCTTGCCGGAGCGACGGCGTTTGCCGATTTTCAGATCCAGCCCGTTGAGCGGCGTGTGGAGTTTCGCCTGCTCGCCGTAGAGTGTGTGGTAGTGCGACGGTCCCCGCGGATCAAAGCCGCTGAAGTAGAATACGAGCCGCTTTCTCACCCCGGCGACAGGCGTCCGGGGCGGGCTTTCGGCAGGTGGGATATCGCTCATTTTCAGGCTGGCGCAGGCTGTGCCGGAGGCTCCGGCAGAGCAAGCCCGTTAAAGCCGGGAGCGTGGAATTATGCGGCAAGGCGCCTTTCCGCTCCGAGCCGTCACGCGGGGACGGACAGGTTGGCATGAGGGTTTGTCGGGAGTGGGTTTTTCCCGTTCATCACGACGATGGAATCAATTCGGCGGGATTTCCCCGCCGATCACGAACTTGCTGCCGAGCTCGCGCAGGCTGGCCTTGGCATCGTCCGTTCCATCGATGATCAGCACCACCGGCAGCGGCTTCGACAGCGGGCGCTGATATTCCTCCAAGGTCTTGCGAAGGGCGATGATGGCCAATTTCAGAATCTGGCGGGTTGTCAGATCGACCTCCGCAGGGATGGCCAGTTGCGAGACGTCGAGTTTGACCCTCAGCTCGTCGTCCGAAATTTCCCCGCTGATGCCGATGTTGCAGAGCACCAGCAGATTGGCCTCCTGCACCTTGTAGTTCGGATTGTTGGTCGGAATCAGGTGAGGGCTGCGGATGGCGTCCACCAGCACTTCGGGAAAGGCCCCGGTCATGGCCATCGGCCGCGACATGACGGAGGCTTGAAGCGCTTCGCCGATGTCGGTGATGGCCTCGTCGCCATCGGTGCCCTGCAGGCTCAGCGGCTCGAAAATCGGGACGACGGTGATGGTCGAGGCCAAGAGCGAGCTAGCAAACACAATGCAGGAAAATACCGAAGCGAGCATGGTTTTCATGACGGGCATTCTGCTCCAGTGATTGGCGGGAAGCGAGACGAAAGGCAGGTGGGATTTTCCACCCGGAATGCGCCAGATGGCTCCTGAGGCCGGGGCCATTCCTCGCTGCGCTTGCCAAATATCCGGTTCTGGGCTTGTCATGGGCCATGGAGTACTTGGCCCGCGCCCGCTATGTGATCGAAACCGAAATCGACGGCCTCCGCCGCATGGCGATGCGTCTCGACAATTCCCTCGTCGTCGCGGTCAAGATCCTCCAACAGACTCTCGATAACCGGGGGAAAATCGTCGTGATCGGCGTCGGGAAGTCCGGGAATATCGGTCAGAAAATCGCCGCGACCCTCAATTCCACGGGGGCCACCGCCGTTGTTCTCGATTCTCAAAACGCCCTGCACGGAGACCTGGGCCTGCTTTCCGACGGCGATGCCGTGCTCGCGCTGTCCTACTCCGGCGAGACCCGCGAGTTGTTGGATCTGCTGCCGTTCATCAAGCGTTTCGACGTGAAAGTCATCGCGCTGACCGGCAAGCCCACTTCCACACTGGCGCGGCTTAGCGAAGTCACGCTCGACACCTCCGTGGAGCGCGAGGCCTGCCCGCTGAATCTCGCTCCGACTTCCTCCTCCACCGCCATGCTGGTGATGGGGGATGCGCTGGCCATGGTCCTGCTGGAATCGCGAGGATTCACGGAAGAGGATTTCGCCCGGTTTCATCCGGGCGGATCGCTGGGGCGTGCCTTGCTCACCCGCGTTTCCGACATCATGCGGGCCGACTCGGAACTGCCCACCGTTTCAGAAGATGGAAACGTCTTCGCCGCCCTCGACTCGATGAACCGCGCGCGCGCCGGTGCCTGCCTTATTCTGAAACCGGACGGCTGCCTTGCGGGGATTTTCACCCATGGCGACTTCGCCCGCAGTTTCAGGAATGATCCTTTGCTGGGGGAAAAGCCGGTCGCCCAACTGATGACCCGCCATCCGATCACCGTGCAGGCGGATGCGCTCGCCGTGGAGGTGCTCAAGACCATCGGTGCGAACCGCATCGATGATATCGTCGTGCTCGATTCAAGTGGAAAGCCGGTGGGATTGATCGATACCCAGGACCTGGCGCGGTTGAAGATCGTTTGAAAACGTCGGCAGTGACCTCAAGTCCATTCTTCAAGGACCCGGAAGAGTGTCCTGAGGTTCCCGACCACACTTCAAGCCACAAAAAAAAACCGCACCCCGTGAGGAGTGCGGTTTCTTTGAAATCCAGAAAGATCAACGCTTGGAGAACTGGAAGCGCGCGCGGGCACCCGGTTGACCTGGCTTCTTCCGTTCCTTCATCCGTGGGTCACGGGTGAGGAAGCCGAGAGGCTTGATGAGCTTGCGGTTTTCCGGATCCACTTGGGTAAGGGAGCGGGAAATCGCGTGGCGGATCGAGATCGACTGGGCTTGCTTGCCACCGCCTTTGACGACGACGTTCAGGTCGAACTTGTTCGAAAGCGAAACGGCCATGAACGGTGCGAGCACGGCGTTCTGAAGCTCGATGGTAGGAAGGTATTCCTCGAAAGTGCGGCCGTTGATGGTGATCTGGCCGGTGCCTTCGGTCATCCAGACACGGGCGACAGCGGTTTTACGACGGCCGGTGGCGCTTTGGGTAGTAGTAGCGGACATTTGGTGAAATGGATGAATTATTTGACGGCGTGGACGGCAGGAGCCTGGGCTTCGTGCGGGTGGGATTCACCGGCATAGACCTTGAGCTTGCCGAACTGGGCGCGGCCGAGGCGGGTCTTCGGGATCATGCCCCAGACAGCGCGCTCGACGAGGAGGACCGGACGGCGCTCGCGGACGATGCGCGGAGTCTCAACCTTCTGTCCGCCGACATAGCCGGAGAAACGGGTGTAGATCTTGGACGTTTCCTTGGTGCCGGTAAGGACAACCTGATCGGCATTGATGACGACGACGAAATCGCCGGTGTCAACGTGGCTGGTGAAAATAGGCTTGTGCTTGCCGCGGAGGAGGCGTGCGGCCTCAACGGCGACTTGGCCGAGGACCTTGCCCTTGGCGTCGATCACATACCACTTGCGCTCGACTTCGTGCGGCTTGGCGGAAAACGTCTTCATGTGCTTGTATAAAAAATGACTTCGGACACACGGGATGTGCGAAGGGGTGGGGAAACTAGGGACCGGGTTTCAGGGTGTCAATCGGGAAATCTCGTGATTTTTTCGAGGGATTTCGCCTCGCACGGCAGTGGAATCGTCGAGTCTTCCGTTCCTGCTGCAGCGGGGCTGGAAATGCCCCCCACCGCGTGTTCTTCCGGTGATTCCCTCATTCCCCGGTCAGAAGAAATGCGGATTGCGGTCGAGTTTCGCCTGCGTCGCCGGGAGATCCTGCCGAATATGATGAAAATTTTCGGCGGCCATCATCTTGCCATCATCTTCACCTGCCAGCTTGCGCCATATCCCAACCCCAAATCACTATGAAATACCTGTTACCACTTGTCATCGCATCCACCGCCATTTCAGCCCAAGCCAGGGAAATCTCCTTCAATGCCTGCCCGCCGGCGGTTCGTGAAACCATCGAGTCCTCCCTTGACGGCGGCGTGATCGACGAAATCGACGAGGTCCAGATCAACGGACTGACCCGCTACGTCGTCGATATCGACGGACCGGGAGGTCGCGACGTGACGCTCCGCATCGGACCTGCGGGCAAGCTCCTCCTCACTTCCGAAGATCTCAAGCTGAGCGAATGCCCGGCCGCCGTCAGAACGGCGATCAAGAAACTTCTGAAAAGCGGCTGGCGCATCGACGACATCGACCGCGAGGTGTCCGGCAAGAACACCCGCTACCGAATCGATATCGACCGGAGAAACGCCCGGGATCTGGAATTCGTCCTTTCCCGCGGCGGAAAGGTTCTGGAGCGCACCATTGAACGGTTCGACCCTTGATCCATTAAATTCCAACCCTCGTCACCAGATGAAGCCGACCATTGCCTCCCTCGTTCTCATCACTGCCGCCGGCCCGGCCATGGCGGGTGAGATCCCGCTGGCGGATTGCCCGGCCGCCGTGCAGGCGACGATCCGGCAGAATCTCCGCGGCGGCCTATTGGATGAAGTGGAGTCCTACTCCATCCAAGGGAAGGAACTCTACATCGCCGAAGTGGAGTTTCCCGACGACCGCGAGTTGAAGATCCATGTCGCCGCCGATGGCGCGCTGATCAAGATCCGGGAGGAAACGGCGTTGGCCGAAATTCCCGAGGTTGTCCGCAAGGCCATTGATTCCAAGCTCGGTGATGGAACGCTTGATGACGTGGAGAAGGAGACGGTCGGTCGGACCGTGACCTTCCATGTGGAAATCGAACGTGAAGGGGCGCCGGATCTCAATCTCGTGATCGATGCCGAAGGCGGGATTCTGAGCGAGGTCGAGGACTCGGAGGATTGAACCGCCGCCCGGATGCCGGAGGTGGACACGCGCCGCCTCCGGCATCACATTTTTACGGTCATGCGATTGCTCCTTGTCGAAGATGCCCAGCGCCTGAGCGCCACGATGTGCCAGGCGCTCACCCGCATGGGGCACGCCGTCGATGCGGTGGAGAATGGCGAGGACGGCGAGCTGATGGCGCGCCAGAATGATTACGACGCCATCATTCTCGACCGAATGCTTCCGGGTAAGGACGGACTCGAAGTGCTGCGGGACCTGAGACGGGACGATGTCGACACTCCGGTCCTTCTTCTAACGGCATTGGATGGTGTTGAGGAAAAGGTGCGCGGGCTGACCGACGGCGCGGATGATTATCTGACGAAACCCTTCGCCCTCGCGGAACTCGCCGCCCGGCTCGAAGCCTTGTCGCGCCGCCGTTACGGCCAGGCGGACTCGCGTCGCACCGTTGGTCCGTTGGAAATCGACATCAGCCGGAAATCGGTGAGCCGTGAAGGAGCGGAGATCGTCCTGACCGCGCGCGAGTTCTCGCTGTTGGAAATCCTCGCCCGTCGTCCGGGGCAGGTGCTTTCCCGCGAGCAGATCGAGGAGCGGCTTTACTCCGAAGCGGACGGTCCGCAGAGCAACGCGGTGGATGCGGCGATTTACTCGCTGCGCCGGAAACTCTGCCCGCCGGGGGCACCGCCGCTCATCCATACCCGTCGCGGGCTCGGATACGTTTTCGAAGCGTCATGAAATCACTGCGCAGCCAACTCACCGTCGCCCTCGGGTTCTCCATCTGCGCCCTGCTGGCCGCCGGCGGACTCGGGATTTTCTTCGTCACCCGGGGCGTGTTGGAAGACCAGTTCGACGACACGCTTGTCGCCAAGGCCACGGCGTTGATCACCGCCGCGGAAATCGATGATGAGGAATTCGAGATCGATCTGACGGTCCAGGATTTCGCCGGGTTCGGATCGGGAGGCGATGACTATTTTGAAATCCGACGGGGCGATCGTTCGGTGATGGTGGCGTCTCCTTCCTTGAAGCTGCCGGGAGCGGCGCTGATGCCGGAATTCGAGGCCCCGCCGCATTCGGAGGCCCGGCTGGTGTCCGGAACTCTGGCCGACGGCCGGCCGGCGCGTTTTTTCATCCAGCGCTTCGTGCCGAAGGATGACGACAAGCGGGAGTATCACGACCTTTGCCTGATCGCGGCCAGCCCGAGGCGTGAGCTGCTGTTCAGTCTGTGGGTGTTGGGAAGTGTCATCGGCGGAGTCGGCGCGCTGGTGATGGCGCTCACGGTTCCGGTGCTCCGCGCGGTCCTGACACGAGGACTGCGTCCGTTGGAAAGCTTGGGCAGGCAGGTTCAGGGGATTCCGGTTTCACGGCTCGATCAGCGTCTGGACCTGGCCGGGCAGCCGGAAGAACTTGTTCCGCTGGGCGGCAGCCTGAACGCGTGGCTCGGGCGGATGGAAGCATCCTTCGAGCGCGAGCGGCGTTTCAGCAGCCATGCCGCCCACGAGCTTCGCACGCCTCTGTCGGAACTCAGAATGATGGCCGAACTCGGCGCGACCTGGCCGGACCAGGCCACTCCCGAGCGTTGCGCGGAAATGATCAAGGTCGTGGATGAGCTGGAAGCGCTGTTGGAAAAACTTTCACTGCTCGCCCGTGCCGATGCGGGGAGCCAGCCGGTCGAGCTGGCGGAGGTCGACCTTGCCGGCACCATCGCGACCGCGTTGGACCGGTTTGCCCCCGCCGCGTCGGCGAAGAACCTGACCATCGAGCCTGAGGTGGAAGCCGGTCCCTTCCGAACTGATCCGGTGTTGTGGTCCACGATCCTTCAGAATCTGTTGGGCAATGCGGTGTCCCACGCGCCCGCCGGCAGCAGGATCCGGTTGGCCGCCTCTCCCTCCCGGCTCTGCGTCTCGAATCCCGCGCCGGATCTTGATGGGCGGGATCTGGACAAGCTTTTCGAACGATTCTGGCGCAAGGATCCGAGTCATCGCGGGGAGTCCCATTCCGGACTCGGTCTTTCCATCGTCCGGGCGTGCGTCGGTCTGCTAGGTGGAACGGTTCAGCCGGCCTTGAGCGGTGACGGCCGCTTCGAGGTGGAGATCATCTGGCCGCGGAGCTGAGCGGCGGGGGATCAGGCGTCTTGGAGAATCTCGATTTTCACCGTCCCGGGTTTGCGCAGGGACTTCCGGAGATTTTCGGTCGCCTCGCGTCGTTTGACGGCTTCGAGCGCGGAGAGGATCCCGGGTTTCGCCTGTTCGAACGTGCGGGGTTCGGCTGGCTTGCGCGCGGTGATTTCCACGAGGTGCCAGCCGAGTCTGGTGCGGACCAGGGAGGGCTGGTTCGTGCCTAACGAAAAAACAGGAGCCGCGAAATCGGCGGGGAGGCGGTCCCGGGTCATCCAGCCGAGCGATCCGCCGTTGTCCCTGGTGGCGGGGTCTTCGCTGGTTTCCTTGGCGAGGGTGGCGAAGTCCTTTTTCTTTTCCGTCAGCTCGGCGAGCGCGGTGTCGAGTTTCTGTTTCGCCTCTTCCGGCGGGTGATCCAGCGTGGGGATGAAAATGTGGCGGACTTCGATGCGCTCGGGTAGGGAAACGCTTTGCTGGTTTTTTCCGAACCATTCGAGTGCTTCCTGATCGGTGACCTTGATGAACGGCCCGATGCGGAGGGCGATGAGCTTTTCCTGCCGGATCCTGGCGGCGAGGCGGTTCCGGAGGTCCTGCTCGGTCGTGATGCCTTGCGTTTTCATCGCGGTTTCAAGCGCTCCCTTGGTTTCGAAGCGGCCGACGAGCCGGCGCAGCCTTTCGTCGATTTCGGCATCGCCCACCGAAAGTTGTGGAGCGAGGGCGCGGACCTGGAGCCGGAGGAGTTCTTGATCGATGAGTTCTTCGAGCGCGGCGTGGCGGGCGGTTGCGAGATCAACGGGTGTCAGCCCGCCGGCGGATCTGCCATCCAGCCAGAGTCGCTCGGCGAGAGCGCGGTCGAGCTGGCTGCGGGAGATGGGCCGGCCGGAGACCCGGGCGACGACGCCCTTCGCTTTCGCCGCAGCGATCGCAGCGGGACTGTCCGGATTCGCAAGATCGATCCGGTGGCGGATGGGGCCTTTGAAGACGAGGAGATCGCCCAGCAGATAGACGATGGCGACGGAGTAGAGCGCGAAACGGAGAGGGAATTTTCCGGTCGGATCCATGTCGGCGGTTCAGCGGATCTCGACGGTGGTGCCGGGACGGATCAGCGTGGGCAGGCGGACGGCGTCCCAGTTTGCAAGACGGATGCAGCCGGAACTGCGGGCGCGGCCGATGGTTTCCGGATCGGAAGTGCCGTGGAGGCCGATGCCTGGCTTGCTGAGTCCGCACCAGAAGACGCCGACCGGGCTGTTGGGGCCGGGCGGGATGTTGAGGGCTTCGGAGTCGCTGCTGCGCTTGCCGGTATCGAGCAGTTGCTGGTCATAACGCCAGTGGGGAAGTTCGACGGAATTCCTCACTTCCCAAGTGCCGAACTTGATGAACTTCGGCTTGCCGGGAGTGATGGGGAAGGAGGCGATGAGGCCTCGGTTGGCACGGATGGTCGTGGAGACGGTGGTGGTGCCGGGTTCTGCGACGACGAGGGCGGCGGGCGCGGCTTCGAAAATCCTGACCTGGTTGATTTTGGTGTCCACCACGGCGTGGCGTTGGCTCATCGCTTCATCCGCCTTGTACCCGGCTCCGGTAAGCCGCTCGATGGTGAAGGGCTGCACGTTCGGCACGATGATGGAGTCGTGCGGCTTGAGATTGTTGATTTTAGAGCTGCCGTTCAGCGTGGTGAGGTAGGCGAGGTCGCAGTGGTAGCGCTCGGACATGAACTCGGCATAGCTGCGGTAGCTCATGCGCTTGCGTTTCGCCTGGAGGGACTTCTTGGTCGGCAGGGTGGCGTCGACCCAGTTCTTGGCGACATCAGGAACGACAGCCATGGCGAGCGGGTTTTTCACGGCCTTGCGGGCGGCGGTGTTGACGGCGATCCAATCGGCTACGGGATAGCCGTTGACCTCGTTCCACGACTGCACGGCGAGTTCGGTGAATTGGCCGGGTTTTCCATCGATCACTCCCGGGCCGAATTTAGCCTCATCAAGGAAGATCTGGAGGCGGACGGCATCGTCGCCCGAGGGTTTGACATCGAGTGGCGACGAGGCGGAAACCGTTTCGATGGGGGTGGCCTGTTGGATCGGAGGCGGTGCGGGAGCGGGCGCAACCGGAACCACGGGCTGCGCGGGAACGACCGCCTCTCCGCCTTCCAGGGGCTTGGAATTGATGTCGTCATCCCCCCCGAGCGGCAGGGCACGGAGGACCGGGCGTGCCGGCGCGGCGGTCGGTGGAGTCGGCTGCTGCGCGGATGCGAGCGTGGCCAGAGCGAGGAAAACAGGTGAAACGAAACGGAGCATGGGATGGAGGCGGATGGAAATTATGCGGGAATGGCGGCAAATGATTCAAGTCTTCCCGCAATGGCGGCGGGGACGACGGCGCTGACAAGGATGTCATCTCCTTCATATTCGGTCGAGAGGACCTTGGCTTCGCGATGAAGCAGGCTGACCAGATCGGCGCGCTGCTGGGGAATGCGGTATTCCTGGCGGCGGACGCGGTCGGCGAGGACCCGGCTGCAGCGTTTCAGCAAATCCTCCAGGCCGAGCCCGGTGACGGCGGAGGCGTGGAGGGCGTCGGGGAACTTTCGATCCAGCGCGGCGAGTTCCTCAGGATCGGTGACACGGTCGATCTTGTTGAGGACGGTGATGATCTGTTTGTCCGCGGCGCCGAGCTCCGCGAGGACTTCGAGAGTGGTGTCGTGAAACCGTTCGATTTCCGGAGCCGTGGCGTCCATGACGTGGATGAGGAAATCGGCGAGAGCGGCTTCTTCAAGCGTTGCCTTGAAGGCTTCGACCAGGCGGTGGGGAAGGTTTCTCACGAATCCAACCGTGTCGGTGATGAGCAGCGGTTGGCCGTCCGGCAGCTCGATGCGGCGGGTGGTGGTGTCGAGCGTGGCGAAGAGCATGTCCTTCGCCATGACATCGGCGCCGCTGAGCTTGTTGAGCAGGGTGGATTTGCCGGCGTTCGTGTAACCAACGATGGCGGCGTGGGGCGTCTCGAATTTCTCGCGTTCCTTGCGCTGGGTTTTCCGCTGCTTGCGGACGATTTCGATTTCGCGCTTGGCGCGGTCGATGACCTGATAGGCCAGGCGGCGGTCCACCTCGATCTGTTTCTCACCCATGCCGCGTGAGGCGCCGCCGCCCGCGCCGCCGCCGGAGCCGGCGGATTCACGGTCAAGGTGGCCCCACATCCGTGCGAGACGGGGGAGGGCGTATTGCATCCGGGCGAGCTCGACCTGAAGGCGGGCTTCCTTGGTCTGGGCGCGCTTGGCGAAAATATCGAGAATCACTTCCTCGCGGTCGATCACACAGAGGTCGGCGAGGCGCTCCCACTCGCGCTGCTGGGAGGGGGCGAGTCCGTTGTCGATGACGATGACATCGCAGTCGTGCGCCTTGGCGAGCGCGACCATTTCATCCGCCTTGCCGGTGCCGCACAGGAATTTCTTGTGCATCTCGCGGCTGCGGCAGAGCACCGACTCGATCACCTCGACGCCGAGGGTTTTCACCAATTCGCCCAGCTCTTCCAGCAACGATTCCGATTCCGTCGCCTCGCGGGCATCAAAGTAAAAGCGCACCAGCAAGGCGCGCTCGACCATGTCGGGCTTTTGTCTGACTTCGAACATCCGCGGCAGAGGTAGCACCGATGCCACCCTTCGACCATGGGAAATTTTCCGCGTGGCCCGGGATCAACGGGTTTCCTCGTTCAGCCAGCGTTCGTGACCCCACAGGCCCCAGACGATACCCGCCAGGCCGAACGTGAGAAAAACCGGAGGCAGCGCATAGGTCAGGCTGATGCCGATCGGGCCGATGGCGAGCAGGACCTCGTCGTTCATGAAATGCGGGGAGAGCAGGAAATACAACCGGGCGACCAGCAGGGAAATGGCCCCGACCGCCATCATCGTGCCACCCCAGGATTGATGCCTGCGGGCCAGTTTCAGAGCGGCAAGTCCGAGCAATCCCAGTCCGATCACGCCGAACGCGTCGAACGCGTCGAACATCAGGCCATTTTTCAAAACGACTTCAGGCAACAGATTCATGCGGGGGGACAGGGGAGGGGGTGAGATTCCGGCTTGGGGTGGTGGGGGTGAAAACCTTGGCATGCAGGGCCAGGCCGAGTCCGAAAAGCAGCCAGCCGCCGTTCATGACGACCAATTTGACCGAATGCCAGGCGACCGCGGTTTCCGCGCTGCCGTGGTAGTGGCCGGACCGGGAAAGGGCCTCGATGCTCCCAGCTTCATAAAGCGGCACGATCACCGCATAGCCGAAACCGAGCAAAAGCGCACCGGCCATCATCAGCCGGGCGGTCCAGACCTCCGAGGATCTCGAAAGTCTCCAAGCGATCACCATCAGAAAGATTCCCATGACGATCATGAAAACCGGACGGGCCGCTTCAATGGAACCCAAGGGAAGGAAAATTCCGGTGCTCATTTCCAAACATAAGAACTATCCATAAGTCGTTGATCAATAATAATGAACGAAGGAATCGTTGGATATGAACCCATATGGAAATCAAAGGCGGTTTGATAGGCCGGGTGATGTTGAAACTTTGCTTTCCCTAAGATCCCGGCGGCGAATGCTAGGGAATGTTGGATTTTCAGATCCGCGGTCGGGCTGAGAAATCCTTGAAAGTAAGCCATTCAATAGCTTTCTGGCGCGTCAAAAGTCGTTTTTACGTCGGGGAATTATTTTACCGGGAATGCAATTTCTCGCCCCGATCCCGTTTCAACTCTTGCGGGTCACCCGACTGCCACCTAATCCGGTCGCGACATGAGTGAAGCCGTCACCCCGCAGCAGCCGCAAAATACCGAAGCAGAACTGATCGCCGTACGTCGTGAGAAGCTCGCGAAACTCCGCGAACTCGGCATCGATCCGTTCGGCGCGCGCTTCGAAGTCTCTGTCACCCCGGGCAACCTGCGTGCGAATTTTGAGGAAGGCAGGCAGGTGAAAGTCGCCGGCCGCATCACCGCGCTGCGCGACATGGGCAAGTCCTGCTTTTTCCAACTCGCCGATGTCCTCGGCTCGATCCAAGGCTACGTTTCGGTCAAAAACCTCGGCGAAACCGAAGCCGCCGCTTGGAAGTGCCTCGACCGTGGCGACTGGATCGGAATTGAGGGAGAAACCTTCCTCACCAAGACCGGCGAGCCGACGATCAAGCTGGAAAAGTTCACCGTGCTTTCCAAGTCGCTCCGTCCGATGCCCGACAAGTGGCACGGCGTGGCCGACCGCGAGATCAAGTACCGCAAGCGCCACCTCGACCTGATGGGCAATGCCGACAGCGCCGCCATTTTTGTGAAGCGCTCGCTGATGATCGCCGAGATCCGCCGCTTCCTCCAGGACCGCGGATTCCTCGAAGTGGAGACACCGATGTTGCACGACATCGCCGGTGGCGCCGCCGCGCGTCCGTTCGAGACCTATCACAACGCGCTCGGCATGCCGCTCACGCTGCGCATCGCTCCGGAGCTGTTCCTCAAGCGCTTGTTGGTCGGCGGGTTCACCAAGATTTTCGAACTCAACCGCAGCTTTCGTAACGAAGGCATCTCACGCCGTCACAATCCGGAGTTCACGATGCTCGAAGCCTATTGGGCGTTCTCCGACTTCGAGGAAATGGCCGATATGGTCGAGGAGCTCACCTGCCACCTCGCGGAGAAATTCTGCGGCGGTCTGAACATCGAGCACAAGGACGAGGACGGCAACGTCACCCGCACCATCAATCTCGCCCGGCCATGGAAGCGCGAGAGCTACCACACGCTCATCGCCGGAGCCGCTGGAGATGACTTCTTCACCATCGACGCCGCGGGACGCCGCGAACGCTGCGAGAAACTCGGCGTGCAGATCTCCGAAAACATGGAGGACCACGAGGTCATCCAGCAGGTCTTCGAAAAGCTCGTTGAGGAGAAAACCTTCGATCCTTGCTTCGTCACCCGTGTCTCCAGCGAACTCGTCCCGCTCGCCAAGGTCAGCCCCGGCGGCAAGACGGTGGAAGTTTACGAACTCATCATCAACGGCCAGGAAATCTCCCCCGGCTACTCCGAGCTCAACGACCCCGACGTCCAGCGCGAGCGCCTCGAAGCCCAATCCGGCGAAGAGACACAAAAAGTGGACTACGATTTCATCGAGACCCTCGAATGCGGCATGCCACCCGCCGGCGGCATCGGCATCGGCCTTGATCGTCTGTGCATGATGCTCACCGGTGCACCGACGATCCGGGATGTGGTGTTATTTCCGCTGCTGAAGCGGAAGGATTGATTTGAATTATGATGCATAACTAGCGTGGATAACGAAACCTAAGCGCTTAAGTTATTGGCTTGCGGCGAAATTGATTTGATGCATAATTCGTGCATCAAATGGCCCGGCCCGCACAAATCACCCGAGATAACCTCGCCCCGCTGATCCGGGCGCGCGCGCCGGTTTCCGCGACCGAACTGGCGGCGTTGCTGCGGGTGAACCGCACGACCATCGCCCGCACGTTGCCGGATTTCGGGGGCGAGTTGGTGACACTGGGAGCGACCCGGAGCACGCGTTATCTGCTGCGCCGGGAAATTCGAAACATCGGAAACCGCTGGCCGCTTTATCGGGTGGACGCGGACGGCAGGGCTGGAGAGTGGGTGGAGTTGGAGGCGCTGCACGACCGATTGTGGCGGGTCAGCTGGGCGGGAACTCCGCCGGTGTGGGCCGGACTTTTCATGGCGGAAAACGGGCTGTGGAACGGGTTTCCGTTTTTTCTAAGTGATGCCCGGCCGCAGGGATTTCTCGGGCGAGCCATCGCCAGCCGGATTTCGAGAACCTTGCAGCTTCCTGACGAACCGAGATCCTGGAGTGACGAGGACGTGCTCGTTTATCACCAGGCGGCGGGCGAGGACTTGCCGGGAAATCTCGTGGTCGGCGATGACTGCCTGCGCCGGGCCTTGGCGAGATCCGCCGATTTGCCGGGAGGAAATGTGATTTCCGACGCTGACCGGGAGTCGTTCTACCCGATGCAGGCGATGGAAATCGCGCGAAGCTTGCCCGGCTCGTCAGCGGGTGGCGAGCAGCCGAAGTTTCTCGTCACGCTGCGCGATGACAGCGGCGGATTTCAGCCGGTGTTGGTGAAGTTCTCCGCTCCGATGGATCAACCGACCGGCCAGCGCTGGGCGGATCTTCTGCTGTGTGAATTCCATGCTCACCAGATTCTGGCGGAAGTGGGGTTGGCGAATCCCGGTGCGCGTTTGCTCGATGCCGGTGGTCGTCGTTTCCTTGAAATCCCGCGTTTCGACCGGATCGGGCCGGGCGGGCGAAGGGGGGTGGTTTCGCTGGAGGCGTTGGCGTCGTCGTTGATTGGTTCCTTGTCTCGGAATTGGATCGAAGCGACGACGGCATTTCACCAGCGCGGGCTGATTGATGGCGAAAATCTATCAACGATCCGGCGCTTGCACGCTTTCGGTGAGTTGATCGGAAACTCGGACATGCATTTCGGCAATCTGGCGTTTTTCCTGGATGACACTCTGCCGCTCCAAGTCACTCCCTCTTATGACATGCTGCCGATGCTGTGGTCTCCGGGGAACCAGGGTGAAATCATCGAACGCCGATTTTCCCCAGCGCCTCCTTTGCCGGCGATGGTCGAACCATGGAGGGAAGCGGCGGGATGGGCGGAAAATTTCTGGGAACGCGTGGCTGCGGATCAACGCCTTTCTGCGGAATTCGGACGGATGGTTCGCGAAGCGGGTTCGGTGGTTCGGCAACTGCGAAACCATGTCGGGTGATCATTTCACCCGGCACCAAGCCCTGTTGAAGCGCCGGAAAACGGCATGAACCCTTGGAATCCTCGGAAATCCCGGTTTCCTATGAAAAAAATCTTGCGCAGGTGGGACCTCCGTGGTGTTCTCCCCGCCCGCCCACAGGGGTGGACCAACTTTTATTCCCACACGGCCATGGCCTACGCAGTGATCAAAACCGGCGGTAAACAATACCGCATCCAAGAAGGCGACAAATTCGACGTCGAGAAGCTCGACGCTGAAGTCGATTCAGAAATCAAGTTTGACGTCTTGCTCGTCGGCGAAGGGGACTCCGTGAAAATCGGCGCTCCACTCGTGGATGGTGCTTCCGTCACTGCCAAGGTGATCAACCAGTATCGCGGCCCCAAGGGTGTCGCTTTCAAGTTCAAGCGCCGCAAGGGTTTCCACAAGAAAATCGGCTTCCGCCGCGCACTGACCACGCTCGAGATCACCTCGATCGCCGGCTAATTCCAAACCACTCACTTACCTACTTTTATGGCCCATAAAAAAGGACAAGGCTCCGTCAAGAACGGCCGCGATTCCCGCAGCAAGCGCCTCGGCGTGAAAAAGTTCGGCAGCCAAGCCGTCATCGCCGGTAACATCCTCATCCGCCAGCGCGGAACGAAGGTGCATCCGGGCCTGGGCGTCGGCATCGGCCGCGACCACACGCTCTTCGCTCTCATCGACGGCCGCGTGTCGTTCGACAAGGAAGGCCGCCGCGTGAACGTGGTGGCTCAGGCCGCCGCGAACTAAGCGATTCGAATTTCACTGAAAGGCCGCTTCCGTCAAGGAAGCGGCCTTTTTTTGCATCATCCTTTCATCCTGACGCGTTCGGCAGGGTCGTCCTGCCACATGAAGAGCGCCTTGATGATGTCTTTGAAATCCGAGCGCAATTCGTGCGTCTCGCGGTGGATCTGGATGGCTTCGCGCTGGACTTCGTCCGGATCCACATTGGGCGGCAGTGAATCCAGTTCCGGCATTTTTTCATCCAGCTCGATCAGCAGGTTGCCGACGTCGCGGTGAATGCGTTCGAGGTGATCGCAGAGCCGGGTGGTTTCACTGACGAGTTCGGCGGTATCGGCTTCAAGCGGAGTGCCGTGGGCCTTCCCATTGAGACATTTGGCCAAGGTGCGGACGCGTGAGCTCAGTTCGATCCACTCGGCGGAATGATCGCGCTCCACTTTTTCGAGATGGGTTTCCATCCGCAAGCCATACCCTAAAAATTTCCGGATGCAATGAGGCAATCCTCCGCGGATCCGCGCTTTCATGACGCGGCGGCCGTTTGTAGCGTGTCGGCACATGAGGTTCCGATGGCTGTTATTGTGTCTCCTGCCGGCGTTGATGATGTCCGCGGGCTGCCGCCGGAGCCGTGCTCTGGAAGTCCCCAGGGCATCGCCCGTCAGGCAGGACGGGGCGCTGGAGATCAGCCTGATGAGCTTCAACGTGCGTTATGAAAACCCGGGTGATCGTGATTCGAAGGGGTGGAGGCAGCGGGTGATCGGAGCGGTGAAAATGATCCGCCGCGAGAAGCCCGATGTTTTCGGGGTGCAGGAAGCGCTTCATGGTCAGGTGGCGGATTTGTGGGCCTCGCTGCCGGACTATGAGTTTTTCGGCGTGGGACGGGACGATGGGAAACGGGCCGGGGAGTATTCGGGGATTTTCTATCAGCGGGATCGCTTCCAGCCGGACGAGTCCGACTGCGGCACGTTCTGGCTTTCCGATACTCCGGAGAAGGTGGGGTCGAAAACCTGGGGAAACCAGATTCCCCGGGTGGCGGCCTGGGTGCGGCTGGTGGATCGGTCGAGCGGGCGCGGATTCTATGTGTTCAACACGCATTTCGACCACCGGAACCAGCCGTCGCGCGAGAGGTCTGCGATGCTGATCGCCCGGCGGATCGATGCGAGAAAGCAGGCGGGTGAGCCGGTGGCGCTGATCGGCGATTTCAATTCCATGGAGTCGAATCCCGGGCTGATCTATCTAACCGGCGGGCGTGTTGCCGTTGCGGGTTCCGAGCAGATGTGGCGCGGCGGGATGCTGGATACCTATCAATCCCTGCATCCGGCTGAGAAGAACCGCCGGACGCTGCATTTCTGGAGCGGTCGCCGCGACGGGCTCAAGGTGGATCACATTCTGGTCAGCCCGGGGGCGGAGATCCGGGCGGCGGAGATCATTTCGCAGGACCGGCCGGAGGTTTCCGATCATTTCCCCGTGTCTGCGAAGGTGACCTTTCCGCTAGAGCGTTGAGCACCGGTGGCGGACGTATTCGGTCAGGGCTTCCCGCCACGGCCTCGGAGCGTGGCCGAGAATGGTTGAAAGGCGATGCGTGTCCATGGCGGTGAACTTGGGACGCGCGGCGCGGAATGAGTTCATTCCGGCGAGTGTCTGTTCCATGATTTCCGGCAATGTCCGGATGACTCCGCACGCGAGCATTTCCTCCACCACGGCGGTGGCCATGCCATGCCAGCTCACGGGGGGGCCGGATTGGCAGGCGTGGATGATGCCGGTGGCCCGATGCTCTATCAGGCACTCCGCCCAGTTGGCGAGATCACCGGTGCACACGGGGAGCGAGAACTTGTCCGAAATGGCGGCAAGCGGACGGCCTGCGAGCGCGGTTTCGAACGTCTGATCGACAAACGATGCTTTTTCATGCCCGAAAACCCATGAGACGCGGATCACACCATTTTCCGGCCAAGCGAGCACCGCCTGTTCTCCGGCAAGTTTGCTGCGGCCGTAGTGGCTGAGCGGACACGGTAGTTCCTCCTCACGACGCAGCCCGGTTTCATGACCGCCGAAGACATAGTCGGTGCTGAAATGGAAAACCGGCACCCCACGTCTCGCCGCCCATGCCGCGATTTCAGCGGGGGCTTCGGCATTGACCCGCATGGCAAGGGTGGGGTCGTCTTCACAGATTTCGAGTGAAGTGATGCCCGCCGGATTCAGAAAAACATCACACTCCAGCCTGTCCAAGGCAGATTTCAGAGAAGCGGGATCCGCCAGATCACAAATGCTCCGGGGCAGGGGGATCACCTCGTGGTTCGAGGCTAAATGCCGGGCCAATGCAGCTCCCACCCGACCGGTGGTTCCTGTCACCGCCACACGCATCGGGATCAGATCAGCCCTTGTTCGCGAAGCTCTTCTTCCACGTCGTCGTAAGCCGGGGCCACGATCCCCGCGTCACGGATGCGTTGGATGTTCCGGCGGACGCCGAATTTGCTCCGCGGGCCGGTCACCAGTCCGGTGACGCCGCCGACAACGAATGGCAGCAACGCTGCGACTCCCAGCGCTCCGAGACCGATCGCCACCCCGCGGCGGGCTCCCGGGTGCATCAGGTCACCCAGCAGCAGTCCTGCGGCGGCACCCAGCAGCGCCGGGGCGGTAAGAGCGCTGTTTTCAATCCATGCCGGATTCGTCGTCTCGTAATACTCGTCTGCCATGAGCGAGATCTATTCCTTTTCCCGCCTAACGACAACTCCTGAAAATGAAAATCTTGCGGATTCCCGCTTTCCCAAGCGGGCCATTTCGGCAAGGCTCCGCCCGCTATGCCCTCCCTCGAAAACACCTACGCCCTCATTCTCGCCGGAGGTTCCGGAACCCGTTTCTGGCCGCTCAGCCGCAATTCGAAGCCGAAGCAGCTGCTCGATCTCTTCGGCACCGGCACGTTGCTGGAGCAGACGATCCGCAGGCTGGAGGGGCTGGTGCCTTTCGAAAACATCCTCATTCTCACCAACGATCTGCAGGCGGATGCCGTCCGTGAAATCGCGACCATGCTGCCGGCGGAGAACATTTTCGCCGAGCCTGCGAAACGCGACACCGCCCCCGCCGTGGCTCTCGGCATCGGCCTGATCGCCGCGAGGAATCCCGATGCCGTGATGATGGTCCTGCCCTCCGACCAGCTCATTCAGGACATTCCCGCCTACCAGTCCGTCATGCGGGATGCGCTGGCCACGGCGGAAAAATCCGACGGGCTCGTCACCATCGGCATCCGTCCGACCTGGGCTTGCCCGTCCTACGGCTACATCGAACGTGGCGAGCGGGCCAACATTCCCGACCTCGAGTGCGGAAATCCACCGGTCGAAGTGAAGCGCTTCCGCGAAAAACCGAATGCCGAACTCGCCGAACAATTCCTCGCCCAAGGCAATTTCACCTGGAACGCCGGGATGTTCGTCTGGTCCATCCCCACGGTAATCGAACAACTCTCCAAGCACACTCCGCAGCTCGCCGGGTTCATTTCCGAACTCCGCGGTGCGCCGGACCTCGCGGCCACCGTCGTCGAGCAATTTCCAAAACTCACGCCCACTTCCATCGACTACGCGCTCATGGAAAGCGCCGACCGGGTTCTGAACATCGAGGCTACCTTCGACTGGGACGATGTCGGCTCCTGGATTTCCATCGCCAAATACCTCGAAAAATACGGTGAGGAAAACCGCGCCAACGAGGTCATCACGGAGATCGATTCGGAAAACAACATCGTCTTCAATGCCCGCCCCGGCACCCGCATCGCTTTGCTGGGGGTGGATGATCTGATCATCGTCCAGACCGGTGACGCCCTCCTCATCGCCAACCGTCATCAGGCGGACTCCATCAAGAAGCTTTCCGACCTGCTTCCGAAGGAACTGCTCTGAAATGAGAGGGCGGAATTCATTCCGCCCTCTCTCCCGCCCCGCCATTTCGCCCAGTGAGATCCCAGGAATCCACTTCCCCGCACCCCGCGCTGGGCATCGATCATGGAGACGCCCGCATCGGCATCGCCGCCACGGACGATTTCGGGATTCTCGCGCATCCCGTCGAGACCATCGACCAAAGCAAGGGGGATTCCATCGAACGCATCGCGCGTCTTGTGGAAATTCGGAAAATTCAAACCCTTGTCGTCGGTCTGCCGATCCGCATGGACGGCAGCGAGGGCAGTTCCGCTTTGAAAGTCCGTGCCTTTGCGGACCGGCTCCGTGAGCGGATCCCCGCCGTGCCATTGGTATTCGTGGATGAAACGCTCACGACCTCCACCGCCGCGACGAAGCTGCGCGAAGCCGGCCGCAAGGCGAAGCAGCAGAAGTCCGTCATCGACCAGGCCGCGGCCGTGGAGATTCTGAACCTTTGGATGGGAGAGTGACAAAACCGCCGTTTTTTCATCCCTGATCCGTGTTAGGCCGGGCGATTCGGATTGGACGTTCGCAAATCCTCATTCATCGTCCGCCCATGAATTCGCAAGGTCCGCTGTCGCAAAAAATCTTCGCTGTCGCCAAGGAACTCATTCCGGGTGGCGTGAATTCGCCGGTGCGCGCGTTCCGCAATGTCGGAGGCGAGCCGTTTTTCGTCCGCAGGGCGGCTGGCAGCCGGATCGAGGACATCGACGGCAAGCACTACATCGACTACATCGGCTCATGGGGACCTAACATTCTCGGCCACGCGCCGGTCGTCATCACCAACACGATCCACGAGGTGGCGAAGAGCGGCATTTCCTTCGGCATCCCCAACATGTTCGAGGTGGAGATGGCGCGGACGATCCGCGACTGGGTGCCGTCGGTGGAGAAGGTCCGCATGTGCAGCTCCGGCACCGAGGCGACGATGTCCGCCATCCGGCTGGCGCGGGGATTCACGAAACGCGACTACATCGTGAAATTCAACGGCTGCTACCACGGCCATAGCGACTCGCTGCTGGTCGCCGCCGGCTCGGGAGCTCTGACAAACGGCGAACCCGACTCGGCCGGCGTGCCGAAGGCGTTCGCCGAGAAAACCATCGTGCTTTCCTACAATGATCCCGAGGCCCTGGAGGCGCTTTTCACCGCCCGCGGCGAAGAGATCGCCGCGATCATCGTGGAGTCCTATCCGGCGAATGCGGGCCTGGTTTTCCCGAAACCCGGCTACCTCGATCTGCTGTCATCGATCACCAGGAAATACGGCGCGTTGCTGATTTTCGACGAAGTCATGACGGGCTTCCGTCTCGGCAAGGCGGGAGTGCAGGGCTTGGAGAATCTGACGCCGGATCTGAGTTGTTTCGGCAAGGTCATCGGCGGCGGGCTGCCGGTCGGTGCCTTCGGCGGCCGGGCCGAGGTGATGGACCTGCTCGCGCCGATCGGTCCGGTCTATCAGGCCGGAACGCTCAGTGGCAATCCGCTGGCGATGGCGGCGGGACTTGCCCAGCTGCGGGAGCTCGACAACCGGTCGGGCTTCGCGCGGCTTGATTCGCTCGGCGCGCATTTTGAAAAAGGCCTGCGCCGGCTGTTGGAGGAAAAAGGCGTGCCGCATCGGTTCAACCGTGTCGGCTCCATGTTCTGCCTGTTCTTCGCCGACCGCGAGATCGTGAATGTGGACGATGTGATGAAGCAGGATCTGGAGTTCTTCAAAAAGTTCTTCTGGGGCTGTCTCGACAAGGGGATCTACCTCGCGCCCTCGCCATACGAAACCGGCTTCATTTCCCTCGCCCACACCGAGGCGGATCTGGACGACACTCTGACAGTATTTGAAGAGGTGCTGGCGGAGATTTGAGCGCGGCGCTCCGTCGGCCCCGAGAGTGATCGGTGCGATCAACCCGCGCCGACGGCGGGGTCGTCCTGTGGAGGCGACGCTGATGTAAAACGCTTGTCCGTCCGACAGTGGTGCGGACCGATTGGAGGATCGTGATCCCGAGGGCTCATGAATCGGGCGGGCGTTCGGATGCGGATCATGGGGGATCCGGTTTGGAAAACAGGCATCCGTTCGCATGTTTCGACCGGTTTTGTGTTTTGTAATCACCACATTATCAATGATGTGGATGGCTACTATAGAAACATGGAGGTATACGGATTTGCAGGGATCCGGTATTTACATTTGCACTGCGCGGCTGGCGATTTCAGAAGCTCCACAAACCCGGTATTTGCCCAGCCGTCAGCAGGCAAAAGACGCTTCTGTCCTCGTTCCGCCACCTAAAACCCTAGGCGCAGTCTGACAAGCCATGAAATCAAAACCCCGAAAATCCCGCGTCAGAGGCTTTGCTCTCGTCGTGACGTTGTCGCTGATGATCCTGCTGACCGTCATCGCCGTGGGCCTGCTGTCGCTGAGTTCCATCAGTCTGCGCAGTTCCTCGCACTCGTCGGAAATGGCCACCGCCCGCAGCAATGCCAGGATGGCCCTCCTGCTCGCGTTGGGTGAGTTGCAGAAAGCCGCCGGTCCCGATACGCGCGTCACCGCCCGGGCGGATCTGGTCGATGAAAACCACCCCCCGGTCCTCGGGGTCTGGAAAAGCTGGGAGGGAACCGACCATGAGAACTCAGGCAGGCCCATCGCCCCGAATTACTCCAATCACAAGCAGGCCCGTTTCGTGGCATGGCTGACCTCCGCCTCGCGCGAGGCGGGCCTCGGCGATCTGCCGGATACCGCCGCCTCCGCGACCGACAAGGTGACGTTGTTAGGGGAAAAGACCGTGGGCGTTAAGGAGCCGGCCAAGCGCCAGATCCACCTCACTCCGACCCGGATCTCCGTCAACAAATCCCAAGGCCGCTTCGCATGGTGGGTGAGTGGCGAGAATCAAAAGGCCCGGCTGCCGCGACCCTACGCCCCCGCCTCCGATACGGCGGCCAACTGGTCGGTGCTCGCGAAGACCCACGGCACCTACGACACCGCTCCCTTCGGCCTGGACCAGTTGCTGACGGATGAGTCCCTGAAGGATCCCTCCCTGTCATCCCCGGCATCCAGGGCGATCTCTCTCGGCCAAAGCGATCTTCTGAAAACGGGGCCGTCCTCCTCCGACAAGCTGTCCCGCGAAAGCTATCATGATCTCTCGACGGAATCGGTCGGCCTTCTCACCAACACGGCGACCGGAGGCTGGCGCAAGGACCTGAGCCTGGCGTCGGAAAGCTGGTCCAGCCTGAACTCCGGATTGGCGTTCTTCCGGGTCAAGCCGGAGAGGGACATCATCTATCGTTCGACCAACGGCAGCGCCACTCCCGCGACTTCGCTGCTCTATCCGTGGAGCGCCTACCGCACCCCGGCAGGATCGGACAACCGGGCCATCTACAGTTTTCCGGCGATCGGCAGTTGGTCGAATCTGGTGAACTACGCCACGATGTACAAGACGATGAACAAGACCTCGGGCGTGGTGTCGGTCGGCGCCGCAGCCGTCCCGATCAACGGGGATGTCGGGAATTTCATCCACAAGGTGAGGGTCCTGCCGCTGATCGCCCGCGTGCAGTGGATCTACTCGCATCTGAGCACCGACAGCGCGACCGCGGGGAAATTTGATTTGAAACTGCGGGTCCAGCCGGTGATCACGCTTTGGAATCCGTACAATGTCAGCCTTTCAACCGGCAACATGGGAACGGTGGCCTTCCGTCTCGGTGGCTCGCTGCCTCCCGTCATCGACTATGCGATCGGCGGTGCGGCACTTCCCAAGAAGATAACCTATCAGAAGGATATCATCGCGCCGTCGACCACGGCCCGCAATGTCACGTGGGCCACCGACGGTCCGGAGGAATACAAACTGTCCTCCAGTGTCACGTTCGCCCCGGGGGAGGCCAAGGTGTTCAGCCCGAGGGCCGAATCCAACGAGCTTGTCCCCGGCTATATCGCGGGTGGCGGGAAGTCCTACACGATCGCCCCAGCCTTGGGGGTGGCGGGTGGCGCCGGGAAGATCACCACCGGCGTGACGTTTGATTCCGAGTTTCTGGATCCGACGACGGGAGTCGGGCTTTATCTGAACATGACCGCCGACAAGATGGGGACGGTCCTCGCCTACCGGATGCTCTACGAGAGATCGGTGGCGAACGTCTTCTACCCTCCGATGGACAAGTCGAAGTTTCCCCAGCCTTCGCTGGCCGAGGTCAAGAACACTCCGACCCCGTTTCTATCCGTCACTTTCGGGGCGCGCATGGCCAGCAACACGCACCTTCCTTCGAAGGGCTTCGTGCAATCCAGCCCTTTCGTGAACTACACGGCGATGGGAGCGAAGGCGCAGGCGGAAGCGGACATCGCGTATCCCTACCCCGGGGTGTTCCACAATGTGAACTCGCCGTTCGAATACAGTTTCCAAGGACTGATTCCCGGCAACTCCAGCTATCCGGACGTCGATCCCAAAAACCGTGGTTTCATCGTGACCGGGTTCAAGGTTTCCGACGGGCTTTCCCGCTGCGTGATCGACGAGCTGCCCGCCCGTCCGCTGGGTTCGCTCGCCGAGCTGCAGAACTGGGACGCGCGGTATGAAAATCCCGTGCCGCCGTACTCGTTCAACCTGGTCGGAAACAGCGATGCCACGCCGTTGATTCCGGCGGCTTCGGTGGTGAATTCATCCGCTTCGGCGAAGGGAGCCGTGAATCTCCAGCATGACGATTCCTATTGTCTGAACCACGTGTTGTTCGACGACTGGTTCCTTTCCACCATCGCCCCCGAGCCGGTGGATTTCGGCGGCGCGGCATCTTCCTCCAACTCGAAATCCGTCTACACGAATTTCCTCAGAGAAGCGAAAAACCCGCTGGCAAACCGTGCCTACAAGGCCTTGCCCAAGGATGTGAGCACCGTCGCCCGTGATCCCGCCGCCGCCGGAACGCTGGCGGTCCAGAATGTCGGGGTTCCCGCGACATCCTGGAAGACGATCGCCTCACGGCTGGAGGTCGAGGGAATGTTCAATGTGAACTCCACCTCGGTGAAGGCGTGGCGCGCTTTGTTAGGCCATGCCCGGAATCAGAAGGTGCCCTACATGGGGGCGACCGGCAGTCCGTCGCTTTCGTCGGAGCAGGACTACCCGCAGACCCGGTTCAGCGTGGCCGGTGACGTCGAGTCCAAGAAGTCGGGGAATTCCGGCACATTCGTGGAGAATGCGGAATATGCCGGGTATCGCGTCTTCACCGGATCCCAGCTCGACTTTCTGGCGGAGGAGATCGTCAAGCAGGTGCGCCTCCGCGGCCCCTTCCTTTCTCTCGCGGAATTCGTCAACCGCCAGTTGTCGACCAATGACGACCTGGCGCTCGCCGGAGCGATCCAAACCGCGCTGAACAAGCTCTCCCAGAGCAATCAGAATCCGTTCGACGTTCTCCAGAAGCCCAGCTCGAACGGGGTTTCCAAGGTCGCCACCGCGACTCCTCCGGGAGGAACCAGCGGTTATTCCTACAGTGCGGCGGCGAACGGCTACCGGATTTATGGGATCCCCGGCTGGACCCGCCAGGCGGACGTCCTGCGGCCGATCGCCCCGATTCTATCAGCTCGTGACGACACCTTCACCATCCGCGCGTACGGAGACGCGCGGGATGCCTCGGGCAAGGTCGTCAGGGCGCGCGCCGTCTGCGAGGCCACGATCCGCCGCAGCCGGGAATATGTGGATCCCACCGATGACGCCGCCCTCGGCTCGTTGTCGAACGCCTCCGGGACGGTCACCGTGAAAAAGCCGGTGAATGATCTTTTCGGCCGTCGTTTCGAAATGGTCTCATTCCGCTGGTTGTCGGCGGATGAAATCTGAAGCGTTCCCTCCGCCGAATAAAATCCCGACCCTCACCGACTCCCGAAAATCCATCGATCCATGCGCAAGCTATTGTTCCTCGCCCTGTTGGTCCCTCTGCTTGCTTCCGCACAAGAGAAGCGGACCTGCCGTATCCTGTTCCTCAATCCGCCTCCGGATGCTCCGAAAAAACTCTTCCTCTTCGATGGCGAGAAGTCCCAGGAAATCGAGCTTCCGGAGATGAATTTCTCGGATGTCTATCAAGTGGCCGGTGGCGACGCGACCATCCGCCTGCTCTCGAAAGCGGTGGCGAAGGCCGAGGAGGTGCCCGCGGATGCCCCCGGCGGCAGGCTTGCCGCGGCGGTGGATGACTTCTACATCATCGCCACCGGAGATCCGGCTAACAAAACCGCTCCGGTGAAGATCCAGATCATCGACGCTGGCTCGCAGAAGTTCCGGAAAGGGCAGATGATGTGGTACAACCTGACGCCGAACGCGGTGGGAGGGACCTTGGGAAGCCAGAAGCTCGCGATGAAAGCGCAGTCCCGCGTGATCGTCGATGCTCCGGCGGCGGGGAACGAGGCGTTCGAGGTGACTCTTTCCTACACCATTCCGAACGACAACCGGTTCCATCCGATCTGCCAGACCCAGTGGGTGCATGACGCGCGCTCGCGGATGGTAGTGTTCGTGCATGGCGGCGCGGACAACACGACTCCCCAGATCTCGGGATTCAAGGATTTCCGGATCACCCCTGAGAAGGCCGAGTGACTTCCGGCATTTCAAGTTTCAGAACCCCGTCATCTCCAGGCTTGCAGGGCCCCGGCAGGAGGGTCATAGGCTGTGGGATGCGAGAGGGTCTGGCTGCGGCGTTTTTTTTGTTAGCCTGCGTGCTGCCGGCAGCGGCGTTCGCACCTTATCAGCCGGATGACGCCACGCTCCATCTGTGGCATCTGGACGAGGGTGAAACTCCGTTCGAGGATTCCGGGCGCAGTCCCAAGGCTCTGCGGGGATTGTTCAACGGCGCGACTCCGGGACAGGCCTCGCTGGAGGGATTCGGTCTCGCGGTCTCGTTCGATGATTCGGAGCGCCGGGATCCGGGATCCGCCCGTCCCTACGGTCCCATCCTGCTGACGAAGCCGGTACTGGATTCCGGGCCGGGCGACAACGTGGAAGCGCCCTTCCCGCTGATGGGAGCGGACGGAGCCTTCACCATGGAAGCAATCGTGAAACTCGACATGCTGCCCTCCGCCTCTCCGGGATACGCGGCGGACATCGTCACCATGGATGATGACGCGCAGGAGAACCGGGTGTTTCTCTTCCGGATTGAAAAACCCGGCTTCCTTTCCTTCGTTCCGATTTCGGGGGATGCGGTGCGGGGCGGGGGGCTTGCGACCATCCCGACGACCGGGCCGCACGCGATCGAGGCGCATGAATGGTTCCACGTCGCCGTGACCTACGACGGCAATGAAAACGTGTCGGACAATCTCAAGCTCTACTGGACGAGGATCGGTGCGGGCGCGGAAGCGGCGAATCTGATCGGCCGGGGCACCCTGTCGGCGGATCTCGATCGTGATCTTGGAGATTTTGCGATCGGGAATTCCGGCAAGATCAACGTGCTCGGGCCCTTCGAATATTTTCCGGGATGCATCGACGAGGTGCGCATCAGCAACATCGCCCGGCAGCCTCATGATTTCTTTTTCGTGAGCCCCGGTGCGAAGATCAAAGCGGACGAACTGCTTCGGGCGAACCAGCCGTCGCGTCCTTCGGCGGACCTGGTGCTGCAGCAGGTCTTCGTGGACGATGTGCCGGTGCGCGCGGATCGCTCCCCCTTGGTGCTGGATCCGGGGATGCACCGATTGGATTTTGATTTCGGATTTCCCGCGGGCGTGGCGGCCGATCCGCTGGCGGTGAAATGCCGGCTCGAAGGGCTCGACGAAGACTGGCACCCGACGGCGCGGGGCATGATTCTGACGTGCGAGATGCTCGGGCAATCCGGGGAAATACTCGGGCGCACGGCCTTTTCCACCACACGCTCCAGTCCCGGTTGGGGGATCGATGTGCTGGACTCGCCCATGGGCAGCAGGACCGAACCGCTGTTTGTTCCTGAAATGACGCGGCGGATCCGGGTGACCATGTCATCCGGCACTCCGGACACCACCGGTTGCTGGATGATCGACGATCTGTCGCTGACCAAATCCTCCAAGCCGGACGTCAATCTCTGGGCCAACGGGAATTTCGGCAGTGGCGAGCGGACCGATCAGGTGGGAGGGATTCCCGCGGGGTGGAGCCGGGGCGGCAGCGAGCCGGCCATCGCCCGTCTGATGCTCGCGCAAGCGCCGGCGCTCGGGCTGCTGGATGCGGACCAGAACCACTCGGCATTCTGGACTTGTACCCAGAATCTGGCAGCCCGCCCCTCGAAGGGTGGGGAGACCTATCTGCTACGCTGGTCGGAAGCCTTCAACGTCATTTCCGGCGCTGCGCTTCATGCCACCTACACGAACGTGCCCTCGGGGCAATACACCTTCCGCGCCATCGCGGTGGCCGACATTCCGGGTGGACGAAGCACCCATCTGGCGTTTCCCATCATCATCCGGCAGCCGTATTGGAAGCAGGCGTGGTTTCTGCCGCTGGTGGTCTCGGGCGGGGTGATCATCGTGGGGTGGGGGTTGTTTCTCAACTATCAGCGGCGCTCGCGGAACCGTCTCGCCGCCATACGGATGTCCAATGCCGTGGAGCGCGACCGCGCCCGGATCGCCCGCGACATGCACGACGATCTCGGCACCCGGGTTTCCCTCCTGAAGCACGCGGCTTCGGTCGTCCGCCAGGTCATCGACGGTGATCCCGGAAAGGCACGCCATCAGGCGGCGCGGCTGGAATCCGCGGCTTCGGATCTGGTGTGGGCGATGGACGGCCTGGTGTGGGCGGTGAATCCTTCGAACGACACGCTGGAGCACCTGGCCGGGCACCTCTCGGGAGTGGCGCAGGAAATTTTCCGTGACGCGCCGGTCAAGCTGCGGATTTCCATTCCCATGGACCTGCCCGCATTCCAGATGCGTTCGGATTTCCGCCATCATTTCTCACTCGCCGTGAAGGAGGCGCTGCACAACATCCTGAAACACGCCGGACCCTGCGAAGCCTCTCTCCAGCTGCTGGTGGAGGAGCGGATGCTGGTGGCCCTGATTTCCGACAACGGCGCCGGCTTCGACCTCACCAACCCGGAGGCGGGGAACGGCTTGCTCAATCTGCATTCCCGGGCGAAGGAGATGGATGGGGCCTGCGACATCCACTCCGCCCTTGGAAAAGGAACCCGGGTGGTTTTGCGTTGTCCTCTCCCCAAAGTTCCAGTGGTCTTGAATTCATGAAAACCGCCATTCACCAAGTTGTCATCGTTGAGGATGATTCCCTGTTCCGGGAGTCATTCATGGAAACCATCGCCACCGCCGGCTCGTGGCAGGTGAGCGGGAGCCACGTCCGCGCGGAATCCGCCCTGGAAGCGATCCCCAAGAATCCTCCCGACGCGGTCATCGCCGACATCCAGCTTCCCGGCATGTCGGGCATCGAGCTTGTTAGGAAACTCAAGCCGCTGTGTCCGGACACGCAGTTCCTGATGGTCACGGTCTTCGAGGATGCCGACATGGTCTTCGAAGCGCTGGCGGCGGGCGCTTCCGGGTACGTGTTGAAGCGCGACGTCCACTCGCGCCTGCTGGAGTCGCTCGATGACGTGCTGGCCGGCGGCGCTCCGATGTCCAGCGCGATCGCCCGCAAGGTGGTGCAGCACTTCCGGCTGCCGGTGCAGGGGCCCGGCGAGGATTTCCACCTCACCCAGCGGGAAACCGAAACGCTCGACCTGCTGGTGAAGGGCTATTTCTACAAGGAAATCGCCAGTGAACTCGGGATCCGCATCGACACCGTTGCCTTCCATCTCGGGAATATCTATCGGAAGCTCCACGTCCGGACCCGCAGTGAGGCCATTCTCAAGTACATGGGCAGGGCTGCGGACTCCTGAAGGCGGGGTGAAGAGCCGGATGTTCGTGACCTGTCTCACGCCTGTCCCGGGTGAGGCCGCAGGATCAGGAAAGGGGAGTGGAGATCAATCATTGGATTCATATGTTGATCATTATCAATAATTTGTGGAATACTCCATAAATGTGGAGGTTCACGGGTCCGTTTTTACCCGCTAGTCATGCAGCCTCCATCACGGCCCTTCGTGATGGACGTTCGCATGAAAGCTCCGTCAACTAACCCATATGGTTGCGGGAGCGGTGGAGAGGAATCCACAGCCCCCGATCTATCAAAAAATCGCGATGTGCTCGTCCGGCCTGCGCCCGGCCGCGCCGGTGGACGCGCGAAAAGACGTCGTTTGTTAGTCGCGGTGAGGCTGGATCCCCGCGTGCCGGAGATCCATGCCGGCATCCTGCGCGCGGCCGCCGAACTGCGCTGGGATCTGGATGAACGCATGGATTCGGAAAGCCGGGCGTTTGACGGCGCGCTGGTCACCACCGCGAATGATGAATGGTGGAACTGGAGCCGTGACTTGAAGTGTCCCTTGATCCGCCTTCTCGGCAATACGGTATCCGCTGCGAGCGGCCCGCCCGCCGACGCGGTTCCCACCATTGCCCCCGACCTCGCCATGGCGGGTGAGATGGCGGCCCGCCACCTGTTGTCGCTGGGCACGTGCGATGTTGTTTTTTTCCGTAATTTCGGAAGCTCCGGGCCGGGTGCCCTGTGCGAGGCATTCATCGAAACCTGCAGGCTGGCCGGTCGCGAGCCCCGTGTCATCGATGCGGCGGCGGATCAATCCGCGGACCGTGCGAACTGGCTTCTCCAAAAGGTGGCAGGCCTGCCCCTGCCTTGTGCGATCATGGCGGATCACGATCGCTTCGCCGTGGAAATCATCGCCGCTGCCATGGAGCTGGGTTTGCGCGTGCCCGAAGACATCGCGGTGCTCGGCATGGAAAATCTATCTCATGTCCAGCGGCGTTCGCCCGTGCCGGTGTCATCGATCGACCTGAATCTGGAGCTGCTGGGTTACACCGCCGCAAAACTGTTGGACCGGACGATGCGTGGCGAGGTGATCGAGCCGAAACACCGCTATCTCGCACCGAAGCGGCTGATCGGGAGGCAATCGACCGCCACCTTCTCCTGTGAGGTTCCGGGCATCGCCAAGGCGGTGCTCAAGATCCGCTCGCATTACTCCGGCCCGGTCTCGGTGGCCAACCTCGCCCGGGAATGCGGAATGTCAGTCAGAAATCTCTACCGGCTCTACCGCTCCACCACGGGTAACACCATCGGCAAGGACATCATGGCCCGCCGGATGGAGGCCGCTGCGGAAATGCTCCGGAACGACAGCCTCAAGCTGGAACCCATCGCGATCGAGACCGGCCTCGGAAATGCCAAAAACCTCTGCCGCCTGTTCAAGGAACATTTCGGCCAGACGCCCGGCCAGTGGCGTGCGTCCGGAAACCCGTTCGCCCTCGGCTGAGCCGCTCCCCGTCCTTTCCCATTGATCTCCAACACTACGAAAACCCCAAGAAACCAAAACCCGATGAAACCCCGTTCCCAGCAATTTCTTCCCCGGACTCTCGTGGTCTGCCTGGCTCCATTGATCGCCTGCTCCACGGCACAGGCGAAGGTCGTCTATCACAATGAATCCAGGACCGTCAACGGCACCTCCGACGTCTGGACGCTTCCCGCCGGGGGCAATCTCCTCACCGGGGTGTCGCCCTCGCCGGCCACCTGCGCCACTCACGAGGGATCGGACGCCACATGGACCACCGTGATCGATGGCAGCCTGGGCAGCTTCACCGGCGCGCCGGCCACCAGTTGCACTCCAAACAATAACACCGCCGCGCACCCCGGTATCAGCGCGGACAGCACCGTCACGTTCCCGCTCGATCTGTCAGGCGTGAATTCCGGGGGGCACAACATCACTTCTTTCGACTCCTACTGCTCGTGGGCCGACTCCGGCCGCGACAACCAGAACTACACGCTCCAGTATTCGACCGTGGCGGATCCTGCCACCTTCATCACCATTGCCAATGTCGCGAACGAGACCGGTGGCGACAGTTCCACCCATACCCGGGTGACCGATGACACGGGATTCCTCGCCATGGGGGTCCATTCCATCAGGTTGATTTTCGGAAACGGAACGGGTAACCAGGAAAACGGCTTCACCGGGTACCGTGAGTTCGTCCTGCAGTCGGCTCCCGCCGTTGTGGCGGTCTCCACCGAGGCGAACAATAATAACAGCTTTTTCCTGGATACCTCCCCGGGAGCCAATCTCCTCACCGGCCTCACCCCGCTTGAAGCGGGTCCTGCGGTCCACGAAAATTCCTCACCGGACTGGGTGACGGTGACCGATGGAAGTGTCGGAAACTACGGGGACGCGATCACCAGCTGCACCCCCGATCCCAACGCGACGCTGACCTATCCGCTGGATCTCACAAACCATCCGGCCGGCCGCACCATCCACTCCTTCGATTCCTACTGCGCCTGGGGCAGCGACGGCCGCGACGACCAGAACTATCTGCTCGAGTATTCGACCATCGGCGCTCCCGGCACCTTCATCCCGATCCAGCAGGTCACCGCGCGGACCGTATTCAACAACTCGGGCGGCCGTGTGGCGACCCACGCCCGCGTCACCTCCAACGGCGGACCTCTGGCCACCGGCGTCCACTCCATCAGGCTCACCTTCCTTGCTCAGGAAAACGGCTACGCGGGCTATCGCGAGTTCGTGCTCAAGGACACGCCGATCAACAAAACGACCTATGAAAGCAACCTCACCAACGTCTGGACCCTGCCTACAGGCACGAACCTGCTGACGGGAACTCCGACGCTCGAAGGCGGTCCCAATCCTCAGGAAGGAACTTCAAGCGACTGGGCGACGCTGTCCAATGGCAGTGTCGGCGACAATACTCTAACACTCACGGGGTGTGCGCCCCTCATCGACTCCACGCTGACCTACTCGTTTGATGTTTCGGGAAACACCCAGGGCTACAACATCACCTCGATCGATGCCTACGCCGCGTGGGCGAACTCCGGACGGGATAACCAGAATTTCACCATTCTGTATTCCAAGGTGGGGGATGACACCTTCATTCCCATTGAAACCATCAACAATCAAACCGGCAAACCGAGCGTCGCCACCCACAGCCGCGTGCTTCCTGCCTCCGGTTTCCTCGCCACCAATGTGGACGAGCTCAGGTTCTACTTCAACAAGCAGGAGAACGGCTTCGTCGGCTACCGAGAGCTTGTGGTGTTGGGAAGCCCCGTTTCCCTCTCCGCGCCGCTCACCTGGTCGGGTCTTGGCGGTTCGGGCAACAATGCCACCTGGGCGGACGCGACGGCGACCAACTGGATCGGGGGCGTTTATAACAGCGGTGCACCGCTGACCTTCCCGACGTCCGGGATCAACACCAACATCACCCTTGCGACGAATCTGTCGGCTGCCAGCCTGAACTTCACGAACGACAACACCAAGGCTTACATCTTCGGGGGAGTGTCCAGAACGCTCACCGTCACGAACGGCGTGTCTCTGACAGGCTCGGGCAGCGCCACCTTCAACAATTTCCTCACCGCCAGCGGGATCGAGGTGTCGGGAAGCGGCACCCTGACCCTCTCGCGGGACAACACGCTGAACGGAACCGTCACCGTTAGCAATGGCACGCTGGTTCTGGCCAGCAGCTTCGGCCTGGACGATGTCCCGCTGACGCAAACCGGCGGCACGGTCAAATTCACCTCCAGCCAGGCCACCGTGGCGAATATTTCGGGCACGGCCGGAGCAATGGTCCTTGGAAATGTCACGGGCTCGGTTGACACCCTGCTCTCGGTCGGCGGTGACAACGCCACAAGCACCTACGCCGGTTCCATTTCCGACGCTTCCGGCACCGCGAACGGCAGCCTGCTGAAAGCCGGAACGGGAACGGTGACGCTCTCCGGCACCAACACCTATACCGGCACCACCACCGTCGCCGACGGCGGCGGACTCACCTTCGCCAAAGTGGCGTCACTCCCCGGTGGCGGCACCATCGTCCAGGGAACGTCGAGTCTCGGGCTCTATGTCGGAGGCCCCGGCGAGTTCGCCCTTGCCAACGTAAACGCGTTCAACACCTCCGGCTTCGAGCCCGATGCGACCCTGGGTCTGGACACCTCCAGCGGCAACGCGGTGTTTTCCGACAGTCTGGGCGGCACTGCGAAGATCGCGAAACAAGGAGCCAACAGCCTCACTCTTGCCGCGGCGAACACCTTCAGCAAAGGCTTCACCGTCGCCCAAGGGGTGCTGATCCTGGGGAATACGACCGGCACCTCGATGCCCGGCGACCTGACCATGGGGAATCTAACCTTCGACGTCTATGCGAACATGCTTTCCAGCAACCAGTTCGCGCCGACCTCGCTGCTCAAGTTCAATGCCGGAGACAACGAAGTGCAGAATGCGAAGTTTCAACTTCGTGGCACCAGCCAGACCATCGCCGGAGTGGACAACGTCAGCGCCGGCTCACGTGCGATCATCCAGAACGATGAAATCGGCACCCCCGGCTTCACGGTCAATCCCGACGTTTGCTCACTGACGATCAATACCGCCGACAGTGTCGTCGGCATCGACCACAGCTTCCGCGGCATCATCCGGAATGCGGACGGCGGGTCGTTGTCGATCATCAAGCAGGGCCCGGGCACGCAGGAACTTGTCAACGGCCCGCTCCAGGGCCACAGCTACAACGGAGCCACCACCATCCAGGCGGGCACCTTCAGGCTCAGCTTCGGCGGTGCGAATTCCGGTTTCGGCTCGAACATCGCGATCGAGGATCCCGGCACGTTCAACCTGCACTCCTCGAACGGCGGCTACGACTTCAACCGCCTCATCTCGGGTGCCGGAGAGCTGCTGGTGACAGGCACAAACCCTGTGGCGTTGACCAACGGTCTCAACTCCTGGACCGGCGGTACCACCGTGGACGGCGGGTTTTTCGCCCTAAAAACGGTCAACGGTGATGATATCGGGGCTGGAAACGCTGGTGGCCAGACATGCATCGCAGGCGCGATGACTCCGCTGAATGTGATCAATCTGATCAATGGCGGCACCCTCTCGCTCGATGCCGCGGCACCTCTCGGCCAATCCACGATGCTGCCCGCATTCGCTCCCACCATCATCGTGAATCAGGGATCCAAGATCTTCGGCGGAACCAATACCGTGGCATTTGTTCCTAACATCACACTGGACGGTGGCAGCATCGAGCTCACCAGCGGCGCGAATACCGGCGGTTTCGACACCAACCTCGCACCGGTGGGAACGGTGACCGTCGTCGGTTCCGCTGCTTCCACGATCTTCACCAACCCCGATTTCCTTCCGGGGGGAGCGACGCCGAGCGGGTTTGCCAACATGTCCCTCGGCTCGATCGGCGCACCGGGAACCACCTTCGCGGTGGCGAACGTCACGGGGGATGCCGCGGCCGATCTCACGGTCAGCTCCATCCTGAGAAACGTCTCCAACATCGTCTCGCCGCTCACGAAGAGTGGTCCGGGAACGATGTTGCTGTCCGGAGAGAACACCTACACCGGAGACACCACGGTCACCGGCGGTGAACTCACGGTGAGCGGGAACTCCATCGTCGATACCAACAGACTCATCCTCGACGGCGGCCGGCTCGGATTGTCTGCCAATGAAACGGTCGGAACCTTGTTCTACGCCGGTATCCAGCAGATTGCCGGAACCTACGGCAGCACCGCTTCGACCGCCACCTTCAAGGATGACAGCCGCTTCTCCGGAACCGCCGTCCTGACCGTGATCACGAACCCGGGCACCGATCCCTACGCGCTCTGGTCCGCCGCGATCGGCAATCCCTCGGACCGCGACCGCACCGACGACCCGGATGCCGATGGATTCACGAACGTTCAGGAATATTTGTTCGGCACCTCACCGGTTGCAAACACGGGTTCGCTGTCCACGTTTGAGAAATCAGGTTCGAACCTGATCGTCCGTTGGAGCCAGCGCACGCCCGGCACTTATGTCGTTCAGGAAAGCACAACGCTGGCAAACCCATGGTCGCCGAGCGCCGTGACGCCTGCCAATGCGACCGATCAAAACGGCCTCTATTCGGCCGATTACGTCCGCAAGGAAGCGATCATTCCGATCAACAGCGTCAGGAAATTCGTCCGGGTGAAAGCCACGGAATGATCCTGACGGGCGCCACGGCCGGCATTCTCCGGCCGCGGCGTCCATCCACACGGCTCCCGGCGGACCTTCTCCTGAAGCATCCGCGGGAGCCTTGTTTTACCAAAAAACACCCTCACCCGCCTCCACCCGATTCGATGTCATTCCCATCCCTCCTGCGAGGCTGTGCCGTTGTGGCGGCTTTGTTTCCCGCGGCTCTGTTAGCCGATGCCGTGGTCACTTTCAACGAGTTGAACTACAATCCGTCCTCCGGCCAGGACGGGGAGTGGCTCGAACTTCACAACCAGATGGCCGTCAATGTCGACATCTCCGGATGGAAGCTGGCGAACGGCATCGACTTCACCTTCGGCAGCGGCACGGTGGTCCCGGCCGGTGGCTTTCTGGTGGTCGCCAAGAATCCCGCATCGCCCTCGCTTTCCGGCGTGTCAGGTGTCCGCGGACCATTCTCTGGAAATCTATCAAACTCGGGCGAGACCATCGAACTGCTCAGCCGCTCCGGGCGTCTGATGGACAGCGTGGAATATTCCGACGGTGGCGTCTGGCCGCTCGCCGCGGATGGTGTCGGGGCGACGCTTGCGAAACGCCTGCCGGGGACTGATTCGGAGAGCGCGCTCAATTGGACGTCCAGCGCCGCGCCCGGCGGGACCCCGGCGGTCACGAATTTCTCTCCGCCGCCGGCCGCGGTGCGGCATGTTTTGGTGGACGCCGATTCCGTCTGGCGTTTCAACGATTCCAATACCGAGCCCTCCGCAGGATGGACCGGCACGTCGTACAACGACACGGCATGGACGACGGGGCAGCCGCTCTTCGGAACCACATCGGGCGCTCCGCTTCTGACGGTGACCTCCCTGCTGACAGAGCGCTATCGTGCAGGAGCCGTCACCGGTGTCGCCAACGGATCGACGTTTGTTCAGTGGAGTGATTCCTCAACATCGGACGGCAGTTCGCAAAACGCATCGGCGGGAGGAAATCCCACCTACCGCACCGCGGTCACCCCCAGCTCCGAACCGGTTGTCAGGTTCGATGGAAACGATGAGTTCAGAACCTCCCAGTCGCCGGGCATTTCCCCCTCGTCCGGATTTGTTTACTTCGTCGTCTGCAAGGCCAATTCAGCGCCTGCCAACGACGATTACCTCTTCGATCGCGAAAACAGCAGCTTCGATGCTCCTCTGGTATCGCTCAAGTTTTCCAACAGCCGTTACGAACTTCAGAAACGCGACGATTCCAACAACGGTCTCGGCGGCCCTGTTTCCACCAGCACGGTTTCCACCACGAAATTCCAGATCGTCGCGGTCCGTCGAAATCCGGCGGCGGCGCGTTTCGAGATCTGGGTGGATGGGGTGATGGAAGGGACAAGCCCCGACGCGGGAGACAGCCTCACTCCACAGCCCATCGTCATCGGGCGGCACGCGACCAATGTGGACGGCGGCTTCAATGGCGACATCGCCGAGCTGCTGGTGTATCGGGATGCGCTCTCGGAAAATGATTTCAAATCCGTCGGAGCCTATCTCGAAGCGCGTTACGGTCTGGATACCGCCTTCCCGGACATCAGCGTGAGGACACCGCTGTCAGCGTCTGCGCAGACCGGCTATTTTCGGAAATCCTTCACCTTCACCGGAGATCCCGGCCGCACCGAGCTGCGGCTCGATCAGACCGTGGCGGACGGCGCGGTCTTCTATCTGAACGGTCAGGAAATATCCCGCATCAACCTGCCTGCGGGTGCGGTGGGCCATGGAACGCCCGCCCTCTCCAATGTTTCCCAGCCTGCTGAGAGCTGTTTCCAAATGGTTTCCTCAGCGGCGTTGATTTCGGGGACGAACGTGCTTGCCGTTTCTCTTCATAAGGCGGTTTCCGACACCAGCGCGTTCTTTTCCGCCAGTCTCCACGCGACCGAATCTCCAGCGGACCCGTCGCTGGCATCGGTGTTGAGGCTGAATGAAATCGCGGCGGCGAATGATCCGGGTTTTTTCATCGAACTCCGCAATCCGGGTTCCGGGGCGGTTTCCACCGCCGGTTACACCCTCTCGATTTCCGGCGGAGCTTCATTTCCTCTGCCGGCATCCTCGTTGCCTGCGGGAGGATTGGTAAGTTTTACCGCTGACCAGCTTGGATTTTTTCCGGCCGTGGGCGACAAGATCGTGCTGGTTGCTCCCGGAGCCGTCATCGCGGATGTCCAGCTCGCCGCCGCGACTCCCGGCGGACGGTCCGCCACGCATCCCGGCGAGTGGCTTCGGGCGTCCGCGGCGACACCGGGTGGCGCGAACCAGTTCGCGCTGACTTCGGACATCGTCATCAATGAAATCTGTTACAAGGCACCGGATCTGGCGCCTGTGACCGGAACTCCGCCGGTCGTAACCTCCATTCCGGTGGTTTCCTACAACAGCACGTGGCGTTACAATCAAACGGGGCCGGCCCTGCCTTCCAATTGGCCTTCCTCGGCACATCCGGTGGGCGGCGGCTGGCAGTCCGGGCCGGGCACCCTGGCTTATTCGACCAGCGGGCTTCCGCTGGCCGTCGGAACGCAGCTCGCTTCACCGGGCACCAACAATCCATTCGTTCTCACCTACTATTTCGAAACGGATTTCACCCTCAGCGCGGCGAACGCGGCTGCTCTTTCCTCGCTGACGCTCACGCATCTGATCGACGATGGCGCGGTGTTCTATCTGAATGGAGTCGAGCTGAGCCGTTTCAACATGAACGAAGGATCATTCACCGCCGGAACGCTTGCGAATCCGGGCGTGGCGACGGCCGCGCTGGTCGGCCCGATCACCGTAGCGGTCCCGGCGGGAGCTGCGGTCGCGGGCACGAACCGGCTTTCCGTCGAGGTTCATCAGATCAACAACACCAGCAGCGACATCGTCTTCGGCCTCCAGGCCAGTGCCAATGTCGTGACCGATCCGGGAGTTCCGGCGATTCCGGAAAGATCCTCTCGCCAGCAGTGGATCGAACTCCACAACAACGGAGACACGGCAGTCGACCTGTCGGGCTGGACCCTCGCTGGTGGGATCGATTACACCTTCGCCTCCGGCGTCACGTTGGCTCCCGGAGCCTATCTGCTGATCGCCCGTGATCCGGCGCTCGTATCTCCGGCTCAGGGCGCGACGGTGGTCGGGCCATGGTCGGGAAGCCTGTCGGGAAAAGGCGACCGCATCGTGCTTCGGGATGCGTCGGCAAACCCGGCGGACGAGGTTTCCTACGTCGATGGCGGCCGCTGGCCTGAAAAGGCGGATGGCGGCGGAAACACGCTCGAACTCCGCGACGCCCGTTCGGACAACACACTGCCGGAATCCTGGTCCGCCAGCGATGAAGGGGGGCGCGGCTCGTGGCAGACCATCACCTATCAGGGAACCGCCGCGCCGAGCAGGGTGGGACCGGACGGGCAATGGCGGGATTTCATTTTCGGTCTTCTCGACGGCGGTGAAATGCTCATCGACGACATCACTGTCACCGAAAATCCCGGTGCGGGCGGGGTGTCGATGATCGATGGCGGGAATTTCGAATCCGGAACCAACGCCTGGCGTTTCCTCGGAAACCACAGCGACGCGCGGATCGTCACGGATCCTGACAACACCTCAAATCACGCGCTCTACCTGAATGCCACCGGCGCGACCGAGCACATGCACAATCATGTCGAGACGACCCTCGCGGCAGGGCGTTCGGTGACGGACGGACAGGTCTATCAAATTTCGTTCCGTGCCCGCTGGATCAGCGGCTGTAACAAGCTCAACACCCGGCTCTATTTCAACCGGCTCGCCCGCACCACCTCTCTCAACCGGACGGAAGTCCTGGGGACTCCAGGCGCGGCCAATTCCACGGCGGTACCGAATGCCGGCCCGGGATTCACTGGTTTCACCCACTCGCCCGCCGTGCCGGAGCCCGGTGAAACGGTCACCGTCACCGCCAGGGCGGAGGATCCCGACGGCTTGGGCACGATGACGCTGTTCTACTCACCGAACGGCGGCGCATTCGTGAGCGTGCCGATGATCCCTGCGGGTGACGGCGCCACTTTCCGGGCGAGCATCCCGGGTTTCCCGTTCTCGTCGGTCGTCCGCTTCCACGTCGCCGCCACCGATACGGCAGCAGTTCCCGCCACCTCCTTTTTTCCGGCGGAGGGCCCGGAATCCCATGCGATCTATCAGGTGAATGACGGCCTGGCGGCGACGAACGGACTTCACAACATCCGCATCATCATGGATCCGGCGGACAAGGCGCTGCTCTACCGACCGAACAATCTGATGAGCAACGGCCGCATCGGATGCACCGTGATTTATGGAGAAAGCGAGATCTACTACAACGCCGGCGTCCGCCTGAAAAGCAGCCAGCGGGGAAGACCGGTTGCTTCCCGTGTCGGGTTCAATCTGTCGTTCAACGACGACCAGCTTTTCCGCGGAATCCATGGCACGGTCGCCATCGACCGCTCCGAGGGCCAGATCACCGGCGCTCAGGAAATCCTCTACGACCACATGATGTACGCCAGCGGCGGCATCCCCTCGGAGTGCAATGATCTGGTCAAGGTGATCGCTCCTGACCCGGCTCATACCAGCACCGCGATCCTGCAAATGGCGCGGTTCGGATCGGTGTTCCTCGACTCGCAATTTGACAGCGGGGCCGACGGCACGGTTTACGAGTATGAGCTCATTTATTATCCGACCACCGCCGATGTGAATGGCTACAAACTGCCCCAGCCTGACGAAGCGCTCGGTGTCGGCGTCACCAGTCTGGGTGACGAAAAGGAAAACTATCGGTGGACCTATCTGGCGAAGAACAACGAGGACAAGGACGATTACTCAAGGGTCATCGCGATGACCAAGCAGTTCGACAAAACGGGTACTGCCTTTGATGCGACGGTGAACGACGTGCTGGATGTCGATCAATGGCTGCGGGCGTTGGCCTATTCCTGCGCCAGCGGGGCCCAGGATTCGTTTTTCTCGAACTCAGGTCACAACGGGCAATTCTACGCCCGTCCGTCGGATGGACGAATACTGTATTTCCCTCACGACATGGACAACGCCTACGAGGCGACCTTGCCGATCCTCACCAATACGGAACTCCAGAAACTGACCGCCGATCCAGCCCGGAAGCGTGCTTATCTCGGGCATTTGTATGACATCTGCACCACGGTTTTCAACCGGTCCTACATGTCCGCCTGGACAACACACTACGGAGCGTTGCTGCCGGATGAGGATTTTGCCGGACATTTGGATTACATCGACGACCGCTCGACCTTCATTCTGTCGGAAGTCAGTTCGCAGATCGCCCCGCTGCCATTTTCCATCAACACCAACGGCGGAGCGAATTTCTCCACCTCCGACACACCTGTCGCCATCGCGGGGCAGGGGTGGGTGAATGTGAAAAACATCCGTCTGGCTGGTTCCACGACACCGCTCGGCGTCACGTGGACTTCATCCACCGCATGGACCACGGTCGTGCCGGTGAACGGGGGGGCGAATGTGATCAATCTCGAGGCCGTGGATTTCTCCGGCCAGATCGTTGGAACGGACAGCATCACCGTCACCAATACGGGCAGCATACAGCTTCCGGCGGCTACGAATCTTGTTGTTTCGGAAATCTACTACAACCCGCTGGTCACCGACGATACCAGCGAATACCTCGAGTTTCTCAATATCTCGGCGACCACCACGCTCGATCTCAGCGGGCTGGCCGTCACTCAAGGCATCGTTTTCTCGTTTCCTAACGGAGCCACGCTGGCGCCCGGAGCACGAGTCGTGGTGGTGAAAAATCTGGCGGCGTTCCAAAATGAATTCGGCACCGGCCGTCCGGTGGGTGGCGTGTTCACCTCGGGCTCGCTCGACAACGCCGGCGAGATCATCACCCTCCGTCGCGCGGACAACACGCTCGTCCGGACCTTTGAATACAGCGATGATCCGCCGTGGCCGACGATCGCCGACACCGCTGGCCACTCGATCGTACTGGTTGATCCGTTTTCAAATCCGGATCATTCCAGCCCGCTGAACTGGCGCGCCAGCAACGCGGTGGGAGGCACTCCGGGCGGAAGCGATACGCTTGAATATGCGACGTGGAAGGCCGGCTACGGAAATCCTGCCGACGATCTTGATACGGACGGCGACGGCCTGACCACACTGGCGGAGTATTTTCTGGGTGGGAACCCGTTGCTTCCGGAACAGGGACTCGCGCCTTCGTTCACTCTTGAAGCCGGTGGTGCGATGCTCTTGTCCATCACCCGCCGTTCGGATGTGGGAGGGCTGGCGCTATTCATCGAAAGCTCCCCGAGCCTGAGCTTGTGGGAACCTGCCGCCGGAGTGAGTTTCGTGAGCAGTGTCCGTCTTCCCGGCATTCCCTCGGTCGATAGTCTCACCTTTCGAATCCCCAATCCTTCCGGTGCGACCCGGCGGTTTGTCCGCTTCGCCATCCACTGAACTTATTTGAAATCATGAAATCGTATTCAGACAAACCAATCAAACGGCATTCGCGCCGGAGAGGACTCGTTGGGGTTTGTGCCTTGCTCGCGATATCCTCCGCCGAGCTAACAGCATCGGTGACGGCAGGGAATCTGCGTTGCGAATACCTCACCGAGCCGCGCGGGATCGAGGTGACCCGGCCGCGGCTTTCCTGGATTGTCGAATCCTTTGAACGCGGGGAGCGACAGAGCGCCTATCAGATTCTGGCGGCCTCTTCGCAGGAGTTGCTGGCACAGGACAAGGGCGATCTTTGGGACAGCGGCAAAGTCCCGGGAGACGCGACGAACCAGATCGTGTACAACGGCTCGGGCCTCGCGTCGCGCGCGCGGTGTTTCTGGAAGGTCCGCTCGTGGGACAAGGACGGCGAGCCCTCGGATTGGAGCAAACCGGCCTCCTGGACGCTCGGCCTGCTCCACCCGTCGGACTGGAGTGCGAAATGGATCGATGCGGCCGCGAGGATGAAGCGTGCCGCCGACCAACCGGTCCCGGTCATCCTGAAGGCCTATTATGAGGTGGTCGACAGAAGCACGTTTTCGGATGTCACTGAAACAGTGAGCCGGCAGGCGCGCACCGGGGAGTTCGATCTGGATGTGGAAAATCAAAGCTTCGGCAGCGATCCCGCTTACGGGAAGGTCAAGCAGCTGCGCGTGGAATACGAGATTTCCGGGAAGAAATCGTCGAGGATTTTTGCTGAGAAGATGACCCTGCGTTTTCCTCACGATCTGCCGCCGCCTGCGACGATTGTCCGTGCCGCGTATGAGTCCGAGGATGGAAGCGGATCGCTTGATGTGACGAAGAAGCTGGCCACCAGGCAAGCGGAGACGGGGAGCTTTTCACTGATGGTGGATAACGGTTCGCTCGGCGGCGATCCGGCTCCGAATCGCAAGAAGAGGTTGAACGTGGAGTTCTCGGTGAACGGCCGGATGATGGTGAAGTCCATCGATGAAAACACGAGATTCGAATCGTCGGATTTGGTGGAGCCTGCCACGGTGCCGTATTTGAGGAAAACGTTCACCGTGGGCAAGCCAGTGGTCAGGGCTACGGTCTACGCGACGGCTCTTGGCGTTTACGAACTGAAGATCAACGGCAAGCGCGTGGGCGATCATTTTCTAGCACCGGAGTGGACGGATTTCGCGAAGCGGGTGCGCTATCAGGAATACGACGTGACGTCCTTGCTGGCTGCGGGAAAGAACGTCCTGGGTGGACAGGTGGCGAACGGCTGGTATTCCGGTCACATCGGCAATGGCGGATTCCGGTATTGGGGGAAAAGTCCCGCGCTTTTCGCGCAGCTCGAGCTGACCTACGCGGACGGCAGCACGGAAAGGATCATCACGGACAAGAGCTGGAAATCCCACATCAGCGCGCTGACGGCGACCGACTTCATGTTGGGTGAGGACTACGACGCGACCCGCGAGATCCGGGGGTGGGACAAACCGGAATTCGATGACTCCGAATGGATGCAGGTGGTGGAACGGGTCGAGCCGGCCCGTCAGATGAATGGTCAGGTGATGGAGCCGGTCCGCCAGCTGTCAACGATCCGGCCGAAGGCGCTGACGGAACCCAAGCCCGACAGGTGGACCTACGATCTGGGGCAGAACATGGTCGGCATCGTGCGGCTGAAAATTTCCGCCGCGGCCGGAACCAAGATCACACTGCGTCATGCGGAAATGCTCAACCCCGACGGGACGGTCTATACCGACAATCTCAGGGGGGCGCCCTCCACCGACACCTACATCTGCAAGGGAGGCGGAGTGGAGATCTGGCAGCCGAGCTTCACGTTCCATGGCTTCCGCTATGTCGAGCTGACGGGAGTTTCGAAAAAGCCGCCGATGGATGCGGTGACGGGGATCGTGATCGCTTCGGATACGCCGCAGGTGGGGAAATTCGCCTGCTCGGACGGACAGGTGAACCAACTCCAGTCGAACATCGAGTGGGGCCAGAGAGGAAATTATCTGAGCGTGCCGACCGATTGTCCGCAGCGTGACGAGCGGTTGGGCTGGATGGGCGACGCCCAGGTCTTCGTCCGCACCGCGACCTTCAATGCGGATGTCGCCGCGTTTTTCACGAAGTGGCTGGTGGACGTCACCGACAGTCAGGAGCCGAGCGGGCGCTTCGATGACGTGGCTCCTTTCGCGGGTCCCTCCAAAGGCACGCCGGCCTGGGGTGATGCCGGGGTGATCTGTCCATGGACGATCTATCAGGCCTATGGCGACTCCCGTCTGTTGGAGCGCCAATACCCCTCGATGGCCGGGTGGGTGGAATATTGCAAAGGGGAGAGTTCGAACTTCATCCGCAGCGGCAACCGTGGCAGCGACTACGGCGACTGGCTGTCGATCGGAGCGGACACCGACAAGGAGCTGATCGGCACGGCCTATTTCGCCTACTCGGCCCATCTCGTGTCCCGGGCCGCGGCGGCTCTGGGAAAGACCGGGGACGCGGCGAAATACGGGGAACTCTTCGAATCCATCAAGAAGGCGTTCATCGGGAAATATGTTTCCGCGGACGGGAAAATCACAGGCAACACGCAGTGCGCCTATCTGATGGCGTTGAAGTTCGACCTCTTGCCGGACGAGCTGAGGAGCAAGGCCGCGGATCATCTGGAGGCGGACATCATCGCCAGGGACTACCACCTTTCCACCGGGTTCGTGGGGGTCAGCTACCTTCTGCCGGAGCTGACCAAGGCGGGCAAAATCGACACGGCGTACCGGCTTCTCCATCAGGATACCTTCCCATCGTGGCTGTTCTCCGTGAAAATGGGAGCCACGACGATCTGGGAACGTTGGGACGGTTGGACACCCGACAAGGGGTTCCAGAACGTGATCATGAATTCCTTCAATCACTACTCGTTAGGTTCCTGCGGCGAGTGGCTCTACGGATCGGTCGCTGGAATTGATTCCGACCCGGCCAAACCGGCGTTCAAGCAGATTGTCATCAAGCCGGTGATCGGCGGCAGACTGAGCGAGGCGAGCGGCGAGCTGCGGTCGATCCACGGATTGATCACCAGCGCGTGGAGTGCCTCTGACGGGAATTTCACGCTGACCGCCACCATCCCGACGAACACCGTGGCGACCGTTCACATTCCCGCCAAGGATGTCGCGGACGTGCGTGAATCCGGAAAGGCGGCGGCAGAGGCTGACGGGGTGGAATTCCTGAGGATGGAAGGCGGAGCCGCTGTTTTCGCGGTCGGGTCGGGGCGCTATCAGTTCGCAACCGGCAACACTCCGGTTTCGGGGACGGACAGGATTCAGCGACCTGCGACAGGTGCTTTGAAAATCCCCATCGGCACGCTGCTCGGTAACGATGGCAAGGGGTGGATCTTCCATTCGGTGAGTCCGCTGAGTATCAACGGAGCTGTCATCACGGTTCGTGATGGTTCGGTTTCCTATCAACCTCGGGCGGGAATCACTGCGGAGGATGCGTTCACCTACACCATCAGGAATTCCGAGGGCGGTATCGCCACGAGGACGGTGCAGGTGGTTTCCGCAGCGGAAAAATCCACGGCGCAAGCCACGGAATAGGGCACGGGAAAACCGTGTTCATGGGTAGAGCGGCCCGCGTGGATGGGTTCACGCGGGTCGCTTGATTCCCAGCCGGTTGGTTCGGCCGATTTCCGGGTTGCGCCGTCCGACGGGCGGGGGCAGGCTGTGGGCCGTGCCACCCGGCTCCTGAATGGCCGGGATTTTTTCTTTAAACGATGAATAAGAACCGTGGTGAGCCGTCCAAGATCGTGCAGGAGCCTGTCGGTTCCGTCGATCCGGATGTCTCCATGAATGATCCGGAAGAGGATTTCCGACTGGTGGCGCTCGCGCAAAAGGGGGACATGCGGTCCTACGATGCGTTGGTGACACGGCACCGAGGAAGGATATTCGCCATGATCCGGAACATGATCCATCAGGAAGCCGACGCATGGGACCTCTCTCAGGAGGTCTTCATCAAGGCATGGCATGCCCTGCCGCGGTTCGAGGCGAAGGCGCGGTTTTCCACCTGGCTTTACCGCATCGCCCACAACGCGGTGTATGACTGGTTGCGGAAACGCAAGATCGAGAGTGCGGGTGAACTGAATGACGAAATTTTCGAACGCGAGCGGATCGATTCCGCCTCATTCACCACGCCTTCGGGCGGTGAGACTCCCGATGATTCGATGGTCCAAGGCGAGCTGCGGCAGAAAATCCAGATCGCACTCGGCAAACTTTCCGCGGAACACCGGGAGGTCGTGATCTTGAAAGACGTGCAAGGGCTGTCGTATAAGGAAATCGCCGAGGCGATGTCGAGCACCCTGGGCACTGTCATGAGCCGGCTTTTTTACGCGCGTCAGAAACTCCAAGCCTTGCTAAAAGATGAATACGAATCCCGATGAAGCAACGCTGGCCCTTTGGCTGGACGACGAATTGACCGGTGCCGAACTCGCCGCTGTGGAGGCGTGGGCGCTTGGCCAACCGGATCAGCTCGCGGCCCGCGAGGAAATCCGTGGCTGGCGCAAGACGATGGCGGGTGCGATTCCCGCGAGCGAGGAGCCGCCGTATGCCGATTTCTTCAACAGCCGGGTGATGCAGGCGATCCGCGATCAGGCTCCGACGATGGAGCCGGTCCGTAAGAAGCCGTTTTCCTTCACCTCTTGGCTGATGCCGCTGACGGCTTGCGCTGGAATGGTGTTGGCGTTTTGGGTCGGGAAAAAATCGCACGCCGTGCCGGAATATGACGTTTCGAACGCTCCTCGGGCGATTCCGGTGGATCCCGTTCTATACACCCCCGAAAGCGGGGTGGATGCGGAATGGTTCGCCAGTACCAAGGCCGCCGCGACCGTCATCGTTCTGAAAGGGGTGGCGGCGATCCCGGATGCGATGGATTTCTCAGAAACAGTTTCGCTGCCGTCGGATCGCGAGATCGATTCGACTGCCGATGTGGAATTTCAACCTGAAATCGAAACCGGACCATGATGAGCTGCCGCGAATGGATTCGATCCGGCGTCCTGCTGGGCGCGATGGTTTTTTCCTGCGTCGCTCCCGCTCAGGATGATCCAGGCAAGGCGAACATGGGGCGGGTCGGCGTGACCGTTTACTACGCGACCAACGGCGATCCGAAAGCGGCCGGAGCGAAGAAATCGGCGGTGAGCAAGGAAACTGAAAAGCGTCTGCGGGGCGAAGAACGGCTCAGTTTCAAAAGCTATCGATTGCTCGGACAGGACATCCAGCCGTTGCTCCGCAGTTACGAAAGTTGGGCTCAGCCTCTGAAGCCGTCCGATGAAGTTCTCGTCCGTTTCGAGGCACGCAGCAAGCCGACCAAGGAGTCGACGGGCCTTGATCTGGAACTCTGGCTCAGCCGCAAGAAAGTTTTGAAAACCGACGCGCGTCTTGAAGGTGACAAGCCGCTGTTCGTTCTCGGCCCGGAATGGAGAGGCGGACGCCTTATCATCGCCGTCGCCCTTGAGCCCAAGGAAAAACCGGAATCATAATAGCACCATGAAATTTGTAATCGGCATTTGGTTGACTCTCGCCGCTCTCGCACAGGCCGCAGGCTTGGAATTCGAGCAACTCGTCAAGGAGATCAACGCCGCAGCGGATGCGTCGCAGGTGACAGCGGAGTTCAACTTCACAAACAAAAGCGATAAACCGGTCACCATCGCGAAAAGCGATCCGGGCTGTTCGTGCCTGAAAGTGGAAATCTCCGGAGGCAAGCTGAAGTATGCCCCGGGCGAATCCGGAACCATTCGCGGCACCTTCGACATGGGGAATTTTTCGGGCACGGTGGACAAGGTGATCGCCCTCTGGCTCGACAATGACCCGGAAGACACTCCATCCATGAAACTTACGGTCCGCGTCAACATACCGGTATTGGTATCCATGGAGCCGAAAACAGTGAAGTGGGACCTCGGTGAGAAAGCGGCACCCAAGACGATCCACATCGTCATGGCGGAAGGCAAACCAATCCACGTGACCGGCGCGAAGTGCTCCTCCCCTTCATTCACCTGTGAGGTGAAGACCGTGGAAGAAGGGAAAAAATACGATCTGGTCGTCACGGCTTCCGACACGAAAGCACCCGGCATGGGCGTCATTCGCATCGAGACCGACTGTGAGGTTTCCAAGCACCGGACCCAGCAGGCTTTCGCGGTGGTGCGGAAGCCGACACCGTCCGATTTCGCCACGAAAAAGCCATGAACTTGCTCCGGCAGCTGGCGGCGTTCGCCTTTCTATCGTTCACGGTTTTTTCCCAAGCCGCAGGGCTGGAATTTCCCGAACGTCTCAAAGAAATCCATGCGACGGCTCAAGATTCCACGGTGACCGTGGATTTCAATTTCACTAACAAGGGTGACAGACCGGTCACCATCGCGAAATGCGACCCCAGCTGCTCCTGCATGAAGGTGCAGATTTCAGGGGGCAAACTCAAGTATGCCCCGGGAGAATCAGGAGTGGTCCGTGCCACGATGGAACTCGGGAATCTGACCGGGACGCAGGAAAAGACCATCGGCCTCTGGCTCGAAAAGGATCCGGCCAACAGACCTTCCGTCAAGCTGGATGTCCGCGTCCGGATTCCGGTGTTGGTTTCCTTGGAGCCGAAATCCGTGGTTTGGAGCATCGGTGCCGAACCGGAAACCAAAACGATCCGAATCGTCATGGCGGAAGGAAATCCGATCCGGGTTACCCGGGTCTCAGGGACATCGGATGCCGTCCGCTACGAATTGAAGACGGTGGAGGAGGGCAGGAAATATGAGCTGTTCGTCACTCCGCTGGAAACGAAAACCCCGGTGATGAGCGCGATCCGGATCGAGACGGATTGCAAGATTGCCAAACACCGCGTTCAACAGGCGTTCGCCCAGATTCGCAAGCTCACTCCGGCCGAGGCCGCAGCCAACCCATGAACTCTCTCGGACAAGTCGTTGCCATCGCTTCCATTTCCTTCGCCGCCGCCGGGGGGACGCTCTGGATCAAAGGTCCGCCGGCGCGGAAGCTGGCCTGTGATCCAGCCTCCTTGAAAGCGGATGAAGTCTGCCTTGAGCAGCTTTCTCCAGACGCGAAAATCCTCTGGGTCGACGCCCGGTTGAGAAAAGATTGGGAAAAAACCGGGCTTCCGGGATCGGTGCTCTGGAACCTTGATCCCACCGAAGACATGCAGGCCTTCGAGGCGGACATCGCCATGCACATCATGGAAACGCCGAAGGTTGTCGTTTACTGCGGCGACGAAAACTGCGGCATCAGCCATCAGGTCGCCGAACGCATCCGCAGTTTGCAGTTAGGGGCCGAAGTCCTGGTGCTCCGGGGCGGATGGCGCGCCCTGAGCGAGGCCGGACGAATCAAGGATTCCAGTCCAGGGTCTTGAGATCCATCGCTTCGAGGTAGGGAGTCTCCGGACGATCTTCCGTGTTCCAGCGGAGCATCACGGTGCAGGCTTTGGCCTTGCCATAGCTGAGGCTGTAAGTGCCGTCTTCCAGCATTTTCGCAATCTTCGACTGCCTCCCGAAATAGGCCAGGGCGATTTCCTTGGCATTGTCCTGGGGGAGGAGTTTGAGCGTCAGCTTCTTTTCCCGGTCTGGAACGCGCTCGTCATAACAGGAGGCCAGCGGCCAGATGGTGACTTGGAAGACGGCCGACTTGTCGGAGGGTGTTTTCGCATAGGCCGCGAGGCGTCCGCCGTAGGAGTCGAGAAAGGGATCCGCCACGATTTTCGGTTCTCCGGAGCCGCGGGTTCTGACGAGAATGGTCTGGCGTGTCGTCTGGTTGCCGGCCGCGGTGAAATCCACGTTGTGATAGAAATCGACGACCTGCTCGATCGGATTGTTTTCCATGGCCTCGATCGAAATGCTGCTGGTTGCGGGGAGCGGGCCGGCGAGACAGGATTTCGCGAGTTCCGCCTCGGTGGTTCGGGTTTCCATCATCGGCAGCCGTTCGCCCAATGACTTCGCCAGCAGGAACTTCTCCAACACCTCCATCGCCGCACGGCTCGGAGTCGCCGGTTCGAGTCCTTCCGGCAGGGTTGGTGGGGGCTCCATGATCGTGGGTTGTTCCGGTTGGGGAACAGGTATTGCAGAGATCGGTTCCTTCCTCAGCGCGTCTAACGTATTCGAAATCGGAGCTTCCGGAGAGGGAGTCGCTCTAGTGGGCATTTTGAAAGGGGCGGGCTGGGTTTGGTTTTTCAGGAAAGCAGCAACGCCAAACCCGATCGCCACCGCGGCGGAAAGAAACAGCAACGGGACGAGCACGCGGATCAGCCGGCTCTTCCGGTGAGGAGAAGAGGGCGACGGGCGCGAACTCTCCGCCGGGAGGCCTCCATGAGCGGGCTCCGGCATCTGCCTGACAACGGGCTGCTCCAGCGGGCCGGAACGGTTCGGCAACTGCCGGGGCTCCGGGCGGAGAACCGCAGGCTGCGCATCCTGAGCGGCTGCGACCGGCACAGGTGTGGGAGGAAAAGGCGGCGGAGGGTAAACCGGCGGCGCTTCTGCTGGAATCGGAGCGGGTGGCGGCAGCGGTTCGTAGTGGGAAGCGGGCGGTGCCGGTTGCGGATAAGCCGTCGGCCGTTCAGCGGGAGCCTGATAGGAAGAAGCTGGAATCTGTTGATAACCCGCCGGCCCGATCGGGGAGGACTGAGGTTGGCCCGGCGGGCCCATCTGATAGCCTGCCGGGGGGGCTTGTGGCACGGGCTCGACCGGCGCTGCCTGCGGGACGGCTGCCGGATGGGGCGCTTGAATCGATGTCCGGCAGGATGGGCACGGCCCGGTCACTCCTGCCAGACTTCCTGGAACGGTCAGCTTGATGCCGCAAGCCGGACACAAGAAGGTGAGGGTTTCGTTTGCCATTCGGATTAGCAGGAACCCTAGGCAAATCCGATAAGCCCGTCAATCCTTCAGAAAAGTTAACAATCTTTCAGGGCCTCAGCGGTCAGGCGGCCTGTCTCAACAAGGCGATGAGAACCCCTTGGATGATCAGTTCCTGAGCAGGGATCAAATCCGGAAACTCTTCGTTTTCGGCCCGCAAAAACGGTTTTCCTTTTTCGACCAGGTAGCGCTTCAGGGTCGTTTCCCCATCGATGAGGGCAGCGACGATGTCACCTTTTCGTGGTTCGCGGAATTCCAGGATCACGGTGTCTCCGCTGCAGATATGGGCGTCGATCATCGAGTCGCCGCGGACCTTGAGGGCGAAGGTTTTCGCATGGCGGGGGATTCCCAGTGCGGCGATGTCGATGGAGATGCAGCCTTGGCGTTCCTGCTCGACATCCTGTGCCATGCCGGCGGCGATGTTGCCGAGGACCGGGATGTCGATGATTTCTCCACGGTCGAGTTCCTCCGGGAAGATGACGGCTCTTGCCTTTCCGGGGAGCCGCTGGATGACGCCCTTGCGTTCGAGCGCGCGCAGATGGCTCATTGCTGCGGTCTGGCTGGCAAATCCGAAGTAGTGCTGGATTTCGCGGGTCGACGGCATGATGCCGGTCTGGCGTTGGGATTTCCGCAGGTAATCCAGAATCTCTTGCTGGCGGTGGGTCAGGTCTGCTTGCATGGTTTATGAACAGTGTTCCTTAGAACAAATCAAACGGAGGGCTCGGGATCAAGCGGAATTTTTCGGTATCCCGCTGGCATTTCCAGGCGGCTCCGACTAGGGACTTCCAGTGCATGGCGAGCCGGACATCCCGAAAAAAAACGATCGGGTTTTCATCTGGATGTGGGTCGTCTTCTTTCTGCAGGGAATGGCGCCGGGCTTCTGGATGCCGGCGCTGACCAATATTCTCAAGGCTGAGGGATTGGGGAGCTGGGTGGCGATGGTCTTCATCGTGCCGCCGTTGTGTGCGTTGGTTTCCCCGCTGATCGGCGGTGCGCTGGCGGACCAGCGGGTGGAGGCGAACCGGCTTTACGCGTGGACCTCGCTGTTGGGTTCCGGGGCGTTGTTAGCGGCTTTTTCCTGCCTTCATGCGGGCTGGCATCCGTGGTGGTTTGTCGCGCTGCTAGGGATGTACTCGCTGTTTTCCGGACCCGCCTGGGGACTTCTCACGACGATCGCCCTGACGAACCTGCCTAGCGGCGAGCGGAAATTCCCGCTGGTGCGATTGGGGGCGACCCTGGGGTGGATGGCCGCCGGGTTGATCACGAGCTTTGTCCTCCGCGCCGACACCAGTCCCATCGCCGGTTATGCTTCGGCAGCAACGCGTTTCCTCGGAGGAATGATGGCTTTCGTGCTGCCCCACACACCTCCGCTGGGGAAGGCCGGCTCGTGGAAAAGCCGGCTGGGGCTGGATGCGTTCACCCTGATGAGGCAGCGTGACCATTGTGTGTTTTTCATCGTGACCACCTTGTATTCGATCCCGCTTTCGGCCTTTTACATGTATGCGCCGGAGCTTCTGAAAGTGCTGGGCGACCAGCGTTCCACCGCGACGATGACGCTGGCACAGCTGACGGAGGTCGCGGCGATGCTGCTGGTGGGCTCGGTGATGCTGCGCTTCCGGGTGAAGGCGGTGCTGCTGTGGTCGCTGGGCCTTTCCGTCGTCCGCTTCGGGATGAGCGCCTATGCGGGTGACAGCGGTTTGATCGGCTGGCACATCGGCGGCATCATGCTGCACGGCATGTGTTATACCTTCTACTTCATCACCGCGCAGGTATTCCTGGACCGGCGCGTGGATCCGGGACTGAGAGGGCAGGCGCAGGGACTGCTGTCACTCGTCACCAGCGGTTTGGGTCCTTTGGTGGGGGCGATGGTGTGTGGCGGGCTGCGGAACCACTATGTCACCGCCGACGGACGCGGCTGGATGGATTTCTGGGCCATCCTTGCCGGAATGATCGCGGTTTGTTTCGTGATTTTCGCGGTGTTCTATCGCGGTCTCGGCAGAGACGAGGCCACGGACTAACGGGCGTATATTCCGCAGGCCGTGACCACGGCGCAAGGTCCGCCGGTGATGCCGACAGGCGGAATGACGAGATCGATTTTCGCACCGTTCACCTTGAGGCAGGCATGCCCGGCGGCGGCTTCGAGTCCTTGTTGGTGGAAGGGCGAGGCTGGCGACGGTTCGCGTTGGATCATCGCCGGCTCGGGGAATTCGGATAGATGTGATTCGAAAACAAAGCCCGCGATCTCCACACGTGCCGAGGCGTGTTCGGCGGAGATGCCGATGACGACCTTGCCATCGATGGCGGGCGCTCCTTCGAACGGCGTGTCTTTGAAAATATGGGTGGCGAAGTAGTCCACCACCGCCGGATCGCTGCTGACGAAGCCGAAGGCGAGGGGAGGCGCGGCCGGATCCGGCTGCCAGAAAATCATGCCGCCCGGGGCGGAGCCGACCGGAGTATGGACCATGCGGGCGACGTGGACGATCACGTTCGGCATTTCCAGATCCGCATGCGTTTTTGCGATGAGATCCACGCCACCTTCCCAAGACATCCAGTTTTTCATCGCCATGGGCTGGACGCTAGAAACTCCGGCAGCCGGGTCAAGCGAGTTCGCAGGCCAGCCGGATCGCCGCGATCATCGAGGACGGGCTGGCCAGGTTTTTCCCGGCGATGGAAAAGGCCGTGCCGTGGTCGGGGCTGGTCCGTGGCTTCGGCAGGCCGAGTGTCACGTTCACGGCCGTGTCGAAATCCAGCAGCTTCAGCGGAATCAGCCCCTGGTCATGATACATGGCCAGCACCGCATCAAAGTGGCCTCGGGCGGCATCTCGGAAAATCGCGTCCGGCACGGCGGGTCCGGTGAAAACGGCGGCTCCCGCTGCATTCAATGTCTTGATCGCAGGTCCGATGATGCGGATTTCCTCATCGCCGAACGCACCGTTTTCTCCCGCATGGGGATTCAGGCCGGCAACTGCGATCCTTGGATGCTGAATGCCGCGGCGTCTGAGAAAGCCCGCTGTTAGCATCCCGATCCGGACGATGCGCTCCTCCGTCAGCAGTTCCGGCACCTTGGCCAGCGGCTCGTGGATCGTCGCCAGCCCCACCGCCAGCGTATCACCTGTCAGCAGCATGCCGTAGTCCGCCACGCCGAAGGCATCCGCGAAATATTCCGTCTGGCCGGGGAAGGGGAATCCGAGCGCTTGCAGCCCTTCCTTGGAAACCGGCCCGGTCACCACCGCATCCGCCGTGCCGTCCTTCAACCGCCGCACCGCTTCATCGAGCGCCGCGAGCGCCGCCCCGGCGGAACGGGCGTCGGGCTTGCCGGGTGTTCCCGCGCGGCGGTCGCCCAGCACTTCGATTTCAAATCCGGCGGGAATTTTTCCCGAGGCCAGCGCGAGATCGATGACTTCCGGGCCGACTCCGGCGGTATCTCCCAGAGTGATGACGATGCGTGGCATGGCGCGAGCATCCGCCGATCTTCCGGGCCTGCCAAGCGGGGAAATCGGTGGATCGCATCCGTTCCGCGCTTGCGGGGTACGGCGGGGCATCCCTAGTCTTTTCCCATGACCATTTCGCCCGTGAGGATGATTTTACTCGCAGCCTCGTGCTGTCTGCTCACCCAGTGCGGCCCATCGATGGGATCCGGGAATCTGGGAGGGCCAACCGTTGAGGAGCGGAACGCGAGAATCGCCAGCGAGCCGACCGGTGATTTCTTCTACGGCAGGCGTTATTTCGTCGAGAAGACCCGTTTCTGGGGATACGTCCGCCAGCCTCGCCAATCGTGGAACCGTGCGAAGCTCGTGATGCTCCGCGAAGACAAGAAACACGCCCCCGACCGGTTTTCTGAAAACGGCGCGCCCGGCCAGCGCTACGCCTTCGACAACAACACCGAATACCGTCTCCGCGGCTATTACACCGGGCAGCAGGCCTATGATCCGAACAGCAACCAGTTCCTGCCCGAGTTCATGCTCACGGGATATGAAGTGCTGGACCGCCAGCCCGGCTGGCTCTTCCGGCCCGACGACCGCTACGATCGTTTCCGCATCACCATGTTGCCGCGCTGAGCGGAGTTTCTTCTTCAATTTTCCCCCCAATGAAATCGGACGACATCAAGCGATCCGTGCGATCCCTCAAGCATGATCGCTCGGCGGGGGATGCTCCCGATATCGGACGCGTCGCGAGGATGCCCGGCACCGGTCTGCCGAAAGGAGAACGCCGGAAGCGCAGGAGAAGCGAAGGTGGCAAGAAAAGCCGCATCCGCGAAGGAAGCCGGGTGGTGATAGCGACCTGGTCGTTCCTGCTGGCCGGAACGGTGCTGGTCGTTCTGGGGCTCATCATCTGGCTGTGGCTCATTCCCAATATGAGGTCACGGGAGTCCGAAACCATCGGCCGGTTTGAGCCGAAAGAGGAGGTCCGCACCCGCGTGGCCTCTAAATTCCCCTCACCGTCCGAAGCGGACGCGCTGGCCTTGGTGCGGCGGGCTCTGGCGGTCCGCGAGCCGGAACAAATCCCCGGCTATTTCCGCATTGGGAGCGTGGCTCCGCAGGCGGTGGTGGATTTTCTCAAAGGTCTGGATGTGGTCGATGGCGTCATCGACCGCTTCGATTGGCTCAGCAGCATGGATGCGAACGGCATGCAGCTTGACGGCGTGCTCGTCCATTTCAAGGGAATGGGCAATCCACGCAACCGGGTGGCGCTCCTCACGCCGGATGAGGAAGGTAAATGGAAGATCGATTTCGACGCATTCGCCAGAACGGTCACTCCGACGTGGAGCGAGCTGCTGGAGAAAAAGGCGCCGGTCGCGCAAGTTCGGATCTATGCCGCGAGGGACAGCTACTACAACGGGTTGTTCAGCGATGAAAAGGTGTGGACCTGTTTCGGCATCGCGTCGCCCGATGCCGATGAGATCCTGATGGCCTACTGCAGGAAGGGTTCTCCCCAAGCCGCGGCCTTGGAGGTGATTTTTTCAAAGGAACGCAAGCTGACCCGGGCGATCCTGGAAATCCGGCGGGTGGAAGGGGCTGAGTCTCGGCAGTTCGAGATTTCTCGGGTCCTTGCGGATGATTGGGTGATGGGGCCGGCGACGTTTGACGAGTCTTTCAAGTGATCGGGGGCTCAATCTTTGGTCGTTGTCAGGACCGATGCATCAGCTGATCCGTGTGGATGGAAATGGAATTTGCCCTTGTGACCCTGCGGGAACTGTCATCTCCTGAAAATCACCTGACGATGAATACCACCCTCTGTTGTCTCTGCCTTTTTTCCTTCGCTGCCGCCGCCCTAACCACCGGTTGTCTGGTTCATGAAAAAGTCACCGTCAACGGGGCGGTTCAGGAAGAAGGCTACGCGATCAAACGCCCGCTGAAAGAGGCGATTGAAAATTCACAGTGACCGGGCGGATGCGTCTCAAGCTCACCATCGCCTACGACGGCCGTCCCTACAACGGCTGGCAATCCCAGGCTTGCGGCAATACGGTCCAGGACATCGTCCAGGGGGCGATGGCCGAAGTGGCGAAACAACCGGTCCGCCTTCACGGCTCCGGCCGCACCGACACCGGCGTCCACGCGCTGGCGCAGATCGCCCATTTCGATGCGCCGCCGGAGATTGGCATGAACCCCTTCAACTGGGTTCCGGCGCTCAACTGCAAGCTGCCCGCGACGATCCGCATCATGGCCTGCGAGGAGGTGCCGGAGGATTTCCACAGCCGTTTCTCCGCCATCGGGAAGATCTATCACTATGACCTCTGCACCGATCCGGTGCTGCCGCCGCTCAAGGCTGGACTGGCATGGCACATTCCGCGCCAGCTCGATGCGGACGTGCTGTGGGATGCGCTCGCGCTTTTCATCGGCCGTCATGACTTCCACGCTTTCGCCGCCTATCGGGGGAACGAGCTGCCGGACATGGACTGGTTCCGGACGATCGAGTCGGTGGAGCTGACCACGCTTCAGGATGGCTATCAGATCAGCTACAAGGGCGATGGCTTCCTCTACAAGATGGTCCGTCTTCTAACGGGTGGCGCGCTCCATGTCGCGCAGGGCCGCATGCGGTTGGATGATTTTGAAAAGCTGCTCGACCAGCCGGCCGGCCTGCCATGGGGGAAATCTCCGCTCTGCGCGCCGTCCGACGGGCTGTTCCTGGAGCAGGTGCTTTACGCCTGATCGGGCAATGTGACGGAATCGTCACCGGTTCCGGGCCGTGTGACAGGTTCGGATGTGTTGAGTTCCCCTGCGGTTTCAAAACACCGCGACACTCATGAAGATCGACATCGTGACGGATACCTTTTCACCGGATGTGAACGGGGTGGCCATGACCTTGGGCCGCCTGACCGATGGACTGAAGCGGCGCGGCCACCGCGTCCACGTCATTCATACGGGCGGGACGGCCGGGCCGGGTGAGACGAGTTCACCCTCGGTGCCGTTGCCGGGATACAAGGAGGTCAGGGTCGGGTTGCCGGAGCCGTTCAAGCTGCGGGCTCGCTGGATGAAGAAACGGCCGGATGCGATCTACGTGGCGACCGAGAGTCCGTTAGGCAAGTCCGCGCTCAAGGCGGCGAATGCGCTGGGTATCCCGGTGGCCACAGGATTTCATACGAATTTCCATCAGTACATGGAGCAATACCGCATGGGCGGCCTGCAGCCGGTGGCGATGGCCTACCTGCGGCGCTTTCATCAGCGCGCGGACTGCACGCTGACTCCCTCGCAGGACACGGTGGACAAGCTCGTGGCGGAAGGCTTCAACAACGTTCATCTGCTGGGCCGCGGGGTGGACACGGAGCTTTACGCGCCTGGAAAACGCTGCGAAACCCTCCGTGCGGAGTGGGGTGCCGGCCCCGGTGCTCCGGTGGCGGTGATCGTCGGCCGGGTGGCGGCGGAGAAGAACTTCGATCTGGCGATGACCGCATTCGGGCAAATGCGGCAGGCCGTGCCCGACCTCCGGTGCGTGGTCGTGGGCGATGGACCGCTGCGCGAGAAACTGGCGGAGAAGCATCGCTGGGTCCACTTCGCCGGCGTGCGGTTGGGTGATGACCTGGCGAAGCATTATGCGTCGGCCGATGTCCTGCTTTTCCCCAGCGAAACGGAGACTTTCGGAAACGTGCTGTTGGAAGGAATGGCCAGCGGGCTGGTCACCGTGAGCTATGACTACGCCGCCGCGGGACTGCATGTGAGATCCGGGGTGAACGGATTGAAGTCGGCGAAGTCGGATGCGGAAGGATTTTTGAAACAGGCCGGCGAAGCGCTTGCGATGCGCCCGGATCACCACCTGCGTCTGGCCGCCCGTGAAACGGCGGAGTCCCTGGGCTGGGACCAGGTCGTGAATGAATTCGAGTCCCGGCTGGAGGCGATCGCCGGAATCAAACCCGCCGCCGTGACCGCTCCGGTCAAGCTCGCGAAGCGGCCGAAGTATTCCTGCCGCACGGTATTTCTATCAGACATTCATCTCGGCACACCCGACAGCAAGGCGGACGAGGTGGTGGATTTCCTCAAGCACCTGCGCTGCGAGAAGCTGGTCCTCAACGGTGACATCATCGACGGCTGGGCTCTGAAGCGCGGCGGGAAATGGAGCGGCCGCCACAGCCGCTTCATCCGCAAGGTGCTCAAGATGACGGAAAAGGACGATACCGAGGTCATCTATCTGCGGGGGAATCATGATGACATCCTGGAACGTTTCCTGCCATTGTCGTTCGGAAAAATCCGTTTCACCAAGGAGCACATCCACACCACCCGGAAGGGGACGCGCTACCTCGTCGTGCACGGCGACGGTTTCGACAGTGTCTCGACCAATCACAAGTGGATCGCTTCCCTCGGGGCGGTGGGTTACAACTTCCTGCTGCGGGTAAACCGCTTCTACAATCTCTGGCGCTCCTGGCGGGGTAAGGAATACTTCTCTCTCAGCAAGAGCGTGAAAGCCAAGGTGAAGTCGGCGGTTAGTTTCGTGGACCGCTACGAGGAGCTGCTACAGGACCTCGCCCGTCACAAGCAGTGCGACGGCATCATCTGCGGCCACATCCACACGCCGGAAGACAAACAGGTCGGGCGGATTCACTATCTCAACTCGGGAGACTGGGTGGAAAGCCTCACCGCCATCATCGAGCACCACGACGGACGGATGGAGCTGGTCCAGTATGCCGAATTTCTGAAAACCCTGGCAGCCGGGGGGATGATGCAGGAGGACGCCGCTGATCCGCTGGTTCTTGCCGCGGCCGGCTGACTCAGTTTCCGCCGAGGAATTTCAGCACATCCTGCGCCTGTTGCTCGGTGGAGGCGTTCTGATCGGCCCAGACGAGTTTGCCGTCCTTGAAGAGAAAGGCCTGGCGTTTGGAAAAGCCCATGGTCTTCGGCACGCCGAAGGCATCGACGACCTTGCTGTCGGAATCGGCCAGCAGCTCGAAAGGGAGTTTGTATTTTTCCTTGAAGGCCTTCTGGGCCTCGACCTTGTCGGTGCTGACACCGTAAATTTTCACACCCTTGTCGGTTAGGGCCGCGTAGGAGTCGCGGAGGCTGCACGCCTGTTTGGTGCAGCCGGGGGTGTCGGCCTTCGGATAGAAATAGACCAGCGTGTATCCCTTGGCTCCCGCTTCGGCGAGTTTCACCGGTTGGCCATCCTGATTCTTCTGCTCGACGGCGGGCAGCGGCGCACCCACCGCAAGTGGCTCGGCATGGGCATTGCCGGCGAAAATGGTGGTGGTGACGGCGGTGAGAATCTGGGCGATGCTTTTCATTGGCCGAAGTTTACACCGGATTCCGAAATGGCAACCGGGATTTGCCGCGGTTCCCGGAATGAAGGAAATCCCGTGTTCTCAAGGAATTCCAGCCGGTCCGGGGCGGGAAATTGTGTCTTGAATCCACACCCCCGTTCCAATCATGATGTCCTCAGTCCATGCCGAAGAACGGAGCCGAGCAAGAAATCATCTACGAGGGAATCCCAGCCTCTCCAGGTATTGCCATCGCTCCGGTGCATGTGATCGCCCGCGGATTTTCCGCGCCGGAGGTTTATGAGATCAACGAAGAAGAGGTCGAGCGGGAGAAAGAGCGGTTCAGGGAGGCTCTGGAAATCACCAAACGGCAGCTTATCGAACTGCAAAGCCGGCTGGAGGATCTATCAGGCGACAACGAGAGCGGGATCTTCGAGGCCCACGTGATGATTCTGGAGGACCGTTCCGTGGTCGATCGGGTGCAGAACGCCATCGCGCGGCGTTTGCAGAATGCCGAGTACGCCTTTTACGCGGTGATGCAGAATTTCCTGGAGGCCATGCGGCGCATTCCGGATCCCTATCTGCGGGAGCGCACGGCTGATATCGAGGACGTTGCCCAGCGGGTGTTGAGGAATTTCAGCTCGGAAGGGGACAGCCGTCCGCAGGGTCCGGAGGACCAGCATGTGCTGGTGGCCTACGACCTAGCGCCTTCCGACACGGCGTCGATGAACCGGCGCCATGTGTTAGGTTTCGCGACCGAGCAGGGCAGCGTGAACTCGCACACCGCGATTCTCGCCCGCGCGTTCGGGATCCCCGCGGTGGTCGGCCTCGATGGCGCGGTGATCGACATCATCGCGCTGACGCCTTCGATTCTCGACGGCTACACGGGCAAGCTGATTCTCTATCCGTCCGCCGAGACGCTGGAACGCTATCGGAATCTGACGCTGGCGAAGGAAAAGGTCCGCAGCTCTTTGGATGCGATGCGCGGTGCCGCGACGGAAACGGTCGATGGCAGGCCGCTGACGGTTTCCGCGAACATCGAGCTGGTCGACGAGCTGGCTCCGGTGAAGCGCAGCGGTGCGAAAGGCATCGGCCTCTATCGAACGGAGTTTCTTCTGCTGAATGGCGAGGAGATGCCGGACGAGAAAAAGCAGACCGAGGTTTATTCCAAGGTGGCCCGCGAGATGGCGCCGCACACGGTGATCGTCCGCACGCTCGATGCGGGGGGCGACAAGCTGCCGGTGGAGCCGCTGACCGATCCCGAACCGAACCCATTCCTCGGATGGCGGGGCATCCGCGTTTCTCTGGCGCGTCCGGCGATGTTCCGCGAGCAGATCCGTGCGGTGCTCAGGGCGAGTGCTTTCGGCAAGGTCGCACTGATGTTCCCGATGATTTCCGGTCTGTCGGAGGTGCAGCGGAGCAAGGAAATGGTGCGGCGTTGCATGGACGAGCTGGAAAAAGAAGGCATCGCGTTTGATCGGGATCTCCAGGTAGGCATCATGATCGAGGTTCCCGCCGCAGCGATCTGCGCGGACTTGTTAGCGCCCGAAGTGGATTTCTTCTCCATCGGCACCAACGACCTCATCCAATACACTGTCGCCGCCGACCGGGTGAACCCGCATGTCGCCGAACTCTATCGGCCGACCCACCCCGCGGTGATCCGCCTGATCAAGCGCACCATCGACGCCGCCACCGACAACGGCATTTGGACCGGCATCTGCGGAGAAATGGCCGGCGACATCCGGCTGACCCCTTTGTTGTTAGGTCTGGGCGTGGAAGAACTTTCCGTAGGCCCGCAGCAGGTTCCCCGGGTGGGCCAGGCGATCCGCTCGCTGAGCTACGCCGAGTGCGCCGCCATGGCCGACGAAGCGCTGCGGAATTCCCGCAGCCAGGGCATTCTCGATCTTTCGATGTCGCTGGCGCGCAAGCATTACGCGAACCTGCTGGATTGAGCCGATCTCGCGGAGCCTTACCGATCCGCATGCTGAGACTGACGAGAAGGCATTATGCGGCGCGGGGAATTCCGCTAGGATGACGGCATGACAGCAAATCTCAACCTGAACGTCCGCCGCGCCGGGGACCGCGGCCATGCCAACCATGGCTGGCTCGACAGCTGGCACACCTTTTCCTTCGCCGACTACTACGATCCGGCGCACATGGGCTTCCGTTCGCTTCGTGTCATCAATGATGACCGCATCGCCGGTGGCGGCGGCTTTCCCACTCACCCGCACCGGGACATGGAGATTTTTTCCTATCTCCTCGCAGGCAGTCTGGCTCATGAGGACTCGATGGGAAACAAACGCGTGCTCAAGCCCGGTGAAATCCAGCTGATGCGCGCCGGTTCCGGCGTGCGGCATTCCGAATTCAATCCCTCACCGACGGAGCCCGCCCATCTGCTGCAGATCTGGATCACCCCGGACACCCGCGGATTGGAACCGGCTTACACCGAGTGGACTCCCGCCGCAGGTCGCGAAAACGATGCGAAAACGCTCGTGATCTCCGCCGACGGACGTGACGGTTCCGCCACCATCGCGCAGGATGCTTCCATTTACCTTCTCAAGCTACGACCCGGTAATCCGGCACGCCACGAGCTGGCATCCGGACGCGGGCTTTGGCTCCAGGTCGCCAAAGGTTCGCTCTCGGTCAACGGCTTGCAACTGGACGCCGGCGACGCCGTTTCGCTTGAGGAAACCGGCGAACTCGAAATCAACTCTATCAGCGAAGCTTCCGAGGCGATTCTCTTTGACCTCGGTTGAATCCGCGTAACTTCTCCCGACTCTCATAAATCCAAAAACAGAACCACAAATCATGAAAACCAAATATCTCTTACTCGCCATCGCCGCTCCCGTCATTTTCGTCTCGTGCGAAAACCCGGCCGACAAGACCACCGACGCCAAGGTCTCCACCGCCGTGGAGAAATCCGCCACGCCGGAAGCGGGCGGCACCAAGTATGTGTTCACCCCGACTTCGCAGGTGAACTTCGTCGGCTCGAAAGTCACCGGCAGCCACACCGGCGGATTCAAGACCTTCACCGGTCACTTCACCATCAAGGACGGCGCTCCTGTCGGAAACGATCACAAGGTGGTCATCGACATGAACTCGACCTTCTCCGATGCCGAGAAACTCACCGGTCACCTCAAGAGCCCCGATTTCTTCGATGTGGAGAAATTCCCGCAATCCACCTTCGATGTCACCGAGATCAAGAAAAACTCCGACACTGCTTACACCGTATCCGGAAACTTCACCATCCACGGTCAGACCAAGAATATCAGCTTCCCTGCCACGGTCAGCCAAGGCGCGGACTCCGTGAAAATCGACGCGAAGTTCGACATCAACCGCAAGGACTTCGGCATCGTGTATGCTGGCAAGGCCGATGACCTCATCCGCGACGAGGTCGTCATCGAGCTGAAGCTTGAAGCCAAGCCGGAAGCCTGAGCACCCTACTAACAAGTCAATGTCTGATCCACTTTTCCAACCGCTACGGGCCGGGGCGTTCACTTTCCCCAACCGGATCATGATGGCGCCGCTGACCCGGTGCCGAGCATCGGAAGGCCGCGTTCCGAACGCGATGATGGCGGAATACTACGCCCAGCGCAGTTCCTTCGGCATGATCCTCACGGAGGCGACGTCCATCACCCCGCAGGGCGTCGGCTATCCCAACACACCGGGAATCTGGTCCGAGGAGCAGGTGGAGGGGTGGAAACTCGTCACCAGCGCCGTGCATCAGGCCGGCGGTCAGATCCTCCTCCAGCTTTGGCACGTCGGCCGGATCTCCGACCCGGTCTATCTGGACGGCGAGCTGCCCGTCGCGCCGAGCGCCATTGCTCCGGCCGGACACGTCAGTCTCGTTCGCCCGCTCAAGGAATTCGTCACGCCGCGGGCTCTGGAGCTTTCGGAAATTCCCGGAATCGTCGAGGACTACCGCCGCGCTGCGGAGAACGCGAAGGCCGCTGGTTTCGACGGCGTGGAGATCCACGGTGCCAACGGTTATCTGATCGACCAGTTCCTTCAAGACTCGTCCAACACGCGGACCGATGAATATGGCGGACCGGTCGAAAACCGCGCGCGGTTTCTGTTGGAAGTCACCGATGCGGTTGTCTCCGTTTGGGGCGCGGACCGGGTCGGTGTCCATCTCGCTCCGCGCGGCGATGCTCACGACGTGGGTGATTCGGACATTTCCTCGGTCTTCCATCATGCGGCGGGCGAACTGGGCAAGCGGAACATCGCTTTCCTCTGTGCCCGCGAATCCTACGAGAAGCCGGCGCTGGGACCATCGCTGAAAAAAGCCTTCGGCGGCGTTTACATCGCCAACGAAAGTTTCACCGCCGAGACCGCCCGTGAGTCGATCCGCAATGGTGAGGCCGATGCGGTCGCCTTCGGAAAATCGGCCATCGCAAATCCCGATCTCGTCGAGCGCTTCCGCACCGGAGCGCCTCTCAACGAGCCCGATCCCTCCACCTTCTATGGAGAAGGCCCGGTCGGCTACACCGACTATCCATTCCTCGAAACCGCAACCATCTAACGAATCATGAGCACACCACGCATTCTCGTCTTCGGCGGAAGCCTCCGCGCCGAATCGTATAATCAGAAGCTCGCCGCCATCGCCGCAAATGCCGCCCGCGATGCCGGCGCGGAAGTCACCCTGATCGCCCTGCGGGATTTCCGCATGCCACTCTTCGACGAAGATCTCGAAAAGGAGGAAGGCATGCCGGAGAACGCGCGGAAACTGAAGGCGCTTTTCGCCGCGAGCGACGGTCTCATCATCGCGTCACCGGAATATAACAGCACCATCACGGCCGCGCTGAAGAACGCGATCGACTGGGTGTCCCGCGTGAACACGCCGGATGAGGAAATGCTGTCCGCGCTCAAGGGCAAGTCCGCGGCGATTCTATCCGCATCGCCCGGCGGCTATGGCGGGGCACGCAGCCTCACGCAGCTCCGGCCCTTTCTGGAGAACATCCACATTTCGGTCCTGCCGGATCAGGTCTCGGTTCCGAAAGCCCATGAAGCGTTCGATGCGGATGGAAACCTGGTCGATCCCGCGCTTCAATCGGCGGTCAAGGGGCTGGCGGCCGGCCTCGTTGCGAAGCTGTCCTGAGCAGCAGGTTCCAAATCCCGCCGTGAATTCTCATGGCGGGATCCTCAGATCCGCGTCATGGGTGGCGCGTGAAAACACACAGCAAGACCATTGGTTATCTCTTGTGGATCATCGGCTTCACCGGAGCGCACCGGTTTTACTACGGCAAGCCGGTTTCCGGAACGATCTGGTTCCTGACCGCCGGTTTGTTAGGGGTTGGCTGGCTCGTCGACCTTTTCCTGATTCCGGGCATGGATCGCAAGGCCGACGCCCGGTTCGCGGCAGGTCGCTACGACTACTCGGTCGCCTGGATACTCCAGACATTTCTGGGAGTGTTCGGTATCCATCGTTTTTACATGGGGAAAATCGGGACCGGCATCCTCTGGCTTCTCACCGGTGGGGTATTCCTGCTAGGTTGGCTGTATGATTTCTGCACCCTGAACGGGCAGGTCGACGAGCTGAACCGGGGGAAGAAGTGAGCTGATGAGATGGAATGTAGCGTCGCTCAGTGGGCGTCGGTGCGAAAGAGACTGGCTTCGCGCTTGGCAATGGCCCCGACGGTCACAGACCGCCGCTACAGCGTTTCTATCACGTCAAGAAGATCGGCGGGGCTGTCTGCCAGAAAATCCGCTCCTGAGGCGATCAATCGTTCGGGATCGTGAAATCCCCATGTGACGGCAATGGCGAGCATCCCGGCATTGCGGGCCGTCTCGATGTCCATTGTGGAGTCGCCGATGACGGCGCAATCGGCGGGATGAAGGCCGAACGCTTTGGAAATCTCCAGAGCTCCCGCGGGATCCGGCTTGTGAGGAACGCCGGCACGCTGTCCTAACACGGAGGTGAAACGGATGGTCGGGAAGATCCGCGAGACGATGGTTTCCGTGAACGGATGCGGCTTGTTGGAAAGCACGGCGAGCGGGTGACCGAGGGCCTGAAGGGATTCCAATAGGGCGGTGATGCCGCCGTAAGAAAACGTGCCGTTCGGCCAAGATGCGTCATAGTGAGACCTGAACGCCTGTTCGAGCGTGATCAGCAGCTCTTCCGCGGCACCGGCCGGTGCCGCGCGTTCGATCAGGATACGGGCTCCGTTTCCGATGAAGCCTCGGATCGCTTCCGAGGAGTGGGTTGGCAAGACGGAGTCCGCCAAGGCGTGGTTCACCGAGCTGGAGAGCCCTTGAAGGGAATCGACGAGTGTTCCGTCGAGATCGAAAATCAAACCATGTTTCACCCGGGAAAACTGAAGGGCGGTCGGTCGGTAGGAAAGCGCTTAAAAACCGATCAGACTCACCAGCTCGTTATCACTGAAATCATCCAACTGATCCGCGGCGGCGATCAGCGTTTCGGTTTCCGCGATGTCCTGAATGGCGACGGCTTGTTGCGAGTCGAGCGAGGCGGTTGGCGAGGTTGGCTCGATGGTGGTCCCAACCAAGGAGACGACCGCAAGGGTCACCGCAGCGGTCGCTGCCGCGAAACCGGCCAACGGGGCAGGGGTGAGCAATTTGCTCCACCAAGGCTTTTCCTCGACCGAGAGGCGGGCCATGCGAACCACTTCATCCGTAAATCGGCGCGAACCCATGGCTTGTGGCGGAGCTTGATCGAGAAGCTTCCAAACGGCGTCTGATTCCCAAGAGTCGTCGGGTGGCAGTGAGTTGCGGTTCATGGCGGATCGTTGTTTTACGTCCCAAGAAACCCAGTGCCGATCCGAAAGTTGCGCTTTCTTCATCAAAAATTAAGGTTCCAACTTTTGCTGTCTCAATCCGCAGAAGCTCAAACCATTGCGTTTTCAGGGATCCACATTGGTGACGCGGGGAGCCATGATCGGCGCTGGTGCGACGATGTACATCGGAGGCAGATCCAGCGGGTTGGGGATGGTTTCTGGGTTCGAGGCGGCTTTGATCGCATCGACCGCCGCTTTGGGACTTTTCGCGCTGGACGATGAGTCGCCGCCATTCGGATCCAGTTTCGCAAGCAGTGCCTGGATGATCGAGAGCGATTCCGGAGCTGCTGCGATGGCACATTGGGAAATCAGCCGCATGTGTTCGGGGGCTGCGGCGATGGAAGTTTCCACGATGCCGATGACAAGAGACGGTTCGCCATCCGCTGTCTGCAGAGCGGTTTTCACGACTTCGCAAGCACAGGACGGATTGGTGGTGATTTCCCTTTCCACGGTTTCGAGCACTGTCGCGGGATCGAGTCGGATCTGTTGTTTGACGGACAAGGCGACCTCCACGCAGTCATTCGAAGAGGAAGGCGTGGCGATTTCCCGGTAAGTGGCGGATAGCCGGGCAAGGTTCTGAGTCAGGATTTCCTCCGATTCCACGCTCATGAATTTTTGATAGGTTTCCCCATGGTGCGATGGCTGGCTCAGAACATCGAGTTCGACGACCGAGTCCCGATTCACAGGATGGGCTTTGCGGGAATCCAACGTCTGCGGGTTTTGCAGGTCGTAAAGCGGGCCCGCTTCACGGGGAATCCCTTCCGCCTTGTGGTTGACGGGGAGTGTGTTGGATTCGGAAACGTCATCAAGATTCTGAGCCGAGACAGGGATGCCGGAGCAGGCAAATCCGAAGGCGAGGACAGGAATGGACAGAAAAGTTTTCATGGCTTTCCGGTGTTGGTGGCTGGCTGGCCGATGTCATTTCTATCGGCGGCGGCGGAAGGTGAACATTCCAAGGAAGACGCCGCACAATGCAACGCTGCCGGGCTCGGGAATCGGTGTGACCGAGAATCCGGAGAAGGTGAGGACGTTCTGATTGTTCGCCGTTCCTCCGAGAAGGCTCACGCCCACTCCGGTGTCGGCCGCGAAGTTGAAACTCAGGGCGCTGCGATTCTGGTCGGATTTGAAGATGAAGCTGTAGTCTCCCGTGGAAGAATTGCTTCCGATGGAAAGGACTCCCAGCAGGTTGAGCAGGGTGGCGCTTTCGTTGGAGGCTCCGGTGATGCCGGCGGTGGTGATGCCGAATGTGGCCGAGTCCAAGAGGTTCACGGGAAGCCCGGCACCCGAGGTGACGGTGAAATCGACGCGGTAGAGTTGATCGGGAACGATGGCGAGGCCCGATACGGTGGCGGTTGAATTCCAATCATAGAGGACGCTGGCTCCCGCGACCTGGTTGGTCAGCCCGGCGAGATTGGAGCTGACATCGACGGCACCGAAGAGGAAATCGGCTTGGGTGGTGATTTCCCGTCCGAAGACGAGGCTGTTGCCGGCCGTGCTGGTGTAGGCGGCGAGTTGGGCGTCGAGATTGGCGACTCCCAAGATGCTTGTGCGGACCTGGGCATGGCCGCCGGCTGAATGGTTCCAGCTCATGTTCCCGCTGGTGCCGGGGGCGCTGACCGGAGCATTCGTCACAGTAATGCTGAGAAGTCCGGACGTTTCGCCATTGCGTCGGATTTTGAAGTCGGGATCGAAAAAAGAGTCGGAATCAATGATGGTCTGGGCAATCAGGGTGGCGGGTGTGAGGAGGATGAGGGTGGCGAGCAGCTGTCTTGTTTTCATGGAATATTGGGTAGGGTTCGGGTGAATCGGGTCGTGGAGTTCCATCGATCCGGCGGAACAGGCTGCTGTTGTGAAACCGTGTGCCTTTTCGCCGGATGTCAGTCGCCGGATCAGGAGGGTATCGGCTGATGACCGGTATCGGGTGCTCCTATGTCGGCGGGACTGATCGGGCGGTGGGTTTTCATGACCCTTCCATCTATCGCTCAATCATTGGGTTTCTTCGATAATCCGAAGGGACAGAATGCTAATGATTCCAAAAGTCTTTGTGTCGAACGGTAGGACTGGTGTGCCAATGAAATCGGCTCCTTTCATCGAAGCGTTGTTCATTTCGGCACACCCAAAAGCGGACAAATGGTCCCAAAAACGGACAAGTGGTCCCAAAATCGGCCATAACTATTTTTCGGATGGCTCACAGACCTCCTTTATAGAGGATTTTGAAGTTATGGGCCAATAAGTCGAAAGTTGGGGAACTAACTGAATTTCGATAAATACCCCAAAATGGATTGATTTTCCTTATTGATTTAAGTATTGAACTTTTTTGATAAGCGAAAGATCAGCAATTGCTGAAAGTTAATCTACGCGTAGTGAATTTATGGATCGGGAAAAAATGGCGAGGCAAGAAGAGGGGGACTCAAGGACGAGTGCTGTCGATTTCCGCCATTTGAGCGCATTCCAACGTGTGTATCAGGAAAAGAGCTATGCTCATGCGGGGCAGAGCATCTTCGCGACGCGGAAAAGCATCGTGAGGATGATGCAAAATCTGGAACGTAGCTTTGATACTCCGCTCTTTTCCGAGGGATTGAGGGGCGAGCTGATTCCGGGACCGTTTGCGGAGCGCCTGTTCAATGATCTCCGGTTTCTCAATGCCGCGAGGCATCGGATGAAGGACCACATCACGGCCATCCATGAGAACGGACGGGTCCTGCATGTGGGAAGTTCACCCGCGGTTTTCAGAACGCGTGAATTCAGAAATCTTTTCCGCGGGCTGCAATCGCTCGACGGCATCCGCGCCTGTTACTCGGCGGTCGATCCGGCCGACGCGGGGAGGGCATTGGTTTCCGGGCATTGCGATCTCTATCTCGGCTGCCAGGTCGGCACGGCGAGCCGTTTCGTGATCCAGGAGGCGGGATCGATTTCCTTCCGGATCTATCGACGGGGCGAGGCTGGGGCGGGGGAGCCGCAGGGAAGGGCTCATCAGGTTTCCTTGGATGGAAAGGCGCCGGAACCACCGGTTCTGAGCGAAGGAGGCCGCGGATGGAACCATCTGGATGAGGCGGCTTGGCTGCATTGGCTGGACCGGCCCGAGGAGTGTCCGCTGGGGACGATCATTTTCGCGCCGGATGTGGAAATGGATCGGGAGTTCTGGCAGCCTGAAGAGATCCCGGAGGCGGTTGCCGTCCACCAGCCCTTGCATGCGAGTTTCCTGCGGCAGCATGCGTACGAATTCCTCCCGGCGCTCATGAGCAAACTCCGGACCAGAATCCCTGCCTCATGATCACGCCGGAGATTCGGGAACTTCAGATTTTCCTCGCCCTGGTGAAGACGGGCAGCTTTTCCGCAGCCGCCCAGCAGATGGGAGTGACCCAGCCGGCGGTGAGCGCGCAGATTGTGAAGTTGGAGCAGGTGATCGGCTTTCCTTTGTTTTACCGCGGGCCCGACGGGACGTCGATCACCGAGCAAGGCCAGGCGCTGGTTCCGCTCGCCGAGGATATCGTCAAGGAATACACCGATCTGCTGCGACGTGCGGCTTATTGGAAAAGATCGCGGACGAATCAGGTGAAAATCTGGACCGACGGCAGCCGGGTGGCCCAGGAAGTCCGGATGCCCGCTCAGGAAACCGGGGTGGTCACCGAGTCGTGGCAGGAAATTGAGATCGGCAAGGACTGGCTGGGTGCCTTGCGGAATCTGGAAGTGGATATCGTTCTGGCGGGCTCTTTCCTCAAGGCGGGGGATGTCCCGGGAATCAAAACGGTTCCCGTCCGCCAGCAGCGCGGGGTGACGATCGCCTGGAATCCGACTTACTACGTCTTCAATCCAGAGTCATTCAGTCTGCCTGATGCCATTGCCTCCACCGCCATCCTGCCGGCGGCTTCTCTGGCGATCGGATTCCGTGAGTTCCTGGATCAGTGGTGCAGGTCGGTTTATGGAATTTCGTTAGAAGAAGCGGTCGAGTGCCGCAGTGAGTCGGATGCGGTGAATGCCTGCAAGCTCGGGCTCGGGGTGATGATCTTCCCCGGCGATGCCGACGAGAGGATGAAGCTCCATCAGGCGGGGTTGCGGACCGTCCGCACGTTTGAATTCATCCTGCCGAAGGCCTTCACCTTCGGAATCCGCTATCGGGCGGACGAGCAGAATCCGCAGATTCTCGCCACGGTGGCCAGGATGTCGGAACGGCTCAGGAAATCGTCCTGACGCGGAATTTCACACACCGCGTCTGTCGCCCCAGATCCGGATGTGAAGCCGGTCGCAGAAGCGGAAATTCCCATCCCGGCAGACTGCGGCCAGCCAGTCCGAGCTGCGGTCCAGCTCATCCGAAGTGCGGCCTTCCGGCATCAGCAGGACGCGTGATCCGGGAATCGCGTGAGTGGTTAGGAGCGCCTTGATTTCCTCAAGATCCGCCGGCTCGGCGACGACGAACTTGAACCACGCCTTCGGTGAACTTGCTAGAAATGCCAGCGCCTCCGCATTCAGACGCAGGGATTCCGGCATGCCCGCGTTGGAGAGCTTGGGCGAAACATTGAACTGGTCCACCGCTTCGTGGAAAGCGGGTGAGGGGATGCGCGTGCCGTTCGTCTCCACCTCGAACTGATGCTCCGGCTGGCGCTCGCGGATCGTTCCGATCATTTCCAAAAACGCCTTCTCCTGCAGCAACGGCTCGCCGCCCGTGATCACCGTCCGTCCGCAGCCGAACGCCATCACGCGCTCCGCCGCGTCCGCCGGATCGATTTCAAACGTCACATCGGCTTTCCGGTGCTTCGCGTAACCGGGCATTGCGTCCTTTTCATGGGGCCACGGCGTGCCCTCGAAATTCCACGTATGATCCGTATCGCACCAGACGCAGTGGAGATTGCACCGCGATGCCCGGATGAAAACCGCCGGCATGCCGACGCTCACGCCTTCGCCTTGGATGGTGTGGAAAATTTCAGGGCCGTCGCCGAGTTTCGCGAGTTTCATGGACGCCCCTAGGAAACACGGATGAACGCGGATGGACATTGATTTTTCCACGGCCTAAATCTTTCCCATGAGCATCATCACCGGCCGCGGCGATTCCGGCGACACCGACCTTCTTTTCGGCAAGCGCATCGCAAAAACCTCCCTCCGCATCGAAGCCCTCGGAAATGTCGATGAGCTCAACGCCGCCCTCGGCCTGGCCCGCGCCGCTTCCCACGACGCGGAGTGGATCGCCTTGATCGACCGTCTTCAGTCGCTGCTTGTCGGTCTGATGGGGCAGCTCGCCTACCTGCCCGAGGACGAAGAGCGATACGTTGAGAAAAAGTACGCCGCCATCACCACTGCGGATCTCGATTGGGTGACGGCCGAGGCTCATCGCTATGAGGCGCAGGGCATCAGGTTCACCGGCTGGGCCAGGCCTGGTGCCGAAGGGTCCTTGGCCCGGGCCGGGGTGGATTTTTCCCGCTCGGTTGCCCGGCGTGCCGAGCGCAGCGTACTGGCTCTGCATCAGTCGGGCGAACCGGTTCCCGAGGTGGTGCGGCTGTTTTTCAATCGCCTGTCGGACCTCCTCTGGATTCTGGCAAGAGTGAGCGGGGACTGAAAATGGCAGATGATATTTTTGGATTTCCAGGCTGACAATCAGCAGGTTTCGCGGATTTTTTAAAATAAACTTGGGATTTGATCCTGTTTGGTTCATGGACATAAAAATTCATGAAATCTAAATCGTTTCCCAAGCGCGTTCTTGGTCACCCACTCCTCGTGGTGGCGGCTGCGATGTTCGGCTCTCCCTGCGAGGCTGCGGCGGTGGATACGGAACTGGTGCTTCTGGTGGATGCCCAGACTTATTCGCAAAGCGATTTCATTCTGATCCTCGACAGTATCGCGAGTTCCTTTGAGCAGCAGGCGTTTCAAGACGCCGTGATTCACGGATCTCTCGGTAAGATGGCGGCCACCGTGATCCTCTTCAATGCTCCGGGAGAGCAGGTGGGCACGCCGTGGATCGAACTTTCCAGCAACCTGGATCTCAACAATTTCGCCCAGAGCGTCAGGGCGATCGCCTACCCGAACCAAGGTGGCAATGTCAGCTATTCCACGGCGATTTCGACCGCCGCTGCTCAGTTGGATTCAAATCAATTCACCGGCACTACCCGCCAGATCACCATGATCGACGATGCCACCGGTTTTTACGAGGCCGGAGCCGCGGCCACCCTTGCCGCGCGCAATGCGGCCCTCGCAACCAGTGCGGATGTGATCAATGCGATCGTTTTCGACGCCCAATACCGCGAATCCGCCGTGCAGGCCTTTTACAATGCGAACATCGTGAGCCCGGGAGGCGCGCTGTCGGTGGTTTCGACTCCTCAGGGAGGCGCGAAAACGAGTTTGCAGATTCAGAGCGTGATCTCGTCCGTCGTGGGGACGGTTTCCCAGCCTACGGTCGCAGCGACGGCAGCGGTTCCGGAGTCATCGTCGTCGATCTTGCTAGGTTTGGGCTCTCTTCTGGCCTTTCGCCGCCGCAGGTGAGAAAGATTTCAAAAAGGGATTGCCAAGGGCCAAGTGAGTTCCTAGCGTCCCGCCCTCCAAGGGCAGGTGTCAGAGTGGTCGAATGAGCACGCTTGGAAAGCGTGTGTAGCAGCAATGTTACCGAGGGTTCGAATCCCTCCCTGTCCGCCATTTTGATTTGTGAGTTGAAGGAATAAGGTCCTCTCAATACCACACGGTTAAGAATCGCTTTTGGCCTGATTCTGGCCGGAGCACAGAGAAGCCCGGTTGCCGGCTTGTTTCGAAAAAACGCAGGATGGGCTTCCCGGGCTTTTGAGGCGGTCGACCGTTGATTCATGGCTTCCGCAGTTTCGGAAACTACCGATTTTCCACCATCCAGCCCGGAAAAGCGCAAGATATTCCCGTCCCGACAGGGCTAGCATGAGGGCGCTACCATTTAAAAATGGCGCCTTCCATGATCCATCCCATCACCTTTCACAGCCTCCCAAGGAAAGGCTTCCTGGACCCTCAAACCAGCGGATACCTCGTCCTCTACGGAGTTGTTGTGATTTGGGCCGGATTTGCGCTCACGCTCCGCGCCATCGGCTCGTCGCCCCTTGCTCCGGCAGATGTCGCGCTCATGCGATTCTGCGTCCCTGTCATTGCCTTGCTGCCGTTTCTGCCGAGCCGCCTTGCCCGGTTGAGACAGCTCCATGTCCGGGATGCCTTGATGGTGCTGTGCGGCGGGATTCCCTTTTTTTTCATCGCCACGGAAGGCGCCCGCACCACCTCCGCCGCTCATGTGGGTGCGCTGATCGCTGGTACGGCACCGCTCTCCGTCGGCATCATCGGTTATTTTTTGGAACGCCGGCGCATTCCGCGCAAACAGATTTTCCCGCTGGCTCTCATCGTTGCCGGGGCCATCGGCACCATCGCGTCGCAACAGTCCATGCTGGCCCCGGGTGGTTTGCGTGGGGTCGGGTTTCTGATCGTTGCGAGCATTCTTTGGGGCATCTACACCATCGGCCTCCGCCGAGCGGGGATGGATGCCATCGGGAACGCGCTTTTTCTCGCGATCATCTCGCTTGTCGTCCTCATCGCCCTCATCATCACGGGGGCGACGCCCAGTCATTTGGGCGGTTTCACGCTCCATCAAGCGCTTCCATTCATCCTGATCCAGGGCCTGGGCGTGGGACTGCTGGCCACCCTCGGTTATGCCTTCGCCATCACCCGGCTCGGCACTTCCAAGAGCGCCACCATCGGCTCCCTGGCCCCGGCACTCGCCTCGCTCCTGGCCATTCCGGTTCTCGGCGAGCAGCTGGGCCCGGGCATCGCCGCCAGCATCATCGTGATCACCGCCGGGGTTCTGCTTGCGAACCGTTCCACCTCCTAACACACGAACCTGAAACACGATGATTTCCCGACTTCCAGCCGTAGAATCCGATCCCCTCTGGGCTCTGACATCCGAATGCGAGCAAGACCGCCGGCCGGAGAAGATCGATCTCGTGGTCGGCGTCTATCGGGACGCTTCCGGGCGGACTCCCGTCATGCGCTCGGTGCAGGAAGCGGAAACCCGCCTCGCCTCCGGTTCTCTCTCCAAATCCTATCGCGGCCTCTCCGGAAACCTGGAGTTCATCGAAGGCATTTCCCGCTTCCTTCTCGGCCGGAACAGTCCGGCCACGGGCCGCCAGTGCACCATCCAGACCGTGGCCGGCACCGGAGCCCTGCGCATGCTGGCTGATTTCATCCCGCGCATATCGCCCCACGCCACCGTCTGGATCACCGATCCGAGCTACGTGAACCACCGTCCGATCATGGCCGCCGCAGGTCTAGCGGTGAAAACGTTCCGCTGGCAGGAGGACCGGCAAGGTCTCGATCTTGATGCCGCTCTGGAAGATCTCGGCCATGCCCGCCCCGGAGACGTGCTGCTCCTCCACGGCTGTTGTCACAATCCTTCCGGCATCGATCCCGCCCTCGACCACTGGCGCGCCTTCTCCCGGCTGTGCGTTGAAAAGCAGATCATCCCCATGATCGACATGGCCTATCAGGGGTTCGGCGACGGGGTGGATGCCGATGCCGCGGGGCTCCGGCTCATGGCCGGCGAGCAGGAGCTGATGCTCGTCGCCGCCAGCTGTTCGAAAAACATGGGTCTCTATTGCGAGCGCACCGGAGCGGCCATGGTCATCGCTCCGGACCACCGTCCCCTTGCAAACATCCGCCACACGTTGGAAAGGATCGCCCGCTCGAATTACTCCATGCCGCCGGATCACGGCGCAGCCATCGCGGCCATGCTTTTCGAGAATCCCGGACCCTGGCTCGCGGAGCTGGAAGCCTGCCGCCTTCGAGTCGCCGGGATCCGCCGCGACCTTGGCGAGCAACTGCTGGCGGTCGGGGCGTCTGAGAAATTCCAGAGCCTCCGGCGTCAGAAAGGCATGTTCTCCCTGCTGCCGCTCGACTCCTCCCAGATGCTGCGTCTCCGTCAGGAATTCGCGGTCTATGGCACCTCCAGCTGCCGCATCAACATCGCCGGGCTGGCTCCCCATCAGGTGTCCGGCCTCGCCCGCGCGCTCACCGCTGTTTCCGCAGATCCGGGCACGCGCTTGCCCTAACCACGGGAAAGGTCCGGCAGAATTTCCTGCCCTTCGGGAAAGCGCTGTTTCCGTTGGAAATGAATCCGCGAGGACCGCTCAATCGTCCCAACCTTCCTCCTCCGCATAGTGTGCGAGGGCGTCTGCCCGGTGCTGGAGCATTTCGGCCAATTCAGGCCATTCGTCCGGCGTTCCCATGTTCAGAGTCGGATGTTCTTCGCCCCGGCGCATGTGGTCGGCGACGTCCGCCCATTCGTTGCTGAAATGCCGCAGCGCGTCGCGCGGGTGTTCACCGAGAGTGCTGGTCATGTAGTCCGTCGGCACATCGCCGCTGATCGCCCACCAGCCGACACGGCCGGTATGTTTGATCGACTGCACCGCCCACAGCGCCACGTCGGGCTCGACGTGAAAGGTCGGCCACTTCTCGACGCCGGCGTGGCGGCAACCTTGGAAATCGAGATAGTCGATGACCTTCTGCCGTTCCTCGGCGATCCACTTTTCCTCTCCGGCGTTTTCTGGCTCTGTCATGGTGATGCGTGCCGGAAATTACTCCTCCGCGCTCCGGTCGCAAAGGGGTTATTTGAATCCGGCGGTCGATCCAGAAACGCGTTGCCCGGGAACTTGATTTGACCTAAGGATGGATTGTTAGCCGCCGGTTTCCGGGGGCCTCACAAAACCCACTGATGAAATTCATCCCTCCGTTTGCCGCCCGTTGCGCGCTTTCCGTGTTTTCGGGGGCCTTGTTCGCCGCGGCATTTCCCCCGATCGGATGGAGGTGGCTGGTGGTGCCCGGGCTGGCGGGCCTGTTGCTGGCATTGCAAGGGCAGAAGGGCACCCGTGCCAGGGCTCTCGGCTTCATCCATGGCATGACGGCCTACGGGCTCGGCGTGTCGTGGTTGTATCAGATTTTCGGCGGCATGGTGGTGGTGCTCTGGTGCGTGCTCGCCGCCTTCACCGCCTTGTTCGCTGAACTGCAAGGCCGCGCGGCGGGCAAAGGAGTGGTGGGCTGGCGGTGGGTGATCTTCACGGCGCTCAATTGGGGCGCATGGGAATTCATCCGTGCGGAATTGTTTCCTCTCAAGTTTCCGTGGATGACGGCGGGGCTGGCTCCGGGGCCTAACACGCTGTTGCCCTGGATCGGAGTTTACGGTGTCGGTCTGCCGGTCGTATCCGCCGCGGCCTGCATCGCGATGAGAAAATGGAAATCCGCCACCGCGATCCTGTTGGTGCTGGCGGGGTGCGTGGGCCTGAATTCCGAGGTGGCTCCACCGGCTGAGAACGACCCGCTCGCGGTGAAAGTGGGAGGATTGCAACTCGAAGGGGTGTCGTTGAACGAATATCTGACAGGAACGAAACAGATGCCTGAGGATGTGGATCTGGTTGTCTGGCCCGAGTATTCCGTGCCGTTCGACATCCGTGCCAACAAAAGGGATTGGGAGATCGTGCGGAGCCTCTGCCGCGAGCGGGGCATCACGCTGACGTTCGGCACCAAAGCCGGACCTGGGGCGGACAACGCGTGGCGCAACATCGCGCTCACCGTCGATCCGGGAGGCGTTCTCGGAGAGCACACGAAAGTCCATCCGGTCCATTTCTTCGACGACGGCACACCCGGGAAAACAACGCTGCCTGTGGCGACGGTCCATGGGAAGATCGGCACGCCCATCTGCTTCGATTGCGACTACGAAGGCGTGGTCCGCGGCATGACCGCCGCTGGCGCGGAACTGATCGTCGCGCCGACCATGGATGCCGAGAAGTGGACGGCCCGCCAGCACGACCAGCATGCCGAATTGTTCCGCATCCGTGCCTGCGAGAACGGACGCTGGCTCTTCGTCGTCGCCACTTCCGGTGTGTCGCAGATCATCGATTCTAACGGTATGCTCCATGCCCGGCTCGATGCGCTCGCCCAAGGACCGATCTCAGGAACCATGAAACGGGAAACAAGACTCACGTTCTACACCCGCTTCGGCTGGCTCGCTCCGTGGTGCGTGCTCGGTGCGGCGGTCGTCTGCTGGCTCGTGCTGCTGTTGGGAAAGAAGGACTCCGTTGCCAGAAATCAGGAATAAGACGCTCCCGATCACACTCCCACACCACGAACCGGAGATGTTATTTCTCCGTCCAACCCCACCAAAATCATGAAATCACTACTTCTCATTCCTCTGGCACTCGGTGCCTTCTTGTTCAGCTCCTGTGCCACCGGCAGCATGGTGTCCTGCGACAAATGTGGCAAAGCCGGCTGCATGTGCACCAAAGGCGATGGCTGCGAGAAATGCGGGAAGATGGGCTGCACCACCTGCAAGCGTCATGGCTGAACGCGGAAAACGGAGGGCGGGTTTGATCCCGACCTCCGTTTTGCTTGGGAAACTTCGCGCGAAATGAATTTCGCGCTCCCGGTGGATCAATGCCTGAAGTGGCGGTGACCGGTGAAGATCATCGCCATGCCCGCGGCGTCGGCGGCGGCGATGACTTCCTCGTCACGGACCGAGCCGCCGGGCTGGATGCAGGCGGTGGCTCCGGCGTCGATGGCGGACTGCAGACCGTCGGCGAAGGGGAACATGGCGTCGGAAGCGACGATGCTGCCCTTGAGGTCGAGACCGGCTTCCTTGGCCTTCCAGATCGCGATGCGGGAGGAATCCACGCGGCTCATCTGGCCGGCACCGATGCCGAGCGTGCGGTCGGCACTGGAGTAAACGATGGCGTTCGACTTCACGTGTTTCACGATCCGCCAGCCGAAGCGCATGGCGCGCATTTCCGCTTCGGTCGGCGGGCGCTTGGTGACGACCTTGGCTTCGAGATTTTCGAGGCCGAGCGCGGTGTGGTCGCGGTCCATGACCATGAGACCGCCGGGGCAGGAACGGATGACTGGGGATTGCTTCTCCGCCAGATAGCCGTCGTTCATTTTCATGAGGCGCAGGTTTTTCTTCTTCTGAAGCAGGGCGCGGGCGTCGCTTTCGAACTCGGGAGCGATGATGACGTCGGTAAAGATTTCCGAAATGATGCGGGCGAGTTCCAGCGTGAGCGGGCGGTTCACCACGATGACGCCGCCGAATGGTGCCTGGCGGTCGGTTTCGAAGGCTTTTTGCCAGGCGATCTTGAGGCTTTCATCGTCCTGACCGACACCGCACGGGTTGGTGTGCTTGAGGATGGCGACCGTGGGACGGACGAAGTCGAGGATCAGGTCGGACGCTGCCTCGATGTCTAGGATATTGGTGTAGCTGAGTTCCTTGCCTTGGACCTGGGTGAAATACTCGTTGAAGTTTCCGTAGAGCGAGCACTTCTGGTGCGGGTTGTCGCCGTAGCGGAGCTCCTGTTCAAGCGGCAGGCTGAGGGTGAAGTTGCACCCGGTGCCGGTGCGGCATTGGCCGAGGTAGTTGGTGATGGCGGCGTCGTATTGCGAGGTGCGGAGGAAAACCTTCACGGCGAGCTGCTCGCGGAAACCCTTGGTGGTGTTGCCTTTGTTTTCCTTCATTTCCTCGATCACCTTCGGGTAGTCGGCGGGATCGACGATGACGGTGACGCTGGAGTGGTTCTTCGCCGCGCTGCGGAGCATGGACGGGCCGCCGATGTCGATTTTCTCGATCGCTTCCTCCAGCGTGACGTCCGGCTTGGCGACGGTTTCCTCGAACGGATAGAGGTTCACGACGACGAGGTCGATCGGCGGGATGTCGTTGGCCTTGGCTTGGGCGACATGCTCGGCGTCATCGCGGCGATGGAGGAGGCCGCCGTGGACTTTCGGGTGGAGCGTCTTGAGGCGGCCATCGAAAAGTTCGGGAGCGCCGGTGAATTCGGAAACGTCGATCACGGGCAGACCGGCATCACGCAGGGCGGCGGAGGTGCCGCCGGTGGAAAGCAGTTCCACGCCCATGTCGTGGAGTTCCTTGGCGAAGGCGGCGAGTCCGGTTTTATCGGAAACGGAGAGCAGGGCGCGGGTGATTGGCATGGGTGAGGTCTTTCGCGGGATTGAAGGTGGGCCGGTCGAGTGCCGGACGACGGAGACCCCGTAACCAACCCGCCGCCACCCGGCAAGCGGAATAGACGGCAGGGAGGAGGAGCCGGATCAGGCCAGAGTGCTGCAAAATTCGCGGAACGCCCGCGCTTCCTCAGCGCTGGCGACCGCGGCGACGATGTTCCCGGAGAGGCTGCGGATGATGAGACCTTGGTTGTGCTCAAGTTTCAAATTTGCCACCACCTCACGGAGGATGGCTGTGAAGGTGTTTCCATTATAGAGGCAAAAGGGGGGCATCCGATGGCAACGGCGACAAAGATCGACCGCTTCATCCGATCCCATCGAGTTGAGATGACGGGTTTCCCAGAAAGCCTTGGTAACGTCGTGTCCGTCCGACGTCGGCTTGTGCAATGCATTTTTCGCTGCGCAGAGAACCGCATTTTGAGCCGTAACGAAGGCCCAAAAATACGCTGCCAACCAGTGCCGTTGAGGGCCGATCATCTAATCCCCTTTCGGCCCGCTCCCGGCGATTTGCTCAATCCCGCTGATTGCGGCTCACTCCCACTCCAGCACCAGCAGCGAGACGCCCTGGCGCGGCAGGGAGAAACCCAGCGACGCGGTGTGGTCGGTGATCTGCGTTTCGGTGTCCGGGTTGAGCGTGGCGAGCTTCCCGGCGGCTTCGAGCTCTGCATATTGTTCCGGCGATGGCTTTTGCGGTTCACCCATCGATTTCCAGACGGTGAAGGAATTGCCATGCGTTTCATCGACACGGTAGTGGCTGACCTTCGCCTTGCCGCTGGCGATGGGCAGGCCGGGGATTTTCAAGGAAACCGCGGCATCGGGGCCGACCAGATCGTCGTCATGATAGTGCCAGACGAGCACGCTGAGTTTCTTCCCGCCGAGGCTGGCGAAAGCGGAAACGTCGGCCTTCTTGCGGACGCCACTGCGCAGGATTTCCGGCAGCGGGATGGCCGAGTCGCTGGTAACGGGCAGGCGGTCGCCGTCCATTTTCGAGAACATCCGGAAGACATTCATCACCGGCTTGTCCACGCCGTTGGTGGCGAGCGAGCGGAATCCGGCGAAATACGGCTGACCCTCGAACTCGAAGGCCCAGGTGAGCGCGCCTTCCAGATTCACGCCATGCTTGGCTGCCAGATCCAGTTTGCGCGGGAACGAGGCGGCGGTGTAGCTGGAATACATCGTCCCGTTCCGATAGGCGAGATTCGGTCCCTGGCAGGCGGCGCAGCCCTCCGGATCGGACTCGCCGATGACGATGGGCGTGTTGGCGAATTCCGGATAACGGGCGATCACGTTGAACGCACCGTCGATGTCACGCAAATGGTTGGAAATCCCCATCTGCACGCGTCCGCCGACGTCCTTGGGCTGGCCCTTGGCGTGGAAGGAAATGAAATCCGTGGGCGTGCCGGTTTCGCCGGTCGCGGCGTTTTTCCCCTTCACGCAGTGGTCGAGGAAGCTCTTGAGGAAATCTCCTCCCGCTCCTCCGGCGACGTCCGGACCACCGACCTTGGCGCCGGGGATCGCGCGGCGCACCGCCTTGATCGCATGGTCATGAAGTTTGAAAAACTCATCCCGCGAGCCGCGCCAGTAGCTGATGTTCGGCTCGTTCCAGGTCTGCCAATACCACTTGAGCACCTCTTCCTTGCCGTATTTCTCCACCGAGTGCTTCGCCCACTGATAGACGAGCTCCTCCCACTTCGCCCAGTCCTTCGGCGGATAGGCCCAGCCGGTGTAGATTTCGTCGTATTTCGCCGCCGGCGTCCAATGGTGGCGATAGGGTTCCGGCTTCACCGAGAGCGCTTCCGGCATGAAGCCGATCTGCACGTAGGGCCGGACGCCGCGCTCCAGATAGGAGTCGAAAATGCGGTCCACGATCTTCCAGTCGTAAACCGGATTCCCCTGCGCGTCCTCGGTGTAGGCGTTCGTCGATCCCCACTTGAGCGCATGCGTGCCCTCGCCGGTGACCAAGAGGCTGTGGGTGCGGAAGAAGACTTCCTTGGGTTTCAGCTCCCCGAGCTCGCCTAACAATTTTTGACCGTCCTTCATGTAGGCGTAGTTCGGCTCGTCCGCGCCGAAGAAGCGCCAGATCGGCTTGAGCGGCCCCATCGGGCGGGCGGCGTCGACTTCGATGGAGACGGGGAAGGCCGCATCCTGGGCGGCGCTGCTGTGGACGGTGGCGATCAGGACGGCGGCGGCCGTGGTGCGGAGGAAGGTGGACATGGTTTTTTTAATCAGTTGTCGTTTAGCTTCAGTCGGAAAAAGTGGTGGGAATCGGTCGCGGGTCCCTGCAGGGTCACCGAACCTCCGGGACGCGGTAAGCCGTGATTTCCCGGGACATCCCAGAAGGACCAGTCGACCAGATTGGACGAAATCTCGGCACGGACCGAACGGTTGCCCGGCGCGTCGAACTCGAGCCGGAACTGATTGCCGTTCCAGCCGGGCGTGCTTTTGAAAAAGCTGGACCCGGCGAGCGGGTCGGTGCCGGCAAGGAACTCCTCCTGATTGGTCCGGCCGTCTCCGTCCGCGTCGGACGAGGGGGCACTCTCCGGGGAGGTGAGCGAGCCGAACTCCTGCTGCCGCCATTGCGGATAGGTCTGCCGCGCGGGAAGCGATTGGGCGATCCATTCGCTGAGGAGTTCGATGTTTTTCTGATCCAGCTCGTTGCTGCCGAGCGCCGGCATTCGGGTGAAGCCGTTGGCGGCGGCCACCCGGTTGTAGACGACCGAGCGGGGGATGTCGCCGGGGACGATGAGTTTGTTCGCCGGGTTTCCGCCGTTGTTGGTGGCGTTGCCGAGAATCAGGCCGGTCTCATCGAGATTGAGTTCGATGCGTCCGTCCCACGCGGCGGGAGTCGCGGTGCCGCCGGCCTTGTGGCAGTAGGAGCAGTTCACCGCAAGGTAGGAGCGGACGCGGGCTTCGACGGGGAAATCCGTGTTGTCCGGAGCGATGTGATAGGGCAGGACGTTCGGGGATTCCGCCGCGTTCGAGAAATACCCGCCGCTTTCCAACAGGTCGAGCTGGTTGCCGGAAAAGCCGTTGATCGTGTAGGCCAGATTGAATTGGCGGGTGTTCATCGACAGCGCGTGGCCGGCCTGCGGGGTGTGGCAGATGGAGCATTCGGCGCGGCTCGGGATGCGCCAGCGCTGGGTGTAGGGCGAACCACCGCGGTTCACGCTGATATCGAAATCCACGCCTTCATCCGGTGCCAGGGTGGCTTCGGTGCCGGCGTCGTTCCAGCGATAACTGACGCCGTAGGAGCCGCTCGCGTTCTTGACGAGGATCCGCGTTTCAATGCGCTTGGAAGGTGCCGGCGGATCCCCGGGCTGTGGCGGATTGCTGCGGGAAAGGGGCATGTCGAAGTGCTTCACCCAGATTTGGCCGGTGGGAAACGTCCACATGCCGTCCCGCGACCAGGTGATTTTCGGTGTCGCGCCCGGGATGGTGAACCAGCGGCGTTTGACGGCATGGTCGCTCCAGAACGGCAGGTTGACCTGATAGGGCAGCAGTCCGGGGTTGGGCGAGAGGTCGGTGAGGTCGGCGAAAAGGTTGGTCGCGCCCAGCGTGGGGGGATAGGTCGTCGTGTCGGTCACCTGCGAGATCCTCAGCAGCCGGTTGCCGTTGTGGTCGGCGATGAGCACGTCGCCGTTCGAAGGATCGGGTGCGAATGCCGAGATGCCGCCCTCGCCGAGGATGCGGGTGACGGTGGGCGGATTCGCTCCGTTTCTCACCAGCGACCACACGTTTCCGGAAACGTGGTCGGCGAAAATATAGGCGCCTGTCAGACTGGGAACGCGGGTGCCCCGGTAGACGAATCCACCGGTGACGGAATTCCCCTGGAAGGTGCCGGAGCCGTGCGGATAGTCGTAGATGGGATCGATGGAGGTAAATCCCGCGGGTGGCGGATCATGGGGCGTTTGTGCGAGGTAGGGCCCGGCGATCTTTCCTTCCCGATAGATCCAGCCGTAGTTCCCGCCCTTGGTGATGATGTCGATTTCCTCGCGGTTTCCGCCGCCGACGTCACCGCACCAGAGATCGTTGCCATCGAAGGAGAAGCGCCACGGATTGCGCAAGCCCACGGCCCAGAACTCGGTATGGACGGCGGATGGGGTGACGGACAGGCCGTTGAAGGTGGTGGCGCCGACCCAGGGATTGTCAGCCGGTATCTCGTAGGCCGCTTTCCCTCCGTAAAGGGGGACCGCCGCGTGATTGTTAGGCGGGAGGTTCGCGTCGTCCGGATCGGCCGCGTTTCCGCCGGTGATTTCGTCGCCCTCCAGATTGACGTCGATGCGGAGGATGCCGGAGAAGAAGTCCTTGTCGATGCGCTGGCTGTTGAAGCCCTGGTCGTCCTGAAGTCCCTCGTCGCCGAGCGAAATGTAGAGGTAGCCGTCCGGCCCGAAATGCAGGTCGCCGCCGTTGTGGTTGTCGTATTGGTCGAGCTGCTGGATCAGCACCCGTTCCGATGCGAGGTTCGCGGTGGGCGTCGCGGAGGTCGGGTTGTTCAGGGTGATGCGGGAAACCCGCTCATAAACCGCGCCGCTGACGGAGACGGAATAGAAAATGTAGACGTGGCCGTTGGTCGCGAAATTCGGGTGGAAGGCGATGCCGAGAAGTCCCTGCTCGCTCGAAGTGCTGAGAGACTCCGCAGGGGAACGACCGTTGAAAAGTCCGCCTGTGTTGGCGTTGAGCGTGAGCACGGTATTCGCCGTGGGGGTGGCTGCGGTCACATTGGGGATCACCGACAGCACTCCGCCTTTCGTGCAGACGAAAAGCCGCTGCGTGTCGCCGGGCGGAGTCCGCATGCAGGTGGGGCCGCTGAACGTGAGATTCGGGAAGGCCTCGACCGCCTGGATGGACAGAGGGGGCGGAGTCGACGGCACATTCAGCGTGTTGTTCGCAATGCGGAGGGCGTTGGAAAACGAGACATTCACCGTGATCGGGGCGGATTGCCCGGCGATGTTGGTCGCCCGGTAGGTGAAGCTATCCGATGCGGGATTACCGGTCGTGTGGGAGTAAAGAATCCGGCCGGATGGCGTCACGCTCGCGGTGCCGTACTGGGGAGCCTGGTCGATGACCGCAACCATGCCTCCGGTGTCGTTGGCGAGAACGGGGACGGTCGCTTTCTGTCCCCGATGCATCGTGATGGTATCCGCCAGTCCGGTGGGAATCGCCGGATTCGGTCCGGCGTTGAAACTCGCAGTGATCTCGGACGCACTCATCGCGTGATCGTAAAGCCGGACTTCGTTGTAAGCCGCGTTGGTGTTCGAGTCGCCGCTGTATTGCGATCTCCCCAGCCAGTTATTGACGTCCTCGATGGCGGAAAGCTTGAAATTCACATCCGCGGTGGCCGCCAGGGTGCCATTCAAATACCACGCGATCTGTCCCCCTGCGGCCCCGTAGCCACCCGCTCCGTCGGTGAATCTCACGACGAAGTGATACTGGGTGGCGTTCAACGTAAGGTCGCTGTCGCTGCCTATTTCCGCCGCCCCATTGATTCGGCCGACGAGCTTCTGGGTATTGGCGGCGGTGCCGCGGTTGATGGCGAGCATCAGGTTGTCGCTCGACGATGTTCCACCGGAAGCAACCGTCGCGGTCGGGAGGATTTCTCCCGCGGCGGCACCGGCTCCTTGGGCGGCGGCGTTTCCGGTGAGATCCGTCCGCCCGAAATCAATCAGACGCTGCCAGTTCTTGTTGGAAACCGGCGTGGCCCAGATCTCCACCGTGAGATTCGTTTTGGAGGAAATGATTCCGTTCGGCAGGTCGACGTAAGCCGAAATGGCCGCCGGGGTTTGATTGCCGTTCGTGGTTCCCGGGAGGGTGAGAGCACCGGCATTGAAATTTCCGCCAATTCCCCGAACCAAGGCATTCTGTCCGCCCACCGAATCCGTGATCGCCGTTCCCGCCGCCGCGGAGCCGTTCGCGTTGCTGAACGACCAGCGGTTCGTGATGCTGGCGGTGGCGGGAACGGCCGCCATCCACCCGCAAAAGGCGATCAAGGTTGTGAGTGGGATGAATTTGGACTCCATGGGATCGCTACAGTAGCACGAATCTGGTCAAAGCTATCATGGGGATTTCACCCGATCTTGTGGAGCTGCGACAAATTTTTGCAAAATCCGGTCAGCGTGTTGCGTTTTCATCGCTTTATTTCCTCCTCATGCCGGACTCCGCACGACTCTCCCCATCACCCGCTGGCAAAGGCGGAGACGTCGGGGAGCACCTCGACGCGTTTTTCGCCACGGTCCCCGTCTCGGAAATCCTGCGTCCGTTCGACGGCCTTCCCGGGGTGTTTTATGTCATCAAGGATCTGGAGAGCCGGGTGATGGCGATCAGTCCGCAATCCGTGGAACGCATGGGTTTCCGGCACGAGCACGAAATTATTGGCAAACGCCAGGACGAGTATCTGCCCCCGGAACTGGCCCTGAAATTCCGTGCCGACGACGAGTGGGTGATCCGCCATGGCAAGCCCCGGCTCAATCTGGTGGAAATGTGGTTCAGCGCGGGAGGGAAGCGGGACTGGATTGTCACGAATAAGTACCCGTTGCTCGACCGCGGCGGACAAGTCGCCGGGATCATCGGAATTTTGCAAAATCTGGACATCCGGGAAAGGCGCTTCGCCCACCTCGGCCCGGTGGGAAAGGCGGCGGACCACATCCGTTTCCACTACGGAGAGCCGTTGCGAGTCGGTGATATCGCCCGACTTGCGGGATTTTCCGAGCGCCAGCTGCAGCGGATCTTTCGAGAGGTCTTCGGGCAGACCATCCAGCAGTATCTCATCGAAATCCGGCTTCATGCCGCCATCGACCGGCTCACTCATTCGGGGCTCACCATCAGCGAGATCGCCCTGCAGGTCGGTTTCAACGACCAAAGCGCCTTCAGCAACCGCTTCAAGCGTTTCACCGGTCAGTCACCCCACGCCTACCGGGCGAGGGCGTTGCGCGAGAGGTAATGTTTTTCAGCGAGTGACCTGTGTCAGAGCTGCCGCGAGTTCGCTGCGATGTCGGATGTTAAGCTTTGCGAAAATTTCCCGCAGATGGGCGCGGACGGTGTGGATACTCAGATGGAGTTCCGACGCCACCTCGGGGTTGGACTTTCCCTGAGCCACGAGTTCCGCCACCCGCCGCTCGGCCACGCTCAGGGAAAACGAGGCGGTCGGCTTGTAGCCGGGACGATCCAGCACACGGCTGAACTCGATCAGGCAATGCGGTTTGATCGCCTGCTTTTCCCGCGGATGCAGCAATCGGATGCGTGCCTGCAAGCCGTCGATTTCCCGGTGGAAAAGCTCGGTGATCGGTGTGCCGACCTTTCCGGCAGGTGGCTGGCGCAGCAGGCTTTCGCTGCCGGATAACAGATTTCCCGCCGCTAGGATCACTTCATCCGGCAGCACCACACCGGTGTCGCCGCGGCTTTCGTTCCAGCGTCGGCAGAAGTCGTCCGCCGCCCGATTTCTGAAAACCTGGCGCAGTTCCCAATCCAGAATCACCATCCCGTCCGGCGCCTGTTTCAGCACTTCCTCCAGCGCGGCCCGTTTCGCCCGCTCGGAATCGAACGCCGCCACCCGCCGCACCGCCGCGGCCACGTGGGGATGAAGTTCTTCCAGAAGTTTCCGCTCCTGCGGCAGATACGGACCTTGCTCCCGGGTGCGGTTCATCCCGATGTGGCCGGTGAAAGCTCCGTTTTCCCAAAGCAGAAATCCTGCGGCGAACCACCAACCTTCCGGCTCCATGATTTGTTGATAAAAGGCGGTGTTAGAAAGTTCCTCGTCGCTCCATTGATCGTTCAGGTAAGCCGTTCCAGCCTGTGGCTTTTCCGCAATCACCCGGGCAAGCGGCGGCTCGCAGCCGAGAAATCGCTCCCAGTAGCCGGGCTGGTCCTGCCCCGGCACGGTGGAAATCACGAAGATTGGCCGGTCTTCCACACATGGCAGCGCCGCGACGTAATGCAGATTTGGCAACGCCGCATCCAACAGAGCCACGGTGGCACGCCACAAATCCATCAGATTCAGAGCGTCCCGCAAATCCGCCAGAAGCGGTGACAGCACGGCATCTCCCGCCGCCGTCGGATAGCGGCGCGGTGTCTTGCGGCGGATCTGGCGGGGGCGGGTGGCTGGGGTGCTTGGCATTCCCTCATCACCTAGCGTCGGGCGGGTTGCCGGACAAGTTCCCGGTTGAAAATGAAAGCAGAATTAGTCCGGTCGGACGATGCGTGAATTCATCCGGTTCCCTAGAAGTAAGGGGACCTGAAGATTCCACCGCCGCCGATTATGAAATTCTCACCCGTCTGCCTCACGTTTCTTGCCACCGCTTCCATCGCGTTCTGCGAGACCTTCACCTGGACCGGTGCCACCGATGGAAACTGGAACACCCCGGCGAACTGGACCACCGGCATTCCTATCAGTGCGGACACCACCGCGCTCGTTTTCGACAACACCTCCAGCCCTGCCGTCACTAACAATCTGCCCGCCGGACTGACGCTCAACTCCCTCACCATCGGCGCGGCTTCGGGTGCCCGCACTTTTAGCGGAAATCTCCTCACCTTCGCCGGGACCCTTCCATCCATCACGAAACAGAATGCGGCAGGAAACGTCACGCTCGGAGCGAACGTCCAACTCAACGCCAGCCTCAGGCTCATCGCCCCCAATCCGTTCACCTCCCAGATCGGCATCTCCGGAATCGTCTCCGGCAGCGGTGGCGTGATCGCGGATGAAGGAATCTCAGTCCTTTCCGGGGCTAACACCTACAGCGGCTCAACCGTAGTTAGAGATGGGGCCCTGCTCGGCGTGGTCGGCTCCGGCGTCGCCGCCACCTCCGGCATCAGCGTGGAAACCGGAGGCGAATTCCAGCTGCTGAAAGACACCTTCATCGGCCGGCCGATCACGCTATCCGGAGGTCTGACCTCGGCAGGGAAACAGAATGTCGTTAGCATTTTCACCGCGCCTTCCGTCGGATACAGCGGTGCGATCACCTTGGCTGGAAATTCTGAAATCCGCGCGTTCGGTGGAAATAACAGCTCTGTGTTCAACCGCGTCGTATTCCCCATCTCCGGCCCCATCGCTCTGGCAGGAAACGACCTCATCGCCTCGACATCCGGCTCCGGAAACACCCTCCAGTTCAGCAACACCCTCAGCGGGCTCGGCAATCTGGAGATTTCCGCATCGGGCGGAATCATCTCCTTCGAAGGCCTCAACGTGAACGGCACCGTCTCCGTGACCGGATCGGGAAGCACGCCCACCGTTGACACACTCGCGGGCGACGGCTTGTTGGAGATCGACACCGAGCAGCTTTTCGATGGCTTGATTGTCACCGGAGAAGTCACGGGAAACCGCAATATTTCCCTCATTTCCGGTGATCTCGAACTGAACAGCATCCTGAATACCTTCACCGGTGCCATCGGCATCGCGGACGGCACGCTAACCGGTCAGACGCAGGCCTCGCTTGGCAACCCCGCGAACCCCATCCATTTCACCAACGGCGGATTGCTTTCCCTCACCAGCAGCGGCGACTTGGGCCACCCAATCACCACGACCGGCGGCGGGGGATTCAGCAGTCCGGGTTTCTCAGGCATCATCAGCTCTAACATTTCAGGTTCCGGAGGTTTCGCTTTTTTCAATTTCGGCCGGAACGCGATCTACACGCTAACCGGTAACAATACGTTTGAAGGAGGTCTCGGCATCGGGACCGGAGCGATCATCGTCTTTTCACAAGACTCCAATCTCGGCGCGGCGGGCGGGACGTTGGAATTCTCCGGCGGATCCCTCTCACTGCCCGCGGACTTCTCCACGCTGTCCCGGCCGATCGAACTGAACGGCGGTTCCATCGGCGGAAATGTGGGAGTCACTCACGAAATCACCGGTAACATTTCCGGCGCGGGCCGGTTGTCCCTTGGCGGTGGAGCGACCTTCGTTCTATCAGGTTCCAGCGATTTCACCGGCCAACTCGCCGCCATCGGTCAGAATTCCGGACCTCCGACCACGCTAGTCGTGAGCGATGATTCCAAGTTGGGCGCACCTTCCGCCACGATTCAGTTAGGTGAGCAGTCGGGAAATTTCTTCCGCCCAGGCCAGCTTCGCGCTACGGGAAATCTCAACATCGCCGCCACACGCAGCACCACTTTTCGCGCCGCGACCATCGATACCAACGGCTTCAACGTCACCTTCAACCAGCCATTCAGCGGCCGCGGCCTGACCAAGACCGGTGCCGGAATCCTCCGCCTGAACACCGCGAATTCTGATAGCTCCAACGATAACGACATCACGATTTCCCAAGGCATTCTCCGGCTAGGGATCAATCACGCCTTCGGCAGCCGCGCGCGGATCGCCAGCATGACCGATGATGCCGTCTTCGATCTCAACGGATTCGCCGCGGAATTCGGCAGCATCGAAAATGTTGCCGCTTCCTCCGAGATCCGCCTCGGCACCGGCGAGCTAACGATTCGCACGGCCGCCAACATCGGCGGCTCCATCACCGGACCGGGCAGCGTCGTCATCGGGCAATCCGGCTACAGCGCGTTCACCAGCATCTTCAGCGGTGTGAACACGTTTTCCGGCGGGCTCACGATCCGCAACGGCGGGACGCTGGTGCTCCAGAACCCCGCCAGCCTCGGAGCTCCGGGCAATTCCATCACCCTGGATGATGGCACACTTTCCGCCGGGTCCATGTTGGACTTCCCCCTCGTCATTGATTCCTCAATGAATCTCAACATCGGGCCCGGCGGAGCTCGCTTCCAAGTCGATAATCAATCGATGATCATCGAGCGTCAACTCACCGGGACCGACCCGATCCGCTTCGGTGGTGGAAGCGGCGTATATGACTCTGAAATTTACGACGTCCGGCTCGTCAATCCCGCCAACGATTTTACGGGTCCCGTCCAGATCGGTGAGGCGGATTTCCAGCGGAGAAGCTCTGACATCATCGGCATCGTCGCCAACGGCTCGCTGGGAAATCCCGCCAACATCGTCACCTTGGGCGCGAGCTTCTACGACGGGGAATCGACTCACAGCCGCTCAGGCGGCTTGCGCGCCTACGCCGATCTAACGATCCCTGCCGCCCGCACCATCCAACTTCAAGGCGAAGGCGGCGTGATCGACTCCAATGGCCATGTTTTCACCATTGCCAGCGCGATTTCCGAACTGTCACCCGAAAAGACCTTGCTGAAAAACGGCGCAGGCACGCTCGTCCTCAACAGGGCTAACACCTACACCGGAGAAACCTACATCCGGCAGGGAACCCTCGGTGGCAATGGAAGTATCATCGGCCGCCTGCGCTTCGATTCCGAGACAGTGCTCGCTCCAGGCGCGCCTTCCGCCATCGGCACCTTCACCTGCATCGATTTCGACATGACCTCCGGCGGCACCTACGCCGTGAACCTGGCGTCCGGCTCCGGTGCCGACCGCCTCGTCGCAAACGGCGAGGTTTCTATCAGTGAATCCGCCGCGCTCCTCATCCAGCCCATTGGCCCCGTGACCCAAGGCGATGTCTTCATCATCCTCCAGAAATCAGGAGAAACGCCGATCAGCGGCACCTTCCAACAAACCGCCCCCTTCACCTCCGGAGGCGTCCAGTGGTCCATCAACTACAGCGGCGGGGATGGCAACGACATCGCCCTCACCGCTCTAACCAGCTCCACTCCCGTCGCCGCTCTCCCCGTGCTCTCGAACCTCAGCATCACTCCGGCCGGCCCCGGCAGCCTTGCCAGCATCTCCGCCACCATCACCGGCGGCGTGCCCGATACCTCGATCTTCCTCGAAGCCTCGTCCGACCTCGGTCAACTCGATGCCTGGGAAACCCTCCAAGCCATCCCGCTAGACGCCACCGGATCCGCGAATCTAACCAGTTTCGCAGATGTCAACAGCAGTGGCCTGTCCCGGAATTTCTTCCGCCTGCGCGTGCCGTGAGGATCAGACCGTCTCCGCAGCCTTCGCGATCTGCAGCATCTTAGCCTCTCCCAGATGCGGGGCGAGGATCTGGAGACCGACGGGAAGGTCTTTCCCGCCGTCCCAATCGACGGTGCCGCAGGGAATGGAGATGCCGGGGATGCCGGCGAGGTTCGCGGCGAGGGTGAAGATGTCGGAGAGATATTCCTGAAGCGGATTGGAGCCGGCGGCGCCGAGGCGGCGGGCGGGTGTCGGGGCGACGGGGGAGAGGATGGCGTCGACCTGTTGGAACGCGTTCTCGAAGTCGCGGCGGATCAGCGTGCGGACTTTCTGGGCACGGCTGTAGTAGGCGTCGTAGTAGCCGGAGGAGAGGACATAGGTGCCGAGGATGATCCGGCGCTTCACTTCGGGGCCGAATCCTTCTTCGCGAGATTTCTTGTAGAGATCGAGAATGTCGGAGGGATTGGCGGCGCGGTGGCCGTAGCGGATGCCATCGAAGCGGGAGAGGTTGGATGACGCTTCGGCGGGGGCGATGACGTAGTAGGTGGCCACGGCGTGTTCGGTATGGGGCAGGGAAATTTCGACGATTTCCGCGCCCTGTGCGGCGAGATTCTGGATGGCCGCTTCGACGTTCCTGCGGACTCCGGGGTCGATGCCTTCGCCGAAATATTCCTTGGGGACTCCGAGCTTGAGTCCTTTCACGCCGTCGTTGAGGCCCGAAAGGTAGTCGGGGACCGGAACGTCGAGGCTGGTGGAGTCCTGTGGATCCAGCCCGGCGATGGCCTGAAGAACGAGCGCGGCATCCTCGACCGACCGCGTGATCGGGCCGATCTGATCCAAGGACGAGGCAAAGGCAACCAGCCCGTAGCGGGAAACACGGCCGTAGGACGGTTTCAGTCCGACGACACCACAGTGCGAGGCGGGCTGGCGGATCGAACCACCGGTATCGGAACCGAGCGTGGCGATTGCGGTGAGATCGGCCACCGCGGCGGCGGAACCACCGGACGAGCCACCGGGGATGCGGCCGTGATCATGGGGATTGCGGGTGGTTTGCAGCGCCGAGTTTTCAGTGGAGGACCCCATCGCGAACTCGTCCTGGTTCAAGCGGCCGAAGGGAATCGCTCCGGCGGCGCGGAGCTTCTTGATGACGGTGGCGTCGTAGGGGGAGATGAAATTTTCCAGAAACTTCGAGCCGCAGGTGCAGGGCTGGCCAAGGACGTTCATGTTGTCCTTGATGCCGATGGGAATGCCGCCAAGGGGCAGGCTGAGATCGGCGGTGGCGGCTTCGGCGAGGGCGCTTTCCAGATCGAAGGAAAGATAGGCACCGGTCTTGCCATCGCGGGCGGAGATTTCGCCGGCGAGTGTTTCGAGAATGGCGGCGGAGGTGGTTTCCCCGGCGAGAAGCTGCCGACGGAGGGTGGTGATGGTCATGGAAGGCGGATTGAGATTGGGAATTCGGGATCAGGCGTCGGTGACGACCTTGGGCACGCGGATCTGGCCTTGCGCCTGGTCGGGGGCGTTCTGAAGCATGGCGGCTTGCGACAGGCTTTCGTGGGGCACGTCCTCGCGCATTCTGCCGAAAACCCCGTTCGCGTGGGCGGTGGGATCGATGCCGGAAACGTCGAGCTTCGATAGGGCTTCGACGTGGCCGAGGATCGCTTCGAGCTGTGGCTGGAAGGTAGCCACCTCGTCATCGGAAAGTTCGAGGCGGGCGAGATTGGCGACGTAGCGGACGTCGATGTGGCTGTGCGACATGGGCGGGAGCGTCTTGAAAGGACCGGGATTTTCCAAGTGCCAAGTGTGGCGGATGAAAAAGATGATGAAGTTTTTAAAATACTTTGAACGTTTGCAAAAGTTGAAGGTCTTATCCCCATGTAAGCAGCGAGCAATCGCTCTTCATGTAAGGGTGTAACAGCACAGTTGTCTGCCAACTTCACGGGTGTGGGTGAGGCGCAACGATTTAGGCCGCCGGGGAAGGGACTCCCCGGCGGCTTTTTCGTGTCCGGCGGAATCCTGGTTTCCCGGTGGCAAGGATCGGTCGGCTCCGGAAAGGCGGGTTCTAACGAGCTGTTGGAAGAATTTCAAAATACTTTGAACGTTCGGCAATGTTGAAGGTCTTATCCCCATGTAAGCAGCGAGCAATCGCGCTTCATGTAAGGGTGTAACAGCACAGTTGTCTGCCGCTTCACGGGTGTGGGTGGGCATGACAATCTAGGCCGCCGGGGAAGGGACTCCCCGGCGGCCATTTTTTTTGGATGGGCGGGGAGCTGCTACTGCGACTGGGCGCGGAGGCTCTCGATCTTTTTCTCCGTCCCGGCGGCGTCGGCCGGAAGCTTGGCCAGGTCGTAGGCGTGTTTCAGTCCGACCAGCGCGTTCATGTCGTTGGGGAAGCTGGCGAGCGCCCGGTTGTATGCCTCGATGGCATCGGCGGGCTTGTCGGTGGAGAGATAGTATTCTCCGAGACGGATGGCCATCGGTGTGAGAATCATGGGAGGAAACATCATCGGTGCCGGGCGCTGGCGGTCGGTGGCGGAGGCGAACCAGTTGTAGGCGGTGCCCTGGCGATCTTTTGGGCCGGCCAATGCGAGCCGGCCACGGAGGTCGCTGGCGAGAACCTCGTTGGCCCGGAAAGCACGGTTCCATGCGGAGCGCTCGCCGCTGGCAATCGCGGCACCTTGGGTTTTGCTCATCGCTTCGCCGTGATGGGTGATGGCCGAGAGCACATCCTTGGCTTCGGTGATTTTCCCTTCGTCGATCAGGCGCTGCGCCTCAAGGGCGAGGCGGAGGGCGTCGATCCACCAGTAGGCGAGGGATTTTTCGCGGGTGGCTTTGATCTCCTCAGGTTCGGGTAGCGAGTGGAGCGCCTCGTTCGCATTTCCGCGGAGACCGCGATGGAGGAGAATCCGGGCGGGGAGGGTTTTCGCCTCCCACAACAGCAGGCGCACTCCGGACGAGGCGATGCGGGTTTTGGCGAAGGGGGTGGCGGCGACCTGTCTGGCGGCGGCGTAGGCGGTGTCGAAGTCGCCTTTGGAGGTGATCGCGACGATGCGGTAGCATTCGGCCTTCACCCATTCCGGGCAATCCGCGACCGTGGCCTTTTGGTCCTTCATCCAGCTCGTGTAAAACGATGACGCGCGGCCGAAGGCGGAGGCCGCTTTGCCGTGCTGGCCGCTGCGCCATTCATAGTGGCCCAGCAGGTGGAAATACGGTGGGTAGTCCGGTGCCAGCTGGCAGAGCTTGCGGGCAAGATCGACGGAGGGGGTGAGATCCGGAGCTTCCGCGCGGATGGTGAGCAGGGCGTTGAGGGGAAGGGGGCTTTGGGGATTTTTCTCGATCATGGCGAGAAGGCTTTTTTCCGCCTCTTCCTGAGAGGGGGTCGCCGAGCCGAGTTCATCGTAGCCGCTTCTGCCGAAAAGCGCGGCGAAGATACCTGCCTGAAGGTCGTTGGGAAACTGATCGGCGATCTTGTGGAAGGCGACGGCCGCTCCGTTCGGTCCTTCCTCGATGTATTTGATGAGTCCGTAAACGTAACCGCGTTCAAGCTCGGTGCCCACTCCCCGGTCGATCAGATCCAGCAGCCGGTCGGTGGCTGCATTCCGGGCGGGACCGGTTTCCGGCGAAGGGCTGAGCAACGACATGACCATCCCCCAATGGGCGAGCAAGCACTCCGGATCCTCGCGCATCGCCGCGGCGAAGTGGCGGCTGGCTTCGAATTCCCACCCGCCGTGCAGGTGGTTCATGCCTTGGTTGACATGGGCCTGGGCGCTTTCCGTGGTGGCGGTGACGGCCATGCGGATTCCGTTCGGGAAATTGACCATGGCGGGTTTGCCGAGGGCCTTGACCGCATCGGGGATGGCGGCTTCCACGTCGGGAGTTTTTTCCGGAGCGGTGATTTTTTTGTCCGGTGCCGGAGCGACGGCGGGTTTGGCCTTGGAGACCTTGGCTTTTGCCGGCGCTGAGGGCTTTTGCGGGGCTTTCGGCTCCTGGCCCGCCGCCAGCGCGCAACCCATCATCCATGCCGCCATCAACCGTGTTTTCATGCGCGCAGGATGGCCACGCGCCGCCCGCGGCTCCAAGCAAAATGAACGCTGGCATGCTCCGCCGGGGCCCGCTTAGTCTCCGGCCATGAAGCTTGGAGTCATCGGATGCGGGAAAATGGGCACGGCGCTGGTTCAGGGCGCGATCCGTGCAGGAGTGGTCGCGGCGGGGGATATCGTCGGGTGTGATCCTTATGAAAAATCGCGTGACGCCTTCTCCTCCGCGACCGGTGCCAGGGTGACCGCGGACGTCTCCGAGATGGCGACAGCCTGCGACGTCATCCTCCTGTGCACCAAGCCGCTTGACGTCCCGACCGCGCTGGCCGATGCCGCGAAGGCCGCCGCCGGTGCGCCGCGCCTGGTGATTTCCATCGCCGCCGGCGTCACGCTTGCCGCCCTGGAGGCCGCCGCTTCGGAAAATTTCCGCATCATCCGTGCCATGCCGAACACCCCGGCGCTCGTCGGTCACGGAGCCGCCGCCTACTGCCTCGGCAGCCGCGCGACCGCCGCCGATTCCCAGACCGCCCAATCGCTGCTCGGCGCGGTCGGTATCGCCATCGAGGTCCCGGAGCGCCTGATGGATGCCGTCACCGGCCTCTCCGGCAGCGGCCCGGCTTACATCTACGTTGTCATCGACGCCCTCGCCGACGGCGGGGTCCGCGCCGGGATTCCCCGCGCCGATGCGGTCCGGCTCGCGGCGCAAACGGTTCTAGGATCCGCCGCCATGGTTCTGGAAACCGGCGAGCACCCCGCCGTGCTGAAGGACATGGTCACCTCGCCCGGCGGCACCACCATCGCCGGACTCGCCGCGCTGGAAAAGCACGGCCTGCGCTCCGCCCTCATCGAGGCGGTGGGCGCCGCCACCCTGCGTGCCGCCGAACTTGGCAAGTGATTGATTTTGGGCTTTCCCAGTCCTATCGGCGTCCTATGCTTCGGGGCATGACCTATCGGCTCATCGCCATCGCGCTGATTTCTGCCTCCGCGTTTCCACTCAGTTCCTGCGGACCGGACCCGGATCTTCCCATCATGGCGGGAAACACCCAGGCCGCCGCCAGCGAGGGCGAGGTTTTCTATCAAAAGGCGAAGGCCGCGGATGATGCGGGGAAAACCGGCAAGGCCATCAAACTCTACGACCAGACCGCCACCCGTTTCCCGTTCGCTCCGTCCGCCCCGCAGGCCCGTTTCCGGCAGGCGCAGCTGCTTGAGCAGCAAGGCGACATCGTGAAATCCTTCGAAGCCTACGACCAGTTCCTCTCCCGCTTCCAAGGCAGCAGTCTTTACACCACCGCCCTCAACCGCCAGATCGCGATGGCCCAGAGCGCCGCCGACGGCGATGTGAAACAAAGCATGCTCGGCCTGAAAACGAAGCTCTCCCTCGACAAGACCGTGGAGATGCTCGGCAAGGTCCGTGACAACGCGCCGAAGTCCGCTTCCGCCTCCAAGGCCCAGTTCACCATCGGCCGTCTCTACGAAGGGAAGAAAAAATCCAAGGACGCCATCGCCGCCTACCGCCAGCTGGTCCGCGACCAGCCGGGCAGCCCCGAGGCTCCGGAATCGCTCTTCCGTGTCGGCATCATCCTCACCGCCGAAGCCGACCGTGGGAACCAGAACCAGGCGAACATCGACCTGGCCCGCGAGGCCTTCAACGACTACCTCATCCAGTATCCCGGCCACTCGCGCAATGCGGAGGCCCGCAGCCTCGTCGCCAACCTCGGCGGCCGCGACCTCCAGAGATCCTACGACATCGCCGAGTTCTATCAAAAAACCGGCAAGACCGAGTCCGCCAAGGTGTACTACCGCGACATCGTGAACCGTGCGAAGTCCGGCCCGCTCCATGACAAGGCCAAGGCCCGTCTCAAGGAACTCGGCGAGTGATCCCCACACCACCGGCCTCATGAAATTCCTCACCCTGCTGGCTCCCGCGCTGCTGCTGGTCTCCTGCTCCGGCTATCAGATCGGCAACATCAAGCCGGCCTCGCTGGGCAAGGTGAACACCATCGCCGTGCCGATGTTCGCCAACGCCACCCTGCATCCCCGCGCCGAGGCGCTCGCCACCTCCGCCGTGGCCAATGCCTTCGTCCAGGACGGCACCTATCGGATTGAAAAACCGGACCGCGCCGATGCGGTGCTGGAGGGGAAACTCAGCAGCATCGACTACTCCACCATCCGTGGCACCCGCCTGGACACCATGCTGCCGGAAGAACTCGCCAACAAGGTCACGCTCAAGTGGACGCTCCGCGACGCGCGCGATCCGACCAAAATCCTCGCCTCGGGAGTCTCTATCGGATCCAGCCAGCTCTTCGTTTCCTCGAATCTCCAGACCGCGAGAAACAACGCGCTGCCCGAGGCTCTCGAACGTGCCGGCGAGGACCTCGTCTCGCGTCTGGCCAACGGCTACTGAGGTCAGGGCCTCGACACCCGGATGCGATAGAAATATTTTCCATCCGTCGGGGAAACTGGCTGATCGACGGTCCGTTGCGAACCCGTGCCCGCATACGCCGCGCCATCGGTCCAGATGGATAGGTCGATGCTGCTTTGCACGATGTAGCTCCGCCCCGCCACCGTGGGAAACCCGAGCCGCACGATGCCGGGCGAGGGAGTGGCAAGGCTCACGACAAACCGCGACGACGCGTCCTGCGGATCGGTGCCGAAGACCAGCTCATCCACATCCGTCGATCCGTCGCCGTCGGCATCGTAGCCGGATGGAAACGTGACCGCGAGATTGTCGATGGCGATGCCCTGGGGCGGCAGGATGTTGTTGGTGAAGTCCTGGCCGGAGTTCGGCTGTCCTTGGGTGGTGGGAAGCCCGGTGAATTTGCTCCATGAAAGCACCGCGGGCGCGCCGCCGGTTCCGGTCAGGCCCAGAGAGGAGGTTCCCGCGGGGTCGGCTCCGGTCTGGCTGACGCCAAGGTCGGCGGACATCATGCCGATGGCGGTGCCGTTCGTTGCCTGGAACGACCCTTCATAAGAAATGAATTGGGTGACCGCTCCATTGACCACCAGAGCCATGCCGTCCATGTCGTTCTGGAGACCGGAAATCGCCTTGGAATAGATCCGGTGGCCGGACGATGTCACGGCACCGGCGGTGAAGGTGGAGAGCGCATGGCTGCCGTAGGTTTGTCCGTTCGATCCGTTGTACAACAGAAGCGTGGCGCCGGTGAGCGGGCCGGTGAAACCCGGGCCGGCGACGATTTCCACGAACTCCTCATCGTCCGTTCCGTTGTCGTCGTAGTTCAGCTCGTTGATGAAAACCGCCGACGGGGGCGTGCTGCTGCCGGTGCCCGGCGTGAAGGTGAAACGAAGCTGGAAGGTCGAGCCCGGAGCCACCGCCAGGCCGCTGACGATCATGCTTTTCGGCGTCGGGATGCCGCCGGCGACCGCGCCTGAGGGAAGAGCGGCCGATGCCTGATAGGTCAGGGCGGGAAGGGGTTTCGACACGCCGCCGACGATCAGTTCCGCACTCAGAGTGTCGGCGGTTCCGCCGTTGGAGGATCGCCACTGTTCCGCGGTGTAGGAAATCTGGAGCGCGGTCAGGGTCGTCGCCGACTGGTTCACGAAGGCCGCCGTCGTGCTTCCGCCCGCCGCGGCGGGAAGAAATCCGAGCGAGGGGTCGGCCGAGCTGCCGTAGGAACGGAAACCCGGTGCGGTGGACGAGCCGGAGTCCGCACCCAGCCATTCGCCGCCGGTGGAGGTCCATGGATAAGGGTCGTAGGTTCCGGGAAAGCCGGCGAAGGTTTCACTGACGGTCTGGCCCGCCGCGGTGAAGGTGTAGGGAACGGCCGAATCCAGTTCGAGATCGGCGAAAACGGGCAGGTGGTCGGACGCGGCGGCGCTGGTGCCGGATGGCAGGGGCGAACCGGCCTTGGCCAGGCCGACCGCGTTCGAGGTGTCGAGCGTGGAGTTGTAGATCTCCGCAGCCAGCGGCCGGGTGGCGACGATGGGCGAGGTGAGGATGAAATCCAGTGTCGAACCGCTGGAGGGAAAGGTGGTGGCCGAGCCGTTCGGCTGGCGCGGATCCAGCAGATGGACGGAGGGAGTGGTGAAGTAGCTCCTGGGATCGGTGAAGTAAGGAATGGGAAGCGTGATGTCGCTGCCGAGAGTGAAGGTCGCCGGCAGGCCGGTGGATGGCAGGGTGTCAAAGGTGCGTGAGCTGCCGGACGGATTGAAGTCGCCGAGGATCACGAAGTTGCTGTCGTTGGCCAGCCCGCTGGCGTTGATGTGGCGGGTCAGGCGGCGCGTCTCCACCGCCCGCTGGAACAGGTCGGAGGCCGCGGTTCCGGATTTCAAATGCACCGCGAACAACCAAGGATCGCGGCTTGTGCCCGGCACGTCGACTTTGACCGCAGGGATCAGGCGGGTCATGTCCTTGGCACCGGCGGGCGAGGCGATCGACGTTTGGGAAAGGAAGGGGTGGCGGGAAAGGAAGGCCACTCTCAGCGAGTTGTCGAAGGCGTTGGTGTTGGGCGCGAAGTAGAGGTGGCCGTAGCCGAGCGCCGAGGCGAGCGACGCGAGATTGCCGGCGTTGACGTCCGTGGTGTGCACTTCCTGCAGCGCCACCACATCGGGATCGAGCCGGGTGATCACGGAGCGGATGATTTCGTAGTCCGCGCTTCCCGGCACTCCGAGGCTGGGCTCGTACTTGGATTCCGCGGCATTGTAGGCGGCCCCGAGATTGAAGGTCGCGACACGGAGGCCCATGGCGGACGCCAGAGTGGCGGAAGCAAGGAGGAATGACGCGACGGTCTTGAGAGACATGGGTTCGGGAAACGTAGGCCGCCGGGTGGCCGTGTCGATCCGGCACCTGTGGCGGTATCGTAAGAGCAGGCGGCGTTCCGCTTGCAATCTTTCCTGATTCGCGGCGTAGTTTGGTCGAAATCCACGCCCATGCGCAAACCATCCCGAATTCCGCTCTCCGTCCTCCTGCCGCTGGCCTGCGCCGTGGCGTGCGTCGCCACCCTCATGGTCGTTCCCCGTGCGCTCGCATTGGTCGCGACCCCGCCCAAGAAGAAGATCGTCTTCGTCGCCGGAAATCCCAGCCACCCGCGGGGCGAGCACGAACACCGCGCGGGCTGCATGCTCCTCGCGGACCAGTTGAACAAAAGCGGCCTGCCGATCGAAGCCGTCGTCACGACCAACGGCTGGCCGAAGGACGAGTCCGTCTTCAACAACGCCTCCGCGGTCGTCATCTACTCCGACGGCGGCGGCGGGCATCCGGCACTCAAGCAGCTCGACGCGCTGAAGAAACTTGCCAGGAACGGCGTCGGCATCGGCTGCATCCACTATGCGGTGGAAATCCCCAAGGGCGATCCCGGCGATACCTTCCTCGATCTGATCGGCGGCTATTTCGAAAGCGACTGGTCCGTCAACCCGCATTGGGAAGGCTCCTTCAAGCTGCCGAAGCATGAAGTCACCCGCGGCATCCGGGATTTCAAGATCACCGACGAGTGGTACTACCACATGCGCTTCACGCCGAAAATGGAGGGCGTCACCCCGATTCTCACCGATCTTCCACCGCCGGAAAGCCTCAGCCGTCCGGACGGCGCGCATGAGGGAAATCCGCATGTCCGTGCCGCCATCCTCGAGCGCAAGGAGCCGCAGCATGTGATGTGGGTTTACGATCGTCCCGAAAAATTCGGCCGCGGCCGCTCCTTCGGATTCACCGGCGGCCACTTCCACAAGAACTGGCGGCAGGATGACAACCGCCGCGTCGTCCTGAACGCCATCGCCTGGATTTCGGGACTCGAGATCCCGAAAGAGGGCGTGCCTTCCAAGACCCCCACCGACGAGGAAATGGCGGCGAATCTCGACGAGAAGCGCTGATGCGTTTTCCGGCCGGATCTCACTCCCTCATTCCGACATAGTCGAAGACGAAGGCGTTGCTGAGAAACCGGCCGGCGCCGGAGCCGCTGAGATTGTCGATGGTGAGGGTGTTGGTCCCGGCCTTGAACGCGGACTTGGGAATGGGGATGGTGAAGACGCGGTCGAAGCCGCGCCAGATGCCGAAGGTGATGCTGCGGCTCTGATAGGATGGCGGCGCGCCGGGATCGCGGCTTTTCCAGTCGTTGAGCCGGACGATGGGACGCGAGCCGTATTGGGAAACGGTGATGCCGATTTCCAGATCGCGGTCCTTGATTTCGGCGGGATCGAGTTTGAAGACGATCTTGTTGCCGCTGTTCACGTCGCCCCACTGCGCGGCGGGGAAGTCATTGAGGTTGGCGGGGACTTTTTCACGGATGGTGAAGGTGGCGGGCCCCCACGGTTCGAGGCGTTTGTCGGACGGATGCATGTCGCCCATTTTCGCCGCGTTGCGGAAGCCGAGCGGCGTGCCGTCGGGCAGGCCGAGCCGCCAGAGATAGGGCGGCAGACCGGGGTCGGCGAGGTGGGCGGTGAGCGTGCCGGTTCCCACGCTGATAGAGGAGCTCGCGACGGACAGCTCGCCGCGCATGAGGCTCAGCGTGTAGCTGCCGGGCTTCATCGCATGGGTGGTGAATTTTCCGTCAGCGGGAATCTTCGTCCAGTACTGGGCGGTGGCGTTGGACAGATACGCGGTGTAGGCGACGCCCGGCAGCAGGCCGGTGGCGGTGCCGGTGACGCGGCCGCGTTCGGCGACCCAGCCCTTCAGGCCGAGGTCCTTCATCCAGCCCATCGCCGGCATCGCGGGCGGCGGGCCGCCGGTGAGGCAGAGGGCGTAGGGGCCGTGAAGCTGGTTTTTCCGGAAGTCCCCGGTCTGCGCGTGGCCGGAGAACATGTAGAAATACAGCTCCTCGGTATCGCCCGCGGTCTGGCTGTTGATGTCGCGGAAGAACGGGCCGCCGGCGCTGCTTTCGTAAGAACCGATGGCGAAGTACGCGCCGATGTTCGTCCCGCGCGAGCCGTGGATGGCGTCGTCGATGAACTTCACGCCGGAGTAATACTTCGAGGAAGTGCGCCCGTCGGTTAGCAGGAAGACGTCCTTGGACTCGATCGCCTTGCCCGCCGCATCATCGCCGGGGCGGTCGAGGTTGCCCTTGTTGAGGACTTTGGAATCGAGCCGGGCGATGAACCGCATTTCGCCGGGGCGGGGGCAGTCGGCCGCCCAGGTGGCCATGAAGACGGCGGGCTCGCCTTTTTTAAACGCGTAGTAGTGCGTGACCATCGACTCCACCGTGACCAGCACGCGGTCGTCGCCGAAAGGTTTCGCGGTGACGGTGGCCTTGCCGAAGCCGGAGTTGATGTGCGATCCGCGCGCGTTTTTCTGCAGCTCCGTGCCATTGACGCGGATCGACTGGAGGTTGCCGTTGGTCTTGTTGACCTGCACCACGAGGGCAGGGGACGAGCCGCAGTCGATGGTGAAAACCTTCCCATCGTCCTTCAGTGCGAAATCCGCCCGCGCCGTCGCCAGCGAGACCAGCCATCCCCACCCCATCCATTGCATCGCCGTCACCCGGCCATCATCACCCGCGAACCGCCGGTCACCCACTCCCCCGAACAGGGTAGGAGCCGCGGGTGTCCGGGGTTCGGTTTTCAGGGAAGGGGGCCGGCCGAAGGAAAACCACGAAACACACGAAACGCCACGAACAGGAGGGAATCCCGATTCCGTGACCCTCCGTGCGTTTCGTGGTTCCTTTTTTCTCATCGGCCCCCCGCAAAACCCTCCCCGGGATCCAGAATCGCGAACCTGCCGATCCCGACGGCGGGTCTGCCGGGCCCAACAGAGACCCTGCCGACCCGACCGGAAACCACCGGGGAGCACGTCAGCAACCCTGCCGACCGCGCCACCTGACCTGGGAAGCACGCCAGCCGACCTGCCGATCCGGACAGCGACGCTGCCGATCCCGCCAAAACCACCCGTGACTCCCTCCAGCCAGCCTGCCGAGCCGGACAGCGAGCCCGCCGACCCGCTCAAAACCACTGCGGAAGCCCGCCAGCGTGCCTGCCGATCCCGCCAGATCGCCCGCCGGGACGAACAGCGGGCCCCCCGACCCCGTCAAAATGAAGCGGAAGCGGTTCAGCGAACCCCGGAAGCAAATCGCCGTATCCCGGACGCCCGGCATTTTCGGCAATTTCTTTTTCCGGGAAATCCGCTAGTCTCCTCCGATGCCCACCGGCGAATCCCCAGCCCACCTGGAACTGAAACGGCTCTCCCTCGTCTGGGCGCAGGCGAACGGCTACCCCATCGCCGCCCGCGAGGTTTCCCTGCCGAATCTCCGCTTCCGGCTCGATGTCGCGGCCTACCGCCCCGGCTCGGCAAGGGTGTTGAAATTCGACGACCGCCGCCGCGCGCACCGTCCCGTCACCCTGCCCGCCCTCGGTCTCTCCGCCATCTTCGAGTGCAAGGCCAGCCGCGCCGATCTCGTCCGCGATTGCCGGAACTCCGCCCGCCTGCTCGAACGCATCCGCGAGCTCACCGCCCTCCGCTTGAAGCTGGAGGTCCATCTGAAACTCCATTGCCCCTCGCTGCTGAAGGGCGACAGCCTGTGGCCGGAGTATGAAACCGCCGCCTTCGAGCGATCCGACCATCCGCCCTATCAAAAGGTCGTCCGGGCGCTCGCCACCCTCTCGCGCCAGCTCCACGGCCAGACCAAGATGGAGAACCTGTTCAAGTGGAACGCCGCGAATCTCCACTACCTCGTCGTCGAGCCCGGCCTCGTCGCCGAGCATGAAATCCCCGTCGGCTGGGGACTGCTCGTCCGCGACGGCCCGCGGCTCGACCTGCGCATCCGTCCGGAGCTCAAGGAAATCCCGGAGGAATCCCGCCTCGCCTTCCTCCACCGCGTCGCCGCCGCCGGCACCAAGGCCACCAACCGCGAGGCCGGCGTCTGCTACCCCGCCATCGACGCCGAACGCCGCGGCATGGCCCCGCCGGATGGAACCTAGCCGATTTTGAAATTCCGGTTGCGTGGAAGCCCCGCCCGATTGCGGAACATCCGACGCCTTCCGGGCTGACGGCCGCTCACAGTCCGAACGCGGCCGAGCGAGGCCGGGCCCGAAATCTATTCCGGCAGATTCGTTGATAGGCCACTTAGAAACTGCCGCAGGCTCGCCGGATCAACCGGCTTGATTAAAAAATGATCAAATCCGGCGCTTTTCGCATCATCCCTCACTTCCTGCTCGTGCCACCCGCTCAAGGCGACCAGCAAGGGCGCTTTACCGCGCGCGGTGGCACGAATCCGCTTGGCAACCTCCAAGCCACCGAGATCCGGCATGACAATGTCGATGAACGCGATGTCCGGAACCTGCTTTTCGACCGCCTTCAAAGCCGCGAGGCCACCGCAGGCCGCGACTGCCGAGAAGCCTTCCAACCGGAAGAAAGTCGCCAGGATGTCCGAAAGAAACTCCGAGTCGTCCACCAAGAGGATGTTAGGAAATTCCCGCAGCAGCCGCGGCTTGATTCGATTCTCCCAATCCTCGGGTATCCTGCCAGGATAGTCGGCTGACAGCGGTCTTTTCATAGTAAATCATCTCGTGCGAAAAGCGCCGATCGATCAAGGAAATATTCCAGTCAAAGGGTCGAATCCTTCAGGATCGGAGAGGCACCACGTTTCAACCAAGAGCCGAACGGTGGGCCAAGAAATCCGAGTTTTACCTTGTGGCTCAAACGGTACCCATCAAATTCGGCGTGCGATTTCCCGCCCCCCGCGGCTCATGCAAATCCCTCCCCGACGCGCAGCCAACAATGAGTGAATCCGAACGGGCATCCGTGAACCCCGGCGAGTCGGCCAAACAGGAACCTGCCACCCCTTTTCCCATCGTCGGCGTCGGAGCCTCCGCCGGCGGGCTCGAGGCGCTCACCACATTTTTTCTGGCGCTCCCCGGCGATGCCGGCGTGGCTTTTGTCATCGTCCAGCACCTCTCGCAGGAACGGCCCAGCAACCTTGGAAAAATTCTGGCGCGTGTGACGTCGATGTCGGTCGCCGACGCGACGGACGGAGCGGAAGTGCTGGCGGACCACGTTTATGTGGTTCCAGCCGGAAATGTCGTGACCCTTGAAGCAGGGCTCTTGAAACTGTCTCCCGATGTCACCACCGGGAGACCGAGCGGGATCGATCATTTCTTCCGATCCCTCTCGGAAGACCGCGGCGATCGCGCGATGGGCGTGGTGCTTTCCGGAGCACTGGACGACGGCACCCAGGGCCTTGGCGAAATCAAGGCCAAGGGTGGAATCACTTTCGCCCAGGATGACAGCGCCGGGCACGGCAGCATGCCCCGGTCGGCGATCGCATCCGGCTGTGTGGATTTCGTGCTTTCTCCGGCGCGCATCGCGGAGGAAATTGTCCGGATCGTCCGGCATCCGTTGGTGGATCCCCGGACCCGCGAGGAAGTGGCCGGTGGGATCGATCACACCCGCATTGCCCAAATCATCCGGCGGGCGACGGGAGTGGATTTCACCCAGTATAAATCAAGCACGGTCCAGCGCCGCATCACCCGGCGGGTCATCTTGCACAAGTTGGAATCGGTCGGCGAATACGAGGCACAGCTCCGCGAAATCCCCGGCGAGATCGACACGCTCTATCACGACATGCTCATCGGCGTGACGGGCTTTTTCCGCAATCCCGAGGCGTTCGAATTTCTGAAAGCCTCGGTCCTGCCGAAACTGTTGGAGAACCGTTCGCGGAAAGAACCGGTGCGGGTGTGGTCGCTCGGCTGTTCGACCGGTGAGGAAGCCTATTCGCTGGCGATCGCCTTCGCCGAATGCACGGAGGCCATGGAGAGTCCGGCCCAGGTGCATATTTTCGCGTCGGATCTCAATACCCGCGGCATTGAAAAGGCACGCGCCGGGCTGTATTCGGCAGGCATCGTCCAGGACGTTTCCGCGGAGCGGCTGCAGCGGTTCTTCGTGGAGGAAAAAAACGGCTACCGGGTTTCCAAAGCGATTCGCGAACGGTGCATTTTCGCCCGCCACAACGCGCTGGCGGATCCGCCGTTTTCCCGCATCGATTTCATTTCGTGCCGGAACATGTTGATCTATCTGGAGCCGGTTCTCCAACAGCAGATCTTCCGCACGCTCCATTTCGCCCTGAAACCCGGCGGCTCGCTTTGGCTGGGCAGCTCGGAGTCGGTCGGCGCTTCCCGCGCTCTGTTCGACGTGGTGGACGCGTCTCACAAACTGTTCTCGCGCCGTCACGGTCCGGCTTCCAACCTGCGGATCCAACCGGCCGGCCGATCTCATTTCGAAGCGCCGGGTCAATCACCGCGCGAGCCGGCCCACGCGGAAATCCACCGCGATGCCGAGCGGGTGCTCGCCGCGAAATACGCGCCTCCGGGGGTGGTCATCACCACCGGCATGGAAATCGTCCAGTTCCGTGGCGAAACGGGTTCCTACCTCGCTCCGGCCGCCGGCATGGCGAGCCTGCATCTGATGAAAATGCTGCGCGAGGGGTTGCTCGTCGGCGTGCGTGCCGCGATTCTGCGCGCGGGCGAGGAAGGCCACACGGTGCGGGAGGCGGGGCTTCTTGTGAGAACCGATGCCGGGAACCGCGAAGTCGCGGTCGAAGTGATTCCCATCCGGAACGGTACGTCGAAGGCGAGCGGGTTCATCGTGCTTTTTGACGAGGGACAGCAACCGGCGAGGGTCTCGCCGCCGGCACCTCCGGTTCATGTGGGAGACGGAGCCGAAGAAATTGCCAGACTCACCCAGGAACTGGCGGCGACGCGTGAGTATTTGCAGTCCCTGCTGGAACAACACGACGCGACGAACGAGGAGCTTCAGTCAGCCAACGAGGAGGCGCAATCCTCCAACGAGGAGCTGCAGAGCCTCAATGAGGAACTCGAAACCTCGAAGGAGGAAATCCAGTCCACCAATGAGGAACTGACCTCGGTGAATGACGAGCTGCACAATCGCAACCGCGACCTGCACCTCCTCAACGGGGAGCTGAAGCGGGCGAAGGACTACGCGGAGCACATCGTCGCAAGCGTGCGCGTGCCGCTGCTGGTGCTGGATGGGGAACTCCGGGTGAAAACCGCCAGCCTCGCGTTTTACAACTGGTTCAACCTCACGGCCGAAAATACCATCGGCCAATCCATTTACGAACTGGGAAACCATCAATGGGACATTCCCCAGTTGCGGAATCTGCTGGAGAAAACGCTGCCTCGCGAAACCAACATCGACCATTTCGAGGTCAGCCACACCTTCGAAGATCTCGGCTCGCGGGTCATGCTGATGCGTGCCTGCCGCTTGCCACAGCCGGCGGCGAAGCGCGAGCTGGTGGTGCTTTCCATCGAGGACATCACCGAGCGGGCGCGGGCGGAAGCGGCACTGCGCGAAAGCGAGGAATTCAACCGGAGCATCGTGGAAAGCAGCCGCGATTGCATCAAGATCCTTGGTCTCGACGGAACGCTGCTGATGATGACCGAGGGCGGACGGAAGTTGCTCTGCATCGAGGATCTCGCGGACTACATCGGCAAGCCGTGGATTGATTTCTGGCAGGGAGAGGACCGAGATTCCGCCAGCGCGGCGGTCAAGGCGGCGGCCGCCGGCGAGACCGGGAGCCTGGTCGGCATGTTTCCCCGGGCGGATGGCGAACCCCGGTGGTGGGATGTGCGGATCACTCCGGTCAGGGATGCCGCAGGCACGGTCACCCGCCTTCTCGGAGTGTCGCGGGATGTGACGTACCGACGTCGGTCGGAACTGAACGCCGCCTTGCTCGCCTCGATCGGTGATGAAATCGCTTTGCTCACCGATGTTGGGGAAATCCTTCAAACCGCCGGCACCAGGATCGGCTCCTATCTGGACCTGACGAGCTGCGTCTTCGTCGAGGTCGACGAAGCGGCCGGAATGGTGGAGGTGACCCACGAATGGCGTCAGGACAAGGCCCCTCCCACCGTCGGGAAACACCGGCTCGACGATTATTTCACGGAGGAGTTTCAAATGTCCTGCCACGCCGGGGAAACATTCATGGTCGAAGATACCCGTGCGGATCCGCGCACCGATTCGGATCGATTCGCGGCGCTTGAGATCGGCTCGTTCCTAACGGTTCCAGTGCTCCGCAGCGGTGCCTGGCGCTTTTCCATGAGCGTTCATCGCTCCGTGCCACACGTCTGGCGGGAGGATGAGATCGCGGTGATGAACGAACTCACCCCGCGCGTCCTGGCTCATCTGGAACGCGTCCACGCCGAGGAGACCTCCTCGCGGCTGGCGGCCATCGTCAGATTCTCGGAAGACGCGATCATCGGCAAGGACCTCGACGGCGTCATCAACAGTTGGAACCGCGGGGCCGAGAAACTTTTCGGCTACACCGCACGGGAAGCGATCGGACGGCCCGTCACCCTGTTGATTCCGGAGGATCGGGCCAATGAGGAAACCGAGGTTCTCTCCCGGATCCGGCTGGGCGAAAGCATCGAGCATTACGAAACCGTGCGCCGCGTGAAGGACGGCCGCCTGATCGACATCGCCCTGACGGTTTCCCCCGTTTTCAACATTCGTGGGGAAATCATCGGCGCCTCGAAAATCGCCCGCGACATCACCGAGCGGAAGCGCGCCGCGGAAGCGTTGGAAAGGGCGATGACCGAATCCGAACAGCAGCGGCGGCTTTACCACACCGTCCTGTCCAACACGCCTGACTTCATCTACGTGTTCGATCTCAACCACCGTTTCGCCTACATCAACGACTCGTTGCTCAAGGTTTATGGAATGACTTGGCAAGAGGCCGAGGGCAGGGACTGGATCGGACTCGGCTACGAACAGTGGCACGCGGAGATGCACGACCGGGAGATCGACCAGGTGATCGCCACCAAGGCCCCCATCCGCGGGGAAATCCCCTTCGTCGGCACCACCGGACGGCGGATCTACGACTATATCTTCTCACCGGTCTTCGATGCCAACGGCGAGGTGGAAGCGGTGGCGGGCACCACGCGCGACATCACCGACCGCAAACAGGCCGAATCCGCCGAAGCCGCTGAGAAGAAGGTCTTCGAGCGCATCGCCACGGGAGCCGGCCTCGGTGAGATTCTCGATACCCTGCTTCGTGAAACGGAAGCCCAGTCCGATGATGGGATGATGTGCTCGATCCAGCTTCTGGACAAGAGCGGCGGCCACCTCCTTCATGGCGCGGCACCGAGCCTGCCCGGGTCCTACAATCAGGCGGTCGAAGGCATGAAGATCGGTCCGGCGGCCGGCTCCTGCGGGACCGCCGCTTTTTCGGGCACCATGGTTACCGTCAGCGAGATCGCCACCGATCCCCGCTGGGCGGGATTCGAAAATCTGGCGGCGGCACACGATCTGGCGGCGTGTTGTTCCACGCCGGTCTTTTCTCTTGAAGGACACGTCCTGGGCACCGTGGCGATGTATTATTCGCATCCTCACGAGCCCGGCGAGCACGACCTTTCCCTCATCGAGCGCGCGAAGCAACTCGCCGCCATCATCATCGAGCGGAAACAGGCGGAGGAATCGCTGGCGGAGCAGACCGCCAGCCTCGTGCGCGCGGACCGCAGCAAGGACGAGTTCCTGGCCATGCTCGCCCATGAATTGCGCAACCCGCTCGCCCCCATCCGCAACGCCACCGCGATCCTGCAGAACTCCGCGACCACGCCGGAGGCCCGGGACCGCGCCCAGCAGCTCATTGCCCGGCAAACCGAAAACATGAGCCGGATCATCGACGACCTGCTGGACGTCTCGCGCATCACGGAAGGGAAAATCGAACTCCGCCGGCAGACGGTGGAACTCCGGACCATCCTTGCCGCCGCCGCCGAGGTCGCGCGCGCTTCCTGCGCGGCCAATGGCCAGCAGCTGACGGTCTCACTCCCCGGGGATCCCGTTTTTGTCGATGCGGATTCCACACGTCTTGAACAATTGTTCGGCAACCTGCTGGGGAATGCCTGCAAATACAGCGGCCCCCACAGTCACATCCGCCTTACCGCGGAGTCCGTCGAGGGCCGGGCGGTCATCCGGATTTCCGACGATGGCATCGGCATCGACCCCGAGGTCCTTCCCCGGATCTTCGATCTGTTCGTCCAGTCCAGCCGCACGCTCGACCGCTCGCACGGCGGACTCGGCATCGGCCTCACGATTGTGGACCGGCTGGTCAAGCTGCATGGCGGCACCATCGAAGCCCACAGCGCTGGCCTCGGCCACGGCACCGAGTTTGTCATCCGCCTTCCGTTGATCGCCGCGCCCGTCCCAGCCGCGACTGCCAACCCCGAGGTTCCTTCCCGGGAAAGATCGCTTCGCATCATGATCGTGGATGACAATCAGGACGCTGCGGAAACCATGGCGATGCTCCTGCAGCTCCTGGGTCACGACACCCGCACGGCCCATACCGGTCCGGAAGCGGTCGCACTTTCCGCCGGCTTTGTCCCGCAGGTGGTATTGCTCGATATCGGTCTGCCGGAAATGGACGGTTTCGAGGTCGCCCGCCACCTCCGTTCCATGCCGGTCATGAAGAAGGCCTTTCTCGTCGCCCTCACCGGCTATGGCACGGACGGAGACCGCCAGCTCACCAAGGACGCCGGATTCGACGAACATCTCGCGAAGCCCGCGGACCTGAAGCTCTTGAGAGAATGGCTGGAAACACGCGTCGCGCCTTCCGATGCTGGCTGATATTCCACCCGAACGCCGGATAGAAGCAGCTCCTCCGGCGGATCTCTCCGGACACAGGATCCGCTCCCCAACTCCATCCGGGGTTCCGGTCACCTAGTCAGCGCTGCGGCACCTTGCACAACGTGGAGACATCATGCCCCTGCCGCTTCAGTTCCGCGACCATTCCTGATAGGTTGCGTCGGGCAGGGTCTTGGTTCTCGCCAAACGCCTTCCGCCATCAGCCTGAAGTCCGGAGCGAACCGCTCCAGATGTGGCTCACCGCGCGCTTGGAGGACGGCTTCCTGATGATCACCCTGTCCAATACCGACGGCCGTTAGCGTCCACCACCACTGACGGCCACCGCGGGCGGATATCTTCGCTCCACACCGGCCGTGGAACGCGCGCACCCTTTCATGAGCGCGAGAATCACAAGCGACCCTAACACGGAGAAAAGGATCGAACCCAGGCAGCCGGTCCGGCTGGAAAAGAAGAGGAACATGGGCGTGTCAGGTTCAGTCTTTCAGCGATTGAAGGTCGATCACATATCGGAATCTTACTTCTTCGTCCTTGATCTTCTCGAAGGCGTCATTGACCTCTCCGATCTCCACCATCTGGACGTGAGGCAGGATTCCGTGTTCGTCGCAGAAGTCCAGCACCTCCTGGGTTTCGGCGACTCCGCCGATGAGCGATCCGCCGACACTGCGTCCCAACTTAGCCACCAGCATATTGTTGGTCGGCTCCTTGTAAGGTCCCAACAGTCCTACGGTCACCAGGCTGCCCCGCGCTTTCAGCAGCGGGACATATTGGTTCACGTCGAAACCTTCGGGAATGGTAACCAGCATGAAATCGAAGGCTCGTTCGGCGGTCTTCATCGCTTCCTCATCTTCGGAGATGAGAACGCGGTTCGCCCCTAACACCATCGCGTCGGTCCTCTTTTCTTCCCGGGTCGTGATCGCCGTCACGGTGGCTCCCATCGCCTTGGCTATCATGACCGCCATGTGTCCCAGTCCCCCGATGCCGACGATGGCGACCTCATCTCCGCGTTTGACGTTCCATCGCTTCAGAGGGGAATAGGTGGTGACCCCGGCGCAAAGGATCGGAGCCACCGCCGTGATCTCAAGCCCGCTGGGAATATTCAGAACGAAGTCCTCGTTCACCACCACATGGGTCGAAAAGCCACCGAACGTGTTGAACCCCGTTCCATCCGGCTTGAAATAACCGTTGTAGGTCATCGTCGGCCCTACCGGTCCCTCGCAGAATTGTTCCTCTCCTTCATGACAGCAGCCACAGCTCCGGCACGAGTCCACCATGCAGCCCACTCCCACCACGTCACCGGTGTTGAATTTCGTCACTCCGCTTCCGGATTCGACAATCCTGCCGACGATTTCATGGCCGGGCACGCAAGGGTAGATCGTGTTTTTCCAGTCATTGGCGACCTGATGAATGTCGGAATGGCAGATTCCGCAATAGAGCACCTCGATCAGGACTTCCTTTTCACCCGGTCCGCTCCTCTCCACCTCCATCAGTTGGAGGGATTTCCCTATCAGCGGCGTGCCGGTCGCTCCGTAGGCCTTGGTCTTGAATTTTTTGGTGGGATCACTTGGAAGTGTGTTCATGGGATGGATGCAATGGAGTTGTTGATGAATCGGCTGTCGGATGGAGAACGAAATCCCACATCCGTTGTGCCGGGCCTGTTGGGAAAGCGCGGGGCGGGCTTTCGCAGAATCCGTACCTCCACCGCATCATTCCCTCCTAACCGCCTCGCAAGAAGCCTCGGAGCGACGGTATTCCAACGCGCCACCCGGCCGTCAGCGTCATGAATTCATCTCCCGCTTCCTGCTTCCTCGCAGGGCGAACTTCCCCTTTGCGGGAATGCACATTGCGCTTCCTCGCGGCAAAGTGCAACGGCCTGAAGGTTTGTCTCATTCGGGAGACCCTTGAATCCATCAACGATTCGTGCGTCTGCCGTGCTTGGACCCTCTTCTGCTGGAGAAAACGCGCCGATCCTCGGGGTGATTCCCCGTCTCTCCCGGTTCCGCCCCCCCTTTCTTGACTACTCTAACGACCCCATCCCTCGATGAAAAACCGCGGTGACGAACCCTCAATTTTCAAATATCCCCTCGGCGATCAAGGTCGCCTGTTCGTCTTCACCTGTTGCAGAGGCGCTTCGCGGATGAGCTTCAGCGCGGCGGAGAGGCATTCCATCGTCTTGTCCCGCACCGCGGTGAAGGTGATGCCGGATCCCGCATCCAACGTTCTCCGGATGAATCCCGACGCCTCACCTCTTGCATCCGACCGCATCGGTCAATCCGCCTGAGCCTCCTCTCCTTAGTTAATAAATCTACCAACCAATCAAATTGAAAATTCAATCCCCGCTCCTCGCCGCACTGGCGTTCTCCTCCACCTTGCTCACCGCACGGTCTGAAACCCCGGCGTCTCCGCCGAAACCGAATGCCCAGATGCAGGCCGTTCTCGACAAGCTCGCAAGCCTGGGTGGCAAACCCATCGAAACCCTTTCCGCCGAAGATGCCCGGAAACAGCCCACTCCCGCCGACGCCGTGATGGCCCTGATCAAAGATCAGAAAAAGGATGCTCCGGAAAAAGTCGGCAAGGTGGATGACATCGACATCGAACTCAGCAACGGCAAAATCAAGGGCCGTGTTTACAAACCCGAAGGCGACGGTCCTTTCCCCATCATTCTCTACATCCACGGCGGCGGCTGGGTCATCGCGGATCTGGATACCTACGACTCCACACCCCGGGCATTGGCCAATGGTGCCAAGGCCATCGTCATCTCCACCCACTACCGGCAGGCGCCGGAATACAAGTTTCCCGCCGCGCATGAGGACGTTTATGGCGCCTATCAGTGGGTGCTGAAGAACGGCCACCGCTGGGGTGGCAATACCAAGAACGTCGCCGTCGTCGGCGAGAGCGCCGGGGGAAATATGGCCGCCGCCGTCTGCATCATGGCCCAGGCCGAGGGCATCCAGATGCCGGTCCATCAGGTCCTTGTCTATCCGGTCGCCGATACCAGGATGGACACTCCGTCCTATATGGAAAACGCCCAGGCCAAGCCCCTGAACGCCGCCATGATGAAGTGGTTCGCCGACAAGACATTTGCGAAAAAAGAAGATGCCAGCGATCCCAAGGTCGCCCTGCTCAAGGCGAAAACCTTGAAAGGACTTCCCTCCTCCACCGTCATCACCGCGCAGATCGACCCGCTCCGCTCGGAAGGGCAGATGCTTGCGGAAAAGCTCAAGGCGGATGGTGTCAGCGTCAGCTATAAAAACTACGATGGCGTCACCCACGAGTTCTTCGGCATGGGTGCCGTGGTGGACGAAGCGAAGGAAGCCACCGCCTTCGCCTGCGACGAATTGAAAGCGGCCTTCGCAAAAGCACCGGCCACCGCCGGAGAATGAAGTAAAGCCTGCCATTGCTTCCCGCCGGATCCCAGATGCCGCAGACATCCTTGTCTGCGGCATTCTCATCGACAGCCAGATGGTTCAGCTCGCCGATCTAATCCGGAGTTCCTGTCGTCGATCAGCGTTGCGGCACCTTGCGCAACTTGGAGACATCGTGCCCCTGCCGCTTCAGTTCCGCGACCAATTCCTGATAGGTCGCGTCGGGCAACGTCTTGGTTCTCGCCATGATCCACGCGTATTTCCGGTCCGGCACTCCGATGATCGTGGTTTGATAGTCCTCCGACAGATAGGTGATCAGGTAGGCCGACTTCACCGGCCAGATGAACTGCATCCGCCACTCCGCGTTCGTTTCCTTGTTATGAACCGTGCCCTTGGGGTGCATCGTCTTCAACGGCCCGTCGAAGGCACCCTTGTTGAAGGTGAACGTCGTCGCGATCGTTCCGTCCTCCGCCAGTTCGTAGGTCTCCTTCGCATTGTAGGCCTCCTTTTCCACGAAGATCGGGATGTTCCCGATCACATACCATTCGCCCATGAAACGCTTCAGATCCACCTGCCGGCTCATCGCCCGGAGTTTTCCGGCTTTGCCCGGGTCCGACAGCATCCGGCATCCCACGATACCGATCGCCAGCGCGCCGCAGGTGGGGACGAGGAATTTCACGAGACGGGTGCGGAGCTTGGATTTCATGGGATTGGAAAAGAACTCTCCATCCTCGACCCCACCCGGCACTTCTCAAGGTCTTTCCCGCACCACCGTTGAAAAAATTGTAAGCAGGGAAATCCCGAGATCATCCGGCCATCTCTTCAGATTGGCTGCGAGCGTCTCGCTCCGGATCTACCACCGTGCCAGTCCGTCCTCCGCCGACGCTTGCGCCGGAGCTAACACCAGGGAGATGGTTTCCCCGCCGGGGCCGGAACCCGGCTTCGCGAGAGCGCTTGCCAATCCGCGGGATGGGAACCCGCCCGCCGCGAAAGACGTTTTGCAACAAGCCGATGCGTTATGCATTCGATACGCTCGGCCCCGCAGGCGCCAATCTTCCGTTGAATGGCGGGTTTTCCCGATACCCTCAAGGGTTTCTGCCATGGCCCTCACCTCGGGCATCAATGGTGCGTTCCCTGCTATTGAAACCACGCTATGAAAACAGATAACCCATATCAAAAAGACGATTTGAACAAAGATGCCAACCGCGACCCGATCACGGGCGAGCCGGGATCCCACCCCGTGGGCACCGGCTTGGGAAGTGCGGGCGGAGCGGCGGCAGGCGCTGCCATCGGAGCCGCCGGCGGACCGGTCGGCATGGCCGTTGGCGGATTGGTCGGAGCCATCGCCGGTGCGGCCGCAGGCCATGCGGCGGGTGAAGCGTTGGACCCCACCGCGGAGGACGCATACTGGAAGGGAAACTACCGGAACGAGTCGTATAACGACCCGAACTACGACTATGATGATTACGGTCCCGCCTATCAGATGGGCTATGAGGGCTACGGTCGGAACAAGGGGCGTGCGTTCGACGATGCGGAACCCGAGCTGGCCCGCACTTGGGCGGAGAAGCACCCCGACTCCCGGCTCCGCTGGGAAGATGCGCGGCACGCCGTCCGGGCCGGCTGGCATCGCGTGGAACGGGCCTTGCCGGGTGATGCCGACGGAGACGGCCGGTGATCTCCAGCCCTGCCATTCCATTGCCTTCCCATGACCCGTCTGGTTCGCCAGGCGGGTATTCTCGTGACGCCAAGCCGGACAGATTCACCTCGATCAACCAAACGCATGAACTTCAAGGCAATGATGGATAACCGCTGGTTCGCCCTGCTCAAGCGCTCCTTCGAGGGTTGGATGGAGGACAAGGCCCTCCGGCTGAGCGCCGCGCTGGCTTACTACTCCATCTTCTCCATCGCCCCTCTGCTGGTCATCACCATCGGAATCGCCGGACTGGTGTTGGGAGAGGAGGCCGTCACCGGTGAACTTTATGGCGGGCTCAGGAGCTACGTGGGCGCCCAATCCGCTGCGGCGATCCAGTCCATGGTGGAAAGCGCCTCCAAACCTTCCCAAGGAATCATCGCCACCGTGGCCGGCTTTGTGATGCTCCTGCTCGGCGCATCGGGCGTCTTCGGCGAGCTCAAGGATGCCCTCAATACCATCTGGGGGGTCACGCCCAAGCCCGGCCGGGGCGTCCTGGCCATGGTGCGGGGAAAGTTCCTGAATTTCGGAATGGTGTTGGTCATCGGCTTCCTGCTGCTTGTCTCGCTCGTGCTCAGCACGGCCATCGCGGGACTGAACGATCGCTTGGAAAGTGCGCTGCCGCTGCCGGCCTTCGTATGGAGCGCACTCGCCTTTGTCATTTCCCTAGGCTTGGTGACCACGCTCTTCGCCATGATCTTCAAAGTGCTGCCCGACGCGCGGATCCGCTGGCGGCATGTCTGGTTCGGCGCGCTCATCACCGCGCTGTTGTTTGAAATCGGCAAGACCGGCCTGGGGTGGTATCTGGGGCGGGAGGGAGCCGCCAGCGCCTATGGGGCTGCGGGTGCGGTCGTGCTGCTGCTGTTATGGATTTACTACACCTCGTGCATCCTGTTCTTCGGGGCCGAGTTCACCCAGGTCTATGCGGAAGCGGATGAAGGGGTGATCGAACCCGCCGCCCATGCGGTGCGCGTGACCGACGGGGAACGCGCCCAACAAGGACTGTCGCCCGCCTCGCCGGCCGGGAAAAGCCCTCCCACCGCCCCGGTGGAAAATCGCGCTTCCACCCGGGCCACGCCGCCACAACGCTTGCTGGCACCTCTCCTGAAATATCTCGAAGGCTGGGGCCTTCTGCTAGGCGTCGAGGCGCGCGAGGCCTTGCAACACGTGATCAGCCTGGGAATCTGGCTGGCGGTGGCGGTGGTGGCGATCTTCGCAGGCTGGCTGCTGCTGGCGACCACGCTGGTCGGAGTGCTCACCCACTGGCTGGGGTGGTCCTGGTTGATGGCGGCCGGCGTCACCGGCGGCCTGCACCTTCTCATCGCCCTGGCCGCCGCACTTTTCATCTGGAAACGCATCACCACCGCACGTTGGTTTGCGGAAAGTATCAACGAGTTCAAAAAAGACCGCACATGGCTGAAAAAACGAGCAATGAAGAACTGAAGCGGCAGGCCATCGCCGCGCTTGCAGAGGGGCGCGCCGGGATCGGTGCCGGGCTGCGCCACGCGCGGGAGCGATTCACCCCCGCGCGGGTGATCCACCGTGGGGTGGACCGCCATCCCACCCTCGCCGTGGTCCTCGCTTTTACCGCAGGAATCATCCCTGCACTGTCCCTGTTCCGCGGCAAGCAGCAGCTGCCGGAGCGGTGGAAACGTCCCGTTTCAGCCGTCACCCACGCCCCGCCCAAGCCCCTGCTCGGCGCGGTCGCCATGGGAGCGCTCGGCCTGTTGGGGAAATCCCTGCTCCCCTCCCTCCTCAAGTCCGCCATCCTTCCCCGTGTGCTCGAATCTCTCGCCGGCAAATGGCAGATACCTCCCGGGCCCACGCCGCCGCGTCCGGGCCGACCGTAATAGCCCGCATACCGGTCTCCAGCTTCCCTCCCTTCCGCGGTCAAACCCCGTCCTGATAGCGCCTCACCACGGGGGCATTTCAGCCGCAGGCTCCGCCCCTCGCCTCAGGTGGGGGACGAGGAATTTCACGAGACGGGTGCGGAGCTTGGATTTCATCGGAGTGGAGAATGATTCTCCATCCTCGACCCAACCCGGCACTTCTCCCCCTCTTTCCCACCCGCCGCCCGCTTCCTTCCCATTTGACGATTCCCGGCTCCCGCGCCATCGGTGGTATCGCCATGAATTCCATCCCCGATCTCATCCGGGCCTGTTTCCGGGCTTATGAAACGAAGGACCGCGCGGCCCTCGAACCCTTGTTAGCCGCGGACCTCACGTTCAGCAGCCCCGTCGATGACCACATCGACCGCGCCACTTATTTCGAACGCTGTTGGCCGAACAGCGAACACCTGGATTCCTTCCAAATCGAAAAGCTTCTGGTGGAGGGAGACCAGGCGCTCGTCCGCTACAAGGCCACCACCCGCGACGGCCGATCGTTCCGGAATGTCGAGTGCTTCACCGTCGAAAAGGGCAAGATCCGCCACATCGACGTCTACTTCGGCTCCGACACCGCGGAATCCGTGAATGACGAGGAGCTCCGCTCCGTGGTCGAGGCATGGGCGGACGCGATCCGTCGGAAGGACGTCCGCGGCGTGGCGGATCATTTCCTGCCGGACTCCGTCGGCTTCTATCTCGCACCTCCCTTGGTCGCGGACTCCCCGCTGGAGCAAAACCTGACCGATTGGTTCGCCACCTTCGAAGGACCCATCGGTCACGACCTCCGGGATCTGACCTTGGCCGGCAGCGGCGATGTCGCCTGGTGCCATGCCCTGCTTCATCTGACGGGAGCCAGAACGAGCGGTGACACCACCGACGTCTGGTATCGCCTCACTCTGGGCTTCCGCAAGGTGGCGGGCTTTTGGAAGATCGCCCACGCCCATGAATCCGTTCCCTTTCACATGGACGGCAGCGACCGCGCGGCCGTCGATCTCAAGCCGTGAATCCGGCGCCGTTTCTCCCCCGCAAACTCCAATCCCAACCCCACACTCATGAACATGCCCAATCCCGTTGGTTGGTTCGAAATCTATGTCAGCGACATGGACCGCGCCAAGGCCTTCTATCAAAACACCTTCCGGACCACCCTGACCCGGCTTGAAAGCCCGGATCTCGAAATGTGGGCCTTCCCCATGGAAATGGAGAAGGAACGTTACGGCAGTGCCGGCGCGCTCGCCAGGATGGAGGGCAAGGATCCCGGTGCCGGAGGCAGCCTCATCTACTTCAGGTGCCACGACTGTGCGGTCGAAGCCGCCCGCGCGCTGGAGAACGGAGGACGCATCCATGCGCCGAAGAGATCCATCGGCCAATATGGCTTCATCGCACTCGTTTATGACACGGAAGGCAACATGATCGGGCTGCATTCGGCCCCATGATATTTCTGAGAAAAGCCAGTTGCAGTCACCGATTGCCGTGCAACTTTTTCAGTGAGCCGGACGGGCCGAGTCGATTGAAAGAGGCATGAAACCCTCAGTTCGAAAATGACTTCGGAATATCGCCCGGCTCACTTGCGTCCGCGAAGCCCCGCCGCGGTTTCCCTCACCGCGCGCCTTCCTGCCGGTGGCAGATTTCCAGCCGGTTCCCCGCCGGATCCTCGAAAAACACCGCGTGATATCCCGGTTCGTAGAGCATCGGCCCTTCCACATTCCGGGCTCCCGCCCGCACCGCCACCTCGGCCATTCGTTCCATCCCGGCCACACTCTCCGCCCAAAACGCGATCCGGTTCTCATTCGCGACGTGTCCGGGAGATTCGGTCACGCCGAAAAACGCATCAGGCTCTCCCTCCGCGCATTCATATTGAAGCCACTCGGACACCTCCACCCGCCGGGTGAATCCCAACGCCGGCAGCAGCGCTTCGTAAAAGGGCGTCACCGCCGCCAGATCGGGAACCCGCAGATCGATGTGGTCGTATCTTCGCGCCATCGCCCACCGTGGCACCGATTCACTCCGCTGTCATCCGGTCTTCCTCAATCCAGCCTCCCGCAAAATCCCTATCTGCTGTAGCGTCGGTCTGCGACCGTCGCACTTCACCTTCTCCCGCCGGGGGCTTTTCTTCACCGGAGATTTTACCGCAGAGGCGCAAAGGTCGCCAAGGAACGCAGAGGCTCATCCAGCGAAGTCGGATTTCGTTCCGCCCATGTAGCGTCGGTCTGCGACCGTCGCACTTCACCCTCTCCCGCCGGGGGCTTTCATTCACGGGAGATTTTAACGCCAAGACGCAAAGGCCGCCAAGGAACGCAGAGGATCATCCGGCAAGGTCCACTTTGAAGACCTCAGCCGCATGACGAAGATTCACTAACCGCAGAGAGCACAAGGAACTCAAAGATCGAGAACCCGGATTTGCTCTGCGATCTTTGCGTTCCTTGCGGTTACCTCCTTCGACGTCCGATATGAGGCGTTCGGTCTTCGCTCCGTGCGGGCGCCTACGGCTTGCTACCCACACGAAGCATGAGAACATCATGCGAGGCGACTTTTTGGGCGTAAACGCCATCCCGGAATGACACATCGGCGTGCGCCCAGAGGTCCCTCGCCGAAGAAACATTCCCAGCCAAACCGAGATCGGAAACCTTCACGACGACGTCCGCCTCGCTCTCGCCGAGGTTCACGACCGCCACCGCCACCGAACCATCCGCCAGCGGCTTGACCCAGGTTTCCAGCGTGCCGTCTTTACGCGGCGTCGCCTGTTTCCCGAGCACGTCCTGATTGACGGCGATCACTTCGCGGTTCAGCAGGATTTCCTTGATCGCCGGTGTCATGTTCCGGATGTCGTTCCCGGCGATCAGCGGGGCCGCGGTGATCGCCCAGAGGCTCATGTGGGTGCGATATTCGGTATCGGTCATGCCTCCGTTCCCGACTTCGAGCATGTCGGGATCGTTCCAGCGGCCCGGGCCGGCGAATGAAGCGAGAGGCGCCTGACGCTCGATGTTCGCCCGCATGCTCTTCCACGTGTCACTGATGTCGCCCGTGGTGCGCCAGAGATTCCCGCCGGCTTTCGCGCCCCAGGTCTCCACCTTTGCGACTCCGTAATTGCAGATGCTGTAAACGATGGGCCTGCCCGTCGCCTGGAGGGCCTCGCCCATTTTCTGGTAGACCGCCTGCTGGTCCTTGTCGCCGTAGATCATCCTCGCGCCGCACCAGTCGTGCTTGAGGTAGTCCACTCCCCAGGCGGCGAACGTGTTCGCGTCCTGTTGTTCATACCCATAGCTCCCCGGATAATCCGCGCACGTGCGTGGCCCGGGCGAGGAATAGATGCCCAGCTTCAATCCTTTCGAGTGCACGTAGTCTGCCAGGGCTTTCATGTCCGGGAATTTGTCGTTCGATCCGAGGTTGCCTTCGGGATCGCGCACGCCCTCCCAGGTGTCATCGATGCAGAGGTAGATGTAGCCGGCATCGCGCATGCCGCTGGTCACCATGGCATCCGACATCTCGCGGACGATGGCATCGGTCACGCCACGGTGGAATTTGTTCCAACTGTTCCACCCCATCGGCGGCGTCTTCACCAACCCGTTGTCGGGAAGATCTTTCAGCGGCGGCAAGGGGAGTTTCTCGTAGGCCGGGTATTCATCTTCCGGCGTTGCCCGTTTCGCCACCAATGCGGCTCCCTCATACTTCAGGTTCAGCTGCTCGCCTGCGATCTCACCGGCCAACTTGCGCGGGTTGCCGCCTTTGGAAAAAGAGATCTCGAATCGGGTTCCGGTCACTGTGCCATCCGCCTGGTAACGATGTCCGATCGTCGTGGCGGTGCCGGTGATCTTCGCGTCGTTCTGCTTGAGGTCGAGGAACAGGCGGTTTTTCTCGCCATTGTCCAGGACCCGCCAATCGGCCACCCACTTGCCCTCCAGGGTCTGCGCCTTCGCGGGTGTGGCATGCCAGGCGGCTGCGACCATCAGCGTGATCGCCATGTGGCTTCGAATGGTTCCGGTGATGTTGTTCATGATGACTCTGATTTTCAAGGTTTTGAAACGGTTCGTCCGCCGATCTCGCCTTAAGAGAAACCGGATGTCACGAACGATGTCCCGCCTCCGGGACACCATGTAGCGTCGGTCTGCGACCGTCGCACTTCACCCTCTCCCGCCGGAGGCTTTTCTTCACCGGAGATTTTACCGCCAAGACGCAAAGGCCGCCAAGGGACGAAGAGACTCATCCGGCGAAGTCGGATTTCGTTCCGCCCGTGTAGCGTCGGTCTGCGACCGTCGCACTTCACCCTCTTCCGTCGGAGGCTTTTCTTCACCTGAGATTTTACCGCCAAGACGCGGAGGTCGCCAAGAACCGCAGAGGATCGTCCCCATGTCGCACTTCACCCTCTCCCACCGGAGGCTTTTCTTCATCGGAGATTTCACCGCCAAGACGCAAAGGCCGCCAAGGGACGAAGAGAAAATCAAAGCCACCACCTCTGCGCTCCTCTGCGACCTTTGCGGCTCTGCGGTAAATCCAGCCTCTTCACGGAACGCGCAATTCATTCATCCAGCCGGTTGGCAACACCCGAGGAGTTTACCGCCAAGGCGCCAAGGGTGCCAACGGACACAAAGAGGAAAATCCGAAAACCCCCTTTGCGATCTCGGCACGTCCCTTTTCTGCTCACTGATCACCCCGCACTTCTTCCCTCACCCCGCCGCCTCATACACGCTCTCCAAAGTGGCTGCGGGCGTCTCGCCCCAGACCGTTGCCGGAGCGTCTCGCTCCGAGTCTTCTATCCTGCATCCGCATAGACCGACGCACCCTGATCCGGATACTTCTCCAGCACATGCTGGAACAGCACCCCGCACTTCTGTTCGAAAAGCTCGGTCGTGTATTTCTCCGGCAATCCGGAATCCAGCATTTTCTCGATTTTGACCGGGAGTTGCCGATTCATTCTACCTTCCTTTCGTCCGGTCCATTCACTTGCGGTGGCAGCAACTCCGGTGGAATCGCGCTCGCCTGCTTCTCCTTCAGGATCTTTTGCAACCGCTCCAACTCCGCCCGCACATCGTCCCCGATTTGAGCCCGACGCTGCAAGATCCGAATCTCCAACGGCAGGATATTCTCGAAGTAGCTTTCCGGATCCGGGGCCCCAATCTTCTTCTCTTCCTCCAGCGACCATCGCAGGCATTTGAGTTGTTTCTCCGTATAGGAAAGCGCTGCATTCTCCATCAGCCACTGCTTCAGACCGCCGAAGGACAGTTGCCCGGGACTGGCATAATAGGGCTTCACGTGGCTTTCCCCATCCCGCCCCTTTCTCGCGTAGCCATAAGATGAATAGTCCCCCGGATGATCCTCGAACTGATAGCGGATATTCCAATAGCACGCGGCTCCCACGTCGCGGTGTTTCCAGTGGCCGTGGAAATCCATCGACGGACGTTTGTCATCGAGATGTTCCAGCATGAATGGAATCGCCAGTCCTTTATAGGCCCTGAGTTGCTCGAAGGCTTCGCGGCACGCGGTCGCCCTCTTGCGGTTCTCTTCGATGATCTCCGGTGGGTCCTCCTCTTCGGCGAATGGATCATCCGATTTACGTTTGGGCTCCACCTTCGGGCCAGCGTCAGCCGGCGGCTTGCCAACCGGAACAAACGCAAGTTTTTCGATCAGTCTGCGGATCTCCGCCTGCTGCTCTTTCGTTGCTGCCTCTGCCCTGGCTTTGGCGGGATCACCGTTTCCTTTCCCTGCGGGCCCGGGAACTCCAGGTTCCTCAGAAGCCGGAAGAACCTCCTGAGCGACTGCAGCAGTCAGACATCCCAGCAGTAGCGCGATGATTTCAGTTTTGAATGCCTTCACAATTTGGGGAGGGGAGTCCATTCTACCAACTAATCCCTTGGATGGCCAGTTCGGAAATTTCGGCACCTGTCCACCCGACGTTCCTTCCAGCGCTTTCAACACGCGGGCCTTCTCCGTCTCCCACTCGGCGCGGACTTTTTCATACATCCGCAGCGTCGTCAGCTTGTCGATGGAAACCACCATCGCCTTGCCCTGATAACCGCGGTTGAGGAAATGATGGACGATGTCCTTCGCCACCGCGTCCAGCCGGTCCTCGCGGGTGATCAGGTGATAGCGCTGGCCCAGCACTTTGCGCAGCTTCTCCTCCTGATCGTCGTCCAGCCCGGCGTCCTCGATCGTTTGATAGATCTCCTCGTTCAGCTCCGGGTTGGTGATTTGCAGTTCCGGCGTCCGGTTCTCGTAGAACAGTGGCACCGTCGCCCCGTCCTCCACGGACTGCCTGAAATTATAGACACTCACGTAATCGCCGAACACGTCGCGCGTCCGCTCCTCTCCGGCGATCAGCGGCGTGCCGGTGAACGCCACGAACTTCGCCTTCGGCAGCGCCGTGCGCATGTTCATCGCCAGCGTGTCGTATTGGCTGCGGTGCGCTTCGTCCGTCAGCACGATGATGTCGTCCCGCTCCGAGAGCACCAGATGCAGCGTCCCCGGCTCCGTGCGGAACTTGTGGATCCGCGTGAACACATAGCGGTGATCCTAACCTAGCGGTTTCCGCAGGTGGCTAGTACTCGTTCAACGCCGGATGCTGCGAGTTCTACCTTTCCTACTTTTTACCTAGCGAAGCAGGTAACACATGACCTCTCGGTAGGCTAGCCTTTGCAATCGCACGATTGAGGAGTGCATTTCGACGGACAAAGGTTCATCTCTGGAAAAAGAGGACAGCCAGAAAGGCAGTGGGTTGGCGTTTTGCAATCCGCGCAGCCCTTGGCTGCGTGCTTCGTTCGGATGCCCTTAAAGCTGGGATGGTCCTGCCAGATTTCCCGTAGCGAACTGCCTTTCAAAGGTATGCCCTTGTAGCCGGCCTCCACCATAAACGAGCAAGGATAAACCTCCATTTTCTCCGAGACGAATAAGGAAAATCGACCAGCGTCACAACCTTCCAGGGAAACATCCGACGCGCTGCCCAACCGGGCAAGTCCGGTAATGGTGCACGTATCGAACCCAATGCGAAATGATTGCTTACCTGCCGTCGCAAGTCGAAAGAACTCCGCCACCCGCGGACTGCGGTTGAGCAGCAATTTCTGATCGCTGAAGCGGCCTACAGGCTTGTAGTTGAGAAAGACAATTGCATTCGCCCGCTTGAGGAAGGGCGGCGGATTGTGGAGCCATTCGATCGCAGTTTCGACGGATCCGCTGGTTAGAATAAAATGGAGATTAGTCGACACACCCACAGCCCTCAACCGGTCCACAGCTTCAGCCGTCTCCTCATACGGGGCGTAGGCACTGACGGCCACAGCGCCGCAATGTTTCGCCGTTGCCGCGAGGACTTGGTCGGACAATCCCCTCCCGTTGGTCGTATAGTTGGGCACAATCCCGAAATCTTCGCGTGTTAATCGCAGAATTTCGGAGAAATCAGGGTGCTGATTGGGATTGCCGCCGCCGAGAGCGACTTGAAACACATGCATCTCTCGTGCCTGCCGCATGACTTCAGTGTAATCCTCTACCGATATATGATCGCCACCCCGGTCTGATTTTCGATAGCAAAAACTACACCCTTTATCGCACCAATTGGTGATAGCGACATCGAGTAGCTCGGGACCGTGTTGCGCCCAAAATGGCTCAGGGGCGCCCTCGTCTTCGATCCGAGCAAAAAAGCCCGAGTTCGGATTGAATACCGCACTGTAGCGGTCCTGCGGAAAGCGTTTGACTACGAAAGCACTCATTACCAGGCGCACTCCAGTGCATTAATGTAAAATTTTTCATTTTCAGCCTCAAAGGAGTCGCAACAGAAGTAGGACTCGGCCTGGCTGGATTCGCTATCTATGTTGCCGTAATATAGCTTCAAACCACGCTCCTTCGCGTTCTGCAGTTTTTCCGCCATCCGTGGCGATACCTTTCCCTTGAATGCGTCCAACCACCAAGTGACCGGAGTCGATTCGTCGACGTCGCGGAGGTCCACTGACTCCTCGATACCATCAAGCAGCGCCTCGTGCAGTTCCCGGAAAATGTCGACGAACGGCGATTTGGGATTCACTCCCATCAACTCAAGGAAGTTTTTTTCTGTGAGATCGTCCGCGGCCAAGATCAGGAACGAGGTCGAGGAACTATTAGAGACAAAGCCGGCGCGGATTTTCATTTGGCGAGTTTCGTGTTTAGAAGGACGGGGAGTATTTCGGCAGCGGTATCCGTTTCGGAACCTGAATTCTCTTCGAGGTAGTAAGGAACAACGAAGTGGATGATAAATGCATAGCGTTTAAAATAATTATCGATTTTGGGGAGCACTGACGGGGGAATGGAAGAAACAGAATCGGCAAAATCGGAGAACTTTGGGTATTCGATCTTGTAGTATTTGCGGTATTCTTCTCGCAGGTTTTTCGAATAGACGAATACATCGTCGTAAAGTTTGAGAACAAGCTCGCCCGCATAGGAATTCTCGCGAACCCCGGCGCGACGTAAGAACTCCTCCCGTGTGGGCATAGATTTCAGGAAGGCAAGAACGGCATTGGAAGCAGTGAAATAGATCATTTGCAGGAGGCCGTGGACTTAAGGATGAAACGACGGATTTCGGTGGCTGTTTCGACCGACGCTGATTCTAGCTCCCCTTCCGCCAGGGTTGTGAGGTCGGCAATCATGGTGGTGTCGAGGTTTTGCTCGGCCAGCAGGCGCCAGACAAATGGACGGTGGACTGCGAATCTGAACTCGAGAGCGCGCCTTAGAACTTTATGCGCAAGGGCTGGAAACTTGGCTGCGATTTTCCGAAACAGGCGAACTACCGGGCTCTCAAGGTCGCTTTCGCTCTCAAGTGGAAAAAGTACAGTCATCAATTGCACATATGGTTCGTGCCGCGTAGGATTTAAATAAGGGACAAGATCTTCCTCAAATTCTTCGACCCATTCCTCTGCAGGGTGACTTCGGTCATCAAAACCGTGGTAAGGAAGGAAGTTGTTGCGAATCAGTACTCGATACCGTTCATCGTCACCGTCTGCGAGTGTGTCGATCAACAAATCCAAATTCAGGAACGGAAAGGACTCCCTCGGTCCGCGCCAAAGCAGAATATTCGCAACACGGGTGGCGTTTTGGTCAGCATTTTCAAGCACAGCGCGTACCCGGACAGCATCATCTGCGTTGAGGTGTTCCTCGGCGACAAAGAATATCTCTGGGATGAATACCTCGTCGTAAGCGGGCTGTTGGGAATAGTATTTCCAGAAATCCAACTTGTCGGGAAGCCGAGAGGTATAAAAAAGGAACCGCTTGATACCCTCGCTTATCTGTACAGCGCCAGCTTCACCGGAAGCAACAAACGCTGCGAAGCTGTCAGGTGTTTTCGGGTCGAAGGTTTGGACCAGGTACTTAGCAATTAAAAAATCCCGGAATTCATCATAGACGAAATTCAACACCTCAGCCGATGGGGCCAAGCTGATGTCACCACTCGCCGCCAAATCGCGCCGCAGGAGGATCTCTTCCCCCAGAAGAAACCAAAGGTCTGCGTGCATCGCCTCGGGAACGACCGAAAAGGGCACGTCTGCGAACTGGCGATTGGTAACCATGTAGCCGATCACCGTTCGGATCACGGACAACAGGTCTGCTTTGCTCCCTAGCGGCGAGAGGTGTTGAACGGTGCGGTTCTTGTTATCTGCTGCAGCATCCAGTTTCTTGGCGAGGTAGAGTTCAAAGACTTGCGCACGATAGATGTGGGGAATATCCGGCATCTCGTAGTCGGCTGGCCGTCCACGTTTTCCATAGGCTTCGCAAAAAAACCGAAGCAGTAGCGTATCATTCTTCAGAAAGCTTTGGGCTTGCTCGTCGACCTTTTTGGGATCGACCTCGAAATACTTAAAGTAGCCGTCGAGTAGCCGATCTCGGGCAAAGTCTCCAAAGTATTGCTGCCGCGGTTCAACAAGAAGAATCTCCTTCTTGAAAGAGCTCTTGAGCAGGTTCCCAAAACGCTCGACAAAATATTCTGAGCGGCAGGTAAAATAGAACCGGATATTGGGAAATTTGAGCGCCGCGCTTACGAGTTCCTCTAGCTCCCCGGCGAATTGTGAGACGCGGCTGTGCTCGTTGATCCCTTCGAAGACGAAAACAAAAGGCTGTTTCCTTTCGGCGGCGTAATTGGAAAGAATCTTGGCTGCTGCTTGAAAGGTTGGTGTTTTGCCTTGGAATAGGTTGCGTTGGATGTGCTCGCCCAAGTCGCCACTAATTCGTCCAAGCTGCAAGCCTGTGAAATAGGCGCATGGCAGCTCATGAGGCACACTAAACCGTTCGACAAAATCGCAGACGAGATTGGTCTTACCTTGACCGGCCTTCCCGGTCAGGATGAATACGCGACGCTGAACGGCGTTTAGCTTCTGGATCTGGTCGTCAGCCCATTCCTGCGCGACCCGAAAGACACTGCGCACATTCCATGAGTTGTGATCGTAGAAATCGCGATTCTCCGGTGGGATCGGGAACGGTGGCGAGCAAAGGTCTTTTACACCCTCGAACAATTGGGATGCAGCTACCATTTGCAAGAGTTCCTGTTCCAGTTGCTGCGCTGCTTTTGCAAGCTTCTCCGGACTCGCAACTGACCTGAATTTCTCGGCGTCAATCGGGGGCAAGAGTGGTAATCCACATTTGGCGAAGAATTTGTTCCAAACTGGCAAGCGGCAGCGGGAAATGCTGTCGAGGATTTCTCCGAAGAACAGGTGAGGATGCCAGAATACCCGGGAAAGCGCCTTGGTAGAGGTCGTTTCAACGAATACGTCCGGGATGTATTTGCCCGTCTCCTTCTCGCGGTTCACTTGCGTGATCGCTTGGTCGACGAGCAGCGCCCGAACGTCAATCCACTCCTCGCCGACCAGACTTTGTGCCAGCAGGTCGTGGATTTCGCGAACCTTAGGTCCGCTTAGGTTGCAGATGTCGCGGGATAAATCGGTGAACTGGACAATGTCGTCAGTTGGATTGAAAACGAGCTTCCCCTTACATATTTTGCTCCATTTATCGAGACTCGTTTTGTTGAAGGAAAAATCGGTCGGCGCAAAGACGAAAAAGCGAAGAGTCTTGTATTTCTGAAGTGGCTTGCTAGCGACAAAGCCCTCGAGCGTTTCTGTGATTTTGGATGCTTTGCGCTCGGTTGTAATCTGAAAGGCCACATTCTTACTGTCATCTACCAAGTCGACGAAAGGAGCATTGGATCCACCAACATTGGCATTGCGGAGATGTGGCAGGTCGTAGGTTATGGAAAGAACCGGCAGCAGCAAGTTTTCGAGAATTTTGTTCTTCGAAAAATAGCCCGCCGCATTCTCTAAGCTAATTTGGTGTCGCAGGTGACCTAGAGCCTTGCTGATGTCTTCAAGTGCTTTTCCGAGGGTCATCACGAAGTCAATATTGAATGTTTTAACCCACCATGTGACCGAAACTGGTCACCGCGCACGGAAATTTCCGCCGTGGGATTCTTCTGATGCGCCTCCACGAAGCGGGCGGACTGGATGAACATGCCGCCGGAGCCGCACGCGGGATCGAGGATGCGGCCGCCCGGCGTCGTTGCACTATGCCGGGGCAAGTTCCGGCTTCGTTGCACTACGTTGGGACAAGTCTGGATCGCGACAGCGGCAGGGATGGAGCGCATCGCCTCATTGACGGCCTGCCCCACATTCGCCCCCTCCGGCAGGCTGAGCAGATGGGAGCATTGGAACCGTGTCGTCGATTTGTGACCGCCGCGGGATTCGAGGCGTCTGCGCCGGGGGGTGACAAAGCGCCGGATCCGGAACTTATTTGTGCGACGGTCACAGACCGACGCTACAGGTGATGAGCTGCGATGCAGCGCGTCGGCGGGAGCGGGCGGGGTGCGGTGCATCGGGCGGAAAAGGGGAGATTCGGGGTGAAGTTGTCAGTCTAGCGATCTGATGGACCGAGGGAAGGGAAAAGTGGCCGCGGAGCCGGGGCCGGGCGGGCCGGGGCGGGAGCGGCGGTCGCAGACCGCCGCCACAAGGTTCTGTTGGAAAATGCGGAATCCGTTCCGATTTGGTCACGGGGCCGGCGGCGGGTGGAAATTTTCCGGCGGGATCTGGTAGATTTTGCTTTCCGGCGGGAAGGAAATCTGGGCGTGTGGCGGTGATCGTTCTGCTAGTGATTAGAAGGATGGATCGGACCTGTCTTTCGCCCCCTTGGGACACCCAAACAACCCCAGCAAACAAACAGAAAAACGATGGAAACGAAACAAATCAGGGAAGCGAAAACAGGAGTGGCGATGGCGGCATTCGCCGAGACGCGGATCGCGGATTTCACGCACACCCCGGCCAGGCCGGTGGATGCCAAGCACGCGGCGACGCTGGCGAAGGCGGACGCGGCGATCGCCGGACTTGGCGGCAGGCAGGCGATCCAGCTGGCCGGCGAGTTCGGCCAGAAAACCCGGGAGAAGCACGGAGATCGCGATGAGGTGGACATGATGCTGAAGAAGATCAACCGGACGGTGGCGTCGGTCGCCGAGGAGACCGGGAACCCGGGGCTCATGGACCGGTTCCGGATGCCGCACGGCAGCGGCGACACCGAGGCGGCGGCGAAGCTGGAAAGTTTCGCCACGGCGCTCACCGAGCTCGGGCTGTTCGACGAGCTGGCGGCGCACAACCTGGAGGTGACCGAGGAGGGCCTCAAGGATCTGGCGGACGAGCTGCGGGCTGGAGGCGGCGAGCAGGCGCTGGCCCGCGGCCGCCAGGCCGGCGCGACGGCCTCGATCCCCGAGCTGCTGACGACGCTGCGGGAGTGCCGGAAGACGTGGGATGCGATCTATCAAAACACCTACGGCCACGCTCCCGAGCTGCTGGCGGCCTGGCGTTCGGCGAGCCACATCGGCTACGGGGCGGTCCCGTCCGCGGTCCCGGCCGGGACGCCTTGAGATTTTCCAGGGTATGGTTGTGGTAGACCATGACACCGGTCCTCGTTGATGAGGGCCGGTGTTTTTTTTGCCCGGAACGGAGGTCGCCCGGGGGCGGCGGCGTTCCGGGTGCCGGCCAATTGGCATTGCCTTCCGGTGGAGGTTTCCTCAGGTTGCGTCATGATCCGGTGGCCAGACCTCCCAACCGCATGTTCGATCGCAACCTGTCTTCTCGCGATCGTGATGACGCCAACCCGGGCGCATTCGGAGACTCCGAAACCCCCGGATCCGGTGGTCGGCAAGTGGTGGTGGACGGATCAGCAGGTGGTGGAGTGCCTGCCCGACGGTTCGTTCACGGTCACGCCGACGGCTCGGAAGGGGAGGTGGAAGGCGGTTGAAAACAAGAACGAGTCCTTGAAATACGAGTTCACCTGGGACGACGGATTGTTCGTGGACACCCTGCTGATGTCGCGCGACCGCCGCCAGCTCACCGGGAAGAACAAGGACAAGAAAAAGATCGCCGCGTCGAAAATCGACTGACGCGGGACGGGCGGCGGCGGGGAGCTTTCCTCAAGCGACCGGGGGTTTCCCGGGCGGGATGGCGGCCGGCGGATAGACGATGATGCGGGCTTCCGGGGTGTCGACGAGGTAGGAGTAGGCCCAGCCGAGGAGGACGGAGAGTTTGTTCCGGAAGCCGATGAGGAACATGATGTGGACGAAGAGCCACGCGAGCCAGGCGATGAAGCCCTGCATCTCGAACTTGCCGGTTTTCACGACGGCGTAGTTTTTCCCGATGATGGCCATCATGCCCTTGTCGAAATAACGGAAGGGCGGGCGCTTGAGATCGCCGGATGCCTGGGCCATCAGGATCTTCGCAATATGGGTGCCCATCTGCACCGCGGCGGGGGCGACACCGGGAACCATCTTGTCCTCGCTGTCCTTCATGCTGACGAGGTCGCCGGCGACGAAGATGTCCGGGTGTCCGGGAACGGATAGATCGGGATTCGGCGTGATGCGTCCGCCGCGGCCCGTGGGAACTCTGATGGAGGCGGTGAGCGGGCTGGCGGCGACCCCGGCGGCCCAGATGATGGCGGCGGCTTCCAGCGAGGTGCCGTCCTTGAAATCGAGGGCACCGGCGCGAACATCGATCACGCGGGTGTTGTTGCGGATCTCGACGCCCAGTTTCTCCAGCCGTTTGCGGGCGTAGAGGCTTTGCTCGGGATCGAAGGTTTCGAGGATCAGCTCGGAGCCCTCGATGAGGATGATGCGCAGGGTGCTGGTGTCGATCCGGCGGAAGTTGGACCGGAGGGAGCGGTGGACGAGATCGGCGAAAGCGCCGGCGAGTTCGACCCCGGTGGGGCCGCCGCCGACGATGGCGATGGTCATCAGGCGGCCGCGCTCGGCGGCGTCGGTGGTGAGTTCGGCGCGCTCGAGATTCGAGAGGACGGTGCGGCGGATGTTCTGGGCATCGGCGAGGGACTTGAGTCCGAGGCTGTGTTTCGCCCATCCGTCGTTCCCGAAATAACCGGTGCGCGCTCCGGCGGCGAGGAGCAGGGTGTCGTAGGGATAGACCGTGCCGGAGCTGCCGACCGCCTGCTTCGCGGCGGTATCGATGGAGGAGATCTCGTCCATCAGGACGGTGACGTTCTTCGCATCGGCGAGGATCTGCCGGATCGAGCGGGAAATGTCCGGCGCGGCGAGCGAGGCACTGGCCACCTGATAGAGAAGCGGCTGGAACAGGTGGTGGTTCGTGCGATCGACGAGGGTGATCTCGAAGCGGTCGTCATTGGCCAGCTTGGAGGCGCATTCGAGTCCGGCGAAGCCGCCGCCGATGATGAGGAGTTTTCGGGGCAGGGTGGACATATGAGAAGTTGAGGGTTGGAAGTTGATTGTCGAGAGTCGGAGGAAGAGCTGCCGAGCGAGGATGCCTGTCTTTCTCTCAACTCTCAACCATCCACTCTCAACGTCTCAGCGTCTGCACTTTTCCAAAAGCCCGGCGAGGAACCAGGTGATCTGCGCGAGAGCGTCCGCGTGCACGGATTTTCCGAGCGGCTCCAAGTCCTCGCGGCTCTGCCTGAGCAGGTCGAGCGCGGTGTCCACGGCGCTCTCGATGGCGCCCTCGTACTCGGCGATGCCGAGCAGCACGGGGAGGTCGAGCGGCTCCTGGTCGAGGATGCGCTTGTTGAGCTTCATGCGCTGGGCCTCGGAGGCGGTTTCCAGCAGGTTGAGGATGGGGAGGGTGAGCTTGCCCTTGATGAGATCGGTGCGGAGGGTTTTCCCCACCACTTCCTCGGAACCGACGAGGTCGAGGCAGTCGTCGTAAATCTGATAGGCGGTGCCGAGCTTCATGCCGTAGCTGTAGAGGCGGGCTTCGGTCCCGGCATCGAGGCCGGATAGATTCGCGGACAGTCCGGTGGCGGCGGCGAAGAGCGCGCCGGTCTTCATCTCGATGATGCGGAAGTATTCGGCCTTGGTGAAGGTGAGGTCGAAACGGCGCTGCGTCTGGATGATCTCCCCCTGGCAGACCTCGCGGGCGGCGTTGCCGACCTTGCGGCAGATGTCGATGCTGTTGAAGTCGGTGGCGAGGGTGAGCGCGTGGGAGAAAAGGGCGTCACCGAGGAGGACGGAGAGGGCGTTGCCCCATTTCGCGTTGGCGGTAGGGACCATCCGGCGGGTGTTGGCTCCGTCCATGATGTCGTCGTGGACGAGGGTGGCCATGTGGATGAGCTCGAGGATGACGCCGATTTTCAAATGGTCGTCGGTGAATCCTCCGGCGGCGCCGCCGACGAGGATGGCGAGCGCGGGCCGGATGCGCTTGCCGGAAGTGTTGCAGATGTAGGCGACGTAGGGTTCGACGGCGGGGTCGAAACCGCGGACTTGTTCGCGGATTGCGATTTCCACCCGCTCGAGTTCCGGGCGGACGAGTTCAAACGGAAAAAGATCGCTGCGTGGAGGCTGGGTAGGAGTGGCTGCCATGGTAGTGGGGCTGCGATAAACAGCCATAGACTGGCCTGTCCCGCAACCCGGATCGCATAAGATCTTGAAAGAAGGGCGGTGAAATGGCGTTTTGGTGGCTCATGAAAGTAAACCCGTTGATGATGGTGGCTGTTTCGGTAACGTGCGGCATGGTGCAGGCGGAAATCCATGGTTACCCCGACGGCCCGAAGATTCCCGGAGTGCCGTATGTCGTTCACGATCCGGCACGTCCGCAACCGCCGGTGGTGAAGACGGGCGGGGCGGTTTCGGTGAAGCCGCCGTCAGACGCGATCGTGCTTTTCGACGGGAAATCGCTGGATGCGTGGAATCCGGGGTGGAAGGTCAAGGACGGTTCAATGGTGGCCACCGGCAAGGACATCGAGTCCAAGCAATCGTTCGGAGCCATCCAGATGCATTTCGAGTGGCGTCTCCCCGCCGGCCGGAAAGTGGACGGTCAGAGCGGTGGCAACAGCGGTGTTTTCCTGATGGGTCTCTATGAGGTGCAGGTGCTTCAAAGCAACAACAACCCGACCTATCCGGATGGCCAGGCGGGATCGATGTACGGCCAGCTTCCGCCGCTGGTGAACGCGACGTCCCCGCAGGGCGAGTGGCAGAGCTACGATCTCGCCTTCGAGCCTCCGGTTTATGAAAACGGCAAGGTCACCAAGCCCGCCAAGCTCACGCTTTTCCACAACGGCGTGTGCGTCCAGAACGGCGAATCCTACCTCGGGCCCACCGAGCACCGCAAACTGGCCTCCTACCCGGACACCCATCCGACCACCGCGCCGCTGCGGCTTCAATTCCACGGCGACCCGATGGAGTACCGCAACATGTGGGTCCGCCCGCTCGGCACCCGCCCTTGAGCGGCCCTCCATTTTTCCCCGGACCACGGACCAATCTGCTTGCTAGCACCCTGCCGAGGGTTCTAGCTGTTTGCCTCTATGAAAACGCGAGCAAACTGGCTGTTGATCCCCGCCGTGGCACTGGGCCTGGGGGCTTGTAACAAGAAGCAGGAAGCCAAGGCTCCCGAAGCACCCGCGGCAGTGGCGGAGAGTCCCGGCAAGGGCGATCCGGAAGTTCCGCCGCCGGCTCCCGTGGTGCCGAAAGTCTCCGCGGAAGAACGCGCCGCGAAGCTCGGTTTCGTGAAACACCTTCCGCAGGATACCGAAGTCGTGCTGGCGTTTCACAACGGTTCGAAAATCGCCAATCGCGTCAAGGGATCGAAGCTTTGGAACCTCGTCGAAGAACAAATGGGCGGCGGCATGATCGGCCCGGACGATGAGGAGGCAATGAACGGCGAGGATGAGGACGCGCCGGACGTCGAAATGGCGGAAGAAGCGGCCGAAGAAGCCGGTGAGGCGGCTGAGGCCATCGGCGAAGCGGTGGAGGAAGCGGTCGAGGAAGAAGTGATGGAGGAAGCCGGCGCGGAAGAGGCCGAAGAAACTCCCGAGCTGCCTCCCGGTGCGCCGGAAGATGAAGACTCCGGGGAAGCGTCGGGTCCCGCCGCCTTGTTCGGCACCGAGTTCACCCTCGCGCTCGGCAAGTCCACCGGCGACCAAGCTGGAAATCTCCTCACGCTCAACCGGCGGATGGGCTACTTCCAGATGCGCTCGCTCGCCAGATCCTTCGCCGCCGCGATGAAGTCCGGCGATGTTTCCTCGCTTGAGGATTCGCTGGAAGAGAGCTACGGCCCCGAGCTGGCCAAGGACCTTCTCAAGGACCCGCAGTCAGGCATCGCGCTTCTGGAAAAGGCCAAGATGCCGCCGGTCTATCTGGCATTCAGATCAAGCGAGGCGGAGCGCCCCGCCGCCGCCCAACAGGTGGCCGCGATGGTCGCCAATGTCGGCATGCTCGGTGAAATGATCGAGCCGGTGACCGTCGAGGTTGGCGGGAACAAGTTCGAAGGTTCCAAGATCCTCGGCGCGAAGATCTCCGCCGCCATGGCGGAGGACCGGGAGGAGATGGAAGAAATGTTGGACGCAGCGACCGTCGATCAGGTGCTCGCCATCGTCGCGAAAAAGGATCTCGTCGTGGTCAGCGGCACGGTCGGCGACTACGTCCTGCTTTTCATCGGTGGTTCCACCGACGACCTGAAGCTTGCCTCCGACCTCGGGCAGTCGATCGTCACCGGCGACGCGCTCGCCTTCAGCGATGCCTACGTTTCCAAGGATCTCGCCGCTCTGGTTTACGGCCAGAAGGAGGCTCTCGACACCGTCATCAAATCCGCCGGCGGTCTTTCCGAAATGACCAACGGCCTTCGCGACGGACTCGCCGGAGCCGAGGGACTCGGTGACACCCGCGACCTGGAAGCGATGTTCCAGATCGTGGCCGAACGCGAAACCGCACTGCGCAAGCTGGCGGGCAACGATGCTTCCGGCACCATCGCCTTTTTCGAAGATGGACTCAAGATCGAGTCGTTCGGCGGCCCTGACAGCGGGATGCTCGATTGGAAGGCGGCGAACAAGCTCGGCCATCTCGGCAAATCGGAAGATGTCGTCCTCTTCGCCAATTTCTCGGCGGATGCGGTCTATGACGAAAAGGCCAGAGCCTATGGCGAAGCCCTGATGGAGACCGCCTACGCGCTGACCATGAAGGTCGCCGAGGCGCCGATGGAGAACGAGGACATGGCCCAGTTCAAGGAAATGGCCAAGCTGTTCGACGCGAAATTCCGCCCCGACATGGTCGCGTTGTGGGATGCTTTCAGCAACGACTTCCGCGGCAGTCTGGGCAAGGAAAGCGCCCTGGTCGTCGATCTCAAGGGTGGTGCTCCGTCCGTTCCGGGAATTCCGGCCCCGCTGTTGGAAAAGGCGAAGATCCCGCGCGTTTCCTTCCTCTCGCCGGTGACCGACCGAGCCAAGCTCAGCGGATCCTGGGACAAGATGAACACCACCGTCACCGGCACCCTCGCGAAAGTCAGCGAGATGGTCGGCCAGGAAATCCCGATGCAGAAGCCGATGAGCTCCGAGCGCAGCGGCAACACCACCTGGTTCTTCCCGATGCCGTTCCTCACGGACGACTTCGTTCCCTCGGTGACCGTGGGTGACAAGTGGTTCGCCGTTTCCACCTCGAAAAACCAGGCGCTCGACCTCATCTCCAAGGCCGACGGCGGCAGCGAGACCAGCAACGGATTCCACCTCAGCCTGAACTTCAGAACTCTCGAAAAATACGCGAACGAGACCTATCAGCTCGTGGACGAGAACGCCGAGGAAGTGATGGGAAGTCCGCTGCCGGCGGAGGAGAAGAAGATCGTCAAGGACTCCATCGCCATCCTCGGCGACCTCGACAAGCTCACCATCCACTCCCGCCGCGAAGGCGCGGTGCTGCGTTCGAGCGTGCATTTCAAGACGCGCTGAACCTCATCGTTAGAATTCCACCGAAGCATGACTCTCGATCCGATCGCCACGGTTCGCTCGTGCTTCGGCGGGAAATTCGCGGTGCCCCGCCAGCCCGGGCTGTGCCCCAGCGCATGGGGCAGGCTGGTGTTTCATCCGGGCTACCGCAGTCCGGAGGCGGTCAGGGGGATCGAGGGTTTTTCCCATTTGTGGCTGATTTTCGGATTTCATGAAACGGTGGAGCAGGGATGGAAGCCGACCGTCCGCCCGCCGCGGTTGGGGGGGAACCAGCGGATCGGGGTGTTCGCCAGCCGTTCGACATTCCGGCCTAACGGACTGGGGCTTTCCCTGGTGCGGCTGGAGGGCGTCGATCTGACCGCGCAGGATTCGCCGGTGCTTCTGTTGGGCGGGCTGGACCTGCTGGATGGCACGCCGGTCTATGATGTGAAGCCGTATCTGCCCTACGCGGAAGCCATGCCGGAGGCATCGGGAGGATTTGCCGGGGACGCGATCCCGCGGCTGCCGGTCGAGGTGGATTCCACCGCGATGGAGGATTTCGAACGCCTGCCGGTGCGGGCGCGGGCGGTTCTGTTGGAGGCGCTGTCGCTGGATCCCCGGCCCGCGACCCGGGTGGAGGATCCGGAGAGGGTGTTCGGAGCGTTGCTTTGCGGCTGCAATGTCCGGTTCACGATCCGCGAGGGAGTTTGCCGCATTTCCTCAATCGAACCGGCGGACGGTTCTGGGTTGAATGCTTAGGAAATCCGAAGTATCCCTTTCCGCATGAAATGGATCAAGGGAAGCATGGCGGGCGTGGCGTTGATCGCCGTGTCGGTGACCGCGCTTCCGTCGTGCAAGAAACGCGTCGAGACGGAAACGTCGGATCTCGGTGAAGCGGGCTACAAGCTCACTGCGGACGACTGGTTCCGCGCCAGCCGGGGGAACGATGTGACGGCGCTGAAGAAATTCGTTTCCACCGGATTCGCGACCGACACGCGGAACGGGGAAGGGGATTCCGCCCTGCATGCCGCGGCTTCGGCGGGGGCGCAAAATTCGGCGGATTATTTGCTGAACCACGGTCTGGCGATCGATCTCCGCGGCGGCTCGGAACGCACGCCGCTGATGGCGGCGGTGCTCGCCGATCACACGGAAATGGTGCGCTGGCTGCTGCGTCAGGGAGCGGATCCCCGGTTGAAAGATAGCGAAGGTTTCAATCCGCTGATGCTGGCGGTGCGTGAGGGCAGGTCCGGTGCGGTGGTTGAACTGGCACCCTACGATCGTGAGGACCTGGATTCCGCGCTGTTGCTGGCCGCACTGGTCGGGCGGGTGGATGTCATCGATGCGCTGACGAACTACGGTGCCTCGGTTTACGCGCGGATGGAGGACGGACGCACGCCGTTGATGGTGGCGGCGGAAAACGGACATCTGGAAGCGGTGAAGCTGCTTCTCGACCTGGGCTCCAGTCGTTTCACCACCGATCCGGACGGACGGACGGCGGTGGACATCGCCAACGCGGCGGGCCACTCCGAGATCGCGGCGTTGATTTCAAGAGACCCTCTGCCCACGGAATTGGGATTGGATTCCCCGGCGGAAATCGCCGAATCGATGGACGGCTATGTCGATGCCGCCACGGCGAAATCTCCGGGCACGTCCGCAGCGTCCGGGGCGGCTGCGAAACACGCGGCATCCATTCCCATCGACGGTGAAACCCTCAGCAGCCCGGTCGCCAGCCAGCAGCCTCAGGGCAGACCGGCCGGAGAGGCGTTCGCGATGCCACCGTTGGTGATGCGCCATTATCGGGAGAAGGAGGTGCCTGTCAGTATCCGCACCGTGCAGGGCGACACCGCCACGGTCAGGATCGCCGGAGCCTCGAAGCGCGAGGTGAAGGTCAGGGCGGGGGAATCCATCCCCGGCTCGAAGCTGGTCGTCGTGCGGGTCCGGCGGCGGATGGAAGACAGCAAGGTGAACCCGGGTGGGACCTCGGAAATTTCCGTCGTGGAAGTGCGCGACGGCTCCACCGGCAGAACCCGCGAATGGATCGCCGGGGTTCCCTCGGAGTCCCACGATCCCGTGGCGCTGGTCGAAGATTCCGCGACGGGCAGACGCTACATCGCCTCTCCCGGACAGCACTTCAAAGGGGCTGATGGAACCGGCTATGTCATCTCGGATGTCCGTCCGAATCAGCTGGTTATCCAAGAGGTGGCGAGCGGTTCCGTGCGGACGATCCCCTTGCGTGGCCCCCGCGGTTAAGATAGCCTTTCGCGCATGGAGTCCGACACCATCATCGATCACGGCGAGCCCGTCCGCCAATTTTCCGTCCTGCTGCCCAACCGTGCCGGAGCACTTGCGGCGATGGTGAAATTGCTGCGCTCGCTGGGCATCGAGGTGATCGGATTGAGCGTGCAGGATTCAAGGGATGCGACGGTGGCGAGGCTGGTGGTTTCGGACCCTGAGGAGACCGAGCACCTGTTCATGGAAAAGGGGATTCCCTACACGACCTGCGAGCTGGTCGTCATCGCGATGCGGGAAGCCGGCCCGGGACTGCTCCAGTGCCTTGATTCGCTGATGATCGCGGAGACCAATATCGACTTCGCCTACGCGCTTCTGCCGAGTCCGGAAGGACAGTCGATGCTGGCGATGCACGTGGAAGACTATGAATTCGCGGTGGCGATTCTCCATCAGAGCGGCTTCAAGCTGATGTATCAGGAAGATCTCAGCCGCTGAACGGGGGGGGCGGGAGCGGCAAATTTTTATCAGACCCTGATTTTCTGTTATCGCGTGCTCCGGGGGCGTTTTTCAAGGTAGTTAGCTCGGTTTTCCTAGGGCTGGAAGGCGCCTTATTAAGATCTCCGTATTATTTGACGATCCTTAACATTCTCAAAAAGAGTCAGTTATAGATCCGATTTGGTCATAATTTTTGAACGAATGATCAAGACGGGGGTCCGATAGTAAGGAACCCTATGAAATTTTTAACAACTGATTATTCATCCTTGGGAACGGTGGGGCGGTACCGGATTGACACAGACCGCCGGATGCGGATCGAGGAGTATCAGGGGAAGACAGGGTTGGGCGATTTGAAGTCGGTGATCTCGTCCATGGCGTCGGATTCCTGCTGGTCGGCCGATTTTCACGGACTGATCGATTTCAGCGATGCGGAGCTGGAACTGAGCGCCAACGACATCCTGCGTCTGGCATTGGTACTTCGCCATGAGGGAAATCGCTCGAACGGCTGGCTGGCGTATGTGGCGACGAATTCAACAACCTACGGCATTGTCCGGATGCTCAGCTACTGGTCCCGGAATACGGATCGCCTGAAAATTTTCCAAAGCCGCGATGAGGCGGAGGCTTGGTTGGAACTCAACATCGACCAGGTGCCCCCGGGATTCATCAACGAGGAAGGCCTCCAGAAGGCCGCCGTCCTGCGGAATGTGGTCTGAGACAGGCACCGCGAATCTGACAAATCCCGCGATCCGGGACGTCTGCCCATTGGCGTGCCGGTCCATCGTGGGATTTGTTGGATCCGTGATGCCTGTCCCGGATGATCGGAATACAGGCATTGCGCCGGATTCCCGGGTCGGGTAATCCTCCGCGCAGAAAGTTCCCGCATTTTGGATTCCCCATCACCCGCTCCGTCGCCTGCAAAATGGCTGATCCGTATTTCCGAAGTCTTCGCCGGGTTTTCCGGTGACATCGTGAAAGGCCTGGGTGGGGAAATTTCCAAGAAGCTGGGCAGCGAGTATTATCTGATCCAGACGCCGGAGCCGGCGGCCATCCATCAGTCGCAGGCGGCCTGCTATCTCCGGTGGAATCTGCCGGTCGATCATGCCTGGCCGTGCAATCCGGAGAAAATGGAAGGCTTCGTCGAGAAGGCCGCGCAGGCGATGATGCGGAAGTTCGCGGATCGGAATCCGCAGGCTCTCTTCATCGGCCAGCTCGATCCGAGCGCGAACAACCGCTACTACAAAACCCTCGCCTCCAACCTCCGCGGCCGCACGCTTCAGCTTTTTTCCCCGGAGATCGCCGCCTTCAAGGAGGTGGAGGCGCAGGATGGCAACAAGCCCACCCTGTTCTGCCTCGTCGGCAAGGAAGGTCTTTTCTGCGGGATGCAGAGTCCCAGGGATTCGAACGGATTCTATCCGGGCGGCACGAAATACATCAGCCAGAACACGCCGGACACCATCAGCCGTGCGGGAGCGAAGATTGCCGAGGCGCTTCACTACGTGCTCATGCACCGCAGGGCTCCGAAAAAAAGCAGCCATTGGCTCGAACTCGGAGCCAGCCCCGGCGGCATGACCTCCGAGCTGCTAGGCCGCGGCTACAAGGTGACGGCCATCGACCGCGCGCCGCTCGACAAGCGGCTGGACAAGGTGAAGGACCTCCATTTCGCCCTGCTCGATGTGGCCGCCTTCAAGCCGAACACGAGCATGCGCTACGATGCGATCCTGTCCGACATGAACGGCGACGCACGCGAGGCCATCCGCCAGGTCAGCCGCCTGTCGGGCAATCTGAATCCGGGCGGACTGGTCATTTTCACCCTGAAAACCCCCGGAGTCACCACCTTCGCCGAGATGAACGGGCTCTATCAGGATGCCGTCGCCACCGCCGCCGCGGCGGGGCTGAGTCTTTTCGCGAAGACCCACCTCACCTACAACCGCCACGAGCTGACCTTGTTCTTCGAGGCGGGGAAACCGGCCTGAACCCGGCGGCTTGACTCCGCTACGGCGTTGGACATGATTCCGCCCCATGAAACGGATCCTCCAATTCCTCACGCTCGCGGCGATCGCGTTTTCGCTCAATTCCTGCGGACTGCCCGGCGCGCTCGCCCGTTCGGCCGGCCGCCTCGTGCAAGGCGCGGCGAACGTGGCGGATCAGGCCATGACGACCGGACTCTGAATTCAACCCCGCCGCACGGTCCTGGTGCCGTCCGGCTCGACCGTGAAGCGCAGCCAGGTCGTTTCCGGTGGCAGGAGTTCCGGAAATTTGTCGCCCCACTCGGCGATGATCACACCGTCCTGATCGAGATATTCATCCCATCCCAGCGCGATCAGTTCCGCGGCTGACTCCAGCCGGTAAAAATCCAGATGAAACACCGGCAGGCGGCCGCCGGGGTATTCATGGACCAGCCCGAAGGTCGGGCTGGTGACTTCCGCTTTCGATCCCGTCCCCGCCACGAATCCCTTCGTCCAGTGGGTTTTCCCCGCTCCGAGTCCGCCGACCAGTGCGATGACGGAGCCGGGTCCAGCCTCATCAGCGGCGGCGCGGCCGAGGTTTTCCATCGCTTCCGGTGATTCCGCGTGTCCTTGCATCAGGGCTTTGGAAAGCAGACACAAGGGGTGAAGTCGATTTGAAAAAACAACCATCCTGCCGGCCCGCGGGGAATGCCCTCCGCAAGGGCCGGGGAAATCCGGACGGCTGGCATACGCGTTCCTACGTATTTACCGGATCCGCGGAATCAGCAAGGATCACAGCGTCGTCCCCCCCGGGTGACATGCGTGGATTGCCACTAACGTAACGACAATTGCCTGTGATGATATGGCCTTGGCCGCTTGCTTGGAGCGGCCAAGGCCATATGCCGGATGGGGAGAAATCAGGAAAAGCTCCGCCTTTTCTTGCCTCGCCGCCCGCTATCTGATAGCTGCGGGCATGTTCCGGGAAATCTGCGCCGCCTTGACCGTTCTGTCCGCCACCCTGCATGCCGCCGAGCCGCAGCAGCTTTTCAACGGCAGGGACCTCGATGGGTGGACTTTCGATCTGATTGATCCCGCGGTGAAACCGGAAGCCGTGTGGTCCGTTTCCGACGGCATCCTCATCTGCAAGGGCCGCCCGCCCGGTGTGATGCGGACGGTGAAGGATTACACAAACTACGAGCTCACCGTGGAATGGCGGTGGGCGCCCGGCGCGAAACCCGGCAACAGCGGCGTCCTCATCCATGCGTCGAAGCCCAGGGAGATGTTCGCCTGGCCCAAGTCGATCGAGGTCCAGCTCGCCCACGAAAATGCCGGGGACTTCTGGATGATCGGGGAGAAACTCACCGTCGCCGGCTCCCAGCCGCAAGGCCGCCGCTGGTGGAAAAAGAGCGAGGGCGACGAAAAGCCTCCCGGCGAATGGAACACCGCCCGCATCCGCAGCGAAGGGGACAAGGTGACCGTCTGGATCAATGGCATTCTGATGAATGAAGGCTCCGCCCTCACCGCCACCAAAGGCGCGATCTGTCTCCAGAGCGAACTCGGCGAAGTCCATTTCCGCAAGGTCGAGCTGGCTCCCATCGAAAAAAGTGCCGGGTGATCAGCGAGCGGTGACCAGAGGGGAATCGTCCTTGAGTCGTCGTTTTTTGACTCTTTTCCGCTCGCTGTTCCCTGATCACGCGGCACTTCTTCAAAGATTCGCGTTGATTCCCCACCCCATCGCCCGTGAGAGTCGCGCCGCCATGCTCGATATCCGCGTCATCCGCGAAAACCCCGCCGCCGTACAAGATCGCCTCAAAACCCGGGGTGGCGATCACTGGAAACTTGTCGACGACGTGCTCGCCTGTGACGAGTCGCGCCGTGCTCTGGAGACCTCCAAGCAGCAGCTCCAAAGCTCGCGCAAAACCATTTCCAAAAACATCGGCATGCTCAAGGGCAAGGGCGAGGACACCTCCGCCATCGAAGCCGAAGTCCGTGGCATCAACGACCAGATCGCCGCACTCGATGGCGAGGCCGAAGCCGCGTCGGCCCGTCAGACCGAGCTACTTCTGAACATCCCGAATCTTCCCCATGATGCCTGCCCGGTCGGCAGCGACGAGACGGCGAACCCCGTCGTCCGCGAGTGGGGGCCCAAGCCCGATCTCGCCGAGCCGAAGGACCATGTCGAGCTCGCCCTCAGGCACGGCCTCGTCAACTGGGACGACGGCATCCGCACCGCCGGCTCCGGCTTCGTGGTCTATCGAGGAAAAGGTGCGAAGCTCGAACGCGCGCTCATCAATTTCCTGTTGGATACCCAGACCGCCAACGGTTACGAGGAGGTCAACGTCCCGCATCTCGTCAAACGCGAGTGCATGGAAGGCACCGGCCAGCTCCCGAAATTCGAGGACGACATGTATGGCACTGACGCCGATGAAAACGGCGTCAACAGTCTGTTCCTCGCCCCCACCGCCGAAGTTCCCGTGACCAATCTCTATCGGGACACCCTTCTGGCGGAAAGCGATCTGCCGGTGAAACTGGTCGCCTACACCCCGTGCTTCCGCCGCGAGGCAGGTTCGGCCGGGCGCGATAACAAGGGCATCATCCGCATGCACCAGTTCGACAAAGTCGAGCTCGTTCAACTCGTCCATCCGGACCTCGGTCTCGAAGTCCTCGAACAGCTCACCGCCCACGCCGAATCGATTCTGCAAAAGCTCGGCCTCCACTACCGCACCATCGAGCTCTGCACCGGCGACCTCGGTGCCAACTCCGCGAAAACCTACGACATCGAAGTCTGGGCACCCGGCCACGGCAAATATCTCGAAGTCTCAAGCTGCTCGTGGTTCAGCGACTTCCAGGCCCGCCGCATGAAGCTCCGTTTCAAGGACGGGGAGGGCAAGAACCGTTTCCCGCACACCCTCAACGGTTCCGGCACCGCGCTGCCGCGCCTCTACGTCGCCCTGCTCGAGCAATACCAGCAGCCCGACGGCTCCATCCGCATCCCGGAAGCCCTCGTCCCCTACTTCGGCGCAGCCGAGATCCAGTAAGGAGCAGGGACGTCTCGTCCCTTCTTCGTCCAAGCGCGGATGAAGGAACGACAATAAGGTCGTTGTTCATTATTTGCGAAATCACCGCTTACCCCCCACCTCCGAGGTGGGGGTACCCACTTCCGAAGTCCCCCCTCCCACCTCGGAACTCCGCTGCCGGACATTTTGACCGCGTCGATGTAGCTCAGAGGTGGGAGAGGGGACTTCCGAGCTTCGCAAACGCGGTTCAAAGCCGCGTCGACGCACCTTTTTGCCCCGGCATCGGAGTGAAAAGCCGCGCGATCGCACCTTTTTAGCAGGCTATCGCGGGTAAAAGCCGCCCCATCCGGGATCCGAAGTGGGTGGCGGGTTTGGGGAGATTTCATGTCCTTGACGCCCGTCGGAATAACAGGTTTCTAGTGACTGATGAGCAGACCCACCGGAAAGAAGCGAGTTCCCACCTGGCTGCGGAATCTGGGTTGGCTGGGTGTCCTTCTGCTGGGGCTTGTCATGATCCTGCTAACGGCGTTGCGGCTGGTGGAGAACTCTCATCAAAAGGCACAGGCATTGGCGAAACCGGGAAGGACGCTGCAGAAGAGTGCCTCAAAAAACGCGGTGGCGGCCGCATCCGCACCCGAGGGATCCGCTGCCGACTCGCGTGGCACCCCGCTGGCGGAGCTGCCGTTGATAGGGATTCATGCCGGTGATGATGCGGCGGCGCGGCAAGAGCTGGGCAAGCAGATGGAGGAGATACGGGAGTTGATGCGTTCATCCTACGGGTGCCGGGTGAATGGAGTGCTGGGTTTCCGCGCCATGCTCGCCAGGATGGGCATGGCCGTGCCGGAAACGATGACGGAGGCGGAAGCTGCCGCGGAATTTCTCAGACGCATGGAGCGGTTTTCCACCACGCTCGCACAGTGGCAGGAGGCGATAGGCAAGGGGCCCTGGAATGCCGGCGGGCTGGAGTCCAAGGATTCTTACGCAACGGGAAATAAAATGTTCACGCTGGCGGTGTCTCTCCAGCAACTGATGGGGACCATGGCTGAAGCCCGCTTGCGCAAGGGCGATACGGATGGCGCGTGGTCGGACTTGAAGACCATGAATGTCGCTGCGGATCGCATGGGCGAAGCACTGGTGTCGCCGGTTTTCTGGCTGTGGCCGCAGATGTTTCAGACAGCACATGCCGGGATGATGCTTGGTGAGTGGACGGATGCCCAACTGATGGAGATTCCGAGGCTGTTGGGTGAGAAAAACTCGATCGCTTCCATGCGCGGCGAGATGGATCGGGAACAATTCCGGATCACAGGCTACCTCACTCATTTCCAGGAGAACCAAAGTCGGATTCAGGAGGATTTCTCGCGTTCCAAGTCTCCTGTCGACAAGATGTTCAACCGGATCGGGATTGCCACCGCCACCGATCAGCAGATCTCGGACAACCTCGCCGTGATCCATTTTCAGATGGATCAGCCGTTCAATCGATTTGATCCGGTGAGCGGGATCTATCTGGGAGAACAAGCGGCGGACTCCGGCGGGCTTCCTCACTCGAAGCCGTCGGATGTCTCCTTCGACAAATTCTACTACATGTATTCCGAAATGTATGGCGGACGTCATGATTGGGTGGCGGAGCAGATCATCAGAAGCCAGTCCTCCATCGACCAAACCCGCATCGCCGCCGCATTGGAGATGCAACATCGGAAGACCGGCGAATACCCTGCAACGCTGGATGCCGTAAGCGGCACCTTCGGCGGTTCCACGCCCGTCGACATCGCCACCGGGCAACCGTATTTCTATCAACGCGACGCGGAAGGCGGCTACACGCTGTGGGGCGCCGGCATCGATCAAAAGAACGACGGCGGTGACGAGAACTCGGACGTCACTTGGAAACACCGCCCGATGAAGGGCAGGTGACAGACGTCCCCGTTTCGGCTCCGCCGAAATCCGCCAAGGAGCAGGGACCTTATTGTCCCTTCTTCGTCGCAGGAAAGATGAAGAAACCACAATCAGGTCGTTACTCCTGATCTTGACGCCTGTCGGAATAACAGGTTTGTAATGTGGGATGATCAAACCCACCGGAAGGAAACGATTTCCCGCAGGGCTGCGGGGCCTGGGCTGGTTGACATTCGGGATTCTCGCCGTCGCGACGCTGCTGGTGACCGCCCGCTGGCTGGTGATGAACAGCGGGCATCAGGAGGCAAGGCGGATTGTCAGCGCGCAGCGGAAAAAGCCGGTGGCCCTGCGTCCCGTGGCACCAGTGGCCGCTGACGTTTCCGTGCGAAAGACCGGCGGCATCCCCTTGGCCTCGATCCCACACTTCGGCGAGGTTCTGGTAAGCGACAAGGCCCGGTGGGAAGAGTTCTCCAAAAAACTCGAAGAGATCCGGGACTTCCTCCGATACAAAAGAACCCATCCCGAATCCGTGGACGGCGTGTTGAGCTTCCGGGCGATGCTTCTGAACAAAGGAATCGACGTGCCGGACACGATGACGGAGGCGGACGCAGCTGCGGAATATCTGAAACTAGCCGATGGATTTTCCACCCTGCTCGCCCAGTGGCGGGAGGCCGTGGCAAAGGGTCCGTTGGACGAGGCGGCGGACTACCAATCAGATCCCAACAGGTGGCGGTTCGGCAGTCTTGCGTTGAGCATCTCACGCCTCTTGGCAACCACCGCGGAAGCACGCTTGCAAAGCGGCGACAAGGCAGGGGCTTGGGAGGATTTGCAGGCGATGACCAACTACACCGCGCGGCGGGCGGAGTTGTATGGGGACCACTACGAAGGGTCCATGGACTACTGGACCTTTGGTTTGGCCAAATCCGGGATGCGGTCTGGAGCGTGGACGGATGACCAGATGGCCGAAATTTCATCCGTCGTGGCCAGGGAAAATGTGCTCTCCGAAGCGCTGCGGAGTCAGGAGTCCCATAAGAAATACATCACGGAGTATTACCTGAATTTCGACAAGCATGAGGAACAGTTCGGACGAGACTTCCTGAAGACTCCTTCCCAGTTCGACCAGGTGGTGAATCAGGTGAAGCTGAAGCTCATCACCGAGCAGCAGATCCGTGACAATCTGGAGGTGAAACTGGCGGAGGAGGACAGCAAGCTCAGCCGATTTGATCCGGAAACGGGGTTCTACGTGCGTCCCAGTCAGGAAGAACTGGAAGAGTCCGAAGGACCGAAGGAAACGCCGGGCATGTTAGGTTCGTTCTATTTCATGATCAAGGATCTCAACGGCGGCGGTGGTGGTGGTGAGCAGACTCTCGCGAGCGATGTGATCCAACAGCAGTCCCAATTCGACCAATTCCGCCTCGCCGCGGCTTTGGAAAGCTACCAGCGGCAGACGGGGAAATACCCGGATCATCTGGATGCCGTCAGCGGCCGCTTTCCGGGAGGGGCTCCGCTCGACATCGCCACCGGGCAGCCGTATTTCTATCAACGCGATGCGGATGGCGGATACACGCTGTGGGGCACCGGCATCGACGGGAGGAGCGACGGGGGAGATGCGAAGAACGATGTCATCTGGAAGCATCGTCCGCCGGGACGGAAATGACGACGGCGCGGTCTTATCACAAAAAACGCCGCCCTTCCGTGGGGAAGGGCGGCGGTGAATTTTCAGAATTCCCGAGGCCGGTCAGGCGTAGGAGGATTCCACGCGGTTGGCGACGTCGCGGTAGCCGTAGTCCACTTCGTAGATCTGCTTGAAGCAGTCGAGGGCGGCTTCCTTGCCTCCCATTTCGGTGTGGATGAGGCCCTTTTCGTAGAGGACTTCCTTCTTGGTGTTGTCCATGGCGACGAGGTCGGCGAGGGCGTCCGAGAGCTGCTTGATGGCGAGGTCGAACATGCCCTTGGCGCGGAACGTGCGGGCCAGCAGAAGAAGCACCTTGGTCCGGATGTGCGGGTTCCGTGTCGCCTGCTGGAGGTGGGGAATGGCGGCGCTGTGGTCGCCGGAGTGATAGAGCGCGCTGCCGAGTTCGAAGCGGAGCTGGGGATCGGTCGGGTTCTGATCGACACGCTTTTGCGCATCCTGGACCTGTTCCGCGAGGCGGTCCGCCTTGCGGGCGTCGAGAGCGGCCCTGAGCTCGGCATTGTCGGGATCTGCGGCGACACCGGCTTCGAGGTTTTTCAAATCCGTTTCCAGAGCCTTGTCCTTCATCGCCCCGGACTTGGTGGCGAGGGCGACGTCGCCGTTGCTGAGAGTGTGGGCCCAGCTGTAGAAGGTGTGGGCATTGTGCCAGTCTTCAAGTTGTTCGTAGAGGCCGGCGAGGTCCTTGGCGGTGGCGAGGTGGTTCGGGTCGGCGTTGTATTTCTCGATGACCTTGTCGCGGCGCTCTTCGAGCTGGTCGCGGGTGAGACCGGTGCGGGCGGCTTTTTCGAGTTCTTCGAACTCCGCGCTGTTTTTCATCAGCGAGCGCATGTCCGCGTTCTCGTCCCACTTGGCCTTCTGCATCGAAGCACGGGCGGAACAATCCTTGGAGCCCTTGATGGCGGCACCGTCGGTCGGGTGGTGCTTGATGATGTCGTTGTAAACCTCGGAGGCCAGCATCGGCTGCTCGCGGGTGATGTAGAACTCGGCGAGCTTGTGGAGGAGCTTCGCGTTCTCCGGGCTGCCTTTGCGCACGGTTTCAAGGGCGAAGGCGGCGCTTTCGAAGAGGTCGAGCTTGATGAAGGTATCGAACAGGAGGTCGTTCGCGGCGTCGTTGTAGGGATCCTTCTCCAGTTCCTTTTCAATGAGCGGGATGGTGCCGGCGGGGTCTTTTTTCGCCTGGCCGGTCAGTTTGGTGCCGCCACCGCCGGATCCGAAGAGTCCGCCCTTTTTCTTTGGAGGTCCGGCGACTTGGAATTCGCATTTGCGGAGCATTTTCCGGCCTTCCAGGAATCCGGGCGCGTCCTTGAGAACGGCTTGGAGCAAGCTGATCCCGTAAGGAAGATTGGCGGTTTGAACCGCGCTGAGCGCTTTGAGCCAAAGGGGCTTCAGATTCGAGGGGAGTTCTTTTTCAGTGATCTCGGGCATGACAATTAAAGATAGTGCGGTTTTTTAAAATGCCACTTTACGATGGCTGCGGCGGGAAAACTGGAGCTTGGACGACGGCTTGGCAAGCATGGGGTGACATAGAAAAGGGGGAGAATGCCTAATTCCCGCATTTTTTGGGATTGATGGCGAGTAAGGGATAAGTTACCGACTCGGCGCACGGCGGAAATTTTGATCCCGCCGTTTGTTTTATTCCAAGTCACCATGCCTCCACGCCCTAAGAATTCCGGCCGCCGTAACAACCGCAACCGCTACGGCCCGCCGAAGCGCTCCACCAAGGACGAGGATGAGAAGGCGGTGGAAGTGGACGGAGAGATTTCGTCGGTGCTTGCGGGCACGATGTTCCGCGTGAAGCTGGAGAGCGGCCACGAGGTGCTGGCGCACATCTCCGGGAAAATGCGCAAGCGTTTCATCCGTCTCGTCGTGGGTGACAAGGTCAAGATGGAGATGTCGCCCTACGACCTGACCAAGGCGCGGATCGTTTTCCGTCTTTCCTGAACGGCTCCCGGCTTTTTCCAAACACCCGCGTTTTGCTCAAAACGCGGGTGTTTTGTTTTGAGTCACGCGTAGTCCGCGCCGACTTCCGCCGCTTCGAGCGCGGCGATCGATTGGTTGTCGCGCCGCTCGATCACGATGTCTCCCAGCAGCTCGTTCTGGCGGACGACGAACTGGTTGAGCTTCATCAGTTCCAGCAGCGCGAGGAAGGTGACGATGACCTCGGCCTTGGTGGTGGCCGATTGGAAAAGCTCTTCGAAACGCCGCGCCTCGCCGGGCTTGAAATGGCCTAGCAGCAGCTCGATCTTGTCCGAGACCGTGTAGCGGTCGTCGATGATGTCGCCGAAATCGTGGGATTCCTCGAAGCGCTTCAGCACGTTCTGGAACGCGCGGATCAGGTCGAAGATCGAAACTTCCGCCAAAGCGGGCGGCTCTTCGACGGGCAGTTCGGCGGCGTCCGGTTGGTGGGCGAAGCTGCCTTCCTGCTCCATTTCCTTCAGGCTGAGGAATCCGGCGGCGTCCTTGAATTTCTTATACTCGATGAGCTGGCGGATCAGCTCCCAGCGCGGATCGTCCTCTTCGGCATCTTCTTCCGGCGGCTGGTCGACACGGGGCAGCAGGGTCCGGCTTTTCAAATACATCAGGTTCGCCGCCATCACGATGAACTCGGAGGCGAGATCGATGTTGAGCAGCTTGAACGTGTTGATGTAGTCGAGATACTGCCGGGTGATGCGCTCGATGGAGATCGAATGGATGTCCACCTCGTCCTTCTTGATGAGGTAGAGCAGGAGATCGAGAGGGCCCTCGAAGATTTCGAGGCGGACTTTGTAGTCGGTGGCTTCCACGGGGCGGGTCGTAGGGTGTGAACGGCATCAGCGCGAGGGAAATTTCCCTCGCCTCAGCGGGGGCGGGTGGATTTACTCACGGCGCTGCAAGCCGAGTCGAATTATGGAATCCGAGCAATCGCAAAATTTTAACGAACGCCTGAGCCAATGGGTCTCAAATCAAGGTTTCTGGTTCCAAATCCGTTACTCGATGACCGGCAGCGGCAGCACGGGCACGGCGATGTTCCATTTGCTCCGGATGGGCTTCCGCCTGCTGATTTTCCTCCTGATCGTCGCCGCCGGCGGGTGGATCTATGTGGTGAAGATGACCCAGTCCGAAAAGTTCCAGGATGGGCTGAAGGGCAGGCTCAAGTCCGGTCTCGCCGCTTCCGAGATGGAGCTCAAGAAATTCTCCCGCAGCCAGGGAGAGCTCTCCATCGGCCGCCTTGCCAGCCAAGGAGGGAAAGAAACGTTTTTCACCTCGCTGGAAGCAAGCGGCATCCGCTGCAAGATGGGCTTCCTCGACGGGGTTTACGGCACTTGGGATGCCGGGACCGTCTCCATCGCCAAGCTGGACATGGAACTGCGGGCCGGTGCTGACGACGCGGATTCGGCGAAAATGCTGTCGAAATCCCTTTTCAGCAAATCCGCTGACGTCGTCGTGGATGTCCTCGAGGTTGCCGACGCCTCACTTCGTTGGGGATACTCGGACCGCACCAAGGGCGGGATCGAGAACAGCATGCTCAAGGTCCAGCGTCTGGAGAACGGCTTGAAGCTGTCCTTCCGAGGCGGGACTTTCTCCCAGAACTGGCTGCGGAAGCTGGAAATCGTGGAGCTGGTGATCAATTGCGATCCCGACGGCATGACCTTCGAGAAGGCGCAGCTGCGGAGCGGCCCGGGCACCGTGGATTTTTCAGGACTCAAAGTCGTCGGCGGAGAGCGTCCCTCCGTCTCCGGCGTGGCGAAGATCCGCAAGCTGGGAGTGGAAAACATGGTGCCCGCCGCGTTGAAGGGGTTCATCGATGGCTCGCTTTCCGGAGACTTCCGGGTTTCGGGCTCCACCAATTCGGCGGAAGGAATCGGCTTCGAAGGCCGGGTCGATCTGGACGGGCAGGACACGCTCACCCTGGGTCAGCGGATTCATCTGCTGCAGTCGCTGTCCATGGTCGACTACGTGCGGAACTATCATCGGGTGGATTTCCGCGAGGGGTCGTTCAACGTGAAGACATCCGGCGGCGGCATGAAACTCACGGACGTGAATCTGAAGGCGGACGATCTTTTCACCCTTCAGGGAGACATGACGGTGCGGCTGCCGACTCCGGAGGAAAGCAGGGCCTCCATGGAAGCCGATGCCATGGTGGGCAGCAGGTCGAGAAGCCACAATGGCGACGATGTCACTCCCGCCGATGCGGCGGGCAAGGCGAAGGATACCGATTTCACCCTGCGCAACGCCGGCAGGGAGACCAAGCGGTCGAAGGAAGGAATCGTCCTCGGCGGCTCGGACTCGTTGTTCGATCGTCTGGGCTCCGAACTCGAATCGAGGCAGCTGCAGGTCGAGGCCTCCGAGCGCGCATCGAGGACGCTCCGCTATGAAGGGTTGTTCCGCATCACCATTCCCGCGGATGCCTTCGAGGCCGCTCCGAAGATGGCCAAGGTCTTCCCCGTGGACGAGCGCACCGGCCGCATCCCGATGATGGTTCCCATCGAGGGCAGCATCTACGAGATCACCTTCTCCCAGGCCAAGGAGATGTCCGAGCTGAAAAGCCGTTAGCCGTTCACGCCCCGGCGGCGAGGCCCAGGCTGTTATAGATCTCCCGCGTCGCGTGGCTCTTGTTCAGCGTGTAGAAGTGGATGCCGTCCACGCCTTCGTTGAGCAGGCCCGCGCACTGCTCCGCCGCGTAGTGGATGCCCACGCGTTCGACGGCTTCCGGGCTGGATTTCGCGCGTTCCAGCGCGCGCAGCAGCTTCGCCGGATAGCGCGCCCCGGCGGCGAGTTCCGCCATCCGCTTCATGCCGGATAGGGACGTCACCGGCATCACCCCGGCGATGATCGGCACGTTGATTCCCGCGAAGCTGCAGCGGTCGCGGAAATCGAGGAAATCGTGGTTGTCGAAGAACAGCTGCGTGCAGATGTAGTCCGCGCCCGCATCCACCTTCGCCTTCAGGAAATCGAGTTCATCCACCCGGTTAGGAGTCGTCGGATGGCCTTCGGGAAATCCCGCCACGCCGATGCCGAACCCGCGCGGATCCGGATGCGCGCCGGACTCGTTGAATTTGCGGATGAACGCCACCAGATCCGACGCATGGCGGAAGCCGCTCTCCGACCAATCATAGTCCGGCCGGTCCTTCGGCGGATCGCCGCGCAGGGCCAGGATGTTGCTCACGCCCGCCTTGGCGTAGCGCTCGAGGATTTCCGTCACCTCCTGCTCCGAGTGGCCGACGCAGGTGAGATGCGGCACCGGCGGGATCGAGGTCGTTTCCTTGATCCGGACCACCAGGTCGTGCGTCAGCTCGCGGGTTCCGCCGCCGGCTCCGTAGGTCACCGAGACGAAAGTCGGTTGCAGCGGCTCCAGCTCGCGGATCGCCTGATAGAGATCCTCCCACGCCGCGGTGCTGCGCGGAGGAAAGAATTCGAATGAGAGCGAGGGCTTCGGATCGCTGAGAATGTCTCGGATGTGCATGGCGGAGGGGTGGTGGTGAACGGCGGTTTCCGTGCCGGAGTCCGAAACTTTTTGACGCGTCTGGAGTTTCTTCGCTCGATGGCTTCGCGGAGCGCGGCTAAAAAAGCGTCAATTGCTCATGAAAACAATCCCTGTTTCCTTTCTTCT
>JAZKCQ010000010.1:0-9707 GCA_040388015.1 Verrucomicrobiota bacterium | reverse complement strand
CACTCACCGGATTCTCATGTTCGGCGTGGTAACCAAGGCCGCCGATGAGACGCCTGTTCCATTCATTTCCACTCAAGCTCGTGGTGCTGGGGAGCGCGATCATCGCCGCCGTGATCATCCTTCACGTCCGGTCCGTGCTCGGGCTGAACCACCGGGTGACACCGCGGATCACCTACTAACAACCCGTTCATTTCATGCGCCCATTGTTCCGCTCCGCCCCGGCCCGCCTCGCCCTCATCGCCTTCTGCCTGTTTTTCACACTGTCCCTGCTTTCGCGCGTCATCCTGCTGCTGACGGCGCGTCACGACGTGACGTGGGATTCATCACTCGCCGGGGTTTTCGCCTGCGGAATCTATTATGATGTCGCCGCCGGGCTCTTCGCCGCGGCCCCGTGGCTGCTGGCCGGGGTTCTGGCTCCGGTCCGCCTGTTGAAATCCAAGGCAGGAAAAATCGCCGTCGCAGGAGCGATGGTCCTTTTCGCCAGCGTGTTCATATTCATCACGACCTCGGAGTGGTTCTTCTGGGACGAGTTCGGCGCGCGCTTCAACTTCATCGCGGTGGATTATCTTGTCTGGACGCAGGAGGTCCTGGGAAACATTTCCGAGTCCTATCCGATGGGTCCGATCCTATCAGGCATTGCCCTGGCCGCAGTTCTGATCACCTGGCTGATGAAGCGGAAAGGCCTCTTCGCCTGGGCGCTCGGCGGCACCACCACTTGGATCGACCGCTGCGGAGGGGCCGTGGCGGCGCTCGGCCTGACCACGCTGGCCGCGCTCTTGGTGAGCCAGTCATCGCTGCCCGCATTCGCCAATCAATATAACGAAGAACTCGCGAAAAACGGCTGCTGGTCGTTCTTCGCCGCGTTCAAGCAGATGGAATTGGACTACACCAAATGGTATCCGAAGCTGCCCGCGGACGAAGCGCTCGCGGAGGCCAAAAAACTTCTCGTCACTCCGAACGAGGCCGCCACCTCCGCCACTCCCGACGACCTCCGCCGCACGATCAAGGGCCGGGGTACCGAGCATCGCTGGAACGTGATCCTCATCTGCATGGAAAGTTTCAGCGCGGACTACATGACGTATGCCGGCAACAAATCCGGCATCACCCCGAACCTCGACCGGCTCGCCAACGAATCGATCTTCTTCGAAAAACTCTACGCCACCGGCACCCGCACCGTCAGGGGCATGGAAGCGCTGACGCTGAACCTGCCGCCGACGCCCGGGCAGTCGATCATCTATCGGCCCGAAGGCACGGACCTGGTCACCACCTTCGCCCCCTTTACCAAGCGCGGCTATGACTGCGCGTTCTTCTACGGCGGTGACGGCCGGTTCGACTACATGAACCGGTTTTTCCAAACCTCCGGCTGCCGCGTGATTGACGTGGGAGCATGGGAAAAAAGCGATTCCACGTTCAAAACCTCATGGGGCGCGTGTGACGAGGACCTCTTCAACAAGACGATCTCGGAAGCCGACAAAACCTACACCGCAGGAAAGCCCTTCCACTATTTCTGCATGACCACGAGCAACCACCGTCCCTATGATTTCCCCTCGGGACGCATCGATCTCCCGTCGCACACCGGTCGCAAGGCCGCGGTGAAGTATTCCGATTGGGCCGTGGGAGACTTGATCGCCAAGGCAAGCAAGCGTCCGTGGTTCAAGGACACCTTGTTCATTTTCTGCGCCGACCACTGTGCGAGCAGCGCCGGGAAGTCCGAGCTGGATGTCACGAAATTCCACATCCCGGCGATGATCTACAATCCGGCTCTTGTCGGTGCGAAGAAGGTCGACTCGCTGTGCAGCCAGATCGACGTCATGCCCACGGTCTTCGGTTTGCTCAACTGGAATTACGACACGCTCAGCTTCGGTCACGACCGCCTCGCTCCGGCCGCCGAATCTCTGCCGGATCGCGCGTTCATCAGCAACTATCAGAAAATCGCCCTCCTGCGGAATGAAGGGCTGGCGATCCTGAAACCCAAGCGTCAGAGCACGCTGTATGAATGCGATCTCGTCACGGGAGCCCTCGCACCGCTGAAGCCGGAAGCCGGCGGCAGCCTGCTGCAGGACACGACCGCTTACTATCAGAGCGCGTCGTGGTTGTTCAACAGCGGGAAGCTGAAGAACCCGGCCAGGAAATCGCCAGCACTTCCTTGATCGCGGATCAACCCCGATGGCAACGCTTCCTACCAGCACCACGGAGAAATCCTACCGGAGCCTGACCGCCCTGTTGGTGATTCTCATCACGTTCCGGGTGCTGCTGATGGTGCTGGTGCCTCACATGGACAGCTCCGAAGCCCGCTTCGCCGAGATATCGCGGAAGATGGTGGAAACCGGCGACTGGATCACGCCTCAACTCGACTACGGCATTCCCTTGAGGGCCTATCCGCCGCTCTCGATGTGGATGTCCGCCCTGGGCATCGACCTGTTCGGCGTGAACGAATTCGGCTCGCGGGTTTTCATTTTCCTATCCTCCATGGGCGTTCTTGCGCTCGTCGCACGGGCGGTCCGCCGCGAGACGGATGCCTTCACCGCCCTTGCCGCGGCCACCCTGCTGATGGCCATGCCGCTGTTCTTCTACTGTTCGGCGGCGGTGATGACGGATCTCGCGCTGGTGCTTGGCACCACGATGGCGATGGCCGGCTTCCGGATCGCCCTGATGGAAAATTCGCGGCCCTGGGGTTATGTTTTTTTCGCAGGACTTGCGGTGGGACTCCTTACCAAAGGACCGCTGGCACTGGCGCTGGTCCTGCCTCCGGTCATGGGCTGGATTTCCCTAACGAAAAATTGGAAGCTGGCGGGCAGATCCATTCCCTGGTTCACCGGTATCCTGCTGATGCTCGCGCTCGCGATGCCTTGGTACCTCATCGCGGAGAAGAAGATCCCGGGATTTTCCGACTACTTCTTCGTCGGCGAGCATTGGAGACGCTTCATGCAAAAAGGCTGGCAGGGCGACCTCACCGGCAAGGTGCATCTGCAGGCACCGGGAATGGTCTGGCTCTATCTGCCACTGTTGATTTTCCCGTGGTTTCTCGGATTTCTCGCAATCCCCTTCCGCAAATGGAAGCAGGGAAAATCCTGGGCATTGGCTGAGCAGGGACGCGGGCTTTACTGGCTGCTGTGGGCGGTTTGGCCGTTGGTTCTTTTCACGCCATCGCGCGACATCGCAGCCACCTGCCTTTTACCATCACTGCCGGCCGTCGCCATTTTGTTGGCAGCTCTGGTCCACCGATCTTCCAACCGGGGATTCCCCCGCAAACGCTTCCACCCGCTGCATCCGGCGCTGATCGCCGCCTGCCTCGTGGGATTGTTCATCACCGGAATCGTTTTCATCCTGATGCCCGATCTCGCCCCGCACCACACCGAGCGGGCGTTGGTGGAGTATTTCCACAAAGAACGCGGCGCGGAGGACCGGCTGCTCTATTTCGGCCTCCGCCGGGCGTCCGCTGAATTTTATTCCGAGGGCGAGGCGGCCCACACGGATTCCCCGGAAGCCCTGATCGAGAGACTCAATTCACCGGGGCGCCTGTTCGTCGTGATGACCGCCCACTCGCTGGAAAAACTCCCGCCTAACATTCAACGGCGGCTTCGGCCGGACGGAGCCACCGAGAAGAAAAAGCCGAGCCTCTATGTCGAACGCACCGACACCCCGCGCCTGAACGGCATCGATCCATTCCAAACCTATCCCATCGGAAGCTGAATCAACCCATGAAAACCATCACGCCACTCACCACCGCACCCCATGACCTCATGCCGGGCCACGAAACATTCCCACAACCCACCTACCCCATGCAAACCGCAGCCATTGCCAACCCACCCGCCCCGTCCCGCCTTCGCGATCAAGGATTCGTCAATCTGCACCGCAAGCTGCTGTTCCGCGTGATGACGGTCGGTCTGATTTCCTATCTCTATTTCATCCCGTCGCCGTGGAAATTATCCGCCACCACCACCCTGTGCGGACAGTTCGCGGGAACGTTCCTGATTTTCGCCGGGATCCTCGGACGGATGTTCGCCACCATTTCCATCGGCGGACGCAAGGACCGGATGATTGTAAAAACCGAGCTCTATTCGGTCTGCCGGAATCCGCTTTATTTCGCCTCGTTCCTGATGGCGCTGGGGGTCGGGCTGTTGTCCGGACGTCCGGACTTCATGCTGCTCGCGGCCGTGTGCTACCTGGCGATCTTCTATCCGATGATGATGAACGAGGCAAAGTTCCTCGGACGGAATTTCGACGACTTCGCGGGTTATGAAAAGAGGGTGCCGCTGTTTTTCCCGAACTTCGGCCTGTGGGAGGAACGGAAGAATTTCGAGATCAATTTTCGGTTGGTGAAGCGCACGCTGTTCGACGCCTCCCTCGCGCTGCTCGCCATCCCGGTGATCCTGCTGGTCCGCGCATGGGCTTGAAAACTTGCGGAGCCCCGCGCGTCTTGCCATGCTCATGCCGTGATACGTTCTTTTGTTTTCCTGCTTTCCTGCCTGCTGGCCGCCATGGCGGCGGCCCAATCCTACGCTCCGGTGGACGAGCGCCCGCCGGCAATCGCCCGTGAATTCCGCGGCGCGTGGATCGCCAGCATTTACAACATCGACTGGCCGAGCTCCTCCGGCCTCAGCGCGGGCAGCCAGCAGGCTGAGCTCCGCGGCATCCTCGACAAGGTGGCCGGCCTGAAAATGAACGCGGTGATTTTCCAGGTCCGCCCGCAGTGCGATGCGGTGTATTCCTCGTCCATCGAGCCGTGGAGTTCCTCGCTGACAGGCACGATGGGCCGCTCGCCCGGCTACGATCCCCTCGCCTACTGCATCCAGCAGGCCCATGCCCGGGGAATCGAGGTGCACGCGTGGTTCAATCCCTTCCGCGCGCTTTCCAACAATTCCCAACAGGTCGCGGGAAACCATATCACCCGCACCTCGCCCGGCATCACCAAGCGCTTCGGCACGATGACCTGGTGCGACCCGGCCAGCGAGGCGACCCGCTCCCGCGCGCTGAATGTCATCCTCGACGTGGTGAAGCGCTACGACATCGACGGCGTCCACCTCGACGACTATTTCTACCCCTACCCTTCCGGAAATCTCCGTTTTCCCGATGGGAAAAGCCCCGCCGAGCGCCGGGCTTATGTCGATGGATTCGTGAGCAATCTCTACTCCGCCGTGAAACGCCAGAAGTCATGGGTGCGCGTCGGCATCAGCCCGTTCGGCATCTGGCGGCCGGGCGTGCCGTCGGGAATCGAGGCCGGGATCGACAGCTACGAGGAACTCGCCGGCGACTCCAGGAAATGGCTGAAAAACGGCTGGGTCGACTACCTCGCCCCCCAGCTCTACTGGCCGAACTCGCCGCAAAAACAAAGTTTCTCCACGCTCCTCAACTGGTGGCGGCAGCAAGGATCCCGCCCCGTCTGGCCGGGCATCGCCACCTCGCGCATCGGCGGTCCGGAAGACCGTCGTCCGGCTTCGGAAATCACCAACCAGATCGCCATGAGCCGCCAGATCGGGAAAAACTGGAACGGTCACATCCACTGGAGCGCGAAGAGCCTGGTGAAAAACCAAGGCGGCATCGCCAGCAAACTTGCCGCCACCTACACCCAGCCGGCCGCCGTTCCGCCGATGCCGTGGCTCAGCAGCAAATCCCCCAATCCCCCCGGTGTGAGCGCCTCGGCGGAAGGAGCGAATACCCTGATACGCTGGCAACCTGACGGCAGCACCGCCAAGATCGCCATCCAAGCCAAGATCGGCGGCACTTGGAGGACGGTGCGGATTTCTCCGAGTTCCGCCCAGACGACCACCATCCCCCGTGCGGAAGCCGTGGCTGTGACGGCATTGGACCGTTTCGGAAATGCCAGCGCTCCGAAGGTCCTCGGACTGCGGTGATCCGGCAAAAATCCGGGTTCGCCTTTTCGCGTCTCCGCCCTTGCCATGGGTCAAATGACCGCATTGACTTCCCGCCACTCAAATTTTCCCACCTGTGAAAGCCCACGAACTCTACACCGCCGTCGACCCTGCCATCGTCACACAAATCCTCGATTGGTTCCGTGCCAACGACCGCAATGTATACCGATCCGCCGTCGCCACCCTAGCCGGAAACCGCAAGCTCCGCCCTGTTTTCATCGAGAAGAAATCCATGGTCGAGCAATACGCCTGGATTCACAAGACCCTGAAGCTCAAGCCTTGCGACACCATCGGCGAGCACCTCCTGCAAGCCTACCTGATGGCCGGACAGCAATCGCTGCTCGCGATGTTCTGCGACGGCATGGGAATCCCCCACGATGGCAAGGGCTCGGTCGTCGGCGATCTGCCGAAGAAGCTCGATCCGGAGCGTCTCAACACGACCATCGACCGCCTTGCGGACATTTTCGAACACAAGCTGCTCACGGTGTATCTTCATTGCTTCAACATGCAGGTCGCCAATGGCTGGCCGGAGCTCACCGCCAAGCTGGAATCCGACGAACGTCTGAAGCTGGCGTGAAGAGATTGAGAGTTCGGGGTTGAGGATTGATAGACAGAAAAGGCGTCTCTTTCCCATCTTCTCTTCGCTCTCAACTCTCAACCAACCACTCTCAACTTCTTCATAATGCCCAAAGTTTACGTCAAGACCTACGGCTGCCAGATGAACGAGCGCGACTCCGAACAGGTCGCGAAGATGTTCAGCGAGGGCGGCTACACGGTCACGGCGGACGAGCACGAAGCCGATGCCGTGCTCATCAACACCTGCTCGGTCAGAGACCAGGCGGAGCAGAAGGCATTGGGGAAAATGGGCACCATGATGCACGCCGGCCGCGACCGGAAGCACGTGGTCTACGGCTTCATGGGCTGCATGGCCCAGTCGCGCGGCGAGGAGCTTTTCAAGACCATGCCGAACCTCGACGTCGTGGTCGGCACGCAGAAATACCACAAGGTTTTCGAATACGTGGACTCGATCCTCACCCGGCGGCTCGAAGCGCGGATGGATGACCCGCAATACTCGCTGCGCGGCACGACAGTCTGCGACACCGCTGAGGAGGAAGGCTCTCAGAACACCATCCGCGATCACGTTCCGAAGCCGCGGGAGGCGTCGTCGTTTGTTTCGATCATGCAGGGCTGCAACATGCGCTGCTCGTTCTGCATCGTCCCCGATACCCGCGGCAAGGAACGGGGCCGCCCCATCGCCGACATCGTCGGGGAAGTCCGCCATCTCGCGGCGCACGGGGTGAAGGAGATCACCCTGTTAGGTCAGATCGTCAATCTCTACGGCCGCACCGAGTTTCCGAAAATCGACGGCAAGTCGCCGTTCGTCCAACTGTTGGAAGCCGTGCACGAGGTCGAAGGCATCGAGCGCATCCGCTTCACCTCGCCTCATCCGATCGGTTATCGCGATGACCTCGTCGCCGCGTTCACCTATCTGCCAAAGCTTTGTTCGCACATCCATTTCCCGATGCAGAGCGGATCGGACACCATTCTCAAGGTGATGCGCCGCCCTTATAAGAACGAGAAGTTCGTCGAGATCTGTGAGAAGATGAAAGCCGCGCGGCCAGGCATCGCCATCACCACCGACATCATCGTCGGCTTCCCCGGCGAGACCGAAGAGGACTTCCAAGCCACCATCGACACCGTCGAGCGGCTCAAATTCGACAACGCCTTCGTTTTCCGCTACTCGAAACGCCGCAACACGCCGGCCGCGGAAATGGACGGCCAGCTCGAGGAATCGGTGAAGGAGGAGCGCAACCAGCGGCTGCTCGCGGTCGTCGACCGCCTCGCCATCGCCAGCAACGCCGCCATCGTCGGCACCCGCCAGCAGGTGCTCTGCGAGGGACCTTCGAAAAACAACGCGGCCCGCCTCACCGGTCGCACGACGCAGAACAAGATCGTCATCTTCGACGGCGATCCGGACCGTCTCACCGGCCAGATCCTCGACATCGAAGTCGAGCAATCCACCGGCTTCACGCTCTTCGGCACGGCCTGCCTCGAGGGCTGATCTCCTGCCGGACGATTTCACGTCCGGGCTTTTTCCTTGGCAGGAACGGCGATCCCTCCGAATCTGCGGACAGCTCGAATTTTTTCCCATGTCCATCATCCTCGGCTGCATTTTCGGTTTCATCCTCTGGTTCCTCATGCGCTACCTGGTCGCCGGGATTTACACCGTGGATCAGAACGAACGCGCGGTGAAGACCCGCTTCGGCCGGGCGGAGCGCGTGGGAAATCTGACGACGCTGGATGACCCGATCTCGGACATGCTTAGCGAGGATCAGAAAAAGCGATACGCCTATCCGCAGGTGCGGGTGATTCCTCCCGGCGGGCCTTATTTCAAATGGCCGTGGGAAAGGATCCACAAGATCTCGATCGCCACCGAAACGGTGAACATGGCGTGGGATCCGGAAGACGGCTCGGCCAACTACAACGGCACGATGTTGGAAGCGGTGACCAAGGACCAGCTCAACACCGGCCTCACCGGCCAGATCCGCTATCGCGTGGCGGAGCGGAATCTGTATGCCTTCATGTTCGGCATCAAAAACCCCTTCGCCCACATCATGGGTTACTTCGTCTCGGTGCTGCGCGAACGGATCGCCAACTTCGAAGCTCCACCCGCGCCGGTGGCGGAAGGCATGCCGGATAACGCGGCGGTCATCGGCATTTCCATCAACGACCTGCGGAAAAACCTCCGCGATCTCAACGAACACATGGACCAGGAGTGTACCTCGTCCGCCGCGCGCTACGGCATGGTGCTGGACGCCACGCTCATCACCAGCATCGATCCGCCGCCGGAAGTCGAGTCGGCGCTGGCGGCGATCAACACCGCCTACAACCAGGTTTCCTCAGACATCAGCCTTGCCCAGGCCTCCGCGGATCAGAAGATCGTGCAATCGAGACGCGCGGTGGAAATCGAAACGCTGCGCGCACAGGCCGAAGTCGAGCCTCTCGTGAAGATGGCGGACCAGCTCATGGCATTGAAAAACCGCGGCAGCGACGCCCTGCGCGCCTACGTCCGCAACGTCCGTCTCGCCCTGTTTGAAAAGGCCCAACAAGTTTTCGTGGAATCCAAAAAATGAACTTCCTCATTGCCGCCGCCGCCACCTTCGTCGGGTGCTTCATCGCCTTTCCCATCCTATTCGCCATCGCCAGGGTGTTAGGACTCTATGCGATCGTCAACGAACGCCAGTGCAACGTCTATGTCCTGTTTGGAAAAGTGCTCGCCACCATCGACGAGCCGGGCCTGCACATCCTGCCGTTCAAGCTCGGACCCGCTTCGTTCATCGTGAACTGGCTGGGCACCTGCCACGTCCTCGACATGCGGCTCGATCAGGAATACCTACGCAGCCAGCCGGTGAATTCCGAAGAAGGCGCGCCGATGGGCATCGGCATCTGGCATGAGATGTTCATCAGCGATCCCGTCGCCTATCTTTTCAAAAACAGCGATCCCCGCGGCTCCCTATCCGCCAACGTCAGCAACTCGACGGTCCGCTGCCTGAGCAACATGCCGCTCGCGCTGATGATGGTGAACCGCCACTCGATGAGCGACAACGTCCGCAACGAGGTTTCCCCGAAGTCACATGAATGGGGCTACAAGCTCGGCTCGATCTACATCCGCAAGGTGCATTTCCGCGACGTCGGCATGATCCGCCAGATCGAAAGCAAGGTGGTGAACCGCCTGCGCCAGGTGACCTCCGCGATCAAGCAGGACGGCGCGAACCAGGTGAGCATCATCACCAGCACCGCCGAGCGTCAGGCGGCGGTGGAGTTCGCGAAGGC
>JAZKCQ010000009.1:0-159285 GCA_040388015.1 Verrucomicrobiota bacterium | reverse complement strand
TGCAGTGGTTCCTCAAGTATCCGAAAATCCAGGAAGCCGCCGATGCGGTGGCGAACGGGGATATCAAGTTCCGTCCCGAGCGTTGGGCGAAAACCTACGCCCACTGGATGGAAAACCTGCAGGACTGGTGCATCAGCCGCCAGCTTTGGTGGGGGCATCAGATCCCGGTGTGGTATCGCAAGGACAAGCTCGATGATCTGAAAAGCGCCGAGTCTTTGGATACTTCCCACATGTCCCATGGCGACCTATACGTCGGAACCGAGCCACCCAGCGATCCCGAAAACTGGACCCGCGACGAGGATGTCATGGACACCTGGTTTTCCTCATGGCTGTGGCCGTTCGCGACCATGGCGAATGTCGGTGAGACCACGCCGACGCTGAAGAAATTCTATCCGACCGACGACCTCGTCACCGGTCCCGACATCATCTTCTTCTGGGTCGCCCGGATGATCATGGCGGGCTTCGAGTTCACCGGCGAGCTGCCGTTCAAGAACGTCTATTTCACCTCGATCATCCGCGACCTCAAGGGCCGCAAGATGTCGAAGTCGTTAGGCAACTCGCCCGATCCCATCGAGCTGATGGAGAAATACGGCGCGGACGGCCTGCGCTTCGGCCTGATGCGGATCGCGCCGACAGGCAGCGACCTGCGTTTCGACGAAGTGTCGGTGGAGGAAGGCCGGAATTTCGCCAACAAACTCTACAATGCCTGCCGCCTGCGCCAGATGGGCGGCGAGCCGTTCCAGCCGTTCACCGGATTCGACGGCCTGCGTCCCTATCACCTCAACGCGATGGCGAAGCTCGACGAACTCGCCGTGGATCTGGAGCGCCTCTACGGCGAATACCGCTTCGGCGAAATCGCGCACCGCTTGTATGAATTCCTGTGGAACGACTTCTGTGACAAATTCCTCGAAGCCGTGAAACTCGACCTCCGCGACACCGCGCCGCCGGAAGCGAAGGCCGCGTCGCTCGGTGTGTTCGACGCGATCATGGGCCGTTATCTGCAACTGCTCAGCCCCTACATGCCGCACGTGACCGAAGAACTTTCCGCGCGGATGGGCTACGTTTCAGAGGGCGAGTTCCTGATGCGGAAGCTGCTTCCAGCGGAGCCGCTGCTCGCCTCGCTTTCCGCGGAGGAAATCGCCGCCGCGAAATCCGTGGCTGGCGAGGTTTACGAATCCGCCGGCCGGATGCGGAACCTCAAGGCGGAGTACAAGATGGGTTCTCGCAAGGACATCAAGTTCGTGATCAAGGCCGCTCCCGAGTGGCTGGCGGGCGAGGTGAAGGTGCTCGCGCTGCTGGTCGGTGCGGAGGAAATCACGCTCGATTCTTCCTACGAGGCACCCAAGGGAACACCCGCCGCCGTGACCGGAGTGGGCGAGGTTTACATGCCGCTCGAAGGGCTGATCGACGTCGAAGCCGAGCGCGCGCGTCTGACCAAGGAGATTTCCAACACGCAGATCGAGGTGAAGAAGTGCGAAGGCAAGCTGGGGAACGCCAGTTTCGTGGATCGTGCGCCGCCGGAAGTCGTCGAGCAGGAAAAGGCCCGGCTCGAGGATTGGAAGGTGAAGCTCGTGCAGCTCGGTGAGATGCTCGCCGCGCTGGCATGACCGCTTGCCAACGGCGGATCCTTGATTAGAGTGGCAGCGCGTTGATCAACCCATGACGAATCTCAGCAGCATTCCCGGCATCGGCAAGTCATCGCTCGAACTGCTCGAAGCCGCCGGCTTTCCCGATGCCGAATCACTCGCCAAGGCCGGTGCGGACGAACTTGCCAAGGAACTCGACCGGGCGAACACGATCCTCCAGATCGCGAAACGCTCCCCGGATCGGGCCAACGTCGAGAAATGGATTTCCTCCGCCCGCGACCTCACCGGGGTGGCGGATGAAGCGGTGGCGGAAGTCACCATGCCGGTGGATTATGAAAAATCCCCGCAGGTGGCGTCGATGTTAGGAATCGCTCCATTCGCGATACCGCTTCCCGCGAAACTGCTGGTTGAGAAGAAGGTCGCCGTCGGCGACATCCCGCCGGCGATCCTGCTGAACCGTTATTCCGGTGATCTGGAAGTGCGCGGCGAGGACCGGATGCCGGCGGTGAAGAATCCGCGGTCCGCCGTGTCGTTGAACAATGTGATCATTGCCGACAACAGCGTGTCACGCCTGGACATCGATACCGCGCGGATCAAGCCCATCGACGTCCTGTCCGGGGCGGCTCCGCGGTCGAGCACGACGAAGATGGCGAATGACGACGATCGGGTGGCGCTGATCCGGGGCCCCCGGGAGAACACCAACAAGGGGCGCGACCCGAAGTCCCGGCGCTTCATCCGCGGCGTGCTGCACAGCCATCCGTTTTCCCTCAGCATCGGCGCGGTGGTGACGCTCATTCTGACCATTCTGCTGCCGGTCGGGATCATTTCCGCGGCACTGCTGCTGCTTTCCGGAGAAATCCCGGAGCATTTCGGCTGGGTGCCGAAGTGGCTGCTGGCGTTTCCGCTGAGCTTGCCGGTATTCGGCATCGCTTGGTTGATCTGGGGCTTGAATGGCAGCTGCCGGATCTGCGGGCAGCGATTGTTCGTGCCGCGCATGTGTTTGAAAAACAGCAAGGCCCACCACTTTCCCGGTCTGGGCTACATCATTCCGGTCTCCTTCCACATGTTGTTTTTCAAATGGTTCCGTTGCACTTACTGTGGCACGCCGGTACGTTTGAGAAAATGAACCAAGCCCTTTCCCCGATGAAAAACCTGATTCCATGGACGTGGGTGCTGGCAGTCGCATTGGGTTCCTGCGCCAAGACGGGAAAGGTCGAACAGGACAAGCAGGTCAATCCCATCGGCGTTACGGGAGCACCGCTGATCCGCTCGAAGAACCAGGATTCCGGAACGCCGGTGGCTTCCGGAGGGAATGTGAACCCGGTCGAGAAGGCCCAGTCTTCTTCCATTTTCACGCCGACGGAGGACATTGTTTACACGGACCCGGACAATCCCGATGCGGCCATTCCCGAGCTCTCGGATTTGCTAACGGCTCCGAAACGCGGACCGTGGGAGGAGAGCGAGACCATCGCGAAACAGCGCTCCGCCCGTGAAGGCAAGCCGCTGCTGATCTGGTTCACGGACTCCGTGCGCAGCCCGATGTGCAAGGCGGTGAGCCAGGAATTGTTTTCCACCAATGATTTCGGATCCTGGGCGACGGAGAAGCTGGTCCGCCTGCGGGTGGATGCCTCCAATCTGAAAACCAAGGATCTGGAAGCGGATCTGGGAGATGCGGAGGACTACCGCGCCCGGGTGATGGCCTACAACGCGGAGCTGAAAAAGCGCTACAAGATCATGGGCTATCCGTCGCTGATCATGCTCAATTCCAGCGGCGAGGTCGTCGGCCGTTACCGGGGCTACAAGCGGGGCGACGCGCAATTCCTCTGGGGCCAGCTGAAGCACGCGGAAGCGGTTTCTTCCCAAGCGAACAAGGCCTGGCGCGCCGGACTGGAGAAAAAAGGTTACCGTGAGTGGCAGGACCGCAAGGGGCGGAAGGTGTTTGCGAAACTCACCTCCTATTCCAAGGGCTCTTTGTCATTCATCGAGCCGGACGGCACCCGTTCCCGCACTCAGGAGAACAATCTATCGGACGAGGACCGCTCGTGGATCGCCGATCAGAAGAAGCTGAGAAAAATCCAGTAAGTCCGCCGGACGCATAACGGACGGATTGTTCCAACCGCTCCGGACAGCCGGTTTTCAGGCCTCGGCGTCGTCATCTTCCATCTCTTCGGCAAAGGGCAGGGCATCAAGTGCCACGCGATACGCCTTCTCATCGAACGGCTTGCGGGTTCTGAGGATGTTGTCCATTTCCTCGCCCAGACAGAGTGCGATCTGTGATTTCGCTTCGGATTCCTCGATGCCAAGCTTCGTGAGGCGGGTCAGGGTTTTAGCGACATAGGGCGTCTGGGGAGATACCAGCTGCTGCTCGACAGCGGCGAGGAGATCGGGAAGGAGGTCGTCATTCATGGGTGGATGGGATCAGTGAGGAAGCCGGGCTTTTCCCCCGGGGAGGTCGAGCCATTGGTGATATTCCGGCGGGATGGGGGCTTCGAATTTGTGGCTTTTGCCGGTGACCGGGTGTTGGAAGGTGAGCCGCCAGGCGTGGAGCATGAGGCGGCCGGTTTGTTCGGAGGTCTTGCTGGGCTTGCCGTAGATCGGATCGCCGACGAGGGGGGCGCCCTTGTGGTGCATGTGGACGCGGATCTGATGGGTGCGGCCGGTGTGGAGGTGGCAGAGGACGAGCGCGGTGAGGCTGGCGGCGTCGGTGGCGAGGATTTCGTAGTCGGTGATCGCGGTTTTTCCGCCGGGTGGATTGACGACGGCCATTTTCTGCCGGTTCACCGGGTGGCGGCCGATGTGGGTGAAGATGGTGTCCTTCTCCGGTTTGGGAATGCCCTGGGTGACGGCCAGATAGAGTTTCTCCATCGTGCTGCGTTCGGAAAACTGGGTGACGAGCGATTGGTGGGCGACGTCGGATTTCGCGACGACGAGGCAGCCGGAGGTGTCCTTGTCGAGGCGGTGGACGATGCCGGGGCGCTCGACTCCGCCGATGCCGGAGAGTTTGCCTTTGCAATGGTGGAGCAACGCGTTGACCAGCGTGCCGTCGTTGTTTCCCGGCGCGGGATGGACGACCATGCCGGACGCCTTGTTGAGGACGACCAGGTCATCGTCCTCAAACAGAATATCCAGCGGGATGTCCTGCGCTTCGTTATGGAGTGGGACGGCCTCGGGCAGGACGATGGTGATGAGGTCGCCGAGTTTCACCGAGTCGCGCGGCTTGGCGGGGTGGCCGTTGACCTGGATGTACTGCTCGCGGATGAGCGTCTGGATTCGCGAGCGCGACAGATCCGCGAGGCGGGCGGCGAGAAACGCATCGATGCGCTCGCCCGGACTGTCTTCGACTTGGATTTCCACGCCGTGATTCTCTCCGCCAGAAAATGTGCCGCAAGTTTCAAGTTTTCACGGGTCGGCCGCGTAGATAGCCTACACCCATGCCGGAGCGCACCGAAACCATCGCCTACTGCCATTCCTGCGGGAGCCCGATGAACGTCGCTGCGGTCGCACCATTTTCCAATGTCGAATGCCCGACCTGTGGCAAGCACACCCGGGTGAAACGCGAGTTCGGGCCCTACACGCTGGTCCGTCGTCATGCGGTGGGCGGGATGAGCATGGTGTTCGCCGCGCATGACAACACGCTGGATCGCGAGGTGGCGCTGAAGATCCTGAGCGAGGATTTCTCGGCGGACGAAAAACGGATCGCGGCGTTCGAGGAGGAGGCTCGGATCACCGCGTCGTTCAGCCATCCGCATGTCGTGCGGGTGCTGAGGACCGGGAAATCCTTCGGCCGTTTTTACATCGCGATGGAACTCGTGCCGGGCGGGCACTTCGAACACCAGATCCGCGAGCGCGGGAGCATCCCGGAAGTGGAGCTGCTGCCGCTCGCCATCGAGGTCGCCCAAGGTCTGAAGGCCGCGCATTCGGCGGGGTTGATCCACCGGGACGTGAAGCCGGGTAACATCCTGCTGGATGCCGAGGGGCATGCGAAGCTGGTGGATTTCGGCCTCGCGCTCGTCACGCAGGGCGGCAAGGCCCAGGCGGCCGAAGTCTGGGCCACGCCTTATTATGTCCCGCCGGAGACGATCGAAGGCTATCCGGAAGATTTCCGCTCCGACGTCTATGCCTTCGGGGCGACGCTCTATCATGCGCTGGCGGGATTCCCGTCTTGCGGCGAGGAAACGATGTCCACCGACATCCTGCGCGAGGCGAAACGGAAGGTGGTGCCGCTGGGTGTGGCGGATCCTTCTCTATCCGAAGCGACCTGCCGGATCGTGGAACGGGCGATGGCTTATGATCCGAAGGACCGATTCTCATCCTACGACGAACTGCTCGCGCAGTTGGAAAGTGCGTTGAAGCGCCTGAGATCCAGCGCGGCCGGGGCCACCGAATCCTCCGGCAGCGCCGCCAGACGGCGGGCGAAGAAGAAAGAAGGGGAAATCATCACGCTCGTCGCGGCGGGGCTTGTCGTGTTGGCCGCGGTCTCGGGCGGGATCTGGTGGATCATCCGCAAGGAACCGGTGAAGGAACAGAAGAAGCCGTTGGTTTCCTCGCCGACGACGGTTGTTCCGGAATCCTCATCAACCTCCGCGGTGGAAATCGCGAAAAGCTATCGCGAGGCCCGTGCGGCGGTGGAGGCGCGTGACTTCACCACCGCGGCCGCCGGGTTTGTGAAGTTGAGCGAAAACCCCGACGTGCAGGAGCCCACCCGCACCTGGGCCGGCGTGGAGGCGGTGCTCGCAACGTATCTCGATGGCAAATCCTCCTCCGCAAAGGAGCGCGCCGCGGTGACTTCCGCCCACGCGGTGTCCGTGCCGGAGAACGCGCGCATCGGAGCCGGACTGATTCAGACGCTGGACAGCCTGTCCAAGCTGCCGGCGATCCCGGCAAAGGATCTGGATGCCAGCGGCGGTGATGCGTCGCATCTCCTGGCGTGGATGCTGGCGGGGTTGAAGAATTGGGAACAAGGAATGACCGGCGAGGCCTGCGGCTATTTCTCAGCGGTTGCCGCAGCCCGGATTTCCCCGGACGAGACCTGGCTTGCAATCTATCAAAGCCTGGCGGCGGATTACCTCGCGGACCACCAGGCGCTTGTCAGTCCGGTGTTCGAGAAGCTGCCGGCCGATGCCGCGGGATGCGATGCGGCGGTGGCCGAACTCGACAAGATTCTCCCCGGATTGAAAACGCGCGGACGGGCCCGCTTCAACATTCGTGCCTGGCAACTGGATCTGGCGAAACATGCGAAGCTGCTTTCCTCCGCCACTGCCAAGGCTGTCGACCCGGTTTCTCCGAAAGGCGAAACGAGGGATCAGACGGAGGTCATGGGGAAACTCGATGAGTTCGCAAAGGAATGCCGTTTCACCGATGCCGCGGCCTATCTCAAGTCGCTAACGGAAGATGGCGCGGAAGCGGATGTGGCGTCGTTGATTTCCGTGGCAAACTCATCGGCGGTTTTTCTGACAGATCTGGAAGCCGACCTGGCACGGGAAGCGGTGACCGGAGTGTTTCTGATGAAATCGGGGGAGACGGTGGTGAAAATTTCCAGCAGCATGCCGGGCTCGCTTGTCGCGACGGATGCGAACGGACTGACACGCTCCACAAAATGGCGGGATTTCTCGCCGGACGCGCTCATCTCTCTCCACCGGTATTTCGTGAAGAATCCGAAAAGCGAGCCGGAGCGCCTCCGCCGCCATGAATGTGCGATCTCCTACGACTGGCTGGCGGGAAACCGCGAGCGGGCGCTGAATGCTGCGACGCTTTTGTCGCAAGGGAGCGTGGCCTTCAAGCAGCGCTGGGATGCGATCGCCAGCGGCTTGCCGAAGTGAGTCAGAGCGACTTGAGATACGCCACCAGATGATCGACCTGAATCTCGGTAAGCGGCAAGGCGGGCATCGAGGGGGCATACCCTTTCACGATCCGGTTCTGCGGGTGACTGATGGAGTCTCGCAGATAGGCTTCGTCCGCGACGACTTTCGAGCCATCCGCCAGAGTCTGGGTGGAATTGAAAACTCCGTTGAGATCAGGCGCCAGCTGCGAGGCCCCCGATTGGTGGCAGGCGGCGCAGCCCTGGCTGACAAAAAGCCTGGCTCCTTCCTCCGCTCCCGGCATGGCGACGGTCGCTTGCCCTGACGGCATCGCCAGCAGGGTGCCGATGAGCACGCAAGCCGCGACGAACGTGGCGAAGATCGAGGCCAGCCAGTGTTTGAAATAGTAGCGCGAGTTCATCAGGTGCTTCACCGCCATCAGGGCGATGATGATCACCCCCAGAATGGGCACATTCCGCTCGGCGCTGGTGAGCTGGGGGAAATGCGCGCTCAGCATCATGAACAGGACCGGAAAGGTCATGTAGTGGTTGTGCATCGAGCGGAGCTTCGCCTGCTTGCCGTATTTCATGTCGTGCGGCAGTCCTGCCAACAGCGAGCGCATGAATTTCTTCTGGTTCCGGATGATGTGGAAGTAAACGTTCGACGACATCGAGGAGCCGAGCATCGCGCCGATCTGCAGGAATACCGCGCGGCCGTTGAAGTAGTGGTTGAACAAAAACGCCGCGGCGATGAGCAGGGCGAATGTCAGGGGGACAGCGATCTTGGGGTGCTCCTTCAGTTTCGTTTTCCAAATCGTGTCGTAGATCAGCCACCAGCCGATGATCCCGCCCATACTGAGGGTGATGGCTCTCCAGCCGGTGAGATCCGTCTTGGTCGCGTCCACCAGTGCCGCACCGCCGTGGATGTAGAAAACGGAGACCAGCAGCAGCACGCCGCTGATCCAGGTGGTGTAGGACTGCCACATGAACCAGTGCAGCGGCACCGGGATCGCCGAGGGATTGATGACCCGTTTTTCCAAGTGGAAAACGCCGCCGCCGTGGAGCATGTCGAGATGGCCGAGTAGGTCCTTTTTCTCCTCTTCCGGTTTCGGAGCGATCAGGTTCAACTCCATCCAGGTGAACAAGATCGAATTGCCGATCCACATGATCGCGGCCAGCACGTGCACGAAGCGGAACACGACACTCAACCAGCCTGCGATTTCGGATTCCATGGGTCGTCCTACCTTAGCACTCGATATACCGAGTCCGGAATAATCCGGCGCGGGTCTTCAGTCGATCGTCACCGCGTCCACGCCTTCATTGGTCATTTTCACCGGTTTGATCAGGCCCTTCTCATCGAAGAACATTTCATCGATGCAGGTTTCCCGTGAATTGGCTCCGTTCTCGGTGAGAGGCCGGCGGTGATAGACCGCGAACCAGCGGTCCTTGCCGGGCACGTGGATCACCGAGTGATGGCCGGCTCCGGTGGCGATGGCGGGATCCTGTTGGAGGATTTTCGCGATCCGGGTGAACGGACCGAAGGGGGAGTCGGCGATCGCATAGGAGACACTGTAGTCCGGGCCGGTCCAGCCGCCCTCGGACCACATGAAGTAATATTTCCCTTCGCGGATGAACATGCAGGGACCTTCGACATAACCCTGCGGAGTGATTTCCTTGAAAATCGTGCCGTCCGATTGAGGGACAAAGCCGGTGAAGTCATCCTTGAGCCTGGCGATGTTGCAATGCTTCCATCCGCCGTAGATGAGATAATGTGAGCCGTCCGCGTCCTTGAAAACGTATTGGTCGATCGGCTGCGCGCCATTGTGAAACTTGTCGATCAACGGCTTGCCGAGGTGGTCCTTGTAAGGGCCTTCCGGCTTGTCCGACACGGCGACGCCGATGCCGCCGGGTTGTTGGTCGTTCTGGATGTCGTTCGCGCCGAAAAACAGGAAATACTTCCCGTCCTTGAGGATGATCGACGGAGCCCACATCGCACGATTCGCCCATTTGATTTCCTTGGTGCTTAGGATGTTCTCGTGCTTCGTCCACTTCACCAGATCCGGCGACGAGAACGCGTCGAAGTGCAATTGGTGGTCGTAGGGCGCGGAAAATGTCGGGTAAATCCAATAGGTCTTGTCGAACACGATGCCCTCCGGGTCCGCATACCAGCCGGGGAAAACCGGGTTGTCTCCCTTCTTTGCATCCGGAGCGGCGGTCGAGTTCAGGGAACCGGTGGCGAGAATCATAGCGACGAGGGAGGAGGTGCGGGACAGGATTTCGGCGAATCTCATGCCGCGATCTTCGGGAAATGCCGCAAGGTGTAAAGCATCGGGAAACTTCAAGGTTTCGCGAAAAAGGAAACCTCTTCCTGAGTCAGTTTCCGGAATTTCCCGACCGGCAGGTGTCCGTCCAATACGAGCGGTCCGATGCTTTCGCGGTGCAGGCTCAGCACCTGGTTGCCGACGGCATGGAACATCCTTTTCACCTGATGGTAGCGGCCCTCATGAATGGTTAGCAGTGCCTCGCGCTCGCAGAGCACTTCCAATAAGGCGGGCCGGGTCGTCAGATCCTCGTAGGCGAAATAGATTCCGGCGGCGAAAATGTCCGCTGTTTCGGGAGCGATCACCTCACGCGTCGTCACCCGATAGACTTTTGAAATCTCCTCGACCGGCTCCGTCACTCCCTTCGACCAGCGTCCGTCGTTCGTCAGCAAGAGCAATCCGGTGCTCGCCCGGTCTAGCCTGCCTGCCAGATGCAGTTCGTTTTTCATCGGATGGTCGATCAGCTCGATGACCGTCGGGTGCCGGGGATCCGTCGTCGCGCTGAGATAACCGGCCGGCTTGTGAAGCATCAGATAGACAGCCTCCAGAGATTGGAGGATCTCATCTCCCAGCTCCACGCAGCTGAAACGGTCGATCTTCCGCAAGCCGCTGGTTTCGATTTCTCCGTTCACCGACACCGAACCATCGGCCAGCAGTCGTGCGACTTCCTTGCCGGAATGGGTGCCCCGGCGGATGAGGAAACGATCGAGACGCATGGGAAAATCAATCGACGGGAATCTCGTAATACTCCAGCGCCCATTCCCGCATGAATCGGACCCGGTTCGGGGTGAGCTGATAAATAATCAGCTCGGGATTGTCAATGGAGCCGAGGTAGGTGCGGAGCAGGGGATTCTCATTCCAGATCGACTCCAGCAATCCGCGGTCGGTCACGACGGATGCGGCTCCGGTGATGCGGACCTGGTCGTGGCTGTCATCGAGATAACAGAGTTCGACCTTCGGATTGGAGGCAATCTCCAAGGTCTTTCCATACGAGCGGAGGTTCGCCAGAAAAACCGTGAAACGCTCGGTCCTCACCGGGGAAACCGGCCGCAGCCGTGGTTGGCCGCCGTCCATGGTCGCCAGCATCGGAAACTTCGCACCGGCCATCGTGGCGAGGGCCAGCGCGGGGAGTTCGGAGGGATCGACAGGCTTGGGCCGGGGTTTCGACATGACATTCGTCCTAACGACCCGAGACGCCTCAGATCACCTCGTTCTCATCCTTGCCGCAGCATTGCTTGAATTTCTTGCCGGAGCCGCAGGGGCAGGTGGCGTTGCGGCCGGTGGTCTCGATGGAGAAGCTGGGTTTCCGTTTCGGGAGATTCAGCTTGAGCGTCGTTCCTTCCGGTGAAGGCATGGACGCGGCGTCGAGATTGGCGGAGCTGCCTGAGATGGCGACGTTGTCCTGGGTCAGGGCGGCTTCGCCTCCGTGGAGTTGTTGCGGCGCGCTGTGGAGCTGGCGGAGGAATGCCTCGAGATTCGCCGCGGAGCGGAAGAGGTTTTGAAGCGCCTCCTGCTTGATGGAATCCATCAGGGTGACGAACAGGTTGTAGGCCTCGTTCTTGTACTCGACGAGCGGGTCCTTCTGTCCTTGGGCACGGAGACCGACTCCTTCGCGCAGGGCGTCCATGTTATAAAGGTGCGCCTGCCATTGCTTGTCGATGGCGACGAGCACCATGCGGCGCTCTTCCTGATCGAGCACCTCCATCGGCAGATCGCCGACGCGGGCTTCGTAGGCTTCCTTGACCTTGTCGACCAGCAGGGCGGAGATGGCTTCCTCGTTCTGCGCGTTTAGAAAATCATCGCTGGTCACGCTGACCGGCAGCGTGGCGTTCACCCAGTGCATCAGCTCGTTGTAGTCGGGCTGGCTCAGGTCGCGGTCCGCCATGTATTCGTGGACCTTGGCGGGAATGGTTTCGTCGATGATCTCATTGACCAGATCGCGCGGGACTTCGGTGGTGAGCACCTCGTTCCGATAGCCGTAGACGACCTCGCGCTGCATGTTCATCACGTCGTCGAAATCGAGCACGCGCTTGCGGCCGGTGTAGTCGCGTTGCTCGACCCGCTTCTGGGCGGTTTCGACCGAACGGTTGAGCCACGAGTGCTCGAGAGCCTCGCCTTCTTTCATGCCGAAGCGTTCCATCATCGCGGTCATGCGGTCCGCGGCGGCGAAGTTGCGCATGAGGTCGTCCTCGAAGGAAATGAAGAACTGCGAACGGCCCGGGTCGCCCTGACGCGAGCAACGGCCGCGGAGCTGGCGGTCGATCCGGCGGTTCTGGTGGCGCTCGGTGCCGATGACGAACAGGCCGCCGACTTCGGGAACACCCGGGGCGAGTTTGATGTCGGTTCCCCGGCCGGCCATGTTGGTGGAAACGGTGACAGCACCGAGCTGGCCCGCGCCGGAAACGATTTCAGCTTCCTGTGCGTGGAACTTCGCGTTGAGGACGGAGTGGGGGATCTTCGCACGCTTGAGCATGCGGGCGAGGGTTTCGGACGATTCGACGGATGCGGTGCCGACGAGGACCGGCTGGCCCTTGCCGTGCGCTTCCTCGATCTTGGCGATGACCGCGTTGAACTTCTCACGACGGGTCTTGAAGACCTGGTCGTTGTCGTCGATCCGGATGTTCGGCGTGTTGGTCGGGATCGGCAGCACGTCGAGACGATAGATGTCGTGAAACTCGGCGGCTTCGGTTTCCGCGGTGCCGGTCATGCCCGCCAGCTTTTGATAGAGACGGAAATAGTTCTGGATCGTGATCGTGGCGAAGGTCTGGGTCTCCTTTTCGATGGAGACGCTCTCCTTGGCTTCGACCGCCTGATGGAGGCCGTCGGACCAGCGGCGGCCAGGCATTTCGCGGCCGGTGTTTTCATCGACGATGATGACCTTGTCGTCCTTGACCACATACTGGACGTCCTTTTCGAAGACACAGTAGGCCTTGAGGAGCTGGGAGATGTTATGGATTTTTTCGGCTTGGGAATCCATCCGCACCTGGAGGTCTTCCTTGGCGGTGATCTTCTGTTCGTCGTTCAGGTCGCGGTTCGTGTCGATGTCGGCGTAGAGCGTTCCGAGATCGGGAAGGGTGAAGGATTCCGGATCGCCGGGGGAGAGATATTCACGGCCCATTTCCATCAGATCGGAGTCGTGGCCCTTTTCATCGATGATGAAATAGAGCTCTTCCTTGAGCGCGAAGAGTTCTTTCTTCTGCGCGTCCTGGTGGAAGGAAAGTTCGGATTTTTCCAACAGCTTGCGCATTTCCGGCTCTTCCATGAAGCGCATGAGCTGGCGGTTGCGCGGCTGGCCCAGCTTGAGTTTGAAGAGCGCGCGGCCGGCGGCGACAGAATCACCGGCATCCAGCAACTGCTTCGCTTCGGAGGCGAGGTTGTTGCAAAGCTCGGTCTGCTTCTTCACGAGCTGCTCGACGAGCGGCTTGTATTTGTCGAACTGATGGGAGGACTGGGTGGACGGTCCGGAAATGATGAGCGGCGTGCGCGCTTCGTCGATGAGGATGGAGTCCACTTCGTCGATGATGGCGAGGTAGTGGCCGCGCTGGACCTGCTCGTCCTTGGTGGAGGCCATGCCGTTGTCGCGCAGGTAGTCGAAGCCGAATTCGGCGTTCGTTCCGTAGGTGATGTCACACGCATACTCGGCGCGGCGTTCCCACGGCGGCATCTGGTTCTGGATCGTGCCGACCGTGAGTCCGAGGAAGCGGAAGAGCGACCCCATCCACTCCGAGTCGCGTTTCGCAAGGTAGTCGTTGACGGTGACGACATGCACACCGAGGCCGGTCAGGGCGTTCAGATAGACGGGCAGGGTGGCGACGAGCGTTTTGCCCTCACCGGTCTGCATTTCCGCGATCATCCCGCGATGGAGGGCGATGCCGCCGACGAGCTGGACGTCGAAATGGATCATTTCCCATTTGAGGGTGTGGTCGTTGACGAGGATCTCGGAGCCACACATGCGGCGGGCGCCGTTCTTCACGACGGCGTAGGCCTCGGGCAGGATTTTCTCCAGATACTTGGCGCGCGCCTTGGGAAAATCACCTTCGACCTCATGGAACGCCGCCTTTGCGGATTCGATGGATTGGGCGGTGGCGAGGATGGTGGAAGGCAACGAGGGAAACTCGCCGCGCAGGGCGGCAAGCCGGCCTTCGAGAGCCTCGGCGGTGGCGCGGAGTTCCGCGTCGTCCATGCGCTCGACCACCGGCTTCGGCGGAGCATCGAGGGCGTGGTAGCGGGCGAGATCTGCCTGCCATTTCGCGGTGAATTCACGCAGCTTTTCGACAGGCTCGCGCTGGAGGGCCTCTTCAATCTCATTGATGCGGGCCACCGTCGGGCGGATGCGGCGCACTTCGCGCTGGTTCTTGCTGCCGACGATTTTCTGGAGAATCCACTTGATCATATAGGAAGGGGTAGGACGGGATCACCCGCCGCGCCGCAGGCGATACACCAGCATTCAGGCAGGTGCAAGCGCTACGAAGAGGCGGGAATTCAGGCTGAAAACGAATGCTGTAAATTCCGGGATTTGGTTCAGATCGACATCGCCTGGAAGCCGCCGTCGACGATCATTTCCATGCCGGTGATGAAGGAGCCGGCTTTGGCGGACGCGAGGAGCAGCGTGGCTCCGATGAGCTCGTCCGCATTTCCGAAGCGCGAGGCCGGGGTCTGGCGGAGGATGTCGAGGACGCGGGTTTCATCGAGCACCTTGCGGTTCTGCTCGGCGGGAAAAAATCCCGGAACCAGCGTGTTGACGCGGATGTCCTTGTCGGCCCACTCGCGGGCGAGGTTGCGGGTGAGGTTGTGAACCGCGGCCTTGGACGCGGAGTAGGTGAAAACGCGGGAGAGGGGATTCAATCCGGAAATGGAGCCGAGATTGATGATGGACGCGGGCCGGACCTCATCGACGAAATATTGGCCGAACACCTGGCAGGCGCGGAAGACGGCGGAGAGGTTGGTATCGATGATTTTCTGATATTCATCTTCGGGAATTTCCAAGAATGGGGTGGGGGAATTGGTTCCCGCGCCGTTGATGAGGATGTCGACCTGGCCGGAGCGGTCGAGGACGGTTTCGAGAAGCGAATGCAGCGACTCGCGCGAGGTCACATCGACCGGGACGAAATAGCCTTTGCCGCCGAAGGACTCGATTTCCGCCAGCCGCTTCTCGGCCTTTTCGGGGATCCGTCCGCCCAGAACGACTTCCGCACCGGCGCGGGCGAGGCCGACGGCCATGGTGCCGCAAAGTTCGCCGGTGCCGCCGATGATGACTGCGGTTTTTCCGGATAGATCGAAGAGGTCCTTGAGAAATGCTGCGGTTTGCATGGACAGAAGTTTCATGACAATCCCAGCCGGTGCCAAGCACGGAATCCGGATTGCGGAAAGCCACCGGCCTGCGGGACTCGATGGCTTTCCACTGGATCCGGAGAAATGTCAGAGGTGGCTGGCGAGGAAACTTTCCACCGTGGCGGGCTCCCTGCCGGTGAGATCTCGGATCACCGACGTGAGGATTTCGAATTCCCCATTTGCTTGGGCGGTGTCGAAGGTGGCGAGGAGCCTGACGAAAATATCCGGCAGGCCAGCCTCGGCGAGTCCATCCATCAGGCCCGCCTTGTCGATGGCGATGGCGGTCACTTGCTTTCCTGACAGACGGCTGATGATGGCGGCGGTTTCATCACAGGTCAGGAGTTCCGGTCCGCTGATTTCGAGGATGCGATTGCCCATGAAATCGGCTGCCAGTGCGGCGGCTGCGACCCGGGCGCAATCCTCCCGCGTGACTCTGGAGATTTTCCCAGCGGCGGCCGCGTGGAACCATTGGCCGGAAGCGATGATTTGCGGCAGAGACATCAGTAGATTGTCGACATAAAGGGCATTGCGCAGGATCGTGTGGCTGAGCCCTGAGGCAATCACGGCCTGCTCGGTTTCATAGTGATCCTGCAGGGCGATGGAGGCGGAATCCGGAGCCGCGCGGGTGGCGGAAGTGTAGAGGATGTGTTTCACCCCGGCGGCCACCGCGGCCTTGATCGCGGCCGTGTGTTGGACAAGCCGGTGGCCGGGCTGATCGATGGCATCCGTGCTGACCAGCAGCAGCCGATCCACCCCTTCAAATGCGGCGGCGAGGGTGTCCGGGTGGTCGAAATCGACGGCCCTCGCTTCGGCTCCTTTTGCGACCAAGTCCGCGATTTTTGCCGGGTCGCGGGATCCGGCGATGATGTCGCCTTTTCCCGAGGCGAGAAGGAATTCGACCGTCTGACGGCCGAGTTGACCGGAGGCTCCGGTGACGAACAATGTGGGAGCTGTGCTCATGATGGTGTAGTGGTTTGACGTGAAGAACCGGACTCGGTATGGTTTGTGAAGTCGGTTACGAAAACATACCGATTCGCAAATTTCCCACAAGAGGGGTCTTTTTTGTCAGTCAGTTACGCCGAAGTAACCATCCCATCAAACGCCATGAATCTTAATTTCCCACCTGTTGAGCGAGGCACAGATCGCGCCCTCCAATGTCCCGTGAGAGACGTGTTGGATCGGATCGGCGACCGCTGGAGCCTGTTGGTTCTGGCGACACTTTCCGGAGGCACCATGCGATTCACGGTCTTGAAACGTGCGGTGGGCGACATTTCCCAACGGATGCTCGCGCAGACGCTGAGAACTTTGGAACAGGACGGCTTGGTCACCCGCAAGGTCTATCCGAGTATCCCGCCCAAGGTGGAATATACGCTGTCGTCGCTGGGGGAATCGTTGTTGGAGAAACTCGTCCCGCTCTATCAGTGGGCTGAGGATCATCATGACGCGGTGAAGGCGGCGAGGGTCGCCTATGTCCCGCCCGAGTCTTCCCTGTGATTCAAAAATGGGATTTGTCCGGAAGGTGGATGACTGGCAGAACAGCCCGGTGACGCTCGCTGAAAAAATCCCTTGGTTCTCCAGCGCCTCCCGCAGAAGGCGCTGGCTGATCGGTGTCTCCGGTGGTGCCGATTCGGTGGCGCTGCTCCACTTGCTGGTCGGATCCGGTTTCCGGAATCTCGTCGTCTGTCACCTCGACCACGGCTTGCGCGGGCGGGCATCGACCGGGGATTCGAAATTCGTGCGGCGTCTCGCGGATCAGCTCGGACTGGATTGCGAAATGGCCCGTGCCGATGTGAAGGAGCTCATGAACGAGCGCTCCGAATCCCTGGAAACCGCCGCGCGGAATGCGAGGCTCGCGTTTTTCGCCGAATGCGCGAAGAAGCACCGCTGCCCGCGGATCCTGCTGGCCCACCATGCGGACGATCAGGCGGAGACGGTGCTGTGGAATCTCCTGCGTGGATCACATGGCCTGAAGGGCATGCGCAAGAGCCGGAAATTGACAGCCGGGGAAAGTGTCGGACTTGAACTGATCCGCCCGCTGTTGGAGATCCGTCGTGAGGATCTCATCGCATGGTTGAAATCGCACGGCCACCGATGGCGGGAGGACGCGAGCAACGCGGAACCCATCGCCATCCGCAACCGCCTGCGCCATGAGGCGCTGCCGCTGCTCGGTGAGATTTCCGGCCGCGACGCCGTGTCCGCCCTGGCCCGCGGAGCATCGGAGACGGAAGAGGCGGAGGCTCTCGAAGCGTGGGCGCTGGATCAGGCGAAGGTGCTGGATCCGCAGGGGCGGCTGCATCTGCCCGTCCTGCGCGCGCTGCCGGTCGCGCTCCAGAGAATCGCCCTGCGGAAGTTTCTCCAGGAAGGGGGCGTCGGGTCCATTGATCGTGAGCTGATCGAGCGGGGCCTCGGCCTGCTGGACGTGGGAAACCCCGCGGCGATCAATCTGCCCGGCGGCGGAACGCTGAGGCGGCGGGAAGCGCGGCTGCGGATCGAGTGTTAGGGTTGCGGGGAGAGGCCGCCGCCCCACCAGATCTGTTCGAAATCGTTCGGCGGCCTTTCCGCCTGGCGGATCAGTCCGTTGGCGGTGACGGCGAGCCACGGATGCATCTCACCGCCTAACGATTCGATGACCTGCACGGTCCAGACGTTGCAGACTCGCGGCAGGAAATAGACGTGGCGTGACTCCAGGAGAACGCCGCCGCCCCAGCTTGAGGTGCCGCAGACGATGGGTTTTCCATCAGGTCCCTGGTCGCTGCAGTCGTTGAGAAATGCGGCGAGATCCCTGCCGCGTCCGCGCGGCACGAGTTTCCGCCAGATGCGCTGATGCGGGCAGACCTCCACGACGTTCCAGTTGGCCGGGATGAGCTCCATCACCGAGGGGCTGCGGGTGAACATGGCGCGCACGAACTTGCCGGGACTGTGCAGTCCTTTCTCGACGTAGGCCGTCCGGTTTCCCCAACTGAGGGTGACGTATTTGGGTTTTCCGAAGCCATCCGGCGGGACGAAGCCGGACTCCAGCAGCCAGTCGTATTCGAAGACCATGCCGGTGTGCAGTTCGTCGGCAATGAGCCAGACGAGCACGTCGGGTTCTTTTTTGCCTTTGCCCGGGACGAAATCCGGTTTGCTCGCTTCCGCCTGATAGGTGACGGGTGGGGCGTCGGGAAGGCGGATGCCGCACGCACCCAGTGCCGCCGCGACCAGGAACGGCGCGGCGGATTTCAGGATGAGCCCGGGGCGAGGCATCAGGCCGGAAGGAACGAGCAGATGTATTCGCAGATGCCGTCGATGACCTTGATGGTGAAGCCGCTGTTGCCCGCGACGTCGAAGGCGGTGCCTGCTTCGATGACCAGCACGTCGGTGGTGCCGTCAAGAATGACCTCGCACGAGCCGGCGATGATTTCCATGCGCTCGGGAGCGGCGGTGCCGAAATGGAACTTGCCCGGATAGATCAGACCGAGGGTTTTCTTGGTGCCATCGGCGAAATAAACGGTGTGGGAGACGACGCGGCCATCGAAGTAAACGTTGGCTTTGGCATCGACGGTGACGTTGGAGAATGAAGACATGTGTGGATGGATGAGAGTTGGAAAATGAGTGGATTATTCGGTCGGCATGCCGCTGTCCTTCCAGGTTTCCCAGCCACCGGTGAGGATGGACGAGGAGTAGCCGTAGCCTGCCAGATGGTTGGCAACCGCACGGGCATCGGGACAGAGGAGGTTGGTGCAGTAAACGACGATGGTTTTCTTCGCCGCCAGGGCGGCCTTGATTTCGGACTCTCGTTTCACAATCTGCGCGTCGCATCCCTCTTTGGGCATGTTGATGGCGCCGGGGATGTGGCCGAGTCCGTAGAAAAATCCGGGCCTCGCGTCATAGATCAGGACGCTGCCGGATTGCTGCATCGGAAAGAATTCCGTCAGCGAAATGGAAGTGAGCTTGCCGCGTCCGTTCATGCGGACGGGCTTCGGTTTCACTGCCGGATCCGGAGCCGTGGCCTGCGTTTTCTTCACCGGAGCCTCGCGCGCCGGCTGGGCGCACGACGCCAGGGTGAGGGCGACAGCGGCTGGAAGAAGGTATGACCGGTGAACTGTCATTTGCCGATTTTGATCAACTCGACGTCGAACACAAGGAGTCCGCCGGGACGGCCGCCGCCGGGATTTTCGCCGTAGGCGAGACCGGCGGGGATCCAGAAGCGGCGCTTCTCTCCCTCGACCATGAGCTGGAGGCCCTCGGTCCAGCCCTTGATGACTCCATCGAGCGGGAAGCTGGTAGGTTCTCCGCGTTTCACGGAACTGTCGAAGAGTTTGCCGTCCGTGGTCCATCCGGAATAGTGAACCGTGACATTGTCAGTGGACTTCGGGTGGGCGCTGCCGGTTCCCTTTGCGAGAATCTTCGAGGCCAGTCCGGAGGCCGTCTTTTCCGCATCGGCGGGAGCCGCGGCGACATCGGATGGAGTGGCGGGAGCCGGGATGCCTTCCTTGATGGAAATCAGTTCCGCTTCCACGACGAGACCGCCGGCGGGGACGTTGGGCGGCGGGTTTTCACCGAAGGCCAGCTTGGCGGGGATCCACAATTGGCGCTTCTCTCCGGCGACCATCAGCTTGATGCCCTCGGCGAGGCCGCCGATGCCGAGCTGGTCCAGGGCCACGTCGGCAGGAGCTCCCTGTTGGGCGGTGCTTTCGAGGAGCTTGCCGTCGTTGCTCCAGAGCGAGAGATTGAGTTTCGCGGTGTCACCATCCTTGGGATGCGTGCTACCGGTGCCCTTTTCGATGACTTTCGAGCAGAGACCGGAAGCCGACTTCTCGGAGTCGGCAGGAGCGGCGGAGAGATCGGCGGGTGGCTTGGGCGCCTGCTTGATGGAGATCAGCTCGACATCGAACACAAGGAGTCCGCCGGGACGGCCGCCGCCGGGATTTTCGCCGTAGGCGAGACCGGCGGGGATCCAGAAGCGGCGCTTCTCTCCCTCGACCATGAGCTGGAGGCCCTCGGTCCAGCCCTTGATCACGCCGTTGAGCGGGAAACTGGTGGGTTGGCCGCGTTGCACCGAGCTGTCGAAAAGTTTTCCGTCCGTGGTCCAGCCGGAATAATGCACCGTCACGGTGTCCGCTGCGGCGGGTTTCTTGTCGCCTTTGCCTGCTTGGAGGACTTTGGAGGCGAGGCCGGATGCGGTTTTGGCGGCATCGGCTGGGGCGGCGGCTACGTCGGATGGAGTTTCTGGCATGACTGTTTCAGCGCGGGCGGTGGCGGAGATGGCAAGTGCCAGCCCGGCCGCGTGCGGGATCATGGCTCTCAAGGATTTCGTAATGAAATTCATGCGCGCACGCTCGACGGATCGGGCAAGTCTGTCAATCCCACGGATAGGACGAAATTTCCCACACTTCCCGGCGCCATTTTCCTACCGCCTCGTGCGGACTTCCAGCACGGAAGGCTCGTTGCAGTAAGGGCAGCGGAAGGATCCTTTGAACAAAATCGCCAGCGACGCGCGCAGCCGGTAGCTTCCCAAGGCGGTCCGTGCGTTCCGGTGTTTCGAGCACCCCTTGGTGGCCAGCACCGGCGTCATGCACAGCGGGCAGCGCGCTCTGGAGGCGAGGATCCACTGGAAGATGATCACCAGGATCGTCACTCCTCCCAGACCGATCGCCACGTAGGTCAGCTGGCGGTCATCCCGGAGGATCGAGTAAATCAAAAGCCCCACCACCGCCGGGACCAGCAGGCATTTCAGGCAGATCAGAAACGCCGCGGACCTGAGCCGGGTGATGGTGGATTGTGATTGGAAACGATGCATCGGCGGGGCGATTCGATCAGTTAGAGGCGGTGCTCAGCAAGAGGATTTATTCCCAAAGTGAAATAATCCCCCGCCGGGGCTGCAAACCGCATGCCAAAAACAGCCGCCGCTCACCCTGCCCGGTCCGCCGGAAAGTGTCCGGCAGGTTGATCCCGCGGCCCATCCGCCGCCCCTAAAATAACAACTCCTGCGGGTCGTCTCCGCGCGGCGTCTTCGAGGGACCCGCCAGCAGCATGTCGATCCGCATCAGCAGATCCAGCGACGGAATCTCGTCTCCCTCCAGCAGCACCCGCAGCCGGGCGCGCCATTCATCCACCGTCCCGCCTTCCGACGCGGCCAGCGCCATCGCCGTTTCTGTCAGCCGTCCGCTCACCGCGAACTGGCGGCCGGTCCGGCGCAGCCACGCGTCGAAGTAAGGCCGGTCGCTTTTCGCAGGAAACATGCGGTCTCCCGTGCATCAAACGTGCCATGGGGTCAAGAAATCCCTCACTTCCGCGACCTGCCCTTCTTCCCGGCAGGATACTTCACCGTCTTCATCGGCGGGGCGGGGGAATCGTTCTTCAGCGCCTTGATCTGGTCGCGCAAATGCGCCGCCCGCTCGAATTCCAACCGCGACGACGCCTCACGCATTTCCTCCTCCAGCTCGGAAATCACCCGCAGCTTGTCGTAGGTCTCCACATCGTCCGCCACCAGCGAGCTGTTCAGCTTGTCCGCGTGCTCCTTGGCGTTCTCGTGGGTGTGCAAACTCTGTTGGATCGCCCGCTTCACACTCTGCGGCGTGATCCCGTGCGCCTCGTTGTGCGCCTGCTGGCGGGTCCGGCGGTATTCGGTCACGTCGATCAGCGCCTGGATCGAATCCGTCACCTTATCGCAGAAAAGCACGCACTCGCCGCCGATGTGACGCGCCGCCCGACCCGCCGTCTGGATCATCGACGTCTCGTTGCGGAGAAATCCCTCCTTGTCCGCGTCCAGAATGCACACCAGCGAGACTTCCGGCAGATCCAGTCCCTCCCGCAGCAGGTTGATACCTATCAAAATATCAAACGTCGCCGCCCGCAGCTGGCGCAGGATTTCCACCCGCTCCACCGCGTCGATGTCCGAGTGCAGGTAGCGGCACTTCAGCCCCGTCCCTAGCAGATACTCGTTCAGGTCCTCCGCCGTCCGCTTCGTCAGCGTCGTCACCAGCACCCGTTCCCCGCGCTCCACCCGCTGGCGGCACAGCTCGATGGTCTCGTCGATCTGCCCCTTCAGCGGCCGGAGGATCAGCACCGGATCCAGCAATCCCGTCGGGCGGATGATCTGCTCCACCACCAGCGGCGTCCCGCGCTTCTCGGGGTGGAAATTCTCCACCGGCTCGTCATTCCCGCTCGGCTTGATCTTCGCTTTCTTCAGGTCGAACAGCGAGATCCGCTTCCCCCCCTCATCCTTGCCCTTCACCTCGATGAAATTCTTGTTCTCCGGCCGCGAATTGATCACCTCGAACGCACTCGGCGTCGCCGAAACATAAACCCGCTGCCCCGTCATCTCCATGAACTCCTCGAACCGGAGCGGCCGGTTGTCCAGCGCACTCGGCAGGCGGAATCCGTGGTCCACCAGCACCGTTTTCCGGCTCTTGTCGCCCTCATACATCCCACCCACCTGCGGAATCGTCGCATGGCTCTCATCCACCAGCAGCAGGAAATCCCGGGGGAAGAAATCCAGCAGCGTGTAGGGCCGTGCCCCCGGCTCGCGCCCCGTGATGTGCCGCGAGTAGTTCTCGATTCCCTGGCAGAATCCCATCTCCGCCATCATTTCCAGATCATAGTCCGTCCGCATCCGCAGCCGTTGCGCCTCGATCAGCTTTCCCTCCTTCTCGAACTTCGCCACCTGATCCTTGGCCTCCTCCCGGATCGCCACCATCGCCCGCTTCATCTTGTCTCCGGACGTTACGAACTGCTTCGCCGGGAAAAACGTGTGGTTCTCCAGCCGGTCGATCGTGTGCCCCGTTAGGGTATGGATGCTCGTGATCCGCTCCACCTCGTCATCGAAGAACTCCACCCGGATCGCCGTCTCGTCCAGGTAGGCCGGGTGTACTTCCACCACATCCCCGCGCACCCGGAACTTCCCCCGGCCGAAGGCGATGTCGTTCCGCTCGAAAAGCATCCCCACCAGCGAGGATAGAAACTCCTCCCGCGTCAGCTTCTGCCCCACCCACGTCGGCACCATCATGTGCTGATAGTCCTCCGGCGAGCCAAGGCCGTAGATGCAGGAAACCGAGGCCACCACGATCGTGTCCTGCCGCGTCAGCAGCGAGCCCATCGTGCTCAGCCGCAATCGCTCGATCTCGTCATTGATCGACGAATCCTTCTCGATGTAGGTATCGCTCCGCGGGATGTAGGCCTCCGGCTGATAGTAGTCGAAGTAGGAAACGAAGTACTCCACCGCGTTGTGCGGGAAGAAGTTCTTGAACTCCGAGTAGAGCTGCGCCGCCAGCGTCTTGTTGTGCGACATGATCAGCGTCGGCTTCCCATGGTTCTTGATCAGGTTCGCCATCGTGAACGTCTTCCCCGAGCCCGTCACCCCCAGCAGCGTCTGGTGCCGGTTCCCCGCCTCCAGCGACTTCGTCAGCTTCGCAATCGCCTGCGCCTGGTCCCCCTCAGGCTGGTAGTCACTCTCAAGTCGGAAAGGCATCGTGGCGGAGTCATAAACGCATATCCCCCGGACCGCGAAATTTATTTCGCCCGTCCCGAAATGTAGCGGCCATCTGCGACCGACTGGTGCTTGTTTATACGCACTTTCGTGCGTTTGCGTTTCGGGCAAGGGGGATGAGACTGCATCGGAAGAACCGGACCTGGCCTTTCAGCAAATAGTCGATCGCGGTCCGGACAAAGTGATGGCGGCCAAAATATGGAGGTCGACTTGGTCTGATTTTTTCGGATTCAAACAGCATCTGGGGGCAGTTCGGTCCCCCCCCCCATTTGGGGAGTTTGTTGCAGAAAGATTTGGGGACTGACAAACGTCGCGGACCAACTCGTATCCGGGGAGCTGCCAGCCTTAGGCAGCGGCGTCACCGAACCCACCCTCGCTTCAACCAGAGGGAGCCTTCACCCGATCTCGCTAACAAAACCCACCAAAACATGATCACCAAATACCGCCCTTCCCTGGCAATTTTTTCGGCCGTCGGCCTGGCTGCCTTTACCGTTCCAACAAAAGTGTCTGCGGCGACTCCCTGCATGGACGTGCTTCACCTGTTCACTGCCCCTGACGTTCCTGCTTTTGGTCCCCACGAGATCGAATCTCCGGTGAATTGGAATATCACGGAAACGCCGCCTGGTCTTCCTGGGAAGGGGCTCGCACAGCACCCGATGCTGTATGTCGGCGAGAACTACGACAAAATGTTTCTCGTCAACGATGGCAAGGTGATCTGGACCTACTCCACCGGCACCAGCTACGAATACGATGATGTGTGGATGCTTTCCAATGGCAACATTCTCTACACCCGGATGGAATGGATCGAGATGATTACCCCGGACAAAAAGGTCATCTGGCGCTACGACTGCAAAAAAGCTCCGGGGACTCCGGAGCATACCGAAATTCACACCTGCCAGCCCATCGGCCTGGACAAGGTGATGTTCGTGGAAAACGGATTGCCGCCGAAGCTGAAGATCGTGAACATCAAGACGGGAGTCACCGAGGTGGAGCAAGTGCTCCCCAGCCAGAAGGAGCCCAAACCCAATAGCATCCACGGCCAGTTCCGGCGTGCACGTGTCACCGCCCAGGGAACCTATTTGATCTCCTTCTTCGGGATGGGCTACGTCGCGGAGTTTGACAAGGATTTCAAAGAAATTTGGAGATATGATGTCAAGCAACCGTGGGCCGCGATCCGCCTGAAGAACGGCAATACTCTTATCACCAATGAGGCGGATCATGTGACGCTGGAAGTGAATCAAAAGAAGGAAATCGTCTGGCAGTTCGACACCGTCAACGATCTTCCCGAGCAATACCATTTTGTTTCGCATCCGCAGACCGCCACCCGTCTCGCCAATGGCAACACCATCCTCACTTCCCGCGGTAATAATGGCAAAGGCCCCCAACTCATCGAGGTGACCAAGGATAAGAAAGTCGTCTGGGTGCTTCAGGATTGGAAAAACCTCGCTGGCGCCACCGCCGTCCAGATTCTCAATGATCCGGGAATTCCCGAAGTGCCCGGCGAGTCGGAACACTGACCAGTTTCAACCGGGTCATTGAAAGTATCGGCCAGACTCCGTGGGGCGATCAATGAACCGGAGCGGATCTTCCTCGTAACTCTGCCACTCAGTACCGATGGCATCTCGGGAGACTCATGCATTTCCTTGTTTGCCACCGCAAACTGGCTCTGGTCCCGGTTTGCTTCGCTGATTCCGAGTTAACGAATTCTTTTATGCGCACCGTATTATTATTCCTGACCACGGCCCTGTTCCTATCCACCAGTGGGTTCGCTCGCGAAAGTTCACTGTTGGACACCGGTTGGAAATTCAAGCAAGGCGAGATCACCGGGGCGGCTGAACCAGATTTTGATGATGCTGGCTGGTCGTCGCTGACAGTGCCGCATTGCTGGGGCTGGGAAGAGGCTCAGCAAGGGAAGGATTTCTACAAGGGGCCGGGCTGGTACCGGCGCGAGTTGATAGTCATGCCGAAGCAGGGCCAACGGCACTTCCTACGCTTCGAGGCGGCGAGCACGGTGGCGGACGTCTATCTGAACGGCCGTCGGTTGGGCGGGCATCGAGGCGGCTTCGGCGCGTTCTCCCTTGAAATCACCTCCCACCTGGCGGCGGACGGCAAGAACCAACTGGCGGTGCGCGTGAGCAATAAACCGGAGGCGGACATCGCCCCCTTGAGCGGGGACTTCTCGGTCTATGGCGGCCTGTATCGCCCGGTGCATCTGCTGGTGACCGGGGAACAGAATTTCTCCCCGACCGATCACGGATCATCGGGCGTCGCCTGGTTGCAGACAAGTGTCTCGGCCGAGCAGGCGGTGCTGGATGTCACGTTGCAGATTTCGGACGCCGCCAAAAAAAGCCGGAAACTAACACTGGTGGCCGTCGTGCGGGATGCGAACGGAAACCAGGTGGCGAGCAGTGAGAGGGAGATTTCGACGGCGCAGGGCAAGACAGCCCCTTACGAGCTTCGGGTGACCGTGCCCGATCCGCACCTTTGGAACGGAATCAAGGACCCGTATCTCTATCAGTCGGTGGTGGAATTGCGCACTGCCGGAGGCGATGTGGTGGATACCGTCACAGAGCCGCTGGGCCTGCGCTATTATTCGGTCGATCCGGAGAAGGGGTTCTTCCTGAACGGGCAGCCCTACCATTTGCACGGAGTGAACAAGCATCAAGACCGGATCGACAAAGGATGGGCGCTGAATGAGACCGATCTGGACGAAGACGTGGCCTTGCTCAAGGAGATCGGCGCCACGGTCGTTCGTGGTGCCCATTATCAGCACAGCGATTATTTTCACAGCCAGTGCGACCGCGCCGGCATCCTGGTGTGGGCGGAAATTCCGCTGGTGAATCGGGTCACTGATTCGCCGGAGTTCGCGCAAACGTCCCGCGACCAGCTGTTGGACCTGATCCGGCAAAACATCAATCACCCGTCGATTTTCACCTGGGGCATCTTCAATGAGATGGATCCGGGCAAGGCGGATCCCTTCCGGATATTGCAGGACCTGCGGAACACCGCCCATGGCGAGGACCCCACCCGTCCGGTGATCGCCGCGACCAATCGAGGCGAATGGCCGGCATTGAACAAGATCAGCGATCTGTTGGGTTGGAATATCTATCCAGGTTGGTACGGCGGACAAGCAAGCGACTACGGAGCTGTCATCGACCGTCGCCGCACCGACGGCCGATCGGGTGGAATTGCCATCAGCGAATACGGTGCCGGGGCCAATGTGACACAGCACGAGGATCATCCTCGCCCACCCGAAACCCGCGGCCAGTGGCATCCCGAAGAATATCAATCCATTACACATGAAGCCGCGTGGGCGGCGATGAAGACTCGGCCCTACATCTGGGGGACATTCGTTTGGTGCCTGACCGACTTTACCGCGGCGGGCCGCAATGAAGGCGGAACTCCCGGCCGCAACGACAAGGGGTTGGTCACTTACGACCACAAGATCCGCAAAGACGCGTTTTATTTTTACAAGGCCAACTGGTCCAGCGCGCCGGTGCTCCACATCACCAGCCGCCGATTCACCGAACGCACCCAAGCGGTGACGGATGTTAAAATCTATTCCAACGCCGCGAAGGCGGAATGTCTGCACAACGGCGTTTCCTTGGGCCCGCGCGACAACGATGGCAATGGGGTCTTCATCTGGAAAGATGTGACGCTCACTCCAGGCGAAAATCGTATCCAGGCGCGCGCCGAGCGCGCTGGACAAAGGCTCAGCGACGAATGCATCTGGAAGTTGAATCCATGAGATACTCTCGCCAATTTCCACGGCCTGATCGCTTGCCTTGCCAGCTTGTGCATGGCCTCCTCGGGTAACCTGATGATGGCAGTCGGCGTGCCCAAGGGACTCAAGCTCGACGCTACAGAACGCCAGGGCGCGGGATACTTGTCAGGACGCACGGAACACTGTGGTGGTTTCAGCGAAGGTGAAGCTCACCTGCGGCAAAGGCAACAACTCGAGAACCTCTCCGCCAGACGAAACACCACCGTAGACTCCATGATCAACCAGGAATTCGCTTGGAATGCTCCAGAAAAATATTATTTCCAAATCCTGATCCGTGTTCATCCGGGGTTCCTCTTTCATCTCCCTCCGTCACGTCAACAGACTCCGGACATCAATCAAAAACAGCTGGCGGCCGCCGTTGTGGGGCGAATCGATGCACACCTGGGTGCCATCGCGGCTGATGCGCGGATGGGTGTCACAGCGCCACTCCCCGGTGTAGGCAGGAGGGCTGGTGAAATGACCGAGGGGGAGCTTTCGGCGGGTGGGAATGTGATAGAGATAGGGATGCTGGAGGCGGTTCTTGTCCGGGTAGGTGTCATTGAGAACCCATTCCTGGTGCCGCCCAGGCACGTAAGTATTGTGACCGTTTTCGGTCATGTCGTTGGCACCGACCACCATGACACGGTCGGTCTTGTCTTCATACAGATAGAACCTGTTGGAGTGTGAAGGATGCCAAGCCCACGCCATGACATGACGCGGATCTCTCCAAATGAAGTGTGAGGTGTCGCCGTGAGGATCGATGCAATGGATGTTTTTGCCGTCGCGGTCCGCCGTGAAGGCACGGGTGCGGAACGGGCCGGGGGCAGGGCCGGCCTTCGCCCAGCGATGGAGGAAGAAGAACCGCGTGCTGTCGGTATTGAATAGCAGATGATTGAACCAATGCCTGTCATCGGGCCTGGGTGCCGAGTCCGGCTTTCCGGTGAATGGAATGGCCGCAATGTCGGCAAAGCTGAAGAGCAGTTCCTGTTCTCCGGTTTTCATGTCCATGCTCCAGACACCGCTGTCGGCCGGCTTGAGCACATTCAGATTCGGATCGGGAATACCGGTGTAACCGTAGCCAGGCCGGCAATCGTTCAAACGACGGAAATCCGGAGTGATGGCCGACCTGCCGTCCGGGCTGAGGCTGTAGACCGGGTGGGGAAAAGTCCGCTTTTCCGAGGTTTTCACATTGAGGACGTGGGCGACGAAGCGGCCGTTCTTGCAGTCATTCCAGATGATTTCGTGATCACTGCCAGGGACCCATTGTAACATGCAACCCTGCTGCCAGTTCCATGCAGTGGTGTTGCCGAGCTCGATCCATTTGTCTCCATCCTCCAAGTCGACCATGCCGATGCGAATCATGTCATCCGCCCTGGGGGAGCGCCCCTCGAAATCCACTTCGTTGGAGAGCACGAACCGGTGGTCTTGAGAAAACTGGAATTTGTCGTAATAACCAAACCAATGGAAACGGGGGCCCTTGGTGATCTGGCGGACGGTCGGGAGTTTTTCATCCGGAGCGTTTTCCGCGGCCCGCAAAAGGAGCGGCGCAAGCGCACCCACGCCGGGGGCAGAGATTGCGATTGAGCGGATAAACGCCCTGCGAGATTGAGGATTCATAACATGGACCTAAATGTTATGACTTCGCAATTCAAGACCATAAGTGAACCAGACCATGGCAGATAACGATCGATCATGGTGGCCCGGATCAAGATCCTGGGTTCCATGTCCAGCGGAAGATCGAAGCGGATTCTAACCAGTTCGATGGTTCCATCACCCTCCGGGCAGGGAGGTCGTTCCCGCGTCGTTTCCCGCCGTGATGGACCGGCGCGCGCCTGCGGGCGTGTCCCGGGCCGCCGGGGTCACGGCGCGCGGTGCCACCACTCGCTCTTGAGGAGGCCCCAGTCGCGGGTGATACGGCGGTAGCGGGTGAAGCCGGCCTTTTCCAGATCCGCGTCCGGCGGGACGAGCGAGCGGGCGCGCAGGCCGGTGGCAAGGCGGAAGAAGGTGTAGAGCAGGGCGAGGATGGCGCGGCTGCGGAGGGCGGCGGCGCGGCCGGGCGGGACCTGGAAGTCGGCGAGGAGCCAGTGGGCGTCCGCCGTGGCGGCATTTCCCAGGCGCGAGATGACGGCCGACAGGGGGGCTGCGGGAAAGCAGTCGAGGAAGAAGTGGGTGACGATGAGGTCGAAGGAGGCGGGCGGGGCCTCCCACTCCAACAGATCCGCATGGATGAACTCGACGCGCTCCGGGACGGTCCGGCGGCGGGTGATTTCCAACATGCGTGCGCTGGAATCCACGACGGTGATGCGGGCCTGCGGAAAGAGCGCGGCGCACTCTGGCAGAAACCGGCCGTGGCCTTCGCCTGCGAGGAGCACCCGCCGCGGGGCGGGGATGTCATGGAGGAAGGCGGTGCGGCAGTGTTGTAATTTCCCGCCGGCGGTGAGCAGTTCCATCGCCCGATAGAAGGGGGCGAGGCGGTCGAAGTTCATGGGGAGGCGGGCGCACTGCCGCCGGGAGACTGCTTGTTCCGGGGGCGTGTGGCAAGGAGCTGGCTGAGGCGGATGAGATCGTCCTCGTTCACATCCACGAAGGAGTCGATGCTGCGGAGGGCGGCGACGATTTCCTCATGGGACGGCGTGTCCGGGGCGGGCTGGGCCTCGGGGTGGCTGAGGAAGGCGGGGTAGCGCCGCCAGCCGAAGAAGATGTTGAAGAGGATGGCGATGCCGATCATGAGCACGCAGTTCAGCAGGACCGGATAGAGGACAAAGCGGAAGCCCATCTCATGGATGGCGCTGCCGCCCAACACGGCGGTGAGCGCGGTGGCGCCGCCGGGCGGGTGGATGCACCGGAAGTGGTGCATCATGCCGATGGAGAGGCAGACGGCGAAGGCGGCGGCGAGCTCGGGCCCGCGGATGAGCTGCGCGCAGACCACGCCGATGACGGCGGAGAGGACGTGCCCGGCGAGGACGGGCCATGGCTGGGAGAGCTGGCCGTGCGGCACGGCGAAGAGCAGCACGGCGCTCGCCCCCATGGAGGCGATGACGGCCGTGGTGCCGGAGAGGCTGAGCACGCGCTCGGTGATGAAGGTGAGGAAGAGGATGGAAACCAGCCCGCCTAACATGGACACGGCTTTTTCCCGCCAGCTGACGGCGCTGAGCCCGATGCCGAGCAGGGATTTGAAATGACTCATCCGGAAGGGGAGGTGCGGGTGGCGGACGATGCTTGATTTGTATCGTGAGACGATATAAATCAGCGGCGCATGGCGGCACGCAAGAAGAAACTGACGGATGCGGACTACACGCGGCTGGCGGATTTCCGCCACGCGCTGCGATGCTTCCTGGAATTCAGCGAGATCGCGGCGGGGAAGGAAGGGCTGACGCCGCAGCAGCATCAGGCGCTGCTGGTGATCCGCGCCAGCCCGGCGGGAGAGGCGAACATCGGGCGGCTGGCGGAGCGTCTGAGGATCCGACACAACACGGCGGTGGAGCTGGCGAACCGGCTGGAGGCGGCCGGACTGGTGGCAAGGGAGGTATCCGCCACGGACCGGCGCTCGGTGGTGCTGCGTCTGACGGAAGACGGGGCCTCGCGGCTGGAAGTGCTGACCCACGTGCACCGGAACGAGCTGCGACAGCTGCGGCCGGAGATCGTGGGGCTGCTGGGCAGCATCGGGCCGGAGGGGGACTGAGGTTTTCCGGGAGAGAAGTTGAAACGGGGCCGGACCGGGCTAGCTTGGGCCCATCATGTTCAACGGCATCAAGGACACTCTGACCTCGGCGGCGGCGAAGAGCCTGCTGGGCTCGCGCATCGACCGGTATGGAAAGCTGACGGAGCTGCACATCAGCAGCCGGGAGAAGACGATCTCCGCGGAGCTGGTGCTGGAAGGGGAGGAGGTGCCGGTGGCGATCCACATCAGCCGCTACCGGCTCAGCGGGGAGCCGGGGAAGCACGCGCTGACGGTGGAGGAGGTGACCGTTTCCCGGCCGTGGCTGCAGAATCTGATGGAAGATCTGCTGCTGGGGAAACCTCTGCCGGTGCCGTCGATCCTCCTGCTGGCGCTGGGCAAGCCGGAGGTGTGACGGACTCAGATGTCGCGTTTGGTGGCGCCGGGGACGAATTTCCAGATCGGGCCGTTGGGATCGAAGGGAGGGACCTCGCCTTTGAGTTCGGTAGATGGCTGGGAGTTGTCCAGGCGGAAGAGCGGCAGGATGGGGAAGCCGGCGGGGTCCTTTTGATAGGTGGCGCCGATTTCCTCGATCAGGAGCGAGACGGAGAAGGAGCCGCCGGGGATCTCGCCGATGAGGATCTCGATCGGGCAGACCTGGCCCTCCTTGACCTCGAACTCGGGGCCTACGGCCATGCCGCCGATCTGGCTGTTCTGTCTGGGGGTGGAGGCGTATTTGTAGAAACTGATGGGGAGCTTCATGGGGCTGAGCTTGCGGATCTCCTTGGCGAGGACCTGATCCTCCTCCTTGGTGCCGTCCATGTCTTCGCCGCGGCCGAAGAGGTGGGTGCCGGTGCTGGCGAGGGTGTAGCCGTAGTCGAAGACGGAGCGGCCGTTCAGGCGGACAACGAGCAGGTCGTCACCGGCGCCGACGAAGCGGAAGCGCCCGGCGCGGGGTGGCTTGACGGCGCCGCGATAGACTACGATCCAGCGGCGCGGCTGCACTTCCTTCTCGACCTCGAACGCGGCCGGAGCTCCTTCCGCCGGGATCATGGGGATGAGGAGCTTGGTCTGATAGAGCTCGCGCGGGGCCTTGAAGTATTTCCTGAAGACGCTGTCCTTGAAACCGCGTTTGACGATGTCCGCGGTCTCAATGCGGAACTGGTCGTCGGTCATGTCGGTGGGCTCGCGGTTGCTGGTCTGCTTGAGGTCGTAAAATGTGCCGACGAGCGCGCCGCGGTCGAGGGTGGCCGTGCCGAAAGGGTTCTTGTTACCCTTGCCGTCGCTCATGCCTGCGGCGAGTCCGTCACCGAATCCCGGGCCGTTGCCATCACCCTTGCCGCCGCCGCCGCCGTTGCCGCCGAGGCCCTTGGACATGCTGCCGCTGCTGAGCGAGCCGAGCGAGGTCATCTGGGTGTTTTCCTCAGGCTCGGGGAGGGTGATGCTGCCGATGGCGTCCTTGGCGGAGACGCGGGCCAGATTCGGCTGGGCCATGCGGACCTGATGCTTCTTTTGCTGGGACTGGGCGGAGGGTGAGCCGCCGCCGCCGGATTTCGGCATGAAGTCCACGACTTTCTCCGGTTCCGGCGGGATGATCTTGAACACCCAGACCAGGCCGACGGCGAGCAGGATGGCGTGGAAGATCAGCGAAATGGAGAGCGATCCCGCGCCGAGCTTTTGCCAGAAGGAGCGGTGGGGTTTGACGGGAACTGGCTGGGATTGGTCGTCGAAGTCGGAATTATAGTCCATGGGCAAAACGGTTTAAGGAAAGAGAATCCATGATAGGACGGACGGAAACCCTTTTTCTTAGAAAAATTGGGGGTCACACGCTCCGGGCGGCGTCGTGGCCGCGCTTTTCGTTGATCATGAGCGTGAGAACCAGCCCGGCGAACAGGAAACCGGCAAGCACCAGCAGCGCCTGCGAGTTGCCCATGGTATCCTTCACCCAGGCGAAGGGGAAGGTCATGATCGCCGACAGCTTCCACATCAGCCCCCAGATGCCGAAGACCTCCGCCTCGCGGTTCGGCGGGGCGAGGTAGCTGACGAACGCGCGGTTCGCGGAGCCGAGCGAGCCGAGTCCGAAGCCGAGCAGGTTCCCTATCAGCCACAGCGGCCACGTCGGGTATTTCCCACCCGTGCCGTTGTGGGCGTCGTAAAGGTGGGCGTAAAGCGCGAAGCCGAGCGCCGTCACCAGCCAGACCACGAGAAAGAGCAGCACCGAGCGCCGGTGGCCGAGCTTGTCCTGATAGAGCGTGGGAATGATCGTGCCGATGATGCCGGATACGGTGATGACCGCCACGAAGATCACGAGGTCCACCTGTTGGAAACCATACTCCACCGCCAGCTTGCTGGCGAAGAAGACCACCACGCTCATGCCCGTGCCGTAGAAGAGGGACGCGGCCAGCAGGATTGCCAGGTCCTTGTAGCGTGCCGTGTCCTTCAGCGTCTCGCCCAGCCGCACGAATCCGGCGGTGAGCAGGTTCTTCCCCGGATGGATGACGCGCGGCACCTGCGGCTCATGCAGCCACAGCGCCGTCGGGATGGTGAAGGCGAGGAACCACAGCCCGGCGAAGACGAAAAACGGCCGCCACGCGTCCGCGGATTCCAGCTTGAGCAGCGTCATCGCCGCGGCGGTCAGGATCAGCAGCAGCAGCGCGGCGGCGTAGGCGCAGGCCCACGAGAAACCGCTCACGCGCCCCACCTCGTTCTGCTTCGCCAGCCCGGGCAGGAAACTGGCGAGGAAGTTCTCACCGATGGAGAACGCGAAATTCGCCGGCACGTACAACAGCACCGCCAGCCACAACTGCCCCGGCTGGATGAATCCCAGCCCGCAGGTGAAGACTCCGCACATCAGCCCGGAGGCGATGAGGAAACGCTTCTTGCACGACCGCTCGTCCGCCACCGCTCCGGCCAGCGGGGAGAGCAGCGCGGTGAGCAACATGCTTCCACCGTAGGTCAGCGCCCAGATCCGGTCGTCGATCGCGTCGTTTTGCACCACCACCTTCGAGAAAAAGATGGAAAACAGCAGCGTGTTGATGATGAGGGTGAACGACTGGTTCGCCACGTCGAAGGAGATCCAGGACCAGAGCTGCCGCTGTTGCTGAAATCCATTGAGCGGGTAGAGGCGGCGGAGGTTCATCGTGTTGGCGGGTTGATTACAGGTTTCGCCAGCGCTCGGGAAGCCCGCAGATCAGGGCTTCACCAGTTCCGGTTCAGGCCGCTTTTTCTCATTCTTTGTTTCCTTCTTCTGCTCGGCCAGCCAGGCGATGACGTCGCGCAGTTCGTCGACGGAAAGCAGGTGAACCATCGGCGGCATGGAGGAAACGGGCGGCGTCATCGAGTCGATGTCGGTCCTCGCCACGCGCAGCACCTTGCCGCTGCTGTCCAGGTCCACGTGCTCGGGAGTGTCGGAGATGACGATGCCCGCCACGGACCTGCCGCCCTTGAGGGTGATGCTGGAAATGCCGTAGCCCATGGCCACCTTCGCGCCCGGGTCCGCCAGCGACTCCAGGAAATGCCTCCTATCTCCCCGCAGGGCGACGCCCGACAAGTCCGGTCCTGCGTCTCCGCCGCCGTGGCCGCCGGCATGGCAGCGCATGCACTGGCCCGCCGGGTGGGACTCGAAGAGATGGCCGCCCTTCTCCGCGTCCCCGCCTTCGAGCGAGGGGAGCCAGGCGGCGAGCGGGTCGGTGGAGGCGGTTTGCGAGGTCCTGTAGGCGGCGAGCGCGGCGATCACCTCCGGCTCGGTGCGCTTGGCGGCGGCGTCCAGCAGCTCCAGCGCGGCGGGGGAGATGCCGTTCTGTTTTTGAAGCTCGGAAAGCTGGCTCACGAACAACGTCGCGGCGGCCGGTGTGGCGATCCCGGCGGCGAGCTTCCACGCCTCCTGCCTGCGTCGGGCACTGCCCTGCGCGGCGGCTTGCGTCAGGCCCGCCAGCGCGGCGGTCGGGTTGCTTCCGGCCAGGCGCTTGAGCGCGCCCATCGCGAGATCGTCGTCCTTCCCGGTGGCGAGCTTCGCCAGAAGTTCGTCGAATCCCGCGGGTTTGCGGCTGGCGTAGAGCTCCAGCGCCTCGGCGCGGGCGGCACCGGGGACTTTTTCGTTCAGGACGAGCGCGGCGATGGCCGCATCCGGCACGGGGGAGAGGTCGAGCTTGTTTTTGAGAATGAGCGCGAGGGCGGCTTCCAGAAATTTCCCATCGGTCTGGAAAAGCGGGGTGATGCTCCCGTCCAGCACCTTGCGGATCAGCTCCGGATCGCGATCGGGCAGCGGAGCCATGCGGCCGGTGGACTGGTCCACCGGGTGGGGCGTCGTCCACTCGTCCAGCAGGCGGAAGGCTTCCGTGCGGGAGTTCTCCGGAGTGCCCGCGTCGAGCGCCACCTTCAGGACGCGGCGCGCGTTCACTTCATCTCCGGTGCGGAAGGCGCTGTGGAGCAGGCGGCGCCACTGCATGGTGGTGCGCTTTTCCGGAGCGGGCCGGTCCAGCAGCGCGGCCACCTGCGGGCGGACCGCGGTGAGGTTCTGGTCGTTGATGGATCGGATCGCCTCGTCGGAAACGGCCCGGTCGGCATCATTGAGGAAGGCCGCGAGGTCGTCGGATTTCAAGCGGCGCAGCGCGACCACGGCGGCCAGACGGACGCGGGCGCTCGGGTGGGCGGTCAGGGCGGCGAGCTGTTTTGCGTCTTGCAGCAGGGAAAGCGCGTGGGAGCCCGCGTGGCGGAGGTAGGGATCGTCCGTTTTTTCCAAGAGCGCGAGGATGGCCGGTATCGTCCCGGTCGCAGCCAGTCGCCCGGCGGCCAGCATCGCATGCATCCCGACGCGGGGCGAGGGGTCGGCAATGAGCTTGCCGAGGTCCGCACCCGCGCCCGTCAGGCCGCACTCTCCGAGCGCCTTGACCGCCTGCGTGCGGATTTCCATGTCTTCGTCCGCCAGCAGCGGGAGCAGCGCCTTGCGCGCGCTTTCGCGGAGCCGCGGATCCGCTGCGGCGGTGTCCGTCTTGCCCGGCAGCACCGCCATCCCACGGCGGGCGATGACGCCCAGCCCCCACACCCCGTGCAACCGGGCGAGCCGGTTGTCCGTCCGCGCCGCCGCACGGGTGAATGCCTCCAGCCCTTCCGGCTTGCGGGTCAGTGCGAGCTCGGCACGGAGACGCACCCGCATGTCGGCGTGGCCCATCAGGCTGGCGAGTTCCGCAGCCGGGCGGTTTTCAAATCCTTCCCTCACGAGGGTGGCCACCTGGGCCGCCTCGGTGGCGCGCCAGGGTTTCCCGGCCTCCACCGCATACACGCGGCCTGCCTCATGGGAGGCCCAGCCGCCGATGAAATCCGTGACGGCCAGCTTCCCGTCCCACGAGTATTCCACGTCCGTGACGGCGGCTCCCCAGTTGATCTTGCGGGAGTCCGTCATCTTCAGGGATGCGCCCTTCTCCTCCAGCTTGAAGGACCAGATGCCCGAGTTCGCCGCGCCTCCCTTGTAATCGCAGATCAGGAAACGTCCCGCTTCCTCCTCCATGAATCCGGTGCCGGGGTGGTAGGTCAGCCCGGACGGCCCCGAGGTGAGGTGGGCCACCGGCGGCAGGATGTAGGCCGGCTGCAGCGGGTTCGCCAGGTTCCAGATTTTCTCATCCATCCAGCGTGCGGGCGGGCGCTCGTCCATGCCCATCTGGCGGTGGTGGACCAGCAGTCCCTGGTGGCCCATGTTCCAGCCGGAGTCCGCGCCGTCCACCACGTAGACGACGCGCGCCTGGTCTCCTTGGTCGCAGTTGTTGTCCACTGAGACCGCATTTCCCAGCTCGTCGAACGCCAGCTCCTTCGGGTTGCGCAGGCCGGTGTGAATGACTTCGAAATTGCTCCCATCCGGATCGAAGCGGAACACACAGCCCTCGTCCGGCAGTTCATAGTTCACCCCCTCCTTGGTCGCCACGTTCATCCCGCGGTCGCCGAGGGTGCCGTAGATGCGCCCGTCCGGACCCATCACGAAGCCATTCAGGTCGTGCCCGGAAAACGAGACACGCACGCCGAAGCCATCCTGCACCACATCGCGCACCTCCGCCGTGCCGTCTCCGTCCTTGTCCCGCAGCGCGTAGATCTTGGGGATGCACGCGAGGAAAACACTCCCCTCATACGCGAAAACCCCGGCCGCAGGGCCGTCCAGCAGATCGTCGAACCCGCCCGCGAAGACGCCGTGCCTGCCATAGACGCCGCCCGCGTCCGGCTCGGACAGCACGCGGACCAGATCCTCCTTCTCGGTCAGAAACTTCAGCGAGGCCTTCTCCTCCTTGCCCTGCCACTTCTCGTGCATCTTCCGCCGGTCCGCCGTCGTGCGGGAGGAAATGTCGTCCAGATACCAGTAGAGGTGGTCCCGATTGTCCGGCACACCGTGGCGGAAGCGGTGTGTCTCGCTCACGTAGAGCTCGCCCTTCTCGCCGAAGCTCAGCGCCGTGGGCGAGGTCACGCCCCGGGTGGCATGGTCCGCCAGCACCTTCGCCGTCGTCCCTTGTGGAATGGTCAGGCCGGGCACGTCCTCGCTGGGGATCAGCTCCGCCACCGGCGGCTTGCCGCCATGGGTCGTCGGGGGGAAGACCGGGCTGGGCGTGTCCGTGAGGATGAAGTGATCCGCCGCCACCACCCCCCAGCCGCCGCTCTCCGCGTCCACCACGCGGAGCACCGCGCTCTTCCCGCGCAGAGCCGCCACATCCCACACCACCGGCTTGCACTGGAGCGAGCCTGCGCCCGTGGCTTCCTTCACCACCTTTCCATCCACCAGCAGCTGCACCGCGGTTTTCCCCTTGTGATTGCCCCCGGAGATCAGGAATCCGAGGAAATCCTCCGTCAGCCGGAACTCGGGCGACTCCAGCAGGCCCTGCGCCTTGTCCCCGCCGTGCGCCGAGCACGCCAGCGAGTCCCCGGAATAGCCGCCGAGCTCGCCGGTCAACCCGTCGCACCGGCCGGCCACCGGAGCCAGGCCGAATGCCTCGCCCTCCACCTTCCAGTCTCCGAAGCCATCGCCCTCGAAGGATTGCAGGACCCGCGTCGCAGCGGGGGAGGAGGCGGCCGTGAGGAGCAGCCCGGATGCACAGAAGAGGCGGAATTTCATCGAGCCGCAGCCTACAGGCATCCCGGAAAACTTCTATCACCGGGAAGGGGGGATTTCTCCTCCCCCCGGCCGTCGTGAGCGCGTCGCGGGGCATCCCCTCCGGCGCGGTGCGCCAGCCTCTCCGGCAGGGGCGTTTTCACTCTTCCTCGCGGAACGGTCCGGGGCGATTTTTCCTGATACCTACAATATCGGATGAAGTCCCATGACCATCGGGGAGCATCCCGTGTCAGTCGGGCCACGGTTTGGGGCCGTCGGGCGGCGTCCGGGGTCCATATTGTTGCAATCAAGTTGCATCGGGCGGCGTTCCGGGTCCATCGGATGGCGGTCCGGGTCCATCGGATGGCAGGCCTTTTTTCAAAATCCGCCATCCGATGAACTACGGTTGGGAAAATAGGACCTCCGACCGTGGCCCGACCGACCCCGGTTGGGAAAATTTCACCTCTGTCTGCTGGCCGCTGCCATACCGCCGCCGCCCGACCAGCCTCGGCACTCTTCCCGTGACACCCGCGCCGCATCATGGCTTGCTCCGGCCATGGCATTTGAACTCCACCCCCGCCTCGCCGCAGGCGGATTCCCCATCGGGCAGATCTGCGGCTGCCACCTGCTGCTCAAGGACAACGCCCTTTTCCCTTGGTTCATCCTCGTCCCGGAGGTGGAGGGCGCGGATGACCCGCACCAGCTCCCGGCCGAGCGCTATCACGAGATCATGGAAGCGCAGCGCCTCGTCTGCGGCTTCGTCTCCGCCCACTTCACCCCGAACAAGCTCAATACCGGCTGCATCGGGAACCAGGTCCGCCAGATGCACCTCCACATCATCGGCCGCTCCGCCACCGACCCCGCATGGCCCGGCACCGTCTGGGCCCACGAAGGGAAACGTCCCTACGACCCCGCCGAGGCGGAGGAAATCATCGCCGCCGCCCGCGCCCACCTCCGCCTCGCGTGAAATCCCCGCGCAAGAATCTCCCGCGCCGGGCGTAAGGTCTTGTCCATGAAGCCCATCCTCACCCTCCTCGTCGCCACCGCCACCTTCGCCGCCGCCGCTCCCGTCCCGCTTTTCAATGGCAAGGACCTCACCGGCTGGACCACCGACGTGCCGAAGGCCGACAAGGACCCCGCCATCTCCCCCAGCTTCATCGTCCGGGACGGGCTGCTTGTCAGCCTCGGCAAGCCCGAGGGCCACCTCATCACCACCACCAGCCACTCCGACTACACGCTCACCGTGGAGTACCGCTTCCCCAAGAGCGGGGGGAACTGCGGCGTGCTCGTCCACTCCAGCAAGCCGCGCGCGCTCTATGGAATGTTTCCTCAGTCCATCGAGGTCCAGATGATGCATGAGAACGCCGGGGACTTCTGGTGCATCCAGGAAAACATCCTCGTGCCGGACATGGAAAAGCGCCGCCCGCACAAGGACGGCCAGAAATTCGGCGGCGGCCCGGACGATGCGCGGAACATCAAGAACCTCACCGACGGCTCCGAGAAACCGCTCGGCGAGTGGAACACCATGACCATCCGCTGCCAGGGCGCGGAGATCATCGTCCACGTGAACGGCACCCTCGTGAACCACGGCACGGACTGCACCGCCGCCTCCGGCAGGATCGCCCTCCAGGCGGAGGGCACGGAAGTGGAGTTCCGCAAGGTGGAGCTGGAGAAGATCACCCCATGAAATGGGCCGCCCTGCTTTTTCTGACGATCGCCCCGCTCTGCGCGCAGACCGGGGAGAAGCTGGTGACCTCCGCCCGCAGGCAGATCGGCGTCACCGTGCGCTATGATCCCGCCTACACCGTGCTGGCGTTTCCTGGCGGAGATGTGCCGCCCGACCGCGGCGTCTGCACGGACGTGGTCATCCGCGCCATGCGCGACGCGCTGGCCAGGGATCTCCAGCAGCTGGTGAACGCGGACATGCGCGCCCATTTCTCCGCCTATCCGCGGAACTGGAGCCTCTCCCGGCCGGACAAGAACATCGACCACCGCCGCGTCCCGAACCTCCGCACCTACTTCAAGCGCCGCGACTATCAGCTCGCCCCGCCCGATGTGAAAAACCCGGCGTCCTTCCTCCCCGGAGACATCGTCACCTGCACCGTGCCGCCGCACCTGCCGCACATCATGCTCGTCAGCGACAGGAAGTCCGCCGCCGGCGTGCCGCTGGTCATCCACAACATCGGCCGCGGCACCGTGGAGGAGGACCGGCTTTACAGCTTCCCGATCACAGGACACTATCGGGTGAGGTGAGCGCCCGGCTGACAGGGTGTCCCGATGCAAGATCATGAATGTTTCCACCCCCTGTCCGAGGAAACGCGCGCGCGTTCTGCTGGGGCTCTGCCTGATGGTGTGCATCGCCTGCTACCTGGGCTGGAGATACTCCGCGGCGCCCTTCGGCCCCCGCCGTTGGAGCCCGGACCACCGGCACTACGTGCAGGACTATCAGACATTCACGCTGAACCCGTTCCGCTTCATGAAGGCCGGGAACGGGGCGGACAATGTGGACGGCTTCATCCGTCTCTATCGGGCGGATGGCAGGCTGCTGGAGGAGACCCACCGCAACGGACTGACGAAATATCAGATATTCTGGTCTGATGATGCGGTCTATACCTTGGGAGACGGTCCCGTTTGGAAGCTGCCCCGATGATTTCCTGGCCTGGACGAGCTGTTATTTCACCGCGGTCTTGAGCCGGGACTTGAGGACGGTGCCGTCCATCAGCACCACGCGGTGCTCGGTGGAGCCGTTCACCCGCATCTCGACGAGGTAGTAGTCCACCGGCTTCCCGAGGGCGGGGGTGTTGGTGCGCAGCAGCTCCAGCCGGGTGACATTGAAGCTTCTCCTTTCACCGAGATCCACGGAACGGCTGGCGAGGTCGATGGCGCGGACGGCGCTGACCGGCGCGGACTCGTTCGCGATGTCCGGGGAGGGGAGTTTATCGAGGACTTCGGAGGCGATGAAGAACTGCTTGAGGAAACGCAGCTCCGGACCGGCGCTCTCCCGCGAGCCGTAGCTGGAGACTTCCGTGGAGATCTCCGGGCCGGAGTGCAGCAGCACCTCTCCGCCCGAAGCGTTTGAGACGATGCAAGCAAGCAGCAGGCCTGCGAGGAGCGGGCGGGAGTGGATTTTCATGCATCGCAAGATGCCGGCCTCTTCCCGCCGCGGCGATCACAAAATGGAACCGCCCGCCGGAGAAACTTCCCGTTTGCCATTGTCCTGATCTGCCAGACATTCCGTCCCCCGGGCGGATGCCGCCCGGAAACCACACACCACCATGAATCTGGATCTGAAGAACAAAGTCGCCCTGGTCACCGCAGCCTCCGGAGGGATCGGTGAGGAAATCGCCCGTTCTCTGGCGGCGGAGGGTGCACGGGTGATCGTGAACGGCAGGACCACTGCGAGCGTGGAGAAGGCCATTTCCGAAATCCGGGCCGGAGTGCCGGAGGCGGATCTGGTGGCGCTGGCCGCGGATAACGGTACGGCGGAGGGGTGCGAGAGGACGATCCGCGAGCTGCCGGACGTGGACATCCTGGTGAACAACCTGGGGATCTACGAGGCGGTGGGTTTCTTCGAGGAGAGCGACGAGGCGTGGCAGCGGTTGTTCGAGGTGAACATCATGAGCGGCGTGAGACTGGCGCGGCACTATCTGGCAGGGATGCTGGAGCGCGGGGAGGGCAGGGTGGTGTTCATTTCCAGCGAGTCCGGGGTGAGTCCGGCCCCGGAGATGGCGCACTACAGCGCGACGAAGACGATGCAGCTGGGGATTTCCCGCTCGTTGGCGGAGCTGACGAAGGGGACGAAGGTGACGGTGAACTCGGTGCTGCCGGGGCCGACGCGGACGGAAAGTGTGGAGAAATTCATGCAAAGCGTTTTCCCGGATCTCTCCCAGGAGGAGGCGGAGAGGAAGTTCATGGCGGAGAACAGGCCGACGTCGTTGGTCTCGCGCTTGATCAATCCACAGGAGATCGGCGATATCGTGACCTTCATCTGCAGCGCCCGCGCGGCGGTGATCAACGGGTCTTGCATCCGGGCGGAGGGAGGACTGGTGCGCAGCGTGTTCTGAGGCGCGGGGGACATTTCCGACTACTCCATTTTATCGCTTGGCCACCGGCGGCTGTCCGGTTGTGATGAGGACGCAATGGCTTACCTCGACGAAAACTTCCTCCTCCACACTCCCACCGCGCGCCGGCTCTATCACGAAGTGGCGCGGGACCAGCCGATCATCGACTACCACTGTCACCTCTCGCCCCGGGAGATCGCGACCAACCACCGCTGGAACAACATCTCCGAGATCTGGCTGGGCGGAGACCACTACAAGTGGCGGCTGATGCGGGCGAACGGGATCGACGAGGATCTCATCACCGGGGAATCGACGCCGCGCGAGAAGTTCCAGGCGTGGGCGGAGACGGTGCCATACACCCTGCGGAACCCGATCCACCACTGGACGCACATCGAGCTGCAGCGCTATTTCGGCATCGACAAGATGCTGACGCCCGACACGGCGGACGAGATCTGGGAGAGGACGAACGCGACACTGGCGGAGGCGGACTTTTCCACCCACGGGCTGCTCAAGAAGTTCGACGTGCGGGTGGTGGGGACCACGGACGATCCGGCGGACCCGCTGGACGACCATCATGCGATCGCCGCTTCCGACCTGACGACACTGGTGGTGCCGACCTTCCGCCCGGACAAGGCGATGCTGGTGGACCGGCCGGACCTGCTGGCCGCCTGGCTGGAGAAACTGGAGGCCGTCTCGGACACGACCATCGTCCATCTGTCCGATCTGCTGGCCGCGCTGCAGAAGCGGCACGATGATTTCCACGCGGCGGGCGCGCGCCTCTCGGACCACGGGCTGGACCGCCTGCCGGGGCTGCCGTGCAGCGACGAGGACGCGGCGATGATCTTCAACCGCGCCCGCGCCGGGAAGTCGGCGACGGCGGAGGAGAAGGAGAAGTTCTCATTCTATCTGATGGTGTTCTTCGGCCAGCTCGATGCGGCGAAGGGCTGGACCAAACAGCTCCACCTGGGCGCCTTCCGCAACATCAACTCCCGCATGGCGGCGCGGCTCGGGCCGGATACGGGCTACGACAGCATCGGCGACACGCGGCAGGGCGAGTCGCTGGTGATCTATCTGGACGCGCTGGCCAGCGCCGGGGCGCTGCCGAAGATCGTGCTCTACAATCTGAACCCGCGGGACAACTACCTCTTCGCGTGTCTCACCGGGGTGTTCCAGGACGGGACCGTGGCGGGGAAGATCCAGTTCGGCTCCGGCTGGTGGTTCCTGGATCAGAAGAACGGGATGGAGCTGCAGCTCGACGCGCTGTCCGCGACGGGCCTGCTCTCGCGGTTTGTCGGGATGCTCACGGACTCGCGCTCGTTCCTCTCCTTTCCGCGGCACGAGTATTTCCGCCGGATCCTGTGCAACCTGCTCGGCGGGGAGGCGGACCGGGGCGAGCTGCCGGATGATTTCGACGCGCTCTCGGTGCTGGTGCGGGATGTGTGCTTCGGGAACGCGAAGCGGCACTTCGGGTTCGATGTATGAAATGAATTTCTCCCGCCGTTTCATGCGGATGCTCCGTCATACACTGATCCCGCTGGCCCTTCTCACCGCACCCTTGCACGCGGTGCCCGTCTTCATCGGCACGAACACCGGCGGGAAATCCGCGAGCAAGGGCATCTATCTGGCGGACTTCGACGCGGCGTCCGGGAAGCTGACCGAGCCCGCGCTGGCGGCGGAGTATGGGAACCCTGGCTTCCTCGCGCTCCATCCGACCAAGCCGGTGCTCTACGCGTGCGGCCGGCCCAACGTGAAGCTCGCGGATGGCACGGACGCGGTGGCCGCATTCTCCATCGATGCCAAGCATGGGCTGAAATTTCTGGGCGAGGCATCGGTCGGGGGCAAGGGCGTCTGCCACGTGGCGGTGGACGCCACGGGCGGGACGGTGGCGGTGGCGAACTACGGGGACGGGAGTTTCTCCACGATCCGCCTCGCCGGGGACGGGACTCCGGGTGAGATCGCCACGGTGATCTTCAACAAGGGCTCGGGGCCGAACAAGAACCGCCAGCAGGGACCGCGCGCCCACGGCGTGTACTTCGACAAGGCGAACAAGCACCTCTTCATGCCGGATCTGGGAGTGGACCAGGTGATGGTCTATCCATTCGACGCGGCGACCTCGAAGTTGGGCGAGCCGATGACCCCGCTGACGACCGCTCCGGGCGCCGGGCCTCGGCATCTGGCCTTTTCCCCAGACGAGAAGAACGCGTATGTGATCAATGAGCTGGATAACACGGTGCTCACCGCAGGCTGCTCGGACGGGAAGCTGACGGCCCTCGGCACGGTGCCGACCCTGCCGCAGGATTTCACCGGCGGCAGCACGACGGCGGAGATCGAGGTGCATCCGAGCGGGAAGTATGTCTACGGCTCAAACCGCGGGCACGACTCGATCGTGGTCTATCGGCGGGATGTGAAGACCGGCGCGCTGACCTTCCTCCAGCACGCTCCGTGCGGCGGCAAGGTGCCGCGTCATTTCAAGATCGACCCGACCGGGAAGTGGCTGCTGTGCGCGCACCAGGACTCCAACACCATCAGCATGCTGGCGCTGGATCCGGAGACGGGCCTGCTGGGGGAGCCGGTGAACACGGTGTCGTCACCAAGCCCGATCTGCCTGGTCTTCGCCCGTTGAGGGGCTAGTCCTTCGCCTTGTGCTCGCCGTCCTTCACGTCGCTGCCGGGCGGCGGGGTGGAGACGTCCTTTTCCGCCGGGAAGCCGTCGTTCGGCGGGTCGGGGATGAGCGGCTTGTGCGGCGGACGGTCGGTGGAATCCGGATTGGGTTTATCGGGCATCCGGCAAGATGGCGCGTTTTTCACGGGTTTCAACTTTCGGGATGGAGGGATATGTGAGAGAGATCAGGTAGATGGAACTTTCAACGATGCGTCCCGGGTGGCCGATGGCCTCGCCGTGGAAGGGGAACTGGCGTTTGTCGGAGAAGACGGTGTTTCTGAACCACGGTTCGTTCGGGGCGTGCCCGTGGCCGGTGCTCGACGCCCAACGACGGCTGCGGGACGAGATGGAGTCGGGGCCGGTGCGGTTCCTGGCACGCACCCACGGCGAACGGCTGGACGCGGCGAGGAACACGCTGGCGGAATTTCTCGGCGCGAGCGCGGGGAACCTGGTGTTTGTGAACAATGCGACGACCGGAGTGAACGCGGTGGCGCGCTCGCTGGAATTCCAAGGCGGCGATGAGATCCTGACCACGGGGCTGGACTACAACGCGTGCCGGAATGTGCTGGCCGAGGTGGCGAAGCAGGCCGGAGCCAAGCTGGTGGTGGCGGATGTGCCGTTCCCGCTGGAGAGCGAGGACGAGGTGGTGGCCGCCATCCTCGCGGCGGTGACACCGAGGACGCGGCTGGCGATGATCGATCACGTGACGAGCAACACCGGGATGGCTCTTCCGCTGGAGAGGATCGTCAGGGAACTGGAGGTCCGCGGCGTGGACACGCTGGTGGACGGCGCGCACGCACCGGGGATGCTGGCGATGGACTTGGAAACGCTGGGCGCTGCCTATTATACAGGGAATTTGCACAAATGGGTCTGCGCGCCGAAAGGGGCGGCATTCCTGTGGGTGAGGCCGGACAAGCAGGATGGCATCCAGCCGACGGTGATCAGCCATGGAAACAACCGCCCGCGCCCGGGGCACACGGCGTTTCAGGACCGTTTCGACTGGCCGGGGACCCAGGATCCCACGGCGTGGTTCTGCTCGGTGGAGGCGATCCGCTGGCTGGGGGGATTTCTACCCGGAGGCTGGGACGAGCTGAGGGCGCATCATCACGAGATGGTGGTGGCGGCCCGGCGGACGCTGTGCGAGCGGCTCGACATCCTGCCGCCGTGCCCCGAGAGCATGATCGGGGCCATGGCGACGCTGCCGATGCCGGGAAAGCTGGCGAGAGTGACCGGAGGCGAGGCCTTGGACCCGGTGTATCAGCGGCTTTACGACGAATATGGGATCGAACTGCACGTGATCCTTCTCGGCGGCTGGCGGTGGTTCCGGATTTCCGCTCATTTGCACAATTCGCCGGACGAATACCGCTATCTGGCGGACGTGCTGGAGCAGATGGAGAAAGAGAGCCGGTGAGTTTCAGTTCTGACTTCTCAACACGCGGGGATTTTCCGAGGCTCGGGCATGCCGCCTGAGCCCGAAACGCACACGACCGTCATCCTGCTGTCCTCCTGCGCCGGATTGCTGGTGCTGATCGTGTTTCTCATTTTCCGGATTTCCCGCCGCTTGTCGCGGATTGAAAGTCTGATCTCGAGGAATAACAGCCGTCCGGAAACGAGCGAACAAGCTCCGTCAGTTGCGGAAACTTCGCCGGGCGGAGCCTTCGAGGCATTCCTCAGCGAGGACCCGGCGCGGCGTGGATTGACGAAGGGCGAGCAATTCGCCGCCTACCGTCTGTGGAGGCACGAAAAGGGGATGAATTGGTCGAATTCATGAGGGTTGGCGGCAAATGGATAGGGGCTCTCATGGAGTCTTACAAATTCCGTCACATTTTCTTTTTTCGCTTTGCAACGGCCTTGATGGTTTGCATCCTCCCGCCGTCCGGATATTCCTTGGAATTTTGCGGAAACGGCTTGTGAAAAATTTCACAAGCTCCATTCTCCGAGCACTGCAACGCCCTCCTCATGGCAAATATTTTCCCTCGCTGGTCCAATTTACTGCCCCTCAAAATCGCTGTCTGCGCCGGGACCGCAGCGGCTGGTGTGGCTCTTGCATTTGCTTATTACGCGACTCCGAAGGCGCTGGTGACGGGGTATCAGCCCGCCCAACCGATTCCGTTCTCCCATAAAATCCACGTCGACCAGGTCGGTCTCGACTGCCGCTACTGCCACTCGTTCGTGGATGTCGCGGGTCATTCGAACGTGCCGACGGGCAGCACCTGCTGGAACTGCCACCAGCACGTCCAGCGCGACAGTCCGAAACTGGCTCCGCTGCACAAGTCGATGGATGTGAATTATCCCGGCTACGACGGCAAGCCGATCGAGTGGGTACGGGTCCACAAGGCTCCCGACTACGTTTATTTCAACCATTCCGCGCACGTGAACCGCGGGATTTCCTGCCAGAGCTGTCACGGCAACGTGAACACGATGGAAGTGGTCTATCAAGCCGAGCCCCATTCGATGGGCTGGTGTCTCGACTGCCACCGCGCGCCGGAGAAAAACCTGCGCCCGCTGGAGGAGGTCTACAACTTCGGCTACAACGCGGAGACCTACATTTCCAACAATCCGCAGCTCGGCGTGAAAACGACCGAAGAGCTCGGCCTCAAGCTGAAGGAGCAGTTCATGGTGACGCCCAAGACGACCTGTGCCACCTGCCACCATTGATCCTTCCGTCCGTTTTTCCAATTTCCACAATTTCCGCAGTCTAACATGAGCAAGCGCATCTGGCATCATCCCGAAGTTCCCGCCGGCGAAACCACCGTCGCCTGGCGCAGTGCGGGTCAGCTTGAAGACACCGCCGAGTTCCGTCAGTGGATGGACCGCGAGTTTCCACAGGGAGCGTCCGAGCTCGCGAATCCCGAGGTGGATGAAACTTCCCGCCGTTCGTTCCTCAAGCTGATGGGAGCATCGACCGCGCTTGCCGGATTCGGAATGGCTGCCTGCCGCCGTCCGGAAAGCTACATCGTTCCTTACACCAAGGCTCCGGAGTGGGTGATCCCGGGCAAGGCGACTTACTACGCTTCCTCGATGCCGCGTGCCGGTGGTGCGACGCCGCTGGTGGTGACCACCTTCGAAGGCCGTCCGACCAAGGTCGCTCCGAACCACCTCCACCCGGATGTGGATGGCACGGACGCGTTCGCCTCCGCTTCGGTGCTGGATCTTTATTCCCCATCGCGTTCGCGGAAAATCCTCAAGTCCGGCAATGCCGCGTCGCGTGCCGATTTCGAAGCGGTGATCGCCGGTCTCGCCAAGGACAAGTCCGCGAAAATCGGATTTCTCTTCGGAGCCGATGACAGCCCGACCCGCGTCCGTCTGGCGACGGAACTTGCCGCGAAATTCTCCGGCGCGAAGTTCTATCAATACGAAGCTCTCACCGGTGATGCATCCAATGCCGCCCTTGGCGACGGCGTGAAACTGGTGGTGGATTTCGCGAAAGCGGATCGCATCCTTTCGCTCGACTGCGATTTCGCCGGAGTCGATTCCCAAGGTCCGATCGGTCCTTTCTTCGACCGCCGCAAGCCGGAAGGAAAAAACTACGAGTCGAAGCCCGATTCGTCGAAAATGAACCGTCTCTACGCGGTGGAAGCAGCCTTCACTCTCACCGGTGGCATGGCGGATCACCGTCTGCGCGTTTCCCCGAGCCAGGTGAACGCGGTAGCCGCACAAATCGCCCGCGGTCTCGGAGCGAAGGCCGGAGTCTCCCTGGCCACTCCCGAACTTACGGATTCCAAGCACGTCGAATGGGTCAATGCGCTGGTGGACGACCTCAAGGCGAACGCCGGGAAGTCGGTCGTTCTCGCGGGTTCCCGCCAATCGCTTTCGCTTCACCTGCTCGCCCATGCGATCAACGTGGCGCTCGGCAACATCGGTGCCGGCAAGCCGCTCGTCGGCGTGCAAACGGACACGAAGGGCCTCGGAACCCTCACCTCGCTGAAGGCTGATATCGATTCGAGCGCGGTTGACACGCTGGTCGTGCTGACTCCCTCGAATCCGATCTACGATGCTCCCGCCGATCTCAAGTTTGCCGAGTCGTTCGCGAAACTGAAGACCAGCATCCATCTAGGCACGCGCACCGACGCCACCGCACATGCCTCGACCTGGCACTTGCCAGCCGCCCACTACCTCGAATCCTGGGCGGACGCCCGCAGCTCCAGTGGTGTCTACACCGTGGTGCAGCCGATGATCCTGCCTCTTTACAAGGATTGCGTCTCCGAATTCGAACTTCTCCTCGCGCTGCTGTCCGACGACGGCAAACTGCTCAACGGCGAAGGTGAAAAAGGCGCCGCTTCTCCCGCCTACACCGCCGTCCGTGCGACATTCGCGAAGCTCGGCGGGGAAGGGGAGACCGCTTGGAAAAAACTTCTGCGCGATGGTTTCCTCGCCGGTTCGGTCTACGCAACCGTCACTCCCGCCTCGCGCGGTGACATGGCGGTGGCGCAAATCACCAGCGCTCCGACCAAGGATGCGCTTGAAGTGATCTTCGCCACGGATTCGTCGATCTTCGACGGCCGCTGGATCGACAACGGCTGGCTTCAGGAAGCTCCCGATCCGATTTCCAAACTCACTTGGGACAATGTCGCGCTGGTCGCTCCGAAAACCGCCAAGGAACTCGGCATCTACGACCAGATCATCGGTCTCGAAACTCCATTCGGCTCACGCTCGCCGGACGACGAAGGTGAGAACCGCAAGTCGCCGATGATCAAGCTGGAGGTCAATGGCCAGTCGCTTGAAATCCCGGTTCTAGTTTCCTTCGGCCAAGCCGAAAACACCATCATCATCCCGCTCGGCTACGGCCAGGGCTTCGATGAGCACGACGAACTCAAGCGCGGTCCGAAGAAAGCCTCACATGTCGGCCTCGTCGGGATGAACCGTGGTTTCGACGCCTATCCGCTCCGTACCGCGGCAACGGCATATTTCGCCGCCGGTGCGAAGGTGACCAAGCTCGAAAAGCGCTATTCGGTCGCTCTCACCCAGGAACACAGCGCGATGTATGGCCGCGCTCTGGCCCGCGAGGTTTCGACGCTTGAGGACGAGGAAAAGGGCTCGTTCGATGCCCAACTCGCGAATGTCGCGAAGCAGGGCAACGACGCCCACGCGCCGCCTAACATTTCCCTCTACAAGCCCGAAACCTCCGCGACCTTCCATCCCGGAAAAGACGGCAAGGCCCAGTCGCTGCTCAGCGACACGCTGCACCAGTGGGGCATGTCCATCGACCTGTCGTCCTGCACGGGTTGCAATTCCTGCCTGGTGGCATGTCAGGCTGAGAACAACATTCCGATCGTCGGCAAGGAACAAGTCGCCCGTGGCCGCGAAATGCACTGGATCCGCATGGACCGTTATTTCGCCACGCAGAAGGACAACACGTTCGATCAGGACAACCCGGAACTCATCCCGCAACCTGTCGCCTGCGTCCAGTGCGAATCCGCTCCCTGTGAGACGGTTTGTCCGGTGAATGCGACGATTCACACGGAAGACGGTCTCAACGCGATGGCCTACAACCGCTGCATCGGCACCCGTTACTGCGCCAACAACTGCCCCTACAAGGCCCGCCGTTTCAACTATTTCGACTACAACAAGCGCAACCCGCTCATTTCCCACAACCTCTACAAAGGTCCGTTCGGCGAGAAGCAGGTCGGTGAAGCCGCCCACCTTCAGAAAAACCCGAACGTCACGGTCCGCATGCGCGGTGTGATGGAAAAATGCACCTACTGCGTGCAACGCCTCAAGGACGCGGTCATCCGCCAGAAGGCCGGTCAGAAACAGGAGGCGCTCGTCGCCGGCAAGGCTTCGACCGAGATGGAAGTCACCACCGCCACCCTCCGCATTCCGGTGGATTCCGTGAAGGTTGCCTGTCAGGACGCCTGCTCCGCGGGTGCCATCACCTTCGGCAACCTCCTGGACGGCGATAAATCCGTGATGGTCCGCAGCAAGCACATCGAGCGGAACTACGACCTGCTCAACTACATCGGCACCCGGCCGCGCACCAGCTACCTGGCCCGCGTCAAGAATCCGAATCCGAAGATGCCGGACGCCAAGTTCATCGGCAAGGCGACCATCCACATGGCGTGATCCATTTCCATCCGAGTTTCCAATTTCAATCCAACCATGGCTTCCACCACCCATACCGCCCCTGAGACCCACACCGGGGTGAAACTTCCGGTGCTTGAGCGCGAAAAGCTCATCCTCAGCGGACGTTCGTATCACTGGATCACCGAGCGCATCTGCGGCGTTCTGGAAAACAAGCAGCCGTTCCTCTGGTGGCTTTTGTTCATCCCGTCCGCCCTCATCGCCCTGATCGGCGTCGGCGGGGGACTGACCTACCTCGTTTCCACCGGTGTCGGTGTCTGGGGCATGTCCAACCGGGTGTTCTGGGGCTTCGACATCACCAACTTCGTGTTCTGGATCGGTATCGGTCACGCCGGAACACTGATCTCCGCGGTGCTTTTCCTAACGAGACAAAACTGGCGGACCTCCATCAACCGCGCGGCGGAAGCGATGACGATCTTCGCCGTGATGTGCGCGGGTATTTTCCCCGCCTTCCACGTCGGCCGTGTCTGGTTCGCCTGGTTCCTCGCGCCGGTGCCGAACGCCAACGCGGTCTGGCAGAACTTCAAGTCGCCTCTGCTGTGGGACGTGTTCGCGGTTTCCACGTATTTCACCATCTCGCTGATCTTTTGGTATCTCGGCATGGTTCCCGATCTCGCGACCATCCGCGACCGTTGCAAGCCAGGTATCCGCAAGATCCTCTACGGGATCTTCGCCATGGGCTGGCGCGGCGGAAACCGCCAGTGGAGCCACTACGAAATGGCGTATCTTCTTCTGGCCGCGCTTTCGACTCCGCTCGTGCTTTCGGTGCACTCGGTGGTTTCATTCGACTTCGCGACCTCGGTGGTGCCCGGCTGGCACACCACGATTTTCCCTCCTTACTTCGTTGCCGGCGCCATTTTCGGTGGTTTCGCGATGGTGCTCACGATCATGGTTCCCGCCCGTTTCATCTACGGCCTGCAGGACCTGATCACCATGAAGCACATCGACAACATGGCGAAGATCATCCTGCTGACCGGCACGATCGTCGGTTACGCCTACCTGATGGAGCTGTTCGTGGCCTTCTACTCCGGTGCGATCTACGAAATGGACGCCTTCAAGTTCCGGATTGCCGGTCCCTACTGGTGGGCCTACGCCGCGATGATGTCGCTCAACGTGCTTTCCCCGCAGGTGTTCTGGTTCAAGGCCTGCCGTGAGAACCTCTGGGTCATCATGATCGTCGCCATGTGTGTCAACGTCGGCATGTGGTTCGAGCGCTTCGTCATCATCTGCACCACGCTGGCACGGATGTTCCTGCCCGGTGACTGGAAGACCTATTCTCCATCCGGTGTCGAGCTGATGACCTTCGTCGGAACGATCGGCCTGTTCCTCGCCCTGTTCCTGATGTTCCTCCGCTTCCTGCCGTGCATCAACATTGCCGAGGTGAAATGGACGCTTCTCGAATCCGATCCTCATTTCGACGATCACCACGATCATCCCGACCACGGCGTGGTCAAGGAAGCCGCCTATCAGAAGGAACTGGTTTCCTCCAAGTAATTTCCCAAGAACCACTTTCAACTTCTACCAGTGAGCACCACCCGCAAACGCGTTTACGGCTACCTCGCCGAGTTCAAGAGCGCCTCCGCTCTTTACAAGGCAGCGGAAAAAGTCCGCGACGCCGGCTTCAGGAAATGGGATTGTTATTCGCCCTACCCGATCCACGGTCTCGACGGAGCTATGGGCATGAAACGCTCGATCCTGCCATGGTTCGTGTTCTTCGGCGGAATCACCGGAACCGCCACCGCCTTCGCGCTTGCCTACTCGACCCAGGTCGTGATCTATCCGACCGTCGTCCAGTCGAAACCGGCCAACATCTTCACGGTGCCGGCGTTCTTCCCGATCATGTTCGAGCTGACGATCCTGTTCTCCGGCTTCACCGTTCTTTTCGGCCTGCTGGCGCTGATCCAGCTGCCGCGCCTCAACCACCCGTTGTTCGCGAGCCGCCAGTTCCACCGTGTCACGGACGACGGATTCTTCATCGCCATCGAGGCGCGCGATCCGAAATTCAGCCCCAACACCACCCGCGACCTGCTTGCTGACATCGGCGGCGCGAACATCGAACTGGTCGAGGAAGAGGACGCCTGATCGGAAATTTCGAAATCTTAAATCTTAAATTCTAAACTTTAGATGCGCTACTTTTTCCTCGCTTACGCGCTCATCGCGTTGCTCGTCGTCGGGATCTTCGGACTCCGCGGCCAGCATTTCTCCAAACCACCGGTTCGGATCTTCCCGGACATGGATGAACAGGACAAGATCCGCGCGCAGAAGCCCGATGCGTTCTTCGCCGACGGTCATGGTGCCCGTCTTCCCGTCACCCAGACCCAGCCACGCGGTTTCAACGAAGAAGGTGAGAAAACGATCGGCGGAATTTCCGAATACGAATTCGGCGGCCAGACCGGTTATTACTACACCGGCCACGTCGGAGACTACTTCGGCACCGGCATGCCGGAAGAACTCGCGCTGGACGAAGCGGGTGCGGCAGCCCTGATCCACCGCGGCAAGGAGCGTTATGGAATCTATTGCGGCGTCTGCCACGGCAAATCCGGCGACGGGCAGGGGATCACCGGCCAATACGGTGTTCCCGGCATCGCGAACTTCCACCTCGATACGTTCAAATCCGCGGCCTATCCGGATGGCCGCATGTTCGAGACGATCACCCATGGCAAGGGCATGATGGGCGCTTACGGCTACAACATTCCGATCAAGGACCGTTGGGCGATCATCGCCTACGTCCGCACCTTGCAGACCGCCAAGGAGTCCGCCGCCAAGGCACAATAACTTTTTCCTGATTTACGAAATGGCACACCACCACGTCACCTCCGCAGACATCGCGATCAACGGCGACCACCTCGACGCCTCCAAGGTCTCGAAAGTGAAGAGCATCGCCTTGGGCGTGGCCGTCCTCGGCACGGTCACCAGCCTCTATCTGTTATTCTTCGGTCCGAAGACCTGGCAGGGGAGCTACGCCTACTCCTGGGAGTTCGCGTTTTACTTTTTCCTGACCCTGCCGATCGGCGGTGTGTTCTGGGTGCTGCTTCACAACGTTTCCAACGCCAGTTGGGGAACCTCCGTGCGGCGCACCTTCGAGAATCTGGGCTCGACGTTTCCGTGGATGTTCCTTTTCGGCATTCCGCTGTTCATCCCCCACGTCCAACACTACCTCTACGAATGGATGAACACCCATCGCGCGGCTCCCGGCGATGTGAAGGAGTATCTCCACCACGCGGACCATCTGCTTTATAACAAGTATTGGTTCATGAACATCCCGTTCTGGTACGGCCGTATGGCCTTCTATGGAATCGTCTTCAGCCTCGTCATCTACGCGCTCCGCAAGCTTTCGACGGATCAGGACACCGATCCGAATCCGGGAACCGCGCGTCTGCTCAAGGCCCGCTATCATTCCAACTATCCGCTGATCATTTTCGCCCTGACGATCACCTTCACCGGTTTCGATTTCGCCATGGGCCTGGACTACCGCTGGTTCTCCACCATGTGGGGTGTCTATCTCTTCGCCGGAGCCGCTCTCAACTCGATGGCGGTGGGCGTGCTGATCTGCACCTGGCTGAAAAGCATGGGCCACCTGAAGAATGTCACCGGTCCGGAACATTTCCATATCATGGGCAAGCTGATGTTCGCCTTCACCACCTTCTGGGCCTACATCGCTTTCTCGCAGTTTTTCCTGATCTGGTATGCGAACATCACCGAGGAAACCTCCTACTTCCTGATCCGCAACACCGGCAACTGGAACATCGGCATGATCGCCCTCGTCTTCGGCCACTTCGTCATTCCCTTCGTGGTCCTGCTCCAGGCCTGGTTGAAGAAGAATCCGAAAATGCTCTCGATCGTGGCGGTTTACACCCTCTGCATGCACGCTCTCGATCACTACCTGATCACCATTCCGGAGCGTGGGGTTTCGCTGGGCAAGATCGACCATCAGACATTCGGCGACATCCGGATTTCCATCCCCGGCGCATGGTGGGGTGACATCCTGGCCTTCGTCACCATCGGCGCCGCGTTTGTCTTCTTCCTCCTCCGCGCCCTCGGTCAGCACTCGCTCTATCCGAACCGCGACCCGCGCATCCTTGAATCCGCGAACGTTTCCAACTGATTCCCTTTTCTCTGCACATGGACCCAACCCGCGACAATCCGATCATCCGCTTCACCACATTCTGGTGGGGCATCGGCACCTTTTTCATTTTCGCCGCACTGCTGGCGGTGATCTGGTTTTTTGCCAAATCCGAGCCGGCCACGCTTGAGGATGCCGCGGCGAAACCACGCTATGCGACCAAGGCGAAAATCGATGCTGCGCAAGCCGCCGTCATTTCTCCGCAAGCTCTTGAAGCCGCCATCACCACCGAAAGCAAGAAGCTGGTCGCTTCCAAGCCGGTCGCGGTTGAAACGCCCGCGCAAATCGTCCCAGGTTCCGAAACCGCCAAGAAGCTCGCCGCCGCACCGGCTGCGGACACGACGGCGATCGATGCCGCCCCTGTGGCGGAGGGCCCGGTTGACCCGGCCCAGATGGATGCCGGCAAGGCCCAGTATCTGATCTGTGGCGCCTGCCATGGCCAGAATGGCGAGGGAACCCCGGCCGGCCCGCCACTCGCCGGTTCGGAATGGGTGACCGGTCCGGTTTCAAACCTGATTCTGATCCAAATGCGTGGACTGCAGGGCCCGATCACGGTGGCTGGCAAGGACTACACCTTCCCGGCCGGCATGTTCCCTCTGGGACTGAATGACCAACAGATCGCCGATGTGCTGACCTACATCCGCAACAGCTTCGGCAACAAAGCCTCCGCGGTCAAAGTCGAGCAGGTCGCCCCGCTCCGTGGCGAGGTCGGCAAGCCGCAGCTCACGCAAGCCGATCTGATCAAACCGTAATTTCTCCTCTCTTTCATTTTTCAAAGCCGATGTCTTCCGCCATCCCCACCACCACAGATCAGGACGCCTTGCTTCGCGCGGGGATTGATCGCTCGTTGCGCCATCCGGTGATGTTCTTCATGACCAGCGGTGCCGCGTGGCTCGCGGTTTCGATCGTCCTCGGAATCATTGCTTCGGCGAAGGTCCATAGCCCGGAGTTCCTGTCGGGCTGCGGCTGGCTGACTTACGGCCGTGTTTTCCCGGCCCACATCAACGCCTTCATCTATGGCTGGGGATTCCAAGCCGCCTTCTCGGTGATCATCTGGATGATGGCCCGCCTCTCCCGCAAGGAGTGCACGGCCGCCGGGCTGATCCTGACGGCCGGACACGTTTGGAACCTGGTGGTGAGTGCCGGTGTCATCGGCATTCTTTCCGGAAATGGGACGGGCATGCCTTGGATGGAATTTCCCGCCTTCACCTGGCCGGTCATGCTGGTGACTTACTTCGCGATCGTCATCTGGTCGTTCATCCAGTTCCGCGTGCGTCCTGAAGGACATGTTTACATTTCCCAGTGGTACATTCTCGCCGCGGTGGTTTGGTTCCCATGGGTTTTCCTCACCGTGAACACGCTGCTTCATTGCCTGCCCGGACATCCGGTGATGGGGGCCGGCATCAATGCCTGGTACAAGTCCGCGCTGATGTTCCTGTTCTTCACTCCGGTCGCGCTCGGGGCCGCTTACTACCTCGCGCCGAAAGTGACCGGCCGCGCGGTCTACAGCTACTCGCTGGCGAAGCTCGGATTCTGGTCGCTCGCCATCATCGCTCCTTGGGCGGGGATGCAAAAGCTGACCGGCGCGCCGATCCCGTATTTCCTTCCCTATGTCGGAGCCGCGGCCACCGCCCTGCTGTTTGTCCCGGCCATCGCCGCCGCAATCAACCTGCTGCGCACGATGCTTTCCAATCCGGAAACCATGTCGGCCAGTCCTTCGCTGCGTTTCACCGCCGCAGGCATCACCGGCTTGGTGATCCTCGCCTTCGCCGCGGTCGTGCTCAACCTGCCGGAATCCACGCTGCCGCTGACACAATTCTCGCTCTCGGGTTATGGTTTTGAAATCCTCGCGCTCTACGGATTCTTCAGCTTCGTGATGTTTGGTGCTGTGTATTTCATCGTTCCGCGCGTGACCCGCCGGGAGTGGCTTTCCCGCCGCCTGATTTCCATCCATTTCCTGTTCTCCATCTACGGCATCATCACCGTGGCACTCGTCGCCCTCTTCGGCGGACTCCAGCAGGGGATCGGCCAGGAAAACTGGCAGCAGCCGTGGCAGGACGCGGCGACCCGCGCCTATCCGTACGCGGTGGCGACGACCATCGCCTGGTGCTTCATCCTTTTCTCGAACATCTTCTTCTTCCTGCACCTCACGCTGATGTGGCTGCGCCTCGGCCGCCGCAGCTCCCACCCGACGCTTCTCGCTTCCGGTCACGGCCATGCCGTCAGCCCGCACGGTGAGGAAGGTGACATCGACAACGCTGGTCCGGGACACGCGACCGCCGCCCACTAAACGGAATTTCAAATTTCAAATTTCAGATTTTTTCCTAATGAGCTTCCGCACCTTCATTCTCGGTCTATCAGTCAGCTTTGGCGTCGCCTGGCTTGCGATCGTCGTCGTGCCCTTCATCAAGATGCGCAATCTGGCGCCCATCGAATTGAACGAGGCGACCGATGGCACGACCGGCATCTTTTTCCCGAAACGCACGGGCCGCGTCGCCGACGGGGCGCAGGTGTATGCCGAGAACGGATGCTACCTCTGCCACACCCAGGTGGTGCGTCCGACCTACGCGGGCAACGATCTCTATCGTCCCGACTGGGGCGGGCTGAAAGCGGACGCCGACCGCGGGGACACCCGGCGTGAGACGAATGCCTACGATTTCTTCGGTGAGAAATTCGCACAGATCGGTGTTTCACGGATGGGACCGGATCTTTCGAACCTCGGCCGCCGTGTTGAAGCGAACTATGCGAAGGACACCAGCGCGACGCAGTGGCTGTTCGCCCACCTTTACAACCCGCGTCAGGAGCCGGATCACTATCAGTCGACCTGCCCGTCCTATCGATTCCTGTTCGATGAACGCGAGATCGAGGGTCAGGCGTCGCAGGACGCGCTTCCCTTCGGAGCTTCGGAAGGCAGGGAGCTGGTTCCAAGCTCGGAAGCGAAGGCGCTGGTTTCATACCTGCTTTCGCTCAAGAAAGATCAGGCCGTTCCCGCCGTGCTGAACTTCTCGCCAGCCAAGGACAAGGCCGCCGCGTCAAAGTAACTTTCCATCCCATTCCTTTCTTCCCATCATGTCATCACCCAACTCCAAACCGGATCTCGAGGACTCGATCAATGTGGCCGAGGCCCATGGTCGTGTCGTCCGCGAGGCCGCGGCATGCGCCCGTGAAAAGCGGATCTCGGACAATGGCATCGCTCCGATTTCCCTGTGGGCCTTCGTCGCCTGCGGTGTCGTCCTGCTGATCGCGGGCGGGATCCTCGGGACCGGCGGTCGTTTGTTCGCTTACGGCTCCACCTTCCGCCAGGGTTATGTCCGCACTCCGGCTCCCGGCGCGGAGGACAGCGGTCCGGTGCCGAAAGAGGCGCTTGCCGCCTACATGGCGAAGGGATCGAAAATCTATTCCGCCAAGTGCAACGGCTGTCACGGCTCCGATGCGAAGGGCAACGGCTCCACCTTCCCGTCGCTGGTCGGCTCCAAGTGGGTGATGGGTGAAACCGAGCGTTTCGCGATGATCGTTCTCAACGGTATGGAAGGCCCGGTCAGTGATGGCAAGACCTACGGCGTGATGCCCCCGCAGGGAATCGGCATGACTCCGGAAGACCTTGCCGGAATCATGACCTACGTCCGCAACAACTTCGGCAACGCCAAGGGCGACGTCGTTACCATCGACATGGCCAAGGCCGCGCTGGAAATCTCCGCCGCCCGCAAGAATGCCGGCAAATCCTCCACCGAGGCCGAGCTCACCGCCGAACACGTCAAGGCTCTGCCGGGTGACGTTCTGGATCCGAAGACCATGGTCGATCCGATCACCCTCGCTCCCGCCGCTGCCGCCCCTTGATTTGAGACAGCGCCCGTACAGTTTCCCCACGTTTCAACCACTCCCATCTTTTTCCCCGATCCGGTTTCTCCCGATCAACCCACGCCGCAAGACGGAATTATGAGCTCTCACGACGCCACCTCACACGCCGGGCATGATGCCCACCACGACGACCATCATCACGAGCAGGGTTTCTGGTCGAAATACGTCTTTTCGACGGACCACAAGATGATCGGCGTCCAGTATGGCATCACCGCCCTTTGCTTCCTGGCCTTCGGTTTCTATCTGATGATGGTGATGCGCTGGAGCATCGCCTACCCGCACCAGCCCCTTCCCGAGTGGATGAGCTGGATTTTCACCGATGGCTGGAAGGCCCGCTGGTTGCAGGACGGCAAGGTGACGGGGGAGACCTACAACATGTTCGGTGCGATGCACGGAACGATCATGGTGTTCCTCGGGATCGTGCCTCTCGGCTTCGGTGCTTTCGGAAACTATGTCACCCCGCTCCAGATCGGTGCGATCGACATGGCGTTCCCACGTCTGAACATGGCCAGCTACTGGATCTATCTGGCCGGTGGTTTGGTGATGTGTGCCTCCTTCTTCCTTGAATCCGGTGCGGCGAAGTCCGGCTGGACGAACTACTCTCCGCTCGCGGGATTTGCCGACGGTCAGGTGGTCAACCAGTGGCTGGCGGGCCAGACCCAGTGGCTGATCGGCCTTGTGCTTCTCATCACCTCGTCGCTTCTCGGTTCGGTCAATTTCATCACCACCATCATCAACCTCCGGGTCCGCGGCATGACCTGGATGCGGATGCCGTTCTTCGTGTGGGCGATGTTGGTCACGGGGTTCCTCCTTCTCCTCGCGTTCCCTCCGCTTGAAGCCGCAGGCATCATGCAGCTGATGGACCGTGTCGGCCACTCCTCCTTCTTCATGCCTTCCGGTCTCTTCACCAAGAGCGAGGGCCTCGCCGATCTCTCCGGTGGTGGTTCGCCGCTGCTGTTCCAGCACTTGTTCTGGTTCCTGGGGCATCCGGAAGTTTACGTCCTCCTGCTTCCCGCCTTCGCCTGCGTGAGCGAAATCATCCCTGCCAACACCCGCAAGCCGCTCTGGGGCTACAAGTCGATGGTGTATTCCGTGATGATTCTCGGCTTCCTGTCCTTCGTCGTGTGGGCCCACCACATGTACATGACCGGCATGGGTGCCGCGGTTTCGACCTTCTTCCAGACAACCACAGTTCTGATTTCCGTTCCCTCGGTGGTCATCATCACCGCCATGCTCATCTCGCTGTGGGGCGGCTCCATCCGTTTCACCCCTCCGATGATGTGGGCCTGCGCGTTCATCCCGATGTTCGGCATCGGTGGTCTGACCGGTCTGCCGCTGGCCTTCAACCTGGCGGATCTCCACCTGCACGACACCTATTACGTGATCGGTCACTTCCACTACGTCGTGGCTCCGGGCATCCTCTTCGGCTTCTTCGCCGGTGTGCTCCACTGGTATCCGAAGATCACCGGCCGTTTCATGAGCAAAACGCTCAACCACCTCCACTTCTGGCCCAGCCTGATCTGCATGAACATCATCTTCTTCCCGATGCTCGTGCAAGGGATGGCCGGTTTCCACCGCCGCTGGTATAACGGCGGCGATGCCTACCTCTCCAAGGCCGCCGACAGCGTGAACGTTTTCGGCAACACCGTCGCACAGCACATCGACCTGAACATCCTCATGTCGATGGGGGCATGGACCATGGCGTTCTTCCAGATCTTCTTCTTCCTCAACCTGGTGCTTTCCTGGAAGTTCGGCAAAAAGGTTCCTAACGACAATCCATGGGACGCCACCACTCTCGAGTGGGCGACGCCGACTCCTCCCGGCCATGGCAACTTCCTCAAGGACCCCGTCACCTACCGCGGACCCTACGAGTACAGCCGTCCTGACTGCGATGAGGATTTCCTTCCGCAGTGGATCGAGCCGAAGCACGCCGAAACCGCCGATAAGACCACGGGTTCGAAGCACTAATCCAACCACTCGAGACCCAGCGGTTCACCACTTCACCAGCCTTCCTTTTCTCAAATGGAAATTCCCTACGTCGTCACACCCCGAAAAGACACCGGCCTCTTCAACTCGAAGATCGCGATCTGGTTGTTCCTTGCTTCCGAAGTCATGCTCTTCGGCGGTTTCTTCTCGGCCTACGTCTTTCTCCGCCTTGGTGCGGATTATCCATGGCCAGAGCGGACCCTTCCGGTCCTTCCGGGTCTGATCAACACGTTCGTTCTGATTTTCTCCTCGGTCACCGTGGTTTTCGCATGGGCTTCGTTGAAACTCCGCCAGTGGAGGAGATTCCAGATTTTCATGGGAATCACCGTCTTCTGTGCGGTGATCTTCATGATCCTGAAAGGAATCGAATACAACGTGAAGTTTCATCACCAGGCCTTGCGTCTGAAAGACTACACGGTGCTCGAAGGTCACCTCGGTTATGAGAAGGACGGCGAAAACTACGTGCTCGATCACAATGGTGACAAGATCGAGGAGAACCTGATTTACGTCGAGACGTCGAAGCTCACCTTCAACACCGTCCGTTATTACAAGCCATGGATCGCCGAGCTGCTGACGCAGGCGGAGCACCACAAATCCAAGATCGTCCTTTCCGCCGACGTCACCGCCATCACCAAGGAAGGTCAGCCTGCCGAGGTGATCGCCAAGGCCGGAGAAACCCTGAGTGTGGCGCTTCTCGACAAGATCAAGGGAATCCATCTCGCCGCCCGCAGTCACAACGGTTCCTACCGCACCGAGGCGTTGCGCCAGGAGTGGAAGGTCGCCAAGGCCAAGAATCCCGGTAAAAGCGACTGGCAGTTCGCTTCCGACGTGAACATCGATGCCGCCGCGCTCGCGCCGAAACTGCTCGGTGAAATCTCCAGCGTGGCCTTCAATGTCGAGCCTCCTGCCCGTCTGGATTTCCATCCCCGCGACATCAAGGAGGCCGATGGCCAATCCCGTCTACGGGACGACACCGTGGTCGACGGCAAGCTCCTGGCCAGCCCGATGGTGTTCCACTACGTCGACGCGATCGACTTCCAGCATCTCGTGATGAAGGCGGAACAGAAAGGGATCGATCCTGAAGTCGCGATCGAGAATTCATGGCTCATCAAGAACAGCCCGTTCGCCAAGGACGCCTGGGAATGGCACCAAGGTGAGATGGTGAAGCTGAAGGCACGTCTTCTCAAGGAATATGGCACCGACAAGGCCGGAAATCCGAAACGTGTCCCGACCCACAAGGAGCTCTATCGTCTTGGTTGGAAAGACCTCGCGAAAATGGGCGAAGAAAAGCACAAGATCGAGTTGTCCACCATGTCCAAACTCAAGGAAGAGTTCATGGGACCGAACTACGATGCGCGCAATCCCCATGCTGAAGGAGACCACGCGGAGGAAGGCCATGGCAAGGAGACCTTCCCGCATTTCTCCGTTCCTCGCGAGCAGATCGGTTTCGCCGCCAAGTTCTCGCCGGCATGGAACACCTACTATGCCATTTATTTCACCATGACCGGTCTTCACGGTCTGCACGTCATCGGTGGCGCCTTGGTCCTCGCCTACTACCTGTTCTTTGGTCGGAAGATGTATCTTTCGAATCCCGAGTGGCTTGCCAACCGGGTTGAAGTCGGCGGCCTGTTCTGGCACTTTGTCGACTTGGTCTGGATCTTCGTTTTCCCGATCCTGTATTTGATGTAAGCCGCCAACCCATTTACCAATTTCTACTTTCCAAGCAAATGGCCGATACTCCTGAAGCAATCAAGAAATCCGTCCGCACCTACATGTTTGTCGGTGGTGTCCTTTTCATCGGAACCATCCTGACCGTGCTCGTCGCATCGGTGGAAGCGCTCGATGTGGGCAGACACGGTTTCGACAAATGGGACTGCGCTCTCGGCCTCACCATCGCCACGATCAAGGCAACGCTGGTCGCGTTCATCTTCATGCACCTCAACCACGAGAAGAAGGCGGTCTACTGGCTGTTCGGCTCCGGCCTTTGCATGGTGTGCAGCCTTGCCTTCCTTTCCGCACTTGCCATCTGGGATCCCATCGTCGACCCGTTCTTCTCGCCTGAAACCAAAGCCCTCACCACCAAACCCTGATGTCTCTCAAAGGATTCCACATCGTCTTCGTGACTGTCAGCACATTGCTCTGCGTGTTTCTGGCGCTGTGGTCCTTCGTGCTCGCGCCTGAAAAATCCGGCATGATCGCCGCTCTCGGGATCGTGGGTTCAGTCGGAGCGCTTCTGATGCCTGTGTATGGTGTCTGTTTCTACCGCAAGATCACCCGCGTCCACCTCTGATCCTGCCTTCCGGCCAACTAACAAAAATCATCATGACCGCTTTTTCCCTGTCTCTCGCTTGTTCGACATGCCGCACCAGCATGGTGGTCGGTGGTGGGGACGCCGCTGGTTGGTCGATCTTCTTTTTGCTTTTCGTGATTCTCGCCATGCTTGGTGGCATCGGCTTCTTCATGTTTCGCATCGCCCGGCGTGAGAGGGAGCATTTCGATCCCGCCCTCTCCGACGATTATGTTCCAGCCGAGCCCTCCCGCTGATTTCCACTTTAGAATTTAAGATTTAGAATTTTCATAACAAATGAGTCCTTCCAAGTTCCTCGGCATCCCGGAAAATTTCTCCGCCCACGGTGGTCAGGTGGATCATATGATCGATGTCGTGCATTGGTTCATGATCGCCCTTTTCGTCGGTTGGACCGTCTTCTTCTTCTACTGCATCTTCCGCTTCTGGCATAAGAACAATCCCAAGGCTTCTTATGAAGGCGTGCGCAGCCACCTTTCCAGCCACTTGGAAATCGGCGTCATCATCGTGGAAGCCGTGCTGCTCCTTGGATTCGCATTCCCGCTCTGGGCGGATCGCGTGGACAACTGGAAGACCGTCCAGGATCTGAATCCGGTGCGCGTCCGCGTCGTCGGCTGGCAGTTCGGCTGGACCTATCACTACTCAGGTGCTGACGGCAAGTTCGGTCGCAACGACCCGAATCTCATTTCCGGATCGAACGATCTCGGCATCGACTACACCGACCCGAACGCCCTCGACGACTTCACCAGCCCGATCCTCAAGCTTCCCGTGAACCATCCCGCCGTGCTCAACATCGGCACCAAGGACGTGATTCACAACTACTCCATCGTCCCGATGCGCATCCAGCAGGACGCCATCCCCGGCACCGAGATCCCGATGTGGTTCACCCCGGTCAAGACGCTTGAAACCTTTGTCGTCTGCGGCCAGCTCTGTGGTGAAGGCCACGGCAACATGGTCGGTTCGATGGAAGTCGTACCCAAGGAGCAGTTCGAATCCTGGTTCAAGGGCCAGAGCGAAGGCGCTCTCAAGGCGAACACTCCGAAGCCCGTCGCGCCTCCCAGCGCGAGCAACTGATCCCGGCCATGGCCGATATCACCGAGATTGATCGCGAGGATTTCCGCAACCTCTTGATCGAAATCGGCAAGACCCGCATTCCTTTCGGGAAATTCGGCATCAAGGACTATCCTCCGGCAGGCGTTCCCATCATGGATCTGCCCATCGAGTACCTCTGCTGGTTCCAAGAGCGGGGATTTCCCAAAGGCCGTCTCGGCGAGCTGATGGCGCAGGTGTGCGAGATCAAATCCGTCGGTATGGATTCCGTTTTTGATCCGATCCGCCAGGCAAACGGCGGTCGTTTCAAACTGCGGCCGGGCCGGCGCAAGAATTTTGATTTCGAGTGAACGCATCACTCCACCGGTCCCGCCGGCGGAAGATGCGGCTTTTTCTTCCACTGCATCAGCGCGTTGGCCGCGAGGATCAGCGAGCCACCTGACACCAATTGGGTCGTGATCACCTCGTTCGGATAGTTTTCTCCGACAAAACGGCCCAGCACCACCGGCAGGAACAACACGTAAACCGCGGTGAAAACCGGTTCGATGGTGTAGATCAGCCCTGCCTCCGTCGCGGAGACACGCGGCTGCCAGACGTTCATCAACACGTAGGCACCGACCGAACAAAACAGCGCCAGACTCGCGACCAGCACGAACGACTCGATCGACGCACCCGCCGTGAGACATGACCGGAGGTCGGGTGCGGTGATCGCCGTGACGGGTATGAACAGCGCCGCGATGCCGAGAAACATCACGAAACTCACGGGGATCCCCCGGTTGCGCTCATAGCGGGGATTTTCCAAACTCAGGATCTGGAATGTGAAGAGAAACGCCGCCAGCAGGGTTTCGATTTCGCCGCGTCCCAGGTGAAAGTGATCCGGCCGGATTCCTGATAGAATCGCTCCGCCCGCCAGCACCATGATGGTCGCCAGGGTGACCTTGATCCCCGGACTCCGGCGGGTGCGGATGCACGCCCACAGCGGGAGAAAGATGCAGTATGCCTGGGTCAGGAATGCGGAAGTGGATGCTTCCGTGTAAGCCAGCGCATCGGCCTGGATCCACATGCCGAACCCTCCCCAGAAGGCGATGATCAATCCTTGGCGGATCTCATTCGGGGTCGGACGGCTCTTTCCGAAGACGAATGGCAGCAACATCAGCGCCCCGAGCCCGAATCTGGCGAACTGCATCCACGAGGCGAGGAACAAGGTCGAGGCGCCGGTCAGACGCGCCGACTGTTCCAGATGCAGCACCTTCACCAGCGGAAAGCTCACAGCCCACAAGGCACAGGCAAGGATAAGGAGAAGGGCTGGCATGACGAGGCCGGGACAATGCGGTGTTTCACATATCCGGCAAGCCGGGAAATTTCCAGCAATCTTGTCATCACACGGGAATCCGGCACACTTCCCGCATGAGCGGCCTCGTGAACACACGGCGACAATTTCTCGCGGGAACCGGAGCCTGGCTCGGTGCTTCCGCACTCGGATTCGGAGTAGGGGAGGGGGAAACCAAAACCATCTCCATCTTCCACACCACCGACCTTCACGGCCACATCCTGCCGACGCAGACTTACAGCGGCACCCCCGATGTCGGAGGATTCGCCCGCTGCGCCTCGTGCATCCGCCAGTGGCGCAAGGATGCGCCGGACTCGCTGCTGCTCGACATCGGCGATGTCTATCAGGGCACCGCCGAAAGCCTGATCAACGGTGGCAAGCTCATGATCGGTCTCTTCAACCGCCTCGGCTACGACGCGTGGACGCTTGGAAACCACGACTTCGACTGGGGCCCCGAACAACTCGAAACCAATCTTGCGCTGTCGCAATCCCCTGTTCTAACGGGTAATCTCCTGCTGGGAGGGAAGACTCCGGGGGTGATCGGTGGAAATTGGAAGGGCGTGAAACCGTGGGCCATGAAAGAGGTGGGTGGCTTCCGAATCGCCTTGATAGGACTTGTCACTCCCGGCCTGCCTTACTGGCTCGCCCCCGAGACGCTCGGCGGCGTTTCCCCGACCGATCCCGCCGAATCGCTCAAGCGCTCCCTCGCCGAAGCCCGTGCGGAAAAGGCGGACGCCATCATCGTCATGGGCCACATGGGATGGAGAAACGATGATGATTTCGCCAACCCGATCCGCGAGATTCTCAAGGCGAATGAAGGGGTGGATGTGTTTCTGGCTGGTCACACCCATCAGGACAAGCCGTCCTGGGAACTCGGCAGCGTGCTTTGCTCCCAAGCCAGCTACTACGGCATCAACTGCGGCCGCGTGGATCTGACGTTCGATCTCGATTCCCGCAAACTCGTCTCACGCCGCGCGTTCACGATGCTGATGGACAAACGTTACGAACTCGATCCCGTGGTGATGGAACTTGCCCGGCCGGATCTGAAAAAAGCGGACGAGCAGATGGCGCGCAAACTCGGAGCCGCCAAGGAAGTGATTTCGGGAAAGGGCCGGAACAACCGTCTCTCCCAACTGTTCTGCGAGTTCTTCAGCGAGGCGTTCCTGCGGAACAAGACGCCGGTCGACGGCATCTTCCACGGAACTTTTGGGACCGGTGATGTCGCTCCGGGCGAGATCACCGTTGCCGACTGTTGGAAAATGCTCCCATACGAAAACCTCCTGTCCATCATCGAGGTCACTGCCGCCGAATTGGTCGAAATCGTCCACGAAGACAGCAGGGAATATAACTCGGACCGCACGCTCTGGCCGTTCGAACTCGAACTCGATCCCCAGGGCCGGCCGGTGCGTTTCCTCCACAAAGGGGAACCCGTCGCCGCCGGCCGTCGTTTCAGGATCGGCCTCAACAGCTACGACGCCCAATCCGGAGGGCGGCGTCTCATGCGTCTGCGGGAAATCGCCTCCGGCGCATCGGCCAAACGGTCCACCACCCCTATCGAAACGCGCGGCGCTCTGATCGACGGCATCCTGAACCGCAAGGAGATCGCGTGAGATTTCACGCTTTCTTCATTGGCATTTCACGCGGAGGGGCTGAAATCCGGACATGCCCCGCGTCCTGTTGGTAGAAGATGAACCGGCGATTGCCGATACGCTCGTTTACGCGCTCGGAACCGAGCGCTTCGACGTCACCCATGCCCTCACCGGGACGGAGGCGCTTGCCGCCGCGGACCGGGAAAATTTCGACTTCGCGATTCTCGACATCGGCCTTCCGGACATGACCGGCCTCGATGTCTGCCGCCGCCTTCGCGCGAAATCCTCCATCCCGGTCCTCTTTCTAACCGCCCGTGATGCCGAAGTGGATCGTATCCTCGGCCTAGAACTCGGTGGCGACGACTATGTGACCAAACCGTTTTCCCCGCGTGAGATCGTCGCCCGCGTCAGGGCCATCCTCCGCCGTTCGCAGACGCAGACACCGCAGCCCCAGGGCAATCCGGCCGCCGGAAGCACGAAGGTGTTCCATCACGACACCTCCTCCATGCGCATCCACTGCCATGGCGAGCAGCTCGATCTCACCGCCCACGAATACAAGCTGCTGCTTGTCCTTTTGGAAAGGCCCGGCCGCGTGTTCACCCGCGACCAGTTGCTCGATCACGCCTGGCAGGATCCCGGCGCGGTCACCGACCGAACCATCGACGCGCACATCAAGTCCATACGCGCCAAGCTCCGCACCGTCCGTGTCGGGGCGGAGGACCTGATCCAGACCCGCCGCGGGCTCGGTTATCTGCTGTCCCTCTGACACCGCCATGCGCTTCACCCGGGTCACGCTGTTCTTCATCGCGTTCATCATCACGCTCGGATTCTATCAGCTTGCGCGCCATTTCCTCGCCGAGGTCGAGCCGCAGACGTTCCAGGCGACCGAGGAGGTCATGGTGGACGTGGCCAACATTCTTGCCGAGATCGTCGCCAAGGATCTTCGGGAAAACGATTTCAACGCGGCGGAACTGCGGGCCGCTTTCGATGGAGCCCATGGGAGGGCGCTCGAGGCGCGAATCTTCGAATACACGAAACGCACGGTCGGCGTTCACGTTTACGTCACCGATGCGAAAGGCGTCGTCATCTTCGATTCTGACAAAGGCCGCCGCGAGGGTGAGGATTACATCTCCCGGCGGGACGTGGCGCTCACTCTGTCAGGACGCTACGGCGCGCGCAGCAGTAGGGACAATGAAAAGGATTGGACCACCTCGGTGTTCTACGTCGGCGCGCCGATCGGCGATCCATCGAAACCGGAGGGGGTTCTAACCGCCTATAAGCCTCAGGCGGACATCCTCCCCCTGGTCCACGAACGGCGGAAGATCATTTATTTCGCCTGCACCTTGATCGGCGGCGGCATCCTGTTCCTGATCGGCGTCGTATTCCTCTGGCTGTTCCACCCCATCGGGAAAATCACCGAATACGCCCGTGCCATCGAGCGCGGCGAGCGTCCGGCCAAGCCCCGTATCGGCATCGGCCGCGAGGTCAACACGCTGGCCCACGCGCTCGACTCCATGCGCGATTCGCTGGAGGGCCGTCGCTACGCCGAACGCTACATCCAGACGCTGACCCACGAGATGAAAAGCCCTCTCGCCGCCATCCGTGGCGCGGCGGAGCTGTTGGACGAGGAGATGCCCGTGGAAGTCAGAAAGCGCTTCCTCGAAAACATCCGCGCCGAGACCGCGCGCAGCGAGCGGCTCATCAACCGGCTGTTGGAACTTTCCGCGATCGAGGGGAAGGCCAGCCTGGAGAAAGCCGGGGAAACCGATTTTTCCGCCATCGTCGCCCGTGCCATCGATCAGGCGAGGCCGCTTGCCGAGGTTGCGGGGGTTCGTCTTGAGCGTGAGGACGGATCGGCGCCGGTGCAGGTCCGGGGAGACGCTTTCATCCTCCGCGCCGCCGTGACGAATCTGTTGGAAAATGCCATCGACTTCTCTCCGCCGGATGGCGTGGTGCAGGTGTCGGTCGGACAACAGGAGGGAAATGTGGTGCTTTCCATCCGCGATCACGGGGACGGCATTCCCGACTACGCACGTGAAAAAATCTTCGATCGCTTCTACTCGCTCCGGCATCATTCGGCGAAGCGCAAGGGCACCGGACTGGGACTCACGCTGGTCAGGGAAGCCGCCGAACTCCACGGCGGCACCATCGTGCTCGATCCCGCCAGCGGTGGTGGAACGCTGGCACGGCTGACCCTGCCGCTTGCCTGAACGGATTTCTTCCCGGAAATTTCACATAGGCTTTATCACGGGTTCACGGAGCGGCGATGGGATGGCGGGGTCAACTCCGCCAACCGCCATGAAAGTCCTGCTCCGCCTCACCTACTTCGCCGTCGTCTACGGTTTGCTCTTCTCGGTTTCTAACGCCGATGGCGAGGCTCCCTCCGCGCCTTACTTCCAGATTCTGGGAAATGGCGACGATCGGTCTAGCGAATCACTCCCGCTCAGATCATCGGCCGCGAAGGTGGCCATCGCCGGCACCATCGCCCGCATCCGTCTCACCCAGCGGTATGCGAATACAGGAAGCGTGCCCATCGAGGCGCTCTATGTGTTTCCAGCCTCCACCCGCGCGGCGGTGCATGGCATGACGCTGTCCACCGGCGGTCGCGTGATCGCCGCACGGATCCGGGAATCGGTGAAGGCGAAGGCGGAGTATGAGACGGCCAAGGCGGAGAAGAAGACCGCTGCGCTGTTGGAGGAGCATCGGCCCAATGTCTTCCAGATGTCGGTCGCGAATCTTCTGCCCGGTGACGACGTCGATGTGGAAATCGAGTGGACCGAGACGATCCCGGCGGTGGATTCCACCTACGAGTTCGTCTTTCCGACAGTGGTGGGCCCGCGCTACACGGGAGGCGGAGCGGGAAAAGGGGATGCCTGGACGGCCAATCCGCATCTGGCCGCGGGCAAACGGAGTCCCGTCACCTTCACGCTCGACGCCGATCTGACGACGACCCTGCCGCTTGCGGAAGTGACGTGCCCCAGCCATCCGGTGGCGGTGGATTTCAAGGCGAAGGACAGGGCTTCGGTCAAGATCGATTCGAAATCCTCGGAGGATCCGGGAAACCGGGATTTCATCCTCCGCTGGAAACTCGGCAACCAACAAGTGGATGCCGGACTGCTGCTGCATCGTGGAAAAGACACCAGCCATTTCCTGCTTCAGATCGCTCCGCCACCGCGGGTGACTCCGGATCAGATCCCTCCGCGCGACTATGTGATGGTGCTGGATGTGTCCGGATCGATGGAGGGATTCCCGTTGAATACCGCGAAAGAGTTGCTGCGCAAGCTGGTGACGGGTCTCCGGCCGGATGATACTTTCAACGTCGTCCGTTTCGCCTCGGACAGCGGTGCGCTCTCGGAAGAGCCCTTGGCCGCGAATGCGGAAAACCTGAAGTTGGCGAAGGAGTTCATCGACCAACAAACTCCAAGCGGCGGCACCGAACTCTGCGCCGCACTGAAACAGGCGCTCGCGCTGCCAGGCGGGGAGAATCGTTCGCGGTCCATCCTGCTCATCACCGACGGCTACGTGTCCACGGAGAGGGAGGCCGCCGGTTTGGTTAGGGAAAACATCGGCAATGCGAACCTCTTCACTTTCGGTATCGGAACGGCGGTCAACCGCGAGTTGTTGGAAAGCGTGGCCCGCGCGGGTGGTGGCGAACCTGTCGTCGTCACCACCGTCAAGGAAGCGGATCCCGCCGCTTTGAAATTCCGCGATCTGGTGTCGAATCCGGTGCTGGCGAAGGTCCGGATCACGGCGGAAGGGGTGGCTCTGGCAGGCATCGAGCCGGACCCGCATCCGGATGTGTTCGCGGCGCGGCCGCTGATCGTGACCGGCACATGGAAGGGCGAACCTTCAGGACGGATCATCGTCCGTGGCATCGTTGGAAATGGAGCCCCGTTCGAGAAAATCATTGATCTGGCAGAGGCCGCCGCCGCCACCGGTTTGGATCATCCGGCCTTGCCAGTGCTGTGGGCGCGCGAGCGGGTGAGACATTTGTCCGACCTCCGGCGCGACGCGGAGTCGATCCGCGAGATCACCTCGCTCGGCATGAGCTACAGCCTGCTCACGCCCTACACGTCGTTCCTCGCGATTGACGAAACTCCACGCGAGTTCGCAGGGCTGGCGAAGGCCGTGAAACAGCCGCTGCCCCTGCCCAAAGGTGTTGGCAATTCGGCGGTCGGTGGCGGCGGTCCGGCCATGGTGAGGAATGGTTCGGTGCCCGAGCCCGGAAGCATCGGCCTGATCGCATTCCTCGTGGTCTTGCTGGCACTGCAGCGTCAGAGGGATCTCGAAGCTTGAAACCCGCCATGAACACATTTTCGCCCGCCCTGGCCGACATGGGTCTAACAAGACAGCGCATGAAGTTGAATCCGGCGTTGCTCCAGCTTGCCGCCGTTTCGCCGGTCATCTGGTGGTTCGGAAAACGTCTCAATGACGGCAACGACGAACCTCTCGGTTTGCTCACCCTGTTACTGGCCCTTTTTCTGGCTTGGAGGGACCGGGCCTCATGGCATGCCACCTCCGGATCGCGTCTCGCCGGCGCCGCGCTGGTCTTGTGCTCGGTGTTGGGAATCCACTGGCTTCCGCCGATGGTTCGGGCGGGCCTGGCGGTTTGCGGCCTCGCCGCCTGTTATGGCATCCACCGCCGGGCGGGGCTGATGGGACTTCTGGCGCTTTCGCTGCCCCTTGCGGCGTCGATGCAGTTTTTCCTAGGTTATCCGCTGCGGCTCGCGGCGGCCGAGGGCGCGGTGCGGTTGTTGGAACTCGGCAGCCTGGTCGTGGTGCGGACCGGCACGCAGATCGAGCTGGGCGGACAGGTGATCGGTGTGGATCCGGCGTGTGGCGGAGTCCGCATGCTGTGGCACGCGCTGGCGGCTGCGATGGGACTTGCCGCGATCCATCGGCTGACGTGGCGGGCGACGCTCATCGGCGGGTTGTTGGCCGTGGCGCTGGTGATCCCCGCGAACACGGTGAGGGCGGCTCTTCTGGCCGTGCAGGAAAGCGGTGAGATGCCGCAAATGATGTTAGGCCATGGCGGGATCGGCTTGGTGAGTTTCGCGATCATCCTGGTACCGCTGTGGCTGGCGATCTCAAGCCGGGCGAAACCCGTTCCTCCGGCAATGCCCGCCGTTGCCCGCGGAAGAACGGAGATGGTGTTGTTAGCGATTTCCGCGGTTCTGGCGCCGGTGCTTGCATTCGCCACGCCACGCACGCCGGAACCGCCGGACCTCGGTGCGGGGCCGGAGCTGTTCACCTTCCAAGGTCTGACGCTGCCACTTCAGCCGTTGCCGCCGACGGAGACGGAGGTCGCGTTTGCGAAAAGTTTTCCCGGAACCCTGTCGAGCCACCGTTGGGGAAGCGATCAGGTGATCCTGCGCCGGGTGACCAAGGCGACACGGAGGCTGCATCCGTCGCGCGACTGCCTGCGTGCGGCGGGATTCGAGACGACGGAAGCGGTAACTGTCCGGTTAGGTGATGGAAGCCGATGGTCGCTTTTTCACGCGATCCGCGACGGCGAGCGTCGGACGGTGCACGAACGCATCACCAGTGAACACGCGGGCTCGGTGTGGACCGATGTTTCCGCGTGGTACTGGTCGGCCCTGCGTCATCCGTTGAATGGTCCCTGGCAGGCCGAAACCGTGATTTCCCGCTAGATGAAAAAATTTCCGACAGTCGGAGCGCATGCTCGTCTTCTCTACGTCCCGGGATCCGCCCGGGGGTGGATTGCAACCGTTCCCAAGCCTTGGGAGCATGGTTCGGGAGACCGGACGATGCCGACAGGGCTTGGGAACCTTCTCACTTTTTCTTCTTCAGGAGCAGCTCGCTCATGAAAAGCACCACGAAGGCGATGCCTGCGGAAATGGCGGCGAGTTTCCAGACCGTGTCGTCCTGGCCGAGCTGGACGTGTTGATAGATCGAGACCGAGAGCGTGGTGGTCGCTCCGGGAATGTTGCCGGCGACCATGATGGTGGCACCGAACTCGCCGAGCGCGCGGGCGAAGGCGAGAAGCATCCCCGCGAAGATCCCGCGTTTCGCCAGCGGCAGCGTGATGAAGAGAAACACCCGCCACTCCGGCGCGCCGAGCGTGCGGGCCATCTGCTCCAGCTCGGGACTGACCTCCTCGATGGCGGCGCGGGCGTTTCTAACGAGCAATGGCAGGGACATCACCCCGAGCGCGAGCACCACGGCTTTCCACGTGAAAACGACATCCGTCTGGAAGGTCTGGTCCAGCCAGCTGCCGAGTGGTCCGCGACGGCCGAAAAGCCGCAGCAGGACGAGCCCGGTGACCACCGGAGGGAGAACGAGGGGCAGGGCGATCAACGTTTCCACCAAGGTCTTGCCCGGCCAGTTCTTCCGAGCCAGGAGCCAGCCGAGGGCGACGCCCGGTGGCAGGATCAAGGCGGTGCCGAGCAACGCCATCGCCACCGAAAAGGCGACGATCTGATATTCTTCGGCAGTCATGGTCCCGGCGACGATGCGCGATCAATCGATCACGGAAAAGCCGAACTTCGCGAAGGTTTCATCAGCCGACTGGTCCGCGAGATAGGTGAGCAGCTGCCGTGCGGCGGCCGGGTTGCGCGAGTCCTTCAGCACGGCGGCGGGATAGGTGATCTTCGGTCCTTCGGCGGCGGGGATTTCCATTGCGACGGTGACCTTTTTGGAAATCGACGCATCGGTCTTGTAAACGATGCCGGCTTCCGCGTTTCCGGATTCGACCACCGCCATCGCCGCGCGGACGTTTTCCGCAGGGACCACCTTTGCTTCGACGGATGTCCACAGCCCGATCTTTTCCAACCAGGCCTTCGCGTAAACTCCGGCGGGCACCGCTTTCGGGTCGCCCAGAGAAAGATGCTTGATGGCGGATTTCGCGAGATCTGCGGGGGCTGAAATTTTCAGGCCGTTTTCCTGCGTGATGATGACCAGGGAGTTCCCCAGCAGATCCTTGCGGGTCTCCTTCAGGATCAGCCCGGCGGCGGCCAGCCCGTCCATCTTCGCCTCGTCGGCGGAAAAAAACAGGTCGGCGGGCGCTCCCGCCTGGATCTGTTGGGCGAGGGTGTTGGACGCGGCGAAGTTGAAGCGCACCTTGTCGCCGGTTTCATTCTCGTAGCGGACCGCGATTTCCTTGAGTGAATCCGTCAGGCTGGCGGCGGCGAAGACAGTGATTTCCGCGGCATGGAGCCGTGCGGTCGGCCAGAGCAGAAAGGAAAAGAGGATGAGGAGTTTCATGCGCTTGTGGCTGGAGTCTGGAGCGTGCGGAGCGGAGGGGCAATCGCCGGATTTTTTTCGTAGGTGCTTTGGCCTTGATGCGCTACATCCGGCGCATGGATGAACTGACACGTGATCACGGACCGCAGCCGCTCGACGGCCTGATGGTCCGCTGGAATTTGACCAATCATGAATTGGTGGAAGTTTCCGAAGAACAACTGAACCACAAGCAGGTGCAGAAAGCCCGCAAGGGCCGCCAGCTCACGCTGCATCTGATGCAGAAGCTCACCCGCGCGCTCAACGAGACGGTGGTGGTGAAGCTGCCGAAGGAAGACCGGGAAAAATTCACTCCCTACCTGCACAAGCACCTCTTCAGCTACGCGAAAAATCACGATGCCGCTTGGCCGGATCCGAATGAGGCGCTGATGCCAAAGTGACTAGCGGGACCTGCCGGGAGCATTTTCATGCCAATGATCCTGGCTGGTTTCATCCGATCAATGTCCTTGGGGTTTCTGCCTCGGCTCCCATTCCTTGCGTGAACGGGAGCGGACCGAGAGGACGACAGGGATGCCGGGAGCCGGGTGGGCGGCGCGGTATTTGTTGACGATGTAGGACTCGTAGCTCTGGGCCATGAGGCGCTTGTCGTTGACGAAGAGAACAATGGTCGGCACCGGGATGACGCTGTATTTTTCCTCCACGGCGGCGGTGGCGTAGTAGAGCTTGAGGCGCTTGCGAAGCTTGTTGTCGATCGGCGGTGGAGTGGCTTCGAAGGCTCCTTGAAGGATGCGGTTGAGCAGGCCGGTGCCGGGGATGTTTTGGGCGCCCTTTTTGATTTTCAGCGCTTCCTTCAACACGTGTTCTGTGGAGCCGCCGGTTTTCGCGGAGCAGGCGACGAAGGGAGCGTAGTGGAGGAAAAACAGCTCCTTGCGCACGTGCTCGGTGGCCTCTTCCAGTCGGGCGGTGCGGTTGGCACCGGGGTGGAAGAGGTCGAACTTGTTCAGGACGATGAGACACGGCTTTTTCTCCTCCATGATGAGCTGCGCGATCTTGCGGTCCATGGAGGTGATGCCGGCCGCCAGATCGATGACGAGCACGCAGAGGTCGGCGCGGCGGACCGCCTTTTCGGTGCGCATGGCGGAGAAGACTTCCACCGAGTTGTCACGCTTGGCGCGCGGACGGAGGCCGGCGGTGTCGATGAGGGTGAAATTCTCCCCGGCGAAGGAGTAGGGGAGATCCACGGCATCGCGGGTGGTGCCGGCAATGTCGGAAACGATGGTGCGCTCGTCCTTGAGGATGGCGTTGACGAGGGAGGATTTCCCTGCGTTCGGCTTGCCGACGATGGCGAGCTTGATACCGATTTTCTCCGCGACTTCCGCTTCGGCTTCGGTATCGGAAACGAGCGGGGCGATGACGGCGTCGATTTCATCACACAGGACTCCGAAGTTCCGGCCGTGCTCGGCGGAGACGAAAACGCTCTGGCCGAGGCCGAGACGGGTGAAATCCGAGTAGGAGCGCTCGTGTTTGTCATCGTCCACCTTGTTGATGACGAGCAGGACGGGAGGCTTGGCCTTGCGGAGCTTTTGCGCGAGCGCCTGATCGGTGGCCGTCAGTCCGGCATGCGCGTCGACCACGAAAAGGATCAGGTCGGCCGTCTGCATGGCGATGTCCGCCTCGATGGTGACCTGCTCGTCGAAGCCGTCCTCGATGCCGCCGCCGATGCCGCCGGTGTCGATCAGCGTGCAAGGAACCTGCGTGGCTTTCGAGGGAGCGGCGATGCGGTCGCGGGTGACGCCCGGTTGGTCGTGCACGATGGCGATCTTCCTCCCGGCGAGGCGGTTGAAGAGAGCGGACTTACCGACATTGGGGCGTCCGACGATGGCAACGGTGGGCATGGGAAATAGAATGCAGAAGGATGAACCGGCAACAAGACCGGAGAAGACTAGAAAGAAAAACCCCGCCTTTTCAGGCGGGGTTGATTTTACCGAAACAGGGATGGCGGAGCGGACGGGGCTCGAACCCGCGACCTCCAACGTGACAGGCTGGCGCTCTAACCAACTGAGCTACCGCTCCATGTCCCGTTCGGGTGCGCGGAAGCTATTGACCGACCCCGGACTGCGCAATCTCTTTTTTAAGCTTTTCCGAATTTTTTTTCGGAGCGTTTTCGAGGCTCATGAAAGTGCCTCCACCGCGGCTTCGAGAGACGCCAGATCCTCGACGGAATGGACGATTGCTTCCTTGTCGATCTTCGAAACCAAGCCGGAGAGAACCTTGCCGGGTCCGAGTTCGAGGAAGGTTTTGTGGCCCATGGCGACGAGGGCTTGGATCGATTCGGTCCAGCGCACGGAGCCGGTGACCTGCTTTTCCAACATCGTGCGGATGTCGGCGGGATTCGAAACGACCGACGCACCGAAGTTGCAAACCACAGGCAGGGCGGGGGCCAGGATGTCGACTCCGGCCAGCTCGGCGGCCAGCTGGTCCTGCGCGCTCTGCATCAGGCGGGAGTGATAGGCTCCGGCGACGTTCAGCTTGATGGCACGGCGGATGCCGAACTCCTTGGCCCGGGCGATGGCGGAATCGATACCGGCCGCGGTGCCGGAAAGCACGATTTGTCCCGGAGCATTCAAATTCGCGACATCCACGCCGGCGGCGGCGGCGAGCGCCCGGACTTGCGATTCATCGCCACCGATGAGCGCGGCCATCGATCCCTCGGTGGCCTTGCAGGCTTCCTCCATGAATTCACCACGGCGGGCGACGAGGCGCAGGCCGTCTTCGAAGGAAAAGCTCCCCGCCGCGGCGTGCGCGGTGAATTCTCCCAACGAAAGCCCGGCGGCTGCGACCGCATTGAATTCCGGCAGGCGCTCACGGATCAGTGCGAGTGCCATCAGTCCATGGAGATATAAGGCGGGTTGGCAGCGCGAGGTTTTCGTCAGTTCTTCCTCGGGGCCGTCGAACATCACGTCCGAGATCGGAAATCCGAGTGCTTGGTCAGCCTGCACGGCCATCTTGCGGGCGGTGGCGGACGATTCCACCCAGTCCTTGCCCATGCCCACCTTCTGGGCGCCCTGTCCGGAGAATAAGAGAACGATTTGGCTCATGTCCGGCGAGGTTTAGGGAAATCCACACGGCGAGGAAAGGGGAAATACCATCTCAACTTGTGCATCGGCGGAAAGCGGCCGATCCTCGCGCATCATTTCCAGCAGCATCATGACCCGCCGTTTGTTTCTCACCGCATCCCTCATCGCGGGGCTGGTGTTTCTTCCATCCTGCCAGACATTCCGGTTCTACGGCCAGGCCATCGGCGGGCAGATGGAAATCCTGCGCAAAAGCCGTCCTAACCATCAGGTGGAGGCGGATCCTGCGACGCCCCCGCTCATCCGCAGGCAGCTGCGGGCGGTGGACGGCATCCGGAACTTCGCCAGCGAACATCTGTCGCTGCCCGGCGACGAGAGCTATGCGAAATACGCCGATCTCGGGCGCGAGCACGTCGTCTGGGTGCTCTATGCCGCGCCGGAGTTCTCCTTGAAGCCGAAGACGTGGCGCTACCCGGCGGTCGGTGAAATGGACTACCGTGGATATTTCAACGAGCAGGACACGATGGCGATGGCCCGACAGCTCCGCGCCGAGGGCTGCGACGTTTTCATCGGCGGAGTGGACGCATACTCAACGCTCGGCTGGTTTCACGATCCGGTGCTCAACACATTCGTCGATTATCCTGACATCGATCTGGCGGAAACGATTTTCCACGAACTCACCCACCGCAAGGTGTTCCGCCGGGGCGACACGATGTTCAACGAGTCGCTGGCCAACGTCGTCGCCGAGGAAGGAGTGAAGCGCTGGCTCAGGCATGAGGGGCGGCTCGCCGAGTTGCGCAGATACGAAGGCCGCCTCGTCCGTCGCCGCGAGTTCTATCAGGAAATCGACCGTTCGCGCCGGAGTCTGGAGAAACTCTACGTCTCGGGCCGGCCGGAGCCGGTCATGCGTGAGAAAAAGGCGGCGATCCTGTTGAAACTGCGCGACCAGTTCCGCGAACTCCGCCGCCGCTGGGGCGGGCGCGGACTCGAGGAGTGGCTGACCGAGGACATCAACAACGGCCACATCGTCTCGCTGAACCTCTATGCCGACAAGATGCCTTTGTTTGAAAAGCTGCTGCAGGACTGCGGAGGCGACCTCGTCCTGTTCTACAAAAAAGCGGACGGACTCCGGTTGAAAGAGCCGTCCGCTGGGGAAAGGAGCGACTGACCGGCGCCAATCAAGCCGGCCAGTCTGGTGAGCTCAGGCAACGCGGCGGCGGCGCGCGAACGCTCCGACGATACCCGCTGCTCCAAGCAGGAGGGATGAAGGCTCGGGAATGGAGGTGAGCGCACCCGTGGCTTCAGCGAACTGATAGGTTCCGCCTGGGGAGGTCCAGACGTCGTTGTCTTGTGTCCAAGCGTTGCCAAGCTGATCCTTAACGGCAAAGGTGGCACTGTTGTAGATTTCCGTAATGGTGGCAGCGGAGACGATATTCCATGAACCGGTCGCGGCGGCATTGGTCAGGTCCATGACGAAGGTGCCTTCGAAGGTGGCCGAGCCAACACCTGTTGCGGAGATGTTGTTGCTGATGCCGGACTGGCCAATGGCAAAGTTGAACGATCCCAGTGCGCCGAGAATCAGACCGGCCCCTCCCGCGTTCGTCACGACCATGTTGCCGGTGTAGGTGTTCACCCCGTTGAAGGTAACGGAAGAACCGTTGTTCAGCTGGCCGCCAATGGTTAGCATCCCATTGCCGGTAAGAGTGGAATTGATGATGACCGGTCCGTTCCTGCTCGACCGATTGATGCTGGAGGCGGAGGTGACATTCACCACTCCGCCGCCAATGATCATGGTGGAACCATTGGTGTTCGTCGCGTTCTCGATGCCTCCGCCATTGAGAATCAGGCTGGCGATGTTGAGTGTGGTCGTGATGGCAGCGGTGCTCTGGCCTTTATAGAGCAGGCGGCCTTGATCGACGGCGCCGGAACCATTCAATGTGAGCGAATCTCCCATGAAGGTTACGGATGTGGAGCCGTCGGTGGGTGTTCTTATGGATTGAACCGAGCCAACTTCATAGGTGTTTCCGGCCGAAGGCGCGGCTCCGCCAGTCCAGTTTGTGCCGTTGATAAAGGATGACGTGAAAGGGGTTGTGTTCGCATCTCCGGTTCCCGTCATCGTGACGAGGGCCGCGTTTGACATGCTGGTCATCGCGGCGATGGCGAATGCCAGGCAGGTTCCCCTGAGGAGTGACGAAACGGTATGGTTGTATTTCATAGTGAATTCTTTACTTATTGTATAAATATTTATAGATAGTTCGCAACTATCGTTATGTTAGTTCGCTCTACTCGTCCTAAGAAAACTAAATATATCTTTTGTCACAATGATCATTACCTTGTTCCCCCCTTAATGGGGATCGATCGGGGGATTGTCATATGGCTTTTGGCGCGTGGCTGGCGGACGTCATCAGCGGGATTAATTGTCGCGCGGCCCGGCCATGAATTCGAGGAGTCGGTGCGATTGGCCGACCTTCGTTTCGGGTGGAAATTTGGCCGGCCGGCCGCATAGTGGAAGAGTGGTCGGGGGCGTTCGCTTCCGGGCCGCCGCAACAATCGATTGATGATGAAAACGCCCCCGTCTGAAACCACCCGGCTTGAAAACGATTCCATGGGTCCGATGACAGTGCCGGCCGAGGCGCTTTACGGAGCATCGACCCAGCGGGCGGTGTTGAATTTTCCGATTTCAGGCAATGGCCTGCCACCGCAGCTGATCCATGCCTATGGATTGATCAAAAAGGCGGCTGCTGAAACCAATGGCGGGCTGGGAATGCTGGCGGAGGATGTTTCCGGGGTGATTGTGACCGCAGCCGCGGAAGTCGCGGCGGGCGGGCACGACGGGCAGTTTCCTGTGGATGTCTATCAGACCGGTTCCGGCACTTCGACGAACACCAATGTCAACGAGGTGATCGTGCGGCGCTGCGAGCAGCTCGGGGTTTCCGTACACCCGAACGATCACGTGAATCTCGGGCAGTCGTCCAACGATACGTTTCCGACGGCCATCCATGTGGCTGCGGCGGTGGAGATCCGGAACCGGTTGATTCCTGCCTTGGTGGGGCTGGCAGGCGCATTGGAAAACAAGGCGAAGGAATTCCACCATGTTCTCAAGATCGGGCGGACTCATCTGATGGATGCGACTCCGGTCAGGCTCGGGCAGGAATTCGGTGGTTGGGCCCGGCAGGCGGATCTGTCCGCCAAACGCGCTCGCAAGGCGCTGGACTGCTTGATCCAGCTTCCTTTGGGTGGGACCGCCGTAGGGACCGGGTTGAACACGCATCCCGATTTTGCGGCGAAAGCAATTTCCCGCTTGGCGGCTGAGACAGGAATTCCTTTCCGTGAGGCTGAAAATCATTTCGAAGCGCAGGCGGCGAAGGATGGCTGTGTCGAAGCTCACGGGCAGCTTTCCACCATTGCCGTGTCACTTCATAAGATCGCAAGCGACATTCGTTTGTTAAGTTCGGGGCCGCGTTGCGGATTGGGGGAAATCCACCTGCCTGCCACCCAGCCGGGGTCGTCGATCATGCCGGGCAAGGTCAATCCGGTCATGTCAGAATCGGTGACCATGGTCGCGGCCCGCGTCGCGGGAAACCAGACCACCATCGCGTGGTGCGGTGTTGGCGGGTTTCTGGAGCTGAACGTTTCGATGCCGTTGCTGGCGGCCTGTTTGCTGGAATCCATCGGTCTGCTGGCCAATGTGACGGAAGCTTTTCGAGAGCGCTGTGTGCAAGGAATCGAAGCGGATGAAGAGCGGTGTGACGAGTTGATCGAGCTTTCACTGTCCATGGTGACCGCACTCGCTCCGCGGATCGGCTACGACCGGGCGGCGGCGATTGCGAAGGAATCCGTCTCGAGCGGCCGAACGGTGAGGGAAATCTGCGAAGGCAGTTTGGAAGCGCTGGGGCTGACAGCGGAAGAGCTGGTGGAATTGCTCGATCCGGCCCGGATGAGCGGCGAGGCGGGCTAGGAGAGCCGGCGCTTGCGATTTTTTTCAAGCATCCTATTCTACCGCCAACCAAACCAACGACATGTCCGAAGCCAAATCGAATCCGAAAATCACCGCCTATCTCAAAACCTTCTGCGGCTGGAGCGAAGGCATCCGCGCGATCATGCGCAAGTATGAGCTGCCTTACGAAGAGAAGGACATCATCAAGAATCCCGCATTCCGCTGGGAAATGGAGCAACGCAGCGGCCAGCCGCTCTCTCCCTGCGTCGAGATCGACGGCACGATGCTGCCCGACATTTCCGGCGAGGAAGTGGAAAAATGGATGCTGGAGAACGGCTATCTCGAAAAGAACGACGCCACACCGGACGCTCCGATCAATTCGTCCTGCACCGACGAGCAGCACGCCGAAATGGCGATGGGACGCACGCCGGTTCCGGGGAAAATCCGTTTTCTCGACTGAAAGCGATTTTTCAGACAAAAGCCTCCGGTTGAGGCTTTTCCTCTTCGAACGATGAACTCTCCCGCAAGCGAATGGAAACAGTGGCTGGCCGAAAACGGTCCCCGGCTGCTTCTTTTCGCCCGCGGTTGGAGCAATTGTCGTCAGGATGCGGAGGATCTCGTGCAGGAGGCGATTCTCCGGATGTGGCATCACCAGGCCGACAAGGGCAATGCTCCGCCGGATCTGCCGCTGGTGTTTTCGACGATCCGCTTTTGTGGACTGAATCACCACCGCAGCGAGTCCCGCCGCCGCAAGCGTGAAGAGTCGATCATTTATCTCAACGATTTCCAAGACGTCTGGCTTGATCCGGTCTTGGAGGAAGACGAAGAAGCGCTGATCTTGCGCGATGCGGTCCAGAACCTCAGCCAAAAGCTGCGCGAGGTGGTGGTGATGAAATTCTGGGGCGGGCTGACGTTTTTACAGATTTCCGAGACACTTGCGATTTCACCCAATACGGCAGCTTCGCGCTATCGTTACGCATTGGAGCAACTGGCGCACGAATTGCGCCGCATCAAGGAGGAACGCCATGCAAGCGCCTGATCCCGTAGAAACCATCCTGGCCCGTTTGATGCCGCCGGCATTGAGCGAGAAATGCCATACGGACATCGAGGCGATGCTCGAAGAACTCGCGGGTCCGGAGTCCGGGAATGTGGTCTCCATTTCTTCTGGAAAATGGATCACCCGGAGCCTGATCGGCGGCGGCATCGCAGCGGCCATCGGGGCGATGTGTGCGGTTTTCCCGATGACGCGAAACTCCGCGGGAGTTCCGGCGATCAAGACTGCCTCGGTGAACGTTCCGGCGGGATTTGTTCTCGTCAGTGAGTCCGATCGCATCGAATCGGTGACGGATGAGGGCTTGCGCGAGGATTCGGAAGGATCGGCCATGCACTCGTTGCGGCTCAAGGCGGTTCAGGAAAACAACGTGCGCGACGAGGAAAGCGGAATGCTCGTGCGGATTTCCGAACCCCGCGAAGAGATTCTAATGACGCCGATCCGTTCTTCGGATGAAGAGCCGGTTCTGAAAAGGCCGATGACCAGCGGAATGGTGGAAGCTGCCGCCGTTCCCGCCGAGAACAACGGGCCGGTGCGCGTGGTGAATATCGCCGAAAAAAGCGCCAGTTTCCTCTCGCCCGATGAAGGGAAGGCCGTGGTGAGCCGTGAGGGGGCGATTTACAAAGTGACGATCAGCGGATCCACGAACGAGCTGGTTTTCGAAGGAGATTTGTCGAAAGACGACAAGATGGAACAGGTGCCGGAAGTCTGGCGCAAGAGGGTGCTGGTTCTCTCCCGGACTCTTGATCAGGCGCTCGACGGGGGCATGATGCCAACACGTCAGCCGCAGCCCCGTGTCGCGCCTCCGGCGTCGCATAAGCCTTAAAATGCACGATCTGGCAGATTTATCATGGGATTGCCTTGCGTTTTTTAAGACGGCTTCCCATCTTGCGCCGCATGCATCCTGACGTGGCGAAACTGGTTGAAGCCGGTCGCATTCCCAAACCGGTCGGCGAGCGCCTTTCTCAATTGGCTCCCGGAAACTTCTGTCTTCATAAATCCTTCGGCGCCGGAAAGGTGACTGAGTGGGATCTGCCTGCCAAAAAAGTCACCATCGATTTCGAAAAATCCGCCGGACAAACGATGGAGTTGCAGTTCGCATTCCAAAAAACCGAGTGGATCGGTGCCGATGACTTCCGGGCGAAGAAAATCGAGCAGCTGGAGGAACTCCGCACGCTTTCGAAGAGCGATCCGATCGCGCTGGTCGTCCATCTCCTTCAAAGCCACGGCGGCAGCATGACGGGCGACGCTTTGGAAAAGGAGCTCTCCGGTGCGGTCATCCCCGAGCCGACTTTCAAAAAGTGGTGGGATGCGACGAAGAAATCCCTCCGCGAGAGCCGCCTTGCGGTGGTTCCTCAGAAGCGCACCGAGCCGATCGTGCTCCGCGTCGGCGACCGCAGCCCGGCCCAGGCGCTGGTGGCGGATTTCGAAGCCGCCCGCGACATCAAGGGCATGATCCGCGCACTGGAAGCCATCGCGGCGGATATCGGCGCTTTTGAAAATGATACGGATGCGCTCAAGCGGCTGCTCAGCGACATCGACGAAGGGGCGAAAAAGGCAGCCCGCGTCCAGCTCGGGCAGGCGCTCCAGCTCGTCGCCGCACGCGATGAGGTGATTGGTTCCTCGAAATCGTTGGAACTCGATCCTTCCGCCGTCCGGCTCTCGGATCTTCTGCTTTCCGCTGATCCCGCCCGCCTTGCTGAAGAAGCCGGAGCGCTTCCTTCCAGCCGCCAGCGTGCGGTTTACGAAGCCTTCCCGAATGCTTTCGGCGACGATTGGGTGAGCAAGATCGTCAAGGTTTTCGACAGCGTGGGAGCTCGGGGCGTTACGGAAATTGCACGCATCCTGCTGGAGCGGAATGCGATGCCCGCGCTTGTCACCCACCTTCGTTCGGCGATCGCCCGCCGTGCGTTGGGCCCGGACGCGTTGATCTGGGTTTGCCGCGAACGGAAGGGACCTTCCTCCGAAATCTTCAGTGCGGATGTCGGTGCTTCGGTGCTCAACCTCCTCGAAAACGACCACCTTTCCGACGGTCCGCGCAAGACCTCGCGTCTTCAGTCGCTGCTCGGCGATGACAAGACCCTGCTCACGGATCTGGTCGCCATCATGGACATCAACGAGACCCGCAATTTCGCGCGCCGCCTTCTCGATTGCCCGGTGTTCGGAGAACTTGAGAAAAAATCCCTCATGGCTCGCATCATCAAGTCCCGTCCGGAAACGGCCGAACTGGTGAATGGTTCCAATCAGAAGCGCCCGGATGAGATCCTGCTCGTTTCATGGGAAAGCCTCGAAAAGAAAAAGGCGGAGCTCGACGACATCATCCGCAACAAGATCCCTCAGAACCGCGAGGACGTGAAGATCGCCAAATCCTACGGCGACCTTCGCGAGAACTTCGAATACAAGTCCGCCAAGGATCTGGAGAAGTACCTCGCCCACCGCCGCAATGCGCTGGACAAGGAGATCAACAATGCCCGGGGCACCGATTTCAAGGGATCGGACGCAAGCAAGGTCAACATCGGAACGATTGTCACGTTGGTGGATGCCGCCGGCACGACGGTGGACATGACCGTCCTCGGCGCTTGGGATTCCATCCCGGAAACAAAGACCGTTTCCTACTTGTCCGAAGTCGGCAAGGCGCTCGTCGGCCGCTCTCCCGGCGATGAGGTCCGGATCCGCGACGAGGTGACCGAGCAGATGCAGACGCTGACGGTCCGCTCCATCAGACCATTCAATCCCTGAATTTCAAAACCCAGCTTACCTAACCAAACCAACCATTATGGACTATACCACCATTGTTGAAATCCGCGGTCGCGAAGTGATCGATTCCCGTGGCAACCCCACCGTCGAAGTTGATGTGCATCTTGAAGGTGGTGCCATCGGACGTGCCGCCGTTCCTTCCGGTGCCTCCACCGGCGAGCACGAAGCCGTCGAACTCCGCGATGGAGACAAGGCCCGCTTCCTCGGAAAGGGCGTTCTCAAGGCTGTCGAAAACGTCAACGCCGTTCTCGCTCCGGCCCTCCTCGGCTTCTGCGCCACCGAACAAGCTTCCATCGACGCCACCATGCTCGCGCTGGACGGCACCTCGACCAAGAAGAACCTCGGAGCGAACGCCATCCTCGGTGTCTCCCTCGCCACCGCCAAGGCCGCCGCTTCGCAACTCGGCGTCCCGCTTTACAAATACCTCGGCGGCCCCAACGCCAAGGTTCTGCCGGTGCCGATGATGAATGTCATCAACGGCGGTGCCCACTCCGACGCACCGATCGATTTCCAGGAATTCATGATCGTGCCTATCGGCGCGCCGACCTTCCGCGAATCGCTCCGCTATGGTGCGGAGGTGTTCCACTCCCTCAAGAAGGTTCTTCACGACCTCGGCCTTTCCACCGCCGTTGGTGACGAAGGTGGTTTCGCACCGACGCTGAAAAGCGCCGAGCACGCGATGCAGGTCCTCTGCCAAGCCATCGAAGCCGCCGGCTACAAGGTCGGTGAGGACATCGCGTTCGCGCTCGACGTCGCTTCCTCCGAGTTCTTCGACGCCAAGCAGAACGCCTACGTCTTCAAGAAGTCCGACAAGTCCGTGAAATCCGCCGAAGAGCTCGTTGCGTTCTACGCCGATCTCCAGAAGCGCTATCCGATCATCTCCATCGAAGACGGCTGCGCCGAAAACGACTGGGACGGATGGAAGATCATCACCGACCAACTCGGCAAGACCACCCAGCTCGTCGGCGACGACCTCTTCGTCACCAACGTCGACTTCCTCGCGAAGGGCATCAAGCAGGGCGTCGCGAACTCGATCCTCGTCAAGGTGAACCAGATCGGTTCCCTCACCGAGACCTTCGATGCTGTCGAACTCGCCCAGGAAAACGCCTACACCGCCGTTCTCAGCCACCGTTCCGGTGAAACCGAAGACAGCACGATCGCCGACCTCGCGGTCGCGACCAACTGCGGACAGATCAAGACCGGTTCGATGAGCCGTTCGGACCGTATCGCGAAATACAACCAACTCCTCCGGATCGAGGAAGAGCTGGGCGATGACGCCGTCTTCGGCATCAAGAAGCTCAAGGTGCTCAACAAGTAAGACCGGCTTCCTGCCTGTTCTGCTTTCTCCGGCGGCGGACCTCGAAAGAGGTCCGCCGTTTTTTTCGGACCACCGGATTCGTCGATTCGTGATCGAAGCGGAATTCTTCCGGTTTGGAGCGACGATTGCTCATGAAAAATCCGAGCCTGTCGAAACCGCCACCAAATTCGATTGCCTCCTTGTGAAAGGGGACGTTAAAACCTAACCGCGTGCAAAAACTTTGCCTGTCACTGCTATCTCTGTGGGTGGTCACATCCATCACCGCTCTTGCCCAAGGCAGGACGGCCGGCGAACTGCTCGTCCAGGGGGAGTCGGCGTATAACAGCGGTCGCTGGGAAGTGGCGGAGAACGCGTTTGAGGAATTCTTGAAAAATTACTCCGGCATCGCGGGGACCGAGCAAGCGATCGCGAAAGTGAAACCCTTGCTCGCGATCTGCCTGGTGCGCCGGGGAGCTTTCGAAAAAGCGCTGCCATTGCTCGAAGAGGCGATCAAGCTTCCGGGGGGGGATCCGAAGATGAAATCGGACCTGTTGTTCTTCTCCGGACTTTCCCATCTCCGCACCAACCATGCCGGAACCGCGCGCAAGCAGCTTGCGGCGATTTTTGCCGATCCTCAGAACGACCGCGGGCGAAGGATGGAGTCGCTGATTCTTGGTGGCATGACGTATGTGATGGAGAAGAATTGGAAGGACGCCGCCGACTTCTTTCAAAAGCACACGACGGAGATCCGGGCTTTCAGTCCGGAGGCCGGAGCGAGATCCGACATTCTTCTTTTCTATGCGCTGATGCAGGAAAAGCGGTGGGATGAGGCGGAGAAAACCTCGCAGATCCTTCTGGCGAATCCGCAGGAGATCCGCCAGGTGGTGACGTTTTCCTCACTGTTGATCGAGCTTGGCGCGCACTTTCTTGAGGATGGGAAGCCTCACAAGGCGATCTCTTTGTTAGGCCGCGTTTCCACCAAGGCGGAAATCGAACAGCTCCAGCAATCGCGGCTGACGGAAGCCGAGGAGGATCTGGAACTGTCAGGCAGGAATCCCGTCCGTGCCGCGCAGCTTCAGACCAGCATCGGCGAAATGCGGCGGGAGCTGGAGACTTTTGCGAAAGTCCCGCAGTTCGACAGCGCGGCAAGGCTGCGGCTGGCCGGCGCCTATTTCCAGCTCAACCGGACGAGGGAGGCGTGCCTGATTCTCGATCAGATGGTCCGGCAGATGGAGCCGGATGCGATGGTCGAGTCCGCCACCGCGTCGTTGATCCGCGGGTGGATGTCGCTGGAGCGCTACGCCCGCGCGGCGCGGACCGCCGAGCTCTATCTTGAGCGGTGCGGAAATCTGCCGGAGAAGCCGAATTCGCCCGACGTCATGTTCCTGCGGGCCCAGGCCTTGGAAGGGTTGTCCAAATATCAGGAGGCCTCGGACGCCTACCGGGAGGTGGCGACGAAATTCAAGGGCCAGCCCATCGCCATGCAGGCGGAGTTCATGGCCGCTTATAACATCCTTCAGTTGGAGCACTACGATGAAGCCGGCGCGCAACTGGAGCGCCAGGCGAAGGCGCTTAAGACCACCGACGAGATGCGGCAGCACGTCACCTTCTGGCGGGCGATGGCGTATTATTTCGATCAGGATTGGGAAAAATGCCGCGAGCGGTTCGACGTCTATCTGGAAGACCACCCGCAGGGCGAATACGCGGACGACTCGAATTTTCGCATCGGGTACAGTTATTTTTCCGAAGCCCGCTATCCCGAGGCCATCAAGCGCCTCAAGGCATTTGCGAACGACTATCCGCAGAGCGAGTGGCTGGCGGAGGCGTTGCTGACGCTTGGGGACTCGCTCGCCGCCGAGGGTGATCTCAAGGAGGCGGACGCCGCTTATGCGAAGATCGGCCCGGAAGCCCCGGGTTTTCATGACGAAGGCTGGATGAAACGCGGGAATCTCCTGAAGGTTCAAAAGGATCTTCCCGGAATGACAAAGCTCTATCAGGCATTTCTTGAAAAGCGTCCGGACAGCCCGCGCATCGCCGAAGCGCTGCAGTGGCTCGGCTGGGTGGCCAAGCAGGAAGGCCGGGTGGACGAGGCGCGGAAGATTTACTGGAATGCGATTTCCCGTTTCGGCAATGATGATGCGCGTCCGGGCTTGGAGGAAATCATTCTCGCTCTCCAAGGTTTTTACACAGGCCCGGATCGAGGTGAATTGGAAACGCGGCTGCACGATGACTTGGAGAAAGCCAAGTCAGCGGGTGAAAAACGCCGTGCCACGCGCCTCGGTTGGGCATTGGCCCAGCTCCAGCTTGTGAAAAAAGACGTGGCCCAGGAAGTCCGTCGGAAACAGGCGGGAGAAGAGTTGGTTTTGTTAGCACCTGGAATCGAGGCAAAGGAAACCTCTCCGCGGATTCTGGCGGATGTCGGCGATGCGCTGGTGGAGAAAGGTGAGGTGGAGCAGGCTCGCAAGATTTACGAAGGTCTGCGCAAATGGTGGCCCCGCTCTCCGGAGCGCGACCGGGCCTACGCCGGACTCGGCTTCATCGAGGTCAAGGCGGACAATGAAACCGCCGCCATCGCTCGATTCGATCAGTATGAAAAATCGTCCGTCATGCCGAAGACCGCGCCGGATGAGAAGGGGATTTCCCTGGTTGAAGGGGAATTGGGCGGAAAGGTGGCTCTCGCCCGCGCCCGGATCCTCGCAAAACGCGATGCCCAACCGGCGCTCGATCTTTTGCTGGCGGTCCAACGCACCAAGTCCATGCCGGCCCGCATCCGGGCGGACGCCTTCATGGAAGCCGCCCGGCTGCATGTGAAGCGCCAGCAATTCCGGGAATCTCTGCCGTATTTCGAGCAGATCTATCTGCTTTTCAACCGCTTTCCCGAACTGGTGGCCGGGGCCTACTACGAGCGCGGCGAAGTGCTGGAAAAACTCAACATGCCGGACAAGGCACGAGAGGTTTATTCGGAACTCGCACAACGCGAGGACCTCGCACCATTCGAGCCTGCGAAACTTGGCCTCCGCCGTGCTGAAGCTCTTGGCGGAGTGATTCCCATCAAGGAACCCGAAGAAGGACTCATTCCACCCGCGCCCGTCGTCCGTTGAAGCTCGATCTTCCATTTCGATTTCTCCTGCTGCCTTGCATCTTGTTCGGCATCGGAGGGGCCGCGTCGGCGGTGCCCACTGCGGCGCAAATGCAGGCCTATCTGAAATCGCGGCCTGAAGCGGACGAGATCGCATGGAAGGATCCGGCACGGGGTGCGGCGTTCACGGTGCGGGTCGTGTCCTCGGACGCGACGGGCATCAGGGTGGAAAAACAGCTGCCGGCCGGGATGACGGTCAGAACGGTGCCGTTCTCTGAAATCGGCTCGATCCGGATCGCTCCCACACCCGCCGAACTAGAACTCCGGAGAAAGCCGGATGCGGCGGCAGTGGAAGCCCTGCGTGTCATTTGGGACCTGGGCAAGCCGCTGGTTGGGAAAGCTGAGGGTGTGTCCGAGACAGGCATCCTGCTGGCGAAATCGCTCAGACTGGGTTCCATCCCCTCCGCCTACGACGAAGCGGAAAAAGTGCTGATGCAGATTTCCCGTTACGAAAAATCTCCTCCGTTGCAATCCGCCGCGGCTGCGGAAACGGCGACCATCGCCTTTCTCCGGACCTTGGGTGGCACCGATACGGCTGCGAAGGAAAAGCTCGCGTGGGAAATCACCGAAAAGGCGGATGATGGCAACCCGGATCTCATGCTTCTCGCCACCGCCTGGCTGGCGGATCTGCATTTCTCACAACTTAAGAACGTCGAAGCGGAGAATCCGCGCTGGATCGAGGATCTCGAAGTGAAGCCTGTGCGGGACAAGCTCTATCATCTCTCGCTCGACTTCGCGCTCTATCCGTCATTGTTCCACGGCCGCCGATCGGCCGAGGCCTCGGCCGGACTCGCGAAAGCGGCGAGGGTTTACGAATTCACCGGGGAGAACAACCTGCTGAAGGGCACTCTGGAGGACCTGGCCGCTCTCTATCCGGAGTCTTCAGAGGCCAAGGACGAGGCTCCGTTGCTGGACAAACTCATCAAGGCCGAAACCGAAGGCCGCCTTGCGGCGGTTGAGGCCGGACCCCAGGAAAAGAAAACCTCCGATCCTGCATCCGACAAGCAGCCGGAGGTTCCCGCCGCACCCCGCCGTTACAACCTCTTCGGCGATTGAGTCCCATTTCAAACGTAAGTATTCCAACCAATTCCATCATCGTGAAATACCTGTTACAGATCCTCCGTCCCGCACTCATCGCCTGCGCGTTGTTCACCATCAGCATGGTGGTCACCCCCCGGATTGCCAATGCCCAGGGCACCGAAACTGCGGCCAAAGAAACCGTCCACAAGGGGAAAAGCCTGCTGGATCTCTACGAAGAGGGCGGCTGGGTCATGCACATGATCGCGCTCACGTCGGTCGGTATGCTTTCCGTGCTCGGCTACAGCATCTATCGGATCAACGCGAAGCGCATGATGCCCGCATCGCTCCAGGCGTCGTTGGAAAAGGCTCTCTCCGCACAGGATGTCACCGAAGCGATCCGGCTTTGCGATGCCAACGATTGCTCGCTTTCCCACGTGGTCAGACAGACGCTGACCAAGGCGGGCGCCGGCGCGGTTGTATACACCAAGGCCGACCTCGAAGCCGCCGCTTCCGAGACGATTTTCCACGAGGAAACCCGCTACATGCTGTGGGTGAACATGCTCAACGCCTTCGCCGCGGTTGCCCCGATGATCGGATTGTTGGGAACCGTGTCCGGCATGATCCAGAGTTTTGAAAAGCTTTCCACCGGTGGCGCGAAAGCCTCGGATTTCGCCGGCGGCATCGGTGAGGCAATGGTCGCAACCGCCGCCGGCCTGTTGGTCGCCATTCCCGCGATGTTCGCGTATTTCCTCTACAAGAACATCCTTCAGTCGCTCATCTCGCGTCTCTCCCATGTGACCTCCACCCTGATCAACCGTTTCGTGACCGGCGGAACCATCACCCTCCAGGCGGACGAGGCCTGAGCAAATCCTGATCCAACCATTCAATGATCGTCAGACGCAGGCATGTCGAGGACGTCGGGTTTCAAATCGCCCCGATGATCGATATCACGTGGATTCTCATCATTTTCTTCATGGTGACCACGCAGCTTGTGGAAAACGACTTTGATGTGCCGGTCGATCTGCCCATCGCCACCGCCGCCGTCGTGCCGAAGGAAATGGCGGGACGCGTGATTGTGAACGTGGACGCCGCCGGAAAATACTATTTGGGCAACACGCCGGTCGATCTTGCTGGACTAACCAGTCATCTCAAACAGCGCATGATCGAGTATCCGCCATTGAAAGTCTATCTGCGCGCGGATGCGAACACTCCTGCCCAGAAGACGAAGGAATTCTATCGTGCCTGTGCCGAGTCCGGTGCGGTGGAAGTCGTCCTGGGAACTTTCAACGAAACCAAGAACTGAACCGATATGGCCCTTCATTTCCGCCGTCGCGAAGATCAACCTGTGGAGCTCCAGATCGCTCCGATGGCGGATATTGGTTTCCTGTTGCTGTGTTTTTTCATCGTTTCCTCCAAACCACCGCGCCACGAGGCGGACTTGGGAATGACCTTGCCGGGTTCGGTTTCGGATGAGGTGAGTGTCGAAATTCCGGAGGAAGTCCGCATCGCCATCCGCGCGGATGGAAGTGTCGAAGTCAATGAAGCGGTCATCGCGAAAGGCGGCGACCACGACATGAAGTCGCTCGTCAGTCTCCTGATGAAATTCAAGGAAGCCGCCGACCTGAACCACAACAAGGCGCTCGTCACGGTGGATGCGGTGAATGAAACCACCCACCAGCGCATCGTCGATGTGTTGAACTGCTGCGGAATCGCGGGCATTTCCGGAGTCACGCTCTCCGACGACACGGAGGAAACCGCAGGCATATGAGCGAATCCGGCACAACAGTGAAAAAATCGGGTTGGTTCGGTTCCTCGCTGGGTCCTGCGGTGCTGATCAGCATCCTGATCCACGTCGGACTCGCGACCATGGCGGGCATCTGGATCGTGGCGCAATACATTCAGACCGAGCCGCCGAAATTTGTCGCGCCGCCGCTGCCGAAAATCAAGGTGCCGCCGCAAAGCCGCCAGCACCGGATGAATCTGGCCGCGCATGCGGGACTTGCTTCGAAACCGACGTTCAAGAAGCGGCTTGTCAGCCTGCGTCCGACGGCGTTTTCCCTGCCGGAAGCGCCGAAAGTCTCGATGGATAACATGCTGACACCCGATCCCTCGGTCATGGCCACCAGCATGGTCACCGGGCTCAGCGGCAGCGGAGTGGGGCAGGGAGCCGGGACTGGCTTCGGCCTCGGTGGTGCGGGTGGCAAAGGGCTCGGCACCGGCATCAATTTCATGGGCGTGAAAGCCAATGGCCAGCGGATCCTGCTGCTTTTCGACGTGTCCCGATCCGTCGTGAACAAAGCGGAGAAATCCGGCGTGCCGCTTGCGAAAATCAAGGAGGAGACACTTTCGATGATCGACAATCTGCCGGTGGATTCGCGCTTCGGCATCATCCAGTTTGTCCGCAACTACAAGCCGTTCCAGACGGAGTTGCTCCCCGCGACCCAACCCAACCGCGACCTCGCGCGCAAGTGGGTGGAAGGGGAATGGAATGAATCGGGCCAGATGCCGAAGAGCGGGAGATCTGTCATCAGCCCCGAACCTAACGGACTTCCTCCGATTCTGCGCGCGGCATACGCAATGAAACCGGATGTGATTTTTCTGATCTCGGACGGCAGTTTCGAGCGAGGCGCCCAAGTCAGTGAGAAGGTTCCGACGGAAGAGTTCGAAGCCTTGTTCAAGGAGCTCGGTGCCAATGGCGCGCCGAAGATTTCCCTCAATTTCATCGGCTTCCAGATGCGTGACGACGATCACGATTTCTGGAACAAGATGACCCGTCGCCAGGGCGGGGATTTGAAGCTGATCAAGTGACCCGTGTGAGGGGCTGTTTAGTCGGCTTCGGTCGTTTCATCCCGCTGCCTGGCCGGTTCGTCCACATCGATCAGGCGTTTCAGTGCGGGAGCGAACCGATGATAGAAGATACCGAGAACCACCAGGGCCAGTCCCAGCGCGATGAACGAAATGACCCGCATGAAGGTGGTGAAATCCCAGACATCGATGAAAAACAGTTTCAACAGCGCCAGTGAGAGAAGCAGGAATCCAGCCTGCCGCGAGGTCACCCGGTTCACCATCAGACCGAAGGAGACCATGCCGAATCCCAACAAGGTCCACAACACCGCCACGGCCTTCCAGCCGGAGTAATCCGCCGTGATGTGGGTCGCCCACACGGAGAGGACGATGCAGGCAAGCCAGGACAGCTGCCGGTCCACAGTGGCCGCAGGCTGGGCAGCCCAACTCCGCGGCCTTTTCATCGCGATGCCGGTTAACAGAAGGACCAATGCGAATCCCTCGAATCGATGGCTGTGCAGCGGCGATGAAGGGCCGCCTGCGAGCAACGCACCGTAAGCGACCAGTGAGACCAGTGTCCACCCACGGCAGTAAACGGGGGCGGCCTCATCGCGTTTCATCGCGACGAAAAATCCAATGCCCGCTGAGAGCGCCATCAGATCGATCGCATGTTGCGGGACGGCGTTCAAAAGCGCGGCGGGCCAGGCGATGAAGAGGCAGCTTGCCGCGATGATTCCCTGCCAGTTCGTCCCGGACCCCCGCTTGAAACGGATCATCCAAAGCGTGACAAGTGCGGCTGCCGCCGGGACAAACGAGATGCTTTGGGAAAGCACCGAATCCGCGCGCAGCAGGTCAACGCACACCATCGCCAGTGCGATCACGTTCAATACGGAGCCCGTGATTTCCAGGCGGTGGGCCCCGACCAAGCGCGCGATGGCCACCAAACCGGCTGAGGAAACGGCAAGCGGCAGGACCTGATGCGATAGTTCCGGATACCATTGTCCCAGCATCCGCATGGAGACGACCGGAACGATGAGGGCGAAGAGCCATGCGAAATAGGGTGTTAGGATATCGCGTTGGCGGGTGGATTGGTGCCAGGCGGCGCATGCGATCACGGCGAAAGGGATGGCGAATGCATTGCCCTGCCAAGGCGTGCTGGTGAAAAGCAGCAGGATCGAAAAAATGCCGGTAATTCCCGAAGCCCTTCCGATTTCAGGCAGCCAGCCGTCCCGGTCAAGTCTCACGGTGACGACCGCGAACAACGCGGCGAGCGCCATTGCCACGGCAAGCTGCCAAGCCTCGGTCAGGCGGTAACACCACCCGGCGAGAAGGATCGCCAGCGATGAATAACAGAGAATTGAAGTTCCCGAGCGAACCACCGGAGGAGCGGGGGTTTCAGAGCGCTCGACATTGAATCTCAGCATCACCGCGGCCATGCCAACCAGCAACGCTCCCAGCAGGCCGGACCACGCGGGAGTGTCCGGAGCTTTTCCTGAAAGATGAAACGCGATCAAGGCCGCCGACATCCCGGCCAGCAGGGAAAACGCAAACTCGGCCCGCTTTCTGAACCGGTGGAAGGCGATTGCCAGAGCGAGGGATTCACCTGCCAGGGCGAGTCCGAGGTGATAACCGTCGAGTTTCAATACCAATGCCAGACTCAACGCCCCCAGCCCTTGCATCACGTTCGATGCCGCGGCGTCATCCGAGCGTTTGCGCCCGACGATTCCCATGGCCAGCAGGATGCCGCCGAACACGGCAGCCACCTTCCAGTAGTCCGCGCCACCGTGACGGGCGAGCCACATCCATGAGAACAGGGCAAAGAACAGTCCGTTGTTCGCCGCCGTGAAAATGGCTCGTCCGCGTTCGCCCAGTGATTCACGAAAACGCCCCAGCATTCCGGGGATTGCGAAAATCGCCCAGCTGCCGGGCAGAAACCACATCGTTGCAAGTTCATCACCGCTGCCCCGGCCAGCCGCTCCGAGAAGCTGCCAGCCGGTGAAGGCACCGTAAGTTCCCAGCAGCGAGGCGATGCCAGGGGATTTCCAGCCTGGACGCAACATCAGGAGGACTCCGGTGAGCGCGAGCAACAGGTTCGATATCGAGGAAAGCCAGTCCAAGGGCTGGATCATCGTCGAATAGGATGCCAAGAGGATTCCCATCACCGCGGTTCCCTGGGATTTCCTGAACCATGAAACCACCGCGATCGCTCCTGCCGCCAGCAACAAGCAGGACGCTGCGGCCACCGGGCTGTCGATGACCTGCAGGCGTTTGACATGGTGGGCGGCATAGGTGCAGTAATAAAAAAATGCGAGGCCGCCCGCGAGCAGGACCTCGCCGTAATGCTTCAGGTTCTCTCTCCTGGATAACAGGATCCCGCTACCCCCGATGAGCGCCGAGCACACATAAAGCCCTGCCAACCGGACACCGGCGGGGAGGTCGTGGATCCAGTTCTTGTAGGCCCAGTTCGCTCCCAGCACGAGGCCGGTGATCAGCAGGACGATTCCGATCCTCACAAGCCACACCTGCCCCAGTTTCTCCTCGAAAGACGAACCGGAATCCTTGGCATCCGGATCCGCTCCATCCGGCAACCAGACCGGAGTTTTCGGCAGAGGAGGAGGCTGGACCCGTTGTCCGGGTTCGTCCCACTTGACCGCTTCAGGTAATGGCAGGTCCTCCACGGTGACCGGCACGACATCCTCCCCGATCTCCGGAAGGCGTTCTCTTAAAACGGAAAGCTCGTTCTTCAACTCATCCATCACCATCCGATGGTGGATCTCGGCTTGCTCCAGACGCTCGTGCAGCCGGTTGATTGCGGAGCGCCATTCGGATTTGGTCGGGTTGCTCATTCAGATGTCGGGAAAGGTGATTTTCTAGCCGTCAGAATATCCTGCTTGTCCCCTGAGCCAAGGACCTTCTTGCCGTCTCCTCCGTCAAACACCGGAGCGTTTACGTTTTTTTTACGCGAATGCTCCGCCCTTTAACTACCCGTCGGGAGTTCCCGTGGCAGGATGGTTTCACTAGCGACCAGCACCATGACCGACCTCATCTATATCGCCGTGACCCTCGGCTTTTTCCTCACCGCCGGCTTCTACTCCCGTTTCTGCGACACGCTTTGAACACCACCATGGAAACCATCATCACCGGCGTCATCGCCCTCGTTCTCATCGGCTACCTCCTCGTCGCCATGATCCACCCTGAAAAATTCTGATCCACGTCCATGCACACCAACGACTGGTTCCAACTCGCCCTCTTCATCGGGCTTCTCGCGCTGATCACCAAACCCCTCGGCATCTATCTCACCAAAGTGCTCGATCCGCAGGGGGAAACCTGGCTCGACCCGCTCATCCGGCCTTTTGAAAAAATCACCTATCAGCTCATGGGGGTCGATCCGGGAACGGAGCACGGCTGGAAAAGATACACCGTTGCCATGCTGGTATTCAGCGCGGCGGGTGTGCTTTTCACCTATGCCATCCTTCGCCTGCAACACCTGCTGCCGCTCAATCCTCAGGGGTTGCCTGCTTTGAGTCCGGCGCTGGCGTTCAACACCGCCGTCAGCTTCACCACCAACACCAACTGGCAGAGCTACGGCGGTGAAAGCATGATGTCGTATTTCTCACAGATGGTCGCCCTGACCATTCATAATTTCACCTCAGCGGCTGTTGGGATATCCATCGCCGCAGCGCTTGTCCGTGGGATTTCACGTCAGTCCGCGACGACACTGGGAAATTTCTGGGTGGATATCACCCGGACGACTTACTATCTGTTGCTGCCGATCTGCCTCGTCTTCGCGGTGTTCCTCGTTTCCCAAGGCACGATTCAGAATTTCAAGACCTACGACACCGCGACTCTGGTCGAGGCGGCAGGCGAGGTGACAACTCAAACCATCGTCCAAGGGCCGATGGCCTCGCAGGCCGCGATCAAAATGCTAGGCACCAACGGCGGTGGCTACACCAACGCCAACTCCGCGCAGCCGTTTGAAAATCCCACTCCACTCGCGAACTTCATCCAGATGCTCTCGATCTTCGCCATCGGCAGCGGGCTCACCTGGTATCTCGGGAAATCCACGAAGAACCAGGCCCACGGCTGGTCGGTCTGGACCGCCATGATGATTCTTTTCACCGCCGGGGTCCTCGCGTGCTGGTGGGCGGAAGCGCATGGAAATCCCATCCACCAAGCGCTCGGGATCGCATCTGCGGACGGCAACATGGAAGGCAAGGAGGTCCGCTTCGGCATCTTCAATTCCTCACTCTTCGCCACCATCACCACCGCCGCCTCCTGCGGCGCGGTGAACTCGATGCACGACTCCTTCACCGCCATCGGCGGACTCGTGCCGCTGTTCATGATCGAGCTGGGAGAAGTCGTCATCGGCGGCGTCGGCGCGGGACTTTACGGGATGTTGGTCTTCGTGGTGCTCGCCGTGTTCATCGCCGGTCTCATGGTCGGCCGCACGCCGGAATACCTCGGGAAAAAGATCCAGGCCTTTGATGTGAAAATGGCGATGCTCGCCCTGCTCGTCCTCACCGCCAGCATTCTCGGCTTCACCGCTTGGGCTTCCGCCAGCCATTGGGGCCAGGCCGGACTCAACAATGCCGGACCCCATGGATTCAGCGAAATCCTCTACGCCTACAGTTCCGCCACCGGCAACAACGGCAGCGCCTTCGCAGGACTAACCGCCAATCCCTCGAACGGCGATCCACACTATAACGTCACTCTGGCCGCCGCCATGCTGATCGGCCGCTTCTTCATGATCATCCCCATCATGGCCCTCGCCGGGTCGATGGTAAAAAAGCAAGTCTCCCCGCCGGGCTCGGGCACCTTCCCGGTTTCCGGATCGCTCTTCACGATTCTTCTGATCGGCACCGTCGTTCTCGTCGGCGCGCTCAATTTCCTCCCGGCGCTCGCCCTGGGACCCGTCGTCGAACACTTCCTGATGCTCAAAGGCCAACTTTTCTAACCATGTCCCACTCCGCTCCATCACTCTTCGATAAATCGATCATCGCACCGGCGATCGGGGATTCGTTCCGCAAACTCGATCCGCGGCTCATGATCAGGAATCCGGTCATGTTCGTCACCCAGATCGGCGCGGCTCTGACGACCGTTGCGATCTTCACCTCGCACCACGACCGCGGCTTCGTCATCCAGCTCGCCATCTGGCTCTGGTTCACGGTGCTCTTCGCGAATTTCGCGGAAGCCGTCGCCGAAGGCCGGGGAAAAGCCCAGGCCGACAGCCTGCGGAAGGCACGCAAGGATACCATGGCCCGCCGGTTGCGCGGCGATAAGGAAGAGCTGGTCGCTGCTCCGGTTCTTGAAAAGGGCGATCTGGTTGTCTGCGAAACCGGTGACATCATCCCCGCCGATGGCGACGTCGTTCAAGGCATCGCCAGCGTCGATGAGGCCGCCATCACCGGGGAATCCGCGCCCGTCATCCGCGAAAGCGGCGGCGACCGCAGTGCCGTCACCGGCGGCACCCGGGTCATCAGCGACCGCATCGTCATCAAGATCACTTCGGAAAAGGGCAACACCTTCCTCGACCGCATGATCTCGATGGTGGAGGGTGCGAAGCGCCAGAAGACGCCTAACGAAATCGCGCTCACCATCCTGCTTTCCGCGCTGACGCTCATTTTCCTGCTCGTCGTGATGACCCTGAAGCCCTTCGGAATCTACGCCGGAATCAACTTCACCATCCCGGTGCTGGTGGCGTTGTTAGTGTGCCTCATTCCCACCACCATCGGGGGACTGCTGAGCGCCATCGGCATCAGCGGCATCGACCGCCTCATCCGTCGGAACGTCATGGCCACCAGCGGCCGTGCCGTGGAAGCGGCGGGGGACATTGATGTCCTGATGCTCGACAAAACCGGCACCATCACCATCGGCAACCGCATGGCCTCCGATTTCGTGCCCGCTCCCGGCGTCACCGAACAGGAACTCGCCGATGCCGCGCAACTCGCTTCCCTGGCAGACGAGACTCCCGAGGGCCGAAGCATCGTCGTGCTCGCGAAGGAAAAGTTCAACATCCGTGCCCGCGAGGTTGCTCATCCGCAAGCGACCTTCGTTCCCTTCACCGCCCAGACCCGCATGAGCGGTGTGGACATCGAAGACCGCAGCGTCCGCAAGGGAGCCGCTGATTCGGTGAAACAATGGGTCGAACAACAAGGCGGCATCTATCCGGTCGATGTCGAGAAAGCGGTGGAAGCCGCCTCCCGCGCCGGTCGTACGCCGTTGGTCGTTGCCGATGGGCGGAAGGTGTTGGGCATTGTGGAACTGAAAGACGTCGTCAAAGGCGGCATCAAGGAACGTTTCGCCCAGCTCCGCAAGATGGGCATCCGCACCGTGATGATCACCGGCGACAACCCGATGACCGCGGCGGCCATCGCGGCGGAAGCCGGGGTCGATGACTTCATGGCGCAGGCCACGCCGGAGGACAAACTCAAGCGCATCCGCGACGAACAAGCCGCCGGCCATCTCGTCGCCATGACCGGCGACGGCACCAACGACGCGCCCGCCCTGGCGCAGGCCGATGTCGGAGTCGCCATGAACACCGGCACCCAGGCCGCCCGCGAGGCCGGCAACATGGTGGACCTCGACAGCAACCCGACCAAGCTCATCGAGATTGTGGAAATCGGCAAACAGCTCCTGATGACCCGTGGTTCTCTAACGACATTTTCCATCGCCAACGACGTCGCCAAGTACTTCGCCATCATCCCCGCGATGCTGATGGTGACATTTCCCGCGATGGCTTCGCTGAACATCATGAAGCTCGGCTCGCCGCAAAGCGCGATCCTCAGCGCCATCATTTTCAACGCGCTCGTCATCGTGGCCCTGATCCCGCTCGCCCTCAAAGGCGTGCCTTACAAACCCTTGGGAGCCATCGAAGTGCTTCGTCGGAATCTGCTGGTTTATGGCCTCGGCGGCCTCGTTGTTCCGTTCATCGGTATCAAGGCCATCGATCTCGTCATCACCACCCTTCACCTCGCCTGATATGAAAAACATCCTTTCCGAAATCCGTCCCGCCATTGTCTCCACGCTCGTCTTCGCCGTCGTGTGCTGTGGATTCTATCCGCTCGCCGTCACCGGGATATCCAAACTGGCGTTCTCTAAAAAAGCCGATGGCAGTTTGATCGTTGATAAGAACGGAACCATCATCGGTTCCGAACTGCTCGGGCAGAATTTCACCGGCGAGGGCTATTTTCACCCGCGTCCCTCGGCCGCCGGTGCGAATGGTTACGACGCCACCAGCTCCGGCGGCAGCAACCTCGGCCCGACCTCGCAGAAACTCGCGGATCAGTTCAAGGAACGCATCGCCGCCTATCGGACGGCCAACGGACTCGCCGACACCCAAGCCGTTCCCGCCGATGCCGTCACGGCCTCTGCCAGCGGGCTCGATCCTCACATCAGTGCTGAAAATGCGGCGTTTCAAATCACACGTGTGGCGAGGGCCAGGAGTCTTGCTTCGGAAAAAATTCAGGAACTCATTTCGGCCAATACCGACAGGGCGACCTTCGGTCTGCTGGGCGTGAACGCAGTCAATGTTCTGAAGTTGAATATCGCGCTTGATGCACTTAAGGAGTAGGGACATTCCTGTCCCGACCTCCGAACCGGGGACAGGAATGTTCCCACTCTTCATATGAACGACCACCGTCCTGATCCCGATGCCTTGCTCGAGCAGGTGCGGCGGGAGGAGAATCAGGAGAAAAGGGGGCGGCTCTACATCCTGCTCGGCATGTGTCCCGGCGTGGGGAAGACCTGCACGATGCTGCTGCTGGCCCGGCAGCGGCAGAACGACGGGCTCAATGTCCTGGTCGGAGTGGTGGAAACCCACGGCCGCAAGGAGACCGCCGAGCTGTTGGAGGGATTGACCATCCTGCCACGGAGGAAGATCGAGCATGGCGGGCACGCTCTGGAGGAATTCGATCTCGATACCGCGATCCAGCGTCGTCCGGATCTTTTGTTGGTCGATGAACTCGCGCACACCAATGCGCCGGGCAGCCGGCATCTGAAGCGCTATCAGGACGTGCTGGAGTTGCTGGCTGCCGGCATCGATGTCTGCACGACGCTCAACGTCCAGCACATCGAAAGCCAGGTGGACATCGTGCGGCAGGTGACCGGGGTCGCCGTGAATGAAACCGTGCCGGACTCGCTGCTTGATCGTGCGCATGAGATCCAGTTGGTGGATTTGAGCGTCGAGAAACTCATGGTCCGTCTCGGCGAGGGGAAGGTATATCTGGGCGAACGCGCCCAGGCGGCAGCCGAAGGATTTTTTCGAGAAGGAAACCTAACCGCGCTTCGCGAGCTGGCTCTCCGTTTCACCGCCGAGCGGGTGGATCGCGATCTGGAGGACATCCGCAAGGCGCGGCGGGTGAGCGGTCCTTGGAAAACGAACGCGCGGCTGATGGTCGGAGTGGGACCGACGCCGTATTCGGAAAGCCTGATCCGCTGGACGCGGAGGGCATCCGGCCGTCACGGTTGTCCGTGGCTGGCGGTGTGGGTGGAAGGCACGCAACCGCTCACCGAAGTACAACAGGATTTGCTGGCCCGTGCACTGGGGTTGGCCCGGCGCCTTGGAGCGGAAGTGGTTCATGCCACGGGGGACCAGGTGGCGGAAACCTTGCTGCAGGTGGCACGCGAGCGGAATGTTTCGCAGATCATCGTCGGCAAGGCGAACGGGCGCTCGCGCTGGAAACAGACGCTGGCGGATAAGGTCATCGCGGGCAGCGGCGACATCGATGTATGTGTGGTCCGGCCGGTGATCGGCAGGCCGTCCAACCGCCAGGAGCCACGGAAAAGACGGTTTCTCACCGCGAATCAGATTCAGGATTACGGCATCGCTTTTGCGATCATCGCGCTCCTGACTGCGGTCTGTTGGAAAATCGAGCCGGTGGTCGGTTACTCGGTCCCGGCATTGGTCTATCTGTTTGCGATCCTGCTGGCGGCCTTCCATCTCCGGCGCTGGCCGATGTTGTTCATGGCGGGACTCAGCGCGCTGGCCTGGAACTTCTTTTTCATTCCTCCCAAGTTCACCTTCGAGGTGCGGGCGCTCGAAGACATGATCCTGCTGGGAATGTTCTTTGCCGTCGCGCTGAGCATGGGCCATCTGACGAGCCGGCTGAAGACGCGGGAAATCGCCGAACGAAGGCGGCAGATCGAGACGGATGCGCTGCTGCGCGTCACCCAGAGCGCGGCGCTGGCTCCGGAAATGGAGAAGGGGCTTTCCGAAGCGGTGAGGATCATCAACTCGGTGATCGGGGCGGATACGGCGCTGGTCGTCCGCAAGCTCGACCATTCGTTGCCTACCCAGGCCCATGCGGCGAGCACCTGGCAGCCCGAAGCCCACGAACTCGGCGTGGCGAACTGGGCTTATGCGAACAAGCAGTTGGCCGGGCGTTTCACCGACACTCTGCCACAATCGGTGGCGACGTGGTTTCCGCTGCAGACCGCGACTTCGGTGATGGGAGTCCTTGGGCTGCGCCTCGGGGGGGAATCCGTGAAGCTGGATTTCATCCGACGGCAGGCGGTGGAGGCGTTCGCTCTGCAACTTGCCTTGGTGTTGGAGAAGGAGCATTTCATCCAGGCGGTCAGTCAGGCGGAAGTGATGGAGAAATCCGAACGGCTGCGGCGAAATCTGTTGGACAGCGTTTCCCACGAGCTGAAGACACCGCTGGCGATCATCCGCGCGTCCATCGAGGGAATGGGGACTGCTGCGGCGAATCCTTATGTGATGGAAATCGACACCGCGACGAAACGTCTCCAGCGGCTTGTGGATGGCTTGCTCCAGATGACGCGGTTGGAATCGCAGGTGGTCGAGCCCCAGATGGAGTGGTGCGATGTGAACGATCTGGTGGAGTCCGCGGTGACGGCGGCGGGGGATGCGTTGAAAAGCCACGTGTTGGAAATCGATCTTTCTTCCGACATTCCGCTGATCAAGACAGATCAGGGGCTGTTGTCCCAAGCACTGGCGAATGTTCTCCACAATGCCGCCGTTTACACCCCGGCACAGGCTTCGGTCGAGCTGACCGTCCGCCATGCCGAGCAGAAGCTCCGGATCACCGTCCGCGATCATGGTCCGGGGCTGCCGCCGGGGGAGGAGGTCCGGGTGTTCGGGAAATTCTATCGGGCGGCCGGAGCGCCGGCGGGAGGCACCGGGCTCGGGCTGTCGATCGCTCGGGGATTTATTCAAGCATTGGGAGGCGACATTTCAGGGTGGAATGATCCGCAGGGCGGGGCGGTTTTTGAGATCTTGCTGAAGGCGGAATTCCTGGTTGAGGAGGACGGGGCTTGTGTCCCAAGCCGGATCGCGGAGACTTCGGAAGCATGACCGCGCTGATCATTGATGATGAAATCCAGATCCGGCGCTTGCTGCGATTGGCGTTGGAATCCCGCGGTTATGTCGTTCGCGAGGCGGAAACCGGGCGGCTCGGGTTGCAGGAAGCGGCATTCCACCGGCCGGATGTTGTGTTGCTGGATCTGGGGTTGCCCGACATGGACGGGCTGGAGGTTTTGAAGAATCTCCGCGAGTGGAGTGCGGTTCCGGTGCTGATTCTATCGGTGCGCGATCAGGAGGAGGTGAAGGTTTCCGGGCTGGAAAATGGGGCGGATGATTACGTGACCAAGCCGTTTTCGACCGCGGAACTCGTCGCTCGGTTGGCGGTGATCCAGCGTCGGCATCATGGCAATGAGTCGCCGGAGATCGTCGTCGGTCCGCTGACGATGCAGTTGGACCGGCATGAGGTTTTTCTTTCGGGCGAGTCGTTGAAGATGAGTCCCACCGAGTATGCGTTTCTCCGGGCGCTGGCCCGGCATGCGGGGAAAATCGTGACGCAGAGGCAGCTTTTGCGGGAAGTCTGGGGACAGCAGGGGGATGGTCAGACGCATTATTTGCGGGTTTATGCGAATCACTTGCGGAAGAAATTGGCTGATAAACTGGTGATTCAGAACGAGGCGGGGATTGGTTACCGGTTGCTGGTTGCTGGGTCATAAGGAGCCACGACACTTTGTCGTGGATGCGAATGAGATGCCAATGAGGGGGAGCTTCGCGCTTTTCATTGGCTGCTCATTCGCCAGCACCACAAAAGTGTGGTGCCTCCTCAGTCTGAGGCGGTGGCAAATAAACCGCGCTCCCGGGATTGACGTAAGCGGTTCATCCCGCTGAGATTCCCGCCCCCGCCGACCGGCGGACTTTGCCATGGACTACAACGCGAAAATCGCAACCAACGTCGCTTCGATTCCACGATCCGGGATCCGCGACTTCTTCGAACTCGTACAAGGCCGCGATGATGTGATCTCGCTGGGCGTGGGCGAGCCTGATTTTGTCACTCCATGGCACATCCGCGAAGCCGCCATCTACTCGCTGGAAAAGGGGCAGACGACCTACACGTCGAATCTCGGCCTGCTTTCCCTGCGGAAATCGATTTCCAAATACGTGGAGGACTTCTTCCACGTTTCCTATGAGCCGGCGAAGGAAGTGCTCGTCACGGTCGGTGTTTCGGAAGCGATCGACATCGCACTCCGGGCACTGTTGAACCCCGGCGACGAGGTGATTTACCACGAGCCCTGCTACGTTTCCTACAGCCCGAGCATCGTCATGGCGCACGGGGTCGCGGTGCCGGTGGTGACGACGAAGGAGGATGAATTCTCGTTGAAACCGGACAAGGTAGCTGCGGCGATCACGCCGAAGACGCGGATCATTTTCATCAATTTCCCGACGAACCCGACCGGAGCCTGTGCCTCCCGTGAGGACCTTGAAGGTATCGCCGCGCTTGCGATCAAGCATGACCTGATTGTTCTAACGGATGAAATCTACAGCGAACTCCGTTACGACGAGACCGACCCGCACATTTCCATCGCCTCGCTGCCGGGGATGAAGGAGCGGACGATCCTGCTGCACGGATTTTCCAAAGCATTCGCGATGACCGGCTTCCGCCTCGGTTATGCCTGCGCGCCGCAGCCGATCATCGAGGCGATGATGAAAATCCACCAATATTCGATGCTCTGCGCCCCGATCATGAGCCAGAACGCCGCGATCGAGGCGCTTGAAAACGGCCAGCCCGCGATGATCGAGATGCGCAACAGCTACCACCAGCGCCGCGATTTCCTGGTGAAGCGGTTGAATGAAATCGGCCTCGACTGCCACACCCCGGGCGGTGCGTTCTACGTCTTCCCCGACATCCGGAGCACCGGGTTGAGCAGCAAGGAATTCGCCATGCGTCTGCTGGAAGAAGAAAGCGTCGCCTGTGTGCCGGGCAGCGCGTTCGGTGAATCCGGCGAAGGCTTCCTGCGCTGCTGTTATGCGACGGCCTTCGACGACATCCGCACCGCGACCGACAAGATCGAACGCTTCGTCGGACGACTCAAAAACGCATGACCGCCCGGCCACCAACACAGGATCCCGAGCAGCTCACCCGGGCGCACGTGGTCCCGTTCGTGGTGTTCATGGTGTTCATGATTTTGTTGCAGCTGGTCGGTGGATTCATCGAGTGGAAGCACCCGGACGCGCCCTGGTGGCGGCAGGATCCGGCGCAGTTCGTCTATCCGATCCAGACGCTCGTCACGCTCGGTTTCCTGATCCGTTACTGGCGGAATTTCACGTTCAATTGGTCGGTGAAATGGGCCGTCGTCGGGGTGATTTTCGGTGCGGTCGGCATCGGTTTCTGGCTGCTTCCGACGGCGCTTTACGAGGCGTGGGGGATGACAGGAAAAGCCGAGGGGATTCTCAAGCACCTCGGTTTCGCCGAGCGCAAGGAAGGCTTTGACCCGGGACTTTTCCAGAACCCGGTGGCCTACTGGGCTTCGTTGGTTTTCCGCTTTTTCCGGGCGGCGGTGATTGTCGCATTCGTCGAGGAAATCTTCTGGCGTGGGTTCCTCATGCGCTTCGTCTGCGATTGGGAAGGGGACTATTGGAAGCAACCGTTCGGCCGTGCGCGCTGGATTTCCTACGGAGTGGTGACGGGACTTTTCATGGCCGCCCATGCGCCGGTCGATTACGCCGGAGCCTTTGTCTATGGCAGCCTGACCTATCTGTTGTGCGTCTGGAGCAAGAATCTCGGAGCCTGCGTGATCATGCACGGAACCGCCAACCTTCTGATGGGGCTCTACATCATGCGCACAGGCAACTACGGACTGTGGTGAAAATTCCGTCGCTCCGCATCGCTGTCGTTGGCTGCGGAACCGCCGGACCGGCTGCGGCGGTGCTTTTGAAACGGCAGGGGCATGACGTCGTCCTTTTCGAGCGGGCGCAGGAATGCAGGGCGGTGGGAGCCGGGTTCCTGCTCCAGCCTTCCGGCATGGTGGTGCTGGAAGAGCTGGGGATCCTGGATGAAGTTCTGGCACATGCGGCGAAAGTGGACCGGCTTCACGTCCTTGATGCGGAGGGGGACACGTTGCTGGATCTCCACTATCAGGAATTGGGGCGGGGAAGTTTCGGCGCGGGATTGCATCGGCCGGTGTTGCTTCATTTCCTGATCGAATCGATGAAGGGAGCCGATGTGGAGGTCCGCTGGGATTGGGAAATCGAAGAGGCGTTCCAACAGGAAACTCGTTGGACGCTCCGATCCGCAGCCGGAAACGAGTGCGGGGGATTCGACCTCCTCATCGTTGCCGACGGCGCGCGTTCCAAACTCCGTGAATTGGCAGGGAGGGGCAGCATCAACCGCGGCTATCCGTGGGGCGCGCATTGGTTCATCGGGAACAATGACGGCGTGTTCCCGGAGAACGAACTCTACCAGGTGGTGGACGGAACCCGCCGTCTCGGCGGTTTCCTCGCCACCGGCCGCGACCTCGATGGTGGCGAGCCGATGGTCAGCCTGTTCTGGAGCATCCGGATCGACGAGGACGCCGCCCTGCGGTCCCGGCCGCTTGACGAGTGGAAGCAGCAGATCCTCGCGCTTTGCCCCAAATCCGCCGGCCTGCTCGATCAGATCACCAGCTGGGATCAGGTTCTCACCGCACGCTATGGCGATGTCCGCATGCGGCGTTGGTATGGCGACGGGGTCGTCGTTCTTGGCGATGCGGCGCACGCGATGAGCCCGCAGCTCGGACAAGGGGTGAATCTCGCCCTCGCGGACGCTTCCTGCCTCGCCGATTGCCTGGCGATCCACCCGCTGCCGCTCGCCCTCGCCCGTTACCAGCGCCGCCGGACCTTCGCGCTGCGCTATTACCAACTCGCCACCCGCTGGCTGACGCCGTGGTTCCAGTCCGACCACGAATGGTTGTCTCCCATCCGGCGCGTGTTTTTCGGGATTTCCCGGAGAATTCCTGTCGCCCGGTATCTCATGACTCTGTCGATGGCAGGTCTGATCGGCACCGGCCCGCGATCCCCGGGAAAATAGCCCAAAGCCCGGCGATCCTCCGCGGATCCGAAATTTTTTGCACTCCCGGGGAATGTTTTTCTTGTCAGGTCCGGCGCTCTTCCTCATACCTCCGCCCCGCGTAAGCGGGAATGGGTAGATGCCCGAGTGGCTAAAGGGGGCAGACTGTAAATCTGCTAGCGAAAGCTTACGTTGGTTCGAATCCATCTCTACCCACCATTTCATTTTCAAAGACCAAGGGAGCCGCAAGGCTCCCTTTTTCGTGGGGTTGAAAGGTCGGCGAGGCATGCCTCTTCCTTGTCATCCGGCGGCATGCCTCTTCCGGGGTCGGGCGGAGTCGGTTGTTGCCGCAGCCGCGATTTGTCCTTCCATCCGTCGGGCCCTGATCACCGGGGAATCCGGGAGCGGCTGCCGCGGATCTATCAATTTTTCGTGCCTTGGTCACTCGCCTGGGCTCGGATCCATTCGGCGAGCACGTCGAGGGCGACGGTATCGATCACATTCCGCGTCAGGGGTGGCATCTGCTCGGTCAGGGAGGTCGATCCCATGCGATGGTGCAGAAGGGATTTGGCAGGATCTCCCGGAGCGACGATTTTGCCGTTCTCGATGCCGAAGTTGTTGCGCACGTCCCCGTTGATGATGCCTTGTCCTGCGAGCGGTGTGTCGAAGCGGGCATCCCAAAGCGCGCCGGTGCCGTTCGGGCGGTGGCATTGCGAGCAGTTGGTATCAAGGTATGAGCGGACCCGGTTTTCCAAGGAGGCATCCGCATCGCCGATGGCGACGGTGTGGGGGTGTCGCGCGATCGTGCTTTCATCCAGAGCCGCCGTGAACAGTTGCAGGTAGTTCCAGGTGCGGAGCTGATTGTCGGTGCGGTCTGCGGGGTAGGCATGACTTCCGTTGAGCTGACGGGTCTTCGGGCCGAGCACGAATCCGGCGTTGGGAGTGTGGCACATGAAACACAGTCCGCTGCCGGGATAGCTCCAGGTCTGGGTGCGGGAGGCTCCGGCCGAATCGGTGATCTTGAGCTCTTCCTCCTGACCTGCTGCGTCGACGAGATCGGCATCGCTGTGGTCGGGGCGCCAGCGATAGGTCGCACCGTAGCCGAATGAGCCGGTGCCATCCAGCACCAGCAAGCGTGTTTCCAGGCGGCGACGCGTGTTGGTGGCCTTGTTGAGGACGATCTCGAAGTGTTGGACAAACGCGGTGCCGCCGGGCCAGGTGTATTCTCCGGTGGAGGCGAACCCGATTTTCGCCGAATCCGGAAGGATCACCCAGCGCCGCGTTTCCGCACCGTCCGCCCACGCGGGGCTGTTGAGCGAGTAAGGAATGATCCCGGGCTTGGGGGTGAGGTTCTTGTCGGTGAAAATTCCGGTGCCGGAAAGCGTGGGGGGAAGGTCGGACGCGGAGGCGGGCAGCTTCACACCCACGACGGGAGGACGGGTGTCGATTCCGTAAGGGGTGGTTCCTGAAATCCGGATGTCCGCGCTGGCGACAGTGCTTTGGACAAGTCCCGCCTTCGCGGCAACGGCCTTGACCGTCGTATCCGCGGTAATCCGGAACGGGGTCGTGTAAACCGGCGAGCCGGCGTCGGGATCCTTGCCATCAACCGTGAAGCGGATGGTCGTGCCCGGTGTGGGATTGGAAATGCGGACCCATACCGGCCCGGTGAAATTGCCGGATCCCGGGGCGACGGCGGGGGCGGCGAGTTGATTGCCGATGTCGAACGAGGTGCTGCTCGCGGTGGGGAGACTGCCGCTGCTGGCGCGCAGGGTGTAGCCGCGGCCGGGTTTGCCGATGACGAGCGATGGAAAAACCGCCACCCCTTTCACTGCCGCGATGGCGGTCGGCCCGGTGAGCACGCTTCCGGGAGTGTTGCCGGCGAGGGTCAAGGTGATGGTGTCATTGGCGGAATCGACGGTCTTGCCGGTCGAGTCCTGAAGCGCGACCTTCACCATCCCGATCGACGTTCCCACATGGGTGCTGACCGGTTGTTGGATCACTTCGAGTTTGGTGGGTTGGCCGCCGCCGGTCCAGCGCACGCGCCACAGGGACCCATTGGTGCTGGCACTGTTGGCCTGGTCCGAACCTCCGGGGATTCCCGCGCGGGCGATGTACCAGAGCGCGCCATCCGGGGCGATGTCGACATCGATGGGGCGGTCGATCCCCGTGGCGAAATCATCGCGCTTGTCCGGTTTTGCCGGATCGATCGACTTGATCCACCCCTTGTAGTCGCTGAAGAAGAATCTCCCGGTGAAATCAGCGGGAAACGCATCCGGGCCGGGGGTGGCCGGGTGGTAGAAATCGCCGCCACACAAGGCGGTGGCACCGCCGCCGCCATGGTCGTAGGCGTAAGCCGGCGGGCGATAGCCGTCGGGCTGAGGTTGGTTTCGCGGCGGGCCGTCGATGCCCGGCCAGCCGAAATTGACGGCGGCCGGTGCGGCGCTGCTGTCATAGGTCTCGATCTGTTCGTAGTTGGCTCCGACCTCGCTCAGATAGAGCCGGCCCGTGGTCCGCTGCACGGCGAGGCTGAAGGGATTGCGCAGACCCAGCGCGACGATCGCGCGATTGTTGCCTTTGAATTCCTTGTAATACGGATTGTCGCTTGGAATGGATCCGTCCTTGTTGATGCGCAGCAGTTTGCCCAGCAGGTTGGAGCCGTCCTGCGCGTTCGAGGCGGTGGAGTTCTCACCGGCGCTGATGTAGAGCTTGCCGTCCTTTCCGAAGGCCAGTCCGCCGCCGTTGTGCCAGCCGATCTTGCTGAGATTGGTGAGTTCCAGCAGCACCAGCTCGCTTTTCACGTCCGCGATGTTGCCCTTGGTGGTGAAGCGGCTGACGCGGTTGTTGCTGGAAGCGCGGTCCTTGTCGTCCGGATTGCGAAGGTGGGTGTAGTAAACGTAAATCCAGCCGTTGCGGGCGAAATCGGGATCGAAGCAAACGCTCAGGAGTCCGCGTTCGTTCCAGGCGTCCACCTTGGAGGAAAGGTCGAGCATGGGCTGCGGCAGCAGTTCGTTGCCGCTGATCACGCGCAGGAGTCCCTGTTTTTCACAGAGGATCAGCCGCCCGTCCGGGGCGAAGGACATCGTCGTGGGATTGAGTCCCTCGGCGACCTTGGTCTCGGCGAACCCGACCGGCAGCGTGGCGGCTCCTGCGGTGGCAGCCGCCAGCAGCAACAGGGAGCAGGCGGAAAACAATGATGCTGGCCGGGGCCATGGGCGAATGATCATGGATTTGAAGGAGTGACTGGCAACCTGCCCGGGCAATGAAGAAGCCGGGCGCGTAGATACCAGAAACCAATCAGGATTTATCCATCCCCCCGCAAGGCATTTTGCGCAGCTGTTTGAGTAGTTTTACGCACAGGCGGGAGGTTTCGCCGGACTTTCGGGCGTGATCCACCCGTTTTGAGAGGTTCGACATGCGTCTGAACAAGCCGGGAGACGCCCTCGGTTTTTACGAAAGGGGAGTCATCCCCGCCCGATCTCGGGCGGGCGGGGATGGGGGCGATCACTGTTTCGGGTGGATGCGGGTGATTTTCGATCCCTTGAGACCGATGCCGCCCATCAGGCCCTTCTGATCGAAGATGAAGGCGTAGGTGCCTTTATCGAGCGTCTTGGTGCTGAGCGAGGCCGCCATGCCCTTGTCCACGACGACCAGGCTCGGGCTGCTGCCGACTTCCCAGCCGTCGGCATCGTTCAGCTTTCTAACTTCCTGCGGACTCATCAGGAACAGGGCGTAGCCGTATTTCTGGACCCCCGCCTGGAGCCCGTAGGACGCGCCGGCGGTCTGATAGTAGGCGCTGACACCTCCGCCGCTGTTGAACAACGCGCCGTTGCCCGCTTCCGCGCCGACCATCAGGCCGCCTTTGAGGATTTCGGGAAACACCAGGATGCCCGAGGCGCTGCGGCCGAGCTTGCGCGCGGTGGGATTCTGGGCGTAGAGGTGGTCCAGCGCCTTGCGGGAATCCGAGGCGATCCGGCTGCTGCTGGAGTTCGCGGCATTGGCTTGGGTGACGGGATCATGGGCGCAGTTGCTCATGACCGGTGACGAGAGGGCGAGGAGTGAGCCCAGATAGATATGCTTCATTTTGGTTTTCATGGTTTTGTTCTATTGGTGTCTGTGGAAGGAATGCCCGATCTGCACCGACGGCATCCCAAGATTTCATGGACCTTCGCCGTTGCTTTCCCGTGCGATTCTTTTCGTATGGGCATCGGACGAAGATGAGCCGGCCCCGAGTCCGGCGTGCAGACGGAGGATGCGCCTGACTTCGGCGATCGCCTCCGGGTTCTGATGGGCGCTGTGGTTGGAGGGCACGATTTTCTCGGAAACCGCACCGTCGAGATGGGAACTCCAATAAGGGACGACGCCGTCGCTGGAATTCGGGGTGTCGCCCCTGCCACGATCGCCGATGATCGAGTGATAAGGGATGCTGCGGGTGATCGGCAGCTTGTTCACCGCGAGGACGAATCGGTTGTTCGGGGCGAGGGTGTCGATGCTGCTGGGCGCTCGTTGCAGATTCAGGGCGGTGGCGTCCAGCGTTACGAGTGAAATGACCGCGTCGCGCGTGTTGGCGAGAAAGGTCGGGGCTCGGACCAACCGCGAGAACATCCGCCCGAATGAGGAAATGGCGATGTCGCTGCCCCGGTGCGGTGTGCTGATGAAAATGGTGCGGCCGATTTCCTTCCGATGATCGAAAATCAGCGACTCCTCCAGACCTTTGCGATACATGCCGGGGATACGGGTTTCCGCTGGTGATTTGCCGAAATAATCCTTCCAGATGGAATCACCCGAATCCGTGAGCATCAGCCGGTCGATCATGCCACCCATGCTATGACCAAGCAGGACGATCGGCTTGTGGCGGGGAAATCGGGTGTTGATGGAGTCGAGTTGTTTCCTCAACAAACTGGCGGAGTAGGGATATGGATAGCCGCTCGGATAGCTGAAGACCCAGTATTGATAGCGCTTTCGGAGGTCCGGGTCGGCTCTCAGCGCGTTGACCATCGGCGTCCACGTCGCGGGTGTGGAATCGAGGCCGTGGACCATCAGGACGGGAATGCGTTCGGGATCGTAAAGTTGGAGTCTCGTCAGTCTCGCCGTATCGGCGTAGCGGTCAGGAACGAGGAGCCTCACCAACCCGAGCTTTTCGACATGCTGGTGCGAGAGCAGCAACGCGAGCGGCGTGCTGAAATCCGCGGCGAGCGGATAGGTTTTTCCGTCCAGTGAAACGATGTCCGTGCGCAGCGATTCGATAACCCGCAATTCCGCCTCCCGCCCTTGAAAGGACACGACCGCTGTCGCGGTGCCGTAAACGATGCTCTCGCTGAGATCGTGCTTGATTCCCAGTCCCTGATGCTTCGAAACCATCGCGATCGGAGCGCCCAGTCCGTCCTGTCGCACCTGGTGTTTGAAATACTTTCCTCCGATTTCCAGCGTATCCGTCGGGATCATCCGGTAGTTCGACGGATGGATGCTTGGTTCGGCATGGGCCAATTTCGCACGCAGGGAATAATTGCCGCTAGGCACCTGGACTGCGGTGGACCATGGATCGATTTCCGCTCTGTCGATGGCGTCCACGACCCGGGCCACCGCGTGATTGTAGGCCGAGACCGTGGCCGCCGATCGGTCGTCTTCCGCAAGCCGGGCCTCCAACAACCTCACCGCATCCAAAGCGTATCCCAGAGAAACAAGCGGCTGATGTTTCGCCAGCCGTACCGATTCGCGGTAGTCTTGGGATACATTTTCGCTCACGCCCGTCGGTGCCACCGGCGTTCTTTGGCGGACGGTGGCGGTCGGGCTGCAACCGGCAAGAGCGAGCACGCACCACAACAGATATCGTGACGGGAGGATCATGACGGATTGAGCGGAGCCAGATGGCGCGGTAACAGAAGTTTGAAGAAGCGGACGATCGATTCCCACGCGAGAAAGACACCAACAGCAGCGAGCGAAAAAATGACGAGGGAACCGGAAATGACCAGCCAATGGTCCCGCAGCATTCGTGTGATTCTGACGGAAAGTTTCACCGGCGGGACCGGTGGCGCGGTGACGTCGAAGGTTCTCTCCGGAAAATCCGTCTGCTTCATCTGCTTTTCCACGGGATCCCACCAGCGGATGTGCTGGGCGGGAATGACGAAATGTCCGCCCGTTTTGCAGACATAGGTGACGGTGTCCCCACGCTGGCCACGGAGTGTTCCGCGATCGCTGGTATCGTAAACGGCCGGATCACGCGGATAGATTCCGAGTCCTTCGATGTGGCCGGGGTCGAACGGAGGAAACGCCATCCCGGGAACATCGGAAGCCGTCCATACGATGGTGCGGACGAAGGCGTCTCCGGCTTTCACCTGTTTCCCGGGTTCGGGCTTCCAGGATTCCGTGACGGCAAGGTCGCCGGACGTGATGAGGGTTTCCTCCGCGTCGCTGCCCGGTGGCTGCCTTGCGGTGAAGGTGATTGATTCCGTGGACACCTCTGCTTCCACCGAATCGTGATCCAGCGGCTGGTGTTTGAACCCGAAGCGGACCTTGAACGGAGGAATGGAAATGGTTCCCGCACCGCTCGAAAACACCATGAGTTCGTGACGCTGCACCGTGTAGGTGGTTCCTCCAATGTCCTCGCTGCCCACCGACGGTGATCCAGCGGGAGGAAGGATCAACAGACCGGGAACGCGCGGCAGATCGAAGACCGGTGAGCCTGAAAAATAACCGGACGCGAGCAGTTCTACCACCAGCGGCACCCGTTGCCCGACCCAGATCTCACCGCTTCTATCCATTGAAATCCTCACTTTCGACGGCGGCTCGTCGCCCCATGCAGCCCCGCTGATAGAAAACGGGATCAACACGATGAAAAATGACAGGAAGCTTTTCATTTCACCTCCTTTCCTTGGGCCGCGGCCTGCGCCTGCCAGGCGAACTTGGCTTTGAGAAATTGTGCCGGAGTTGTTTTCACACGCCGCAGCCAGGTGGCTTGCAGGCCGGCATCGTCCATCGGCTGATCACCCTCCAGCGGCTTGGGCGGATCATTCGTCTTTCCGCCTTTCTGATCCATGACGGTTTCATCCGGTTTGTAGGCATCCGTCGCTTCCTTCTCGCGATCCTTGCCGGAATCCTTCATGGCATCACGCCGCGCGATGGCCAGTTGCTTGTTGTCGACGGCTTGCTGCCAGCCCGGCTTGAAACCGAGTGCTTTGTCATAAGCTGCGATCGCCTGATCATACTGGCCGTGCATCAACAAGGAGTTGGCGGCATCGTAGGCTCCGGTCGCACCCGGAACGCGGGCGAAGGTTTTCGCCGCCGCTTCGAATTGGCCGTCCCGATACTGGGCTACGCCGATGCGGAACGGATCTTCATACGTCTTCGCCGCCGCCGCGAACTGTCGCTTTGCCATCAGGCGGTCGCCGCGCCGGTCGGCGGTCTGCCAGAAATCCGGATTGCGGATGGTCCCGATGATCAGAATCAATAGAAAGACGACCACCGATAGAATTTCGACAGAAGGAAGCGAAGGAAATGAAGTTTTCATCCGCTTGATCTTTGGCAATACCGGTTGGCTTTTGTTTGAGATCATCTTCGTGTGGCGTTTGAGCACGGCTGCAACTGAGTGGGTTCCATCTCCCAATCCCTTCGTGGCCTTCGCTTCCCTCTGTTCGAAATCATCTTCCTGAAGAGCCCGGGAATCTGAACAGAAGGAAACAAAGCCAGTGACGGTTTCATTGGCTCGGCCTTTTGGCGTTGTTCGTCTCTGGCATTCATCCTTGTGCGGCGGTTCGGGGCATCCAGCCCTTGCGGAAAAACGGCAGTATCAGCAAGGCGAGCAGCGGTGTCAGCCAGTAGCCGCTGTCCCGCCAGCGGTCACCGTCGCCTCCTGGGGCGGGTGAGGAAAATTTGGAAGCCCGCTCGATGGCGCTGATGTCGCTGTCGTCGGCGGTTATCGGAATGATCTTGGCATCGGTGACGTTGCGCAGCGATTCAAGTTCCGGTGATGCGGGCAAGGGAGCGAGGAGTTTCACCGGTGTGCGTGAGGAGCCTTCCCATCGACTGATCGATGATTGTTGTTCGGGTGCGATCCCGTCCGTAATCCACAAGATGGAACCTCCGCCGGCCTTTGCCAGCGTTCTATCAGCCAATTGCAGGGCCTCCGCCGCGACGTCGCCTTCCTCAGGCATGATCTTCGGATCAAGCGACGCGGCAAAGTTGTTGATGATTCCCGCATCCGCCGTGGCGGGCATCACGACGTGGGCGGTTCCCGCGTAAGCGATGAGCGCGGCTTTCGAGGCTCCACGACGGGCGAGCAGGTCCTGCACTTTTTGAATGGATCGCGTCAGCCGGTTGGGTGGGATGTCTTCGGTTTCCATCGATGGACTGACTTTGATTACGATTGCCAACGCAGCGACATCGTCAGCGAAAGGAGAAGGCTCACGCCGCCACGTCGGGCCGGCAAGGACAAGCGAGGCCAGAAGCCATCCTGCCAGTAATACCAAAACCGGGCCGGACCTGCGATCCGATCCTCCACCACGCACCAGATAGGGGGCCAGATGGTCCGCCACGATGCCGCGCCATTGGCGGGCCGGATCGGAGTGTCGGTGAATCGCCCAAGCAAGCCACAGCACGGCGACCAGTGAGAGCAGCCACCAGGGCCGCAGGAAATGGAAATCGCCGATCACGCCCCGACCTCCTTCCCCTGCAGCGGCGGTCTGTGACCATCGCTACCCCTTTCCCTGCGGCTATGGAATGCGGCCTGTGCCAACAACGCCGATTGATAGATCAAGGTCACGACAAACGCCGCAGCAAGCGGCCAGTGATGGATGTCCCGCTTCGGCCGATGGCTGACGGTTTTGTCCTTCCGTGTTTCAAGCGCATCGAGCTGTTTGTAAATTTCCTCCAACTGTTTGCGGTCGCCCGCCGCGGAGTAAACTCCACCGGTTTCTTTCGCCACGCCTTGAAGCGTCGGCACGTCGAGCGCCTGCTCGCCCGCCGCCTTGGGATCTCCGACGGAAACGGTGTGGATGACGATGCCTTTGTTCTTCGCGATCTCCGCCGCCTTGGCCGGTGGCACCTGGCTGGCGGTGTCGTTTCCATCAGTTAGCGCGATGAGCACACGCTCCTTCATGTCGCTGCGGTCGAACATCGTGATCGCCAGCCCGATGGCATCGCCGAAGGCGGTCTGCGGGCCCGCCATTTTCGTCTGCGCCTCGGAGAGCAACTGGCGGCAAACCGAAAGGTCTTCCGTGAACGGTGCCTGGACAAATGGAGCGGTGCCGAAGAAAATCAATCCCACCCGGTCGCCCTTGCGCTTGCTGAGGAAATCATCGAGCACCTGTTTGACTGCGGTCAAGCGGTCGGTCTGCTTTCCAGCAGCATCGGTGAAATCCATCGTTTCCATTGAGCCCGATAGATCAACGGCCAGCAGCAGGTCGCGCATCGGCACTTCCTTCGAAACCGGCGGCTCGATCCACTGCGGCCGGGCCATCGCCAGCACGATGCAAAGCCACGCGAAGGGCAGGACGATCTTCCGCCCCAGCACGCCGTGGGAAACCGATGCACCCAGTCCCGGGTCCTTGCCGCTGATCTCGGACAAGCGCTTGAGAAACGGCACTTGCAAGGCGGGCCGCGGTTCGCGGTGAGCCGGCCAGAACAGGGTGATCAACACCGGAACTGGCAACAGCAGAAGCAGCCATGGATAAGCGAGCGTGATCATGGTCTCTCCTCCTTCCGGTGTTTCCGGATCCACTCCCTCACCGAATCTCGGACGGGGGCTTCGTGTTTTTCCGCCGCCGGGTCAAAGGCAAGGGACTCTATCAAATTCCCTGGGCCATTCACAAAAGCATCCATGTCTCCGCTGCGATCCAGAAATTCAAGCCATGGCTTTCCAGTAAGATTTGCGACCTCCTCGCGCGGCCAAGCGGTGAGTGCGACCCGCTTGGCCAGCGAGGAAAGTTGTTCCGGAGGCGTCTTTTCCAGCAACGCGAGAGCTTCCCGTCGATAACGGTCCGCCTGCCAGCGCATGATGATTCTCAACAGCCATGCTAACAAAATGGCCGCCGCGACCGCGAGCGCGATGGCCGGTCCCGGAGTCAGCGGCCACCATGGCGCGGGCGGCGGCGTCACGAGATCGTGCAGGCGATCAAGACTGGTGGGATCGGAGTTCATTGCCGGATTTGCTGCCCCAGTTGGCGGCGCACTTGGAACGCCACGTCTTCATCCGTGCTGATCGGCATGACAGGAACCTCGCGCTGGATGAGGAAATGACGGGCGTCTTCGAGACGTTTTCCGAAATCGGATCGGAAGGCATCGCGCAGCGGCCTGCTGCCGGTGTTGATCTCCAACTGCAAATCACCAGCACCGAATACCTTGCTACCAGCGTCCGGCAGAGCCACTTCCAAGGGATCGTGGACAATGATTACCAACACGTCGTTGTGGCGGGCGATCCGGCTCAAACGCTTGCGGGTTTCCTCGTCGTGGCCGATGCCGTCGGTGATCAAGCAGACAAGATGGTCGTGGGTGGCGATGCGTTCGGCCCGGGCCAACGCGGTGTTGAGCATCCCGGGACCGGGCGTGACTCCCGCGTCGATGGACAAGGCGTGATTCCTGCGGAGAAGGATTCCTAGCAATCTCATCACGTGACCTCTGCTGCCGCCTGCCGGCACCACGTCGAGATTGGCATCGCCGAAAATCACGGCACCGACGGTGTCCTTGGTGGCGATTACGCGCCACGCTGACAGAGCCGCAACTTCGGCGGCAGTGACGGATTTGAAGTTTTTCCGACTGCCGAAAAACATCGAGAGCCGCTGGTCCACGACGAGCAGCGCGGGGCGGCCGTGTTCTTCGGTGTAAACGCGGGTGTGTGGAATCCGAGTGCGCGCGGTGACTTTCCAATCCATCTGCCGGATGTCGTCCCCCGGCAGATAGCGGCGGATCTCATCGAAATTCAATCCGCGACCGCGTAAACGGGACGCATGTCGTCCTGCGAGAATCGAACGCACTGGCTGGCGCGGGAGGAAGCTGAAACCAGAGGCTTTGAAGCGGAGGGCCGCGAGGTCTGCTAGGTTGGCATAGACGCCGGGTGCAGCATCTTTGGCAGATGGAGGGGATGACGGGATGAGGCTCATGGAATTGGAGCGCGGAATTTATTCCGCCTGAGAGTTTGATGAATGAATTCGCGCGGAATAAATTCCGCGCTCCAGTTCGAGGGATCTCATGAAACGGCGACAAGCTTCAGCAACGCGCCTAGGAGGTCATCGTTGCTTTTGCCTTCGGCGCTGGCCTCGTAGCTGGGGATGATGCGGTGGCGGAGGCAGTCGGGGGCGATGGCCTGGACATCCGATGGAATGACGTGGTCACGGCCTTGCAGCCAGGCGAAGGCGCGTGAAGCTCGGTCCAGCGCAAGGGTGCCCCGCGGGCTGGCGCCGATGTGGAGCCATTTCGCGAGGTCCTTGTCGTAGCGGCCGGGATTGCGGGTGGCGGAAATGATATCGACGAAGTAACGGTCGATGGCGTCGGTGGTTTTTACCGCGTTCACTTCTTTGCGGGCGTCGAAAACAACGGTCTGCGGAATGGGTGCCGCGTCCTTCGCCTGGCCGCCGGAAGCCTGTTCGCCGCGGACGAGCTTGAGGACTTTCAGTTCATCCTCATCGCCGGGTTGCTTGATGAAAATATGCATGAGGAAGCGGTCCATCTGCGCTTCCGGCAGTGGATAGGTTCCTTCCTGTTCGATCGGGTTCTGGGTGGCGAGCACCATGAAAAGTTCCGGCAGCTTGTGGGTGGTGCCGCCGACGGTGACCTGTTGCTCCTCCATCGCTTCCAGCAAGGCCGCCTGCACCTTGGCGGGCGAGCGGTTGATTTCGTCCGCCAGAATCAGATTTCCGAAAATGGGGCCGGGCTGGAACTTGAACTGACCTTTCCCGCCTTCCTCGAAATACATCTCCGAGCCGGTGACATCGGCTGGTAGCAAATCCGGAGTGAACTGGATGCGGCTGAACTGGCTTTCCAGATGCATCGCCAGCGTCTTGATCGCGCGCGTCTTGGCGAGTCCGGGCAGTCCTTCCATCAGGACGTTGCCATTGGTTAGCAAGGCGATGAGCAGGCGGTCGATGACCTCTTCCTGACCGATGATGGCGGCTGAGACGCGTTGTTTGAGATCGAGGATTTGCGGAAGGGCACTCATGGTTTTCGGGACGGAAGAAGGGGATTTTTGAACGGAAGCAAGCAAAGGGAACGAAGCGATGTGCGAGGAAGATTTGATCTATCTGAAAAGCACTTTGCTGACTTTGTTTCCTTCTGTTTGGAAACTTCAAATGAAGCCCCCGGCGGATTGGACGCCGGAGGCTTGTTGGGAGCTGTTATTTTTCGATTCCACGAGCTTTGAAGGACTCGTCGATCTTCTTGTTCACGTTGCGGCGGACCTGGTCGATGCTGAAGCTCGCCGGACGCTGGCTTGGCGGATAAGCGGCGAAGGTTTCGAGGAAGGCAGTGGCCTTGAGCATGCCGCCGGTGATGATGTAGTCGTTTTTCACCAGCCAGTCATAGTATTGATCGGATACGACATCCGCCCGTTCAAATGGGTCCATGCGCAGGTTGAACATCTTGGGGACGCGCAGCGCGGTGAAGGGCTCGGACCAGACCGCAAAGCCGCCCGGCGCGCGTTGTTCGCTGAAGACGAGCTTCCAATCGCCGAAACGCATCGACACGAGATCACCGTCGTCGTTGAAATAATAGAACTCGTTGCGGGCGCCCTTGTCGGTTTTGCCAGTCAGGTAGTCGAGTTGGTTGTAGCCATCAAGATGGTTTTTGAAGGTTGCTGCTCCGCCGGGATTCCAGCCTTTGAGGAGCCGGTCTTTCACCGTGGTGTCACCGGCCGCGGCAAGAAGGGTAGGGAACCAATCGAGGCCGGAGAACATCTGGCGGGAGATTTCTCCTGCTTTGATTTTGCCAGGCCAGCGGATGGTCGCCGGAACACGGAAAGCACCTTCCCAGTTCGAATTCTTCTCGTTGCGGAACGGGGTGGTCGCCGCGTCGGGCCACGAGAATTGGTTGGGCCCGTTGTCGGTGGTGAAGATGACGATCGTGTTGTCCGCGATCTTCAGGTCGTCGAGCTTCTGGAGCAGCTTCCCGACGTTCTGGTCCATTTCGACCATGCCGTCCGCATACTCATTGCCCGGCATTCCACTCTGGCCCCGCATCGACTCGCGGACGTGGGTGAAGAGATGCATCCGGGTGAAATTCATCCAGGTGAAGAAGGGCTTGTTGGCCTTCGCCTGCCGCTCGATGAAGTCCATGCAGGCGCTGGTCGTCTCATCGTCCACGGTTTCCATCCGTTTGCGATTGAGCGGGCCGGTGTCTTCGATCTTGCCGTCGGCGAAAGAATGCAGGACTCCCCGGGGCGTGAAGTGCTTCCGGATGGGATCATTCGGGTCCTTCGGCCAATAAGGTTGTTCCGGCTCCTCCTCGGCGTTGAGGTGATAGAGATTGCCGTAAAATTCGTCGAAACCGTGGGCTGTCGGAAGATACTCGTCCTTGTCGCCGAGGTGGTTCTTGCCAAATTGCCCGGTCGCGTAACCGAGGGGCTTGATCGCCTGGGCAATGGTGATGTCCACTTTCTGGAGACCGACATCCACTCCGGGCAGGCCGACTTTCGAAAGGCCGGTGCGAAGCGTGGCCTGACCGGTGATGAAGGTTGAGCGGCCGGCTGTGCAACTGTTCTCCGCGTAGTAGTCGGTGAACATCATGCCTTCCTTGGCGATGCGGTCGATGTTGGGAGTGGTGTAGCCGACCACGCCTTGGCCGTAGGCGCTGATGTTGGTCTGGCCGACATCGTCGCCGAAGATGACGAGGATGTTCGGTTTCTTGTCCTGTGCGGCGATGGGTAGCACGGCTGCCAGAAAGGCGAATGCGGCGATTCCGCCAAAGCGCCCGGTGGATCCGGATTTGCCGCAGGGGGCAAGTTCCGGCGGATGGTTATATGTTGTTGTTCTCATGGTGATGTCTTTGTTTTGTCTGTATTGGGAAAATGATATCGATCAGAACTTCCAGCCTGCGGAGAGTCCGAAAGTGTCTCCCTCGAAGCGCTTCTCGACGCCGAACTCGTGGACCCAGCGGGCGCTCAGATCCAGCTGGCTGTCGCCGAATTTCTTGGTGTAGGTGAGGATGGGGCCGATGCCGAACGCCCTGCCGCTGAAACCGTCCAGCTTGTCCGCCGTCTTGCCGTCGTCGTCGCTGAGCTGTTCGATCCAACTGCCGATGACGCCGACGCCCATCCCGAACGGGAAGCGCTGGATGACGGTGGCTTCCAGGTCGGAGACGATGCCGTTCTGATAGTCCGTGGCCTCGTTCTCGGTGTAGAACTGCATGCCCCAGGTGCTGCTGAACTCGATCCCGCGTTCCGCCCACAGCTTGGTGTAGGAGAGGGTGGGGATGAAGGTCCAGTTGTTGAGGCTGAGGTTGGCGAGGTTCGAGGAATCGTATTCACCGGTGGGCGCCCAGATCGTGAGATTCATGCCGAGGTGCTCGGTCTGGTTGATGTGATAGCTCGCCATGAAGGGCACGAAGGCGATGTCAAACAATCCGGTCTCGTCCTCCTCACGCTTGCCGGTCAGCGGGCCGACGGTGACATCCGCATCCACCTCGACATAGGCGAGCGGCAGGGAGACCGCGGATGCGAAATTCCATGATCCGGGCGGGGTGCACCAGATGTAGGTGAAGGTGAAATTGGTGAACGAGATCTCGGTGTCGAGGCCCAGCGCGAGGTTCGCGCCGATGGGGGTGGTCCGGTTGCCGCCGATGTCCGCGTCGTAGTAAAGCTCGTTGACGGAAACGACGAATCCCGGATCGGGCGGCACCACTCCGGCGAAGGGATTGATGGCGGCTCCGGAAACGGGCCGGCCGAGGGCTCCTTCCACGGCAAAGACGGCGGGAGTCGATGCGGCGGTCAGGACGATGATGCTGGTCTTCATGAAAATTTCGAATAGGAAAAGGATCTTCTAATCGGGGATGGATTCAGTGGCTTGTTGGATAGATTGTTTTCCAATCGTCCTTTATGTTGACGATGCTCCAGCCGCGCTTGGGAGCTTCGTCGAGTCCCTTGTCGAGCTTGCCGATGTGGCTCTCGCGGTCGTAGGCGAATTCACGCTCCGCATCCGTGTGGTGGACGAGCAATCCGAAACGTGCGCCTTTCCCGCTGGTCGTCCATTCGAGCATCTGGAAATCCCCATCCGAGTTCCCGAACGTCGCGATGGGACGGCGGCCGATGTGGCGCTGGATGCCGACGGGCTTGCCGTCCTTGTCGTCGTTCAGGACGAGTTCGGCGGTTTTCAAAATCACGGGCGTGCCGTCGCGGACCTCGTATTTCAAACCGCCGGAAGACCCGACGACCTGCTCGGGCGGAATGCCATAGGTTTTCTCCGTCCAGGGACGCATGAATTCGATACCGCCGCCGGAGACGATGAAGGTTTTGAAGCCGTTCGCCCGGAGATAGGTCATCAGCTCCAGCATCGGCTGATAGATCATCTCGTTGAACGGCTTGCCGGACTTCGGGTGCTTGGCGGTGGCGATCCAGTCGGCCACGGCTATTTCAAACTCGTCCGTCGTCATTCCGGCATGGGTGACCGCGACGATTTCCAGCAGCGCCTTTTCTCCGCCTGCCAGCGCGGTCTTCAAGTCTCCTTTCAGCAGCGAGGCGAAGGGCTCCTTTTCCTTCCACTCCGGATGTTGCGGGGCGAGCGCCTTGACGCGGTCGATCGCAAAGAAGAGTTGGAAATACATCGGCTGCTCGGACCAGAGCGTGCCGTCGTTGTCAAAGGTCGCGATGCGTTCGGCCGGCGGGACGAAATCGGCCGAGCCTTCCTTCGTTACTTTTTCGACGAAGGCGGTGATGGCTTTTTTCGGCGCGGTATCGTTCCAGGATGGCAGCGGATCGGCGACGACAAACAAAGTTGATGCGAGGAAGGCGGCGGTTAGTTTGATTTTCATGACATTAGTTTGGTTTGGATCCGAACGAAGGCGCGGCAGGTTTATGGCTCATCCCGAAATCCGGGAATTGCCGGTTCTTGGCGGAGAGTGTTCTGTTGAGGTTGTCGGCGGGGGGCTTGGGCTGACAAATTTTCCTTAAGGATTCGTGCCACCTCGGCAATACCCTCCGGGGCCTGGTGCGCGCCGTGGTGAGAGGGGACGATCAGTTCCGACCGGGCACCAGCCTGATGGCTGCTCCAATAAGGGACCACCCCGTCGCTGGAATTCGGGGAATCTCCTCTGCCGCGGTCGCCCGCAATCGTGTGATAAGGAATGTCCCGGCGGAGCGGGACGGTATCGAGTGCCACGACGAACTCATTGTCCGGTGAGAGCGTGTCCACGCTGTCCGGGTAGCGGGCGAGGTGCTTGTGACCCTCCGCGTGCTTCTGATAGCGTGCCTGATCGATGCCGATGCTCAGCAACGTCGCGGGCATTTCCACCATGCGGCTGAATGCCCGGCCCACCCACTGGGTGGCCAGCTCGCTGCCCCGGTGGGGGGTGGAAATGAAGATCACGCGACCGATCTCCGGCCGATGGGCGAAGATGGATGACTCGGTAAGGACCTGCTTGTGCTGTGGGGCGAGATCCATCCGGTCCGGCGGGACGGTGAACATCTGGTCCCAGATCTTTTGCTTGGTGTCGGTGATCAGCAGGCGGCTGATGCATCCCCCCATGCTGTGGCCGACGACCACCATTTTCTTGTCCGACGGATAGCGCTTCTCCGCCACATCCAGTTCCTTGCGCAAGGTGGCGGCGGAGTAGGGATATGGATACCCACTGGGGTAGCTGTAGAACCAGAATTGATAGTGATTACGGATTTCCCGGTCGCCGCGCAGGTGGTTGAGCAGCGGAAACCATGTCGCCGGAGAAGACGCGAGACCATGCACGACGAGTACCACGGCTTTCTTTGGATTGTAAGGTTCCAACCTGGCAATCCGGGTGGTGGAAGCAAATCGTGCGGGATGGAGCAGCCTTGGGACGTTGAGGCGTTCAGGCTCCATTTCCACCAGCATCATCGCCAGCGGAGCGGTGAAGTCCGCCGCAAGCGGATAGCGGTGGCGACCGGCTTGTATGGTTTCATGTTTAAGCGGCTCCTCGATGGAGATCTCACAACTCGATCCCTTGAAACGCGCCACTGCGGTGACGCAGAAATAGAAATGAGGCGTGGGGGCCATTTCATGAGCTGGGTCGGCAATCCTTTTGGCGACGAGCGGCGCACCCAGACCCGTGAGGGTCTCGCGCACGTCGATGTATTTTCCCTTCAACTCAAGTTGATCGGCGGGTATGAATTCGTAGTTGGCGGGATTGCGTTCGGGCTGCGGATCTCGTTTCCACACGAGGGTGTGGGACCCCAGCTTGACAGGAGCGATCCAAGGGGCCAGGCGGGCCTGCTTCAAGCCGGAGACAATTCTAGCAACGGCGAAATTGTAGTCATCACGCGCGGCTGAGTCGGCCGGATTTCTCTCAAGCCGGTGCCACGCCGTCTCCGCCGCGCTCACATGATAGTCCAGTGCGGCGCGCGGGTCTCCCTCCGCAGTCTGGAATCCAACACGCCGGGGTTGGATTTCCCGTACGGTGGCCACCCGCGCGCAGCCTGCCAAGGCCATCGCACCAAGAAGAATGAAGAGGATTTTCATGGCGGAGTTTGGGAATTAAGTCAGGGGGCGGGGACGATGCCCGCATTTGGTCAATCGTCCATCAATTGGTCGCGGATGAGACGGTAGGGTTCCGGGCCGATCGCAAGGTCGCCTTGGAACGGGCGGTCGAAGGCTAGAATCAAGGTGATCACCAGACCGACGAAAATGGATAGAAGCAACACCTGGATGATGTGCAGCCGGAAATCCCCGATCTTGAAAAGAAAGGTGGATGCCAGGCTTACGCATGCCCCGAAAACCACCACGAACCAAAGAACGCCGGGCAATCTCACCGACGTGGCATCCAGCCGCAGGCGGCGCGCTTCGATCAAATGGTTATAGGAGCGCAGAGCCTCCCCATGGAGGATCTTCCGGCCTTCGCTGTCGGGCTCGAATGTGCAAAGGGTGGTTTGGAAACGGTTCATCAGCCGGACGCCGGCCGCAGGGGATTGCCCCTCGCGTTGCATGGGCCACGCTTCGTCGATGACGTGGGTGGCATAGCCGTGGAGTTGTCCGCGCAGTTCCGTGCGAATCGGCTCCGGATAGCTGCTTACGTCGCGGTAGAGGCCGCCGAGCCGGCTGGCTTCCTGCGAGACCGTGCCCGACACTTCCGAATAGGTTTCCCACACGTTCACCGCCACGAGCGCCACGGCGAGGCCGTAAAAAACCATTACCGCCTGCACCATCGCGCCGGTGAAATCGGTGTTCTCTTCGGTCTCCCTCAAGCGGGGCATGATCAGCCGATGGATGAGCACCAATCCGAGATAGGAGTAGAGGCACAGGCTGCCGATGATCAGGGTGCCCGCGAGTGGAAGTGGGAGATGGAAAAGAAAGTCGGGCATCGGTCAGATCGGCTGGTTTTCCGTCCGCTTCGGGAAAGTCCCTCGGAAACAGGTCCGGCAGGTTTTGTGGTTCATGCGATCTGGTGCTAGAATCTGATGTTGAGGCTGGTGAAGAGGCCTGCCTGTGCGACGTCATACTTGAACGCACCGTCGGTGTAGTCCGTATGGAGGTATCGGTAGCCCAGCTCGGCAGAGACGTTATGGGTGAAGTTGTAGCCGAGGGACGCCTGCAAGGTCCATGCAAGGTCGGACCCGACGCCGAACCCGCCGACATCGCTTTTTCCCGCCAGATAGAAGCGCTCGTTGATGTTCCACTGGGCGCGGACCCCGACGATGGGGTCCAGCCAGTCCCTTTCCGCAGTGGCATTTGTGGGCACTCTCGCGACGAGCTGCTTGTTGATGGCGGCGGCGAGTTTCTCTTCAGCTTGCCGGACGTCGGACCTGGCTTTCCCTACCGCAGATTGCAAGGACGCATCCACGGAAGCACGGAGCTGTGCCACCTCCAGGCGTGCGGCGGACCGGGCGAGCTGCAGCCGCTGGCGTTTTACCGCGAGATTGATCCTTGCGACGGCGAGGTCGCGCGCATCCAGCCCGCCTTGACGGCGGAGCCTGGCGAGATGTTTTTCCACATCGCGTTTCACCCGGCCGTCCGCCTCAGCCTCGATGTCGGCGGTGAGGTCGCTTTCGATGGCGGTGCGTGCCGCCGCGGTGGCGGCTTGGAATGTGGAGACGCGTTGTTGGGCGATGGCATCGGCGCGTTTCCGGATGCCGTCGGCCGCACGCTCGCCGACACCCTCGCTGACAGCCTGAATGCCGGCTGTGTCGAGCTCGCCATCGAATTCCAATGATAGATTGTTGTAGCGCATGCCGCCATAGAGGTCGACGAAAGCGGTCGGGCCGTCGTAAACGCGATAGGCGAGGGACAGCTCGCCGATGAATTGGCGCAGCTTGATATCGACGTGGTCGTAGATGGGGCCGGGGGTCGGTCCGGAGGCTCCGAGGTTGACGTAGAATCCATCCGCAAGGATGCCCCACTTTTCATGGCGGGCTTCGAGCTGGAGCGCCGCAGCCATTCTGAGGTCGTCCACGATATCCAGAAACGTCACGTCGACATTGGAGCTGAGTCCGCCGACGCCGGTGGTTCCGTCCAGGCCGGTCAGCCAGCCATACATCGAGGCGCGGAATTCCCACGGCGAGGCGGACGGCGGCATTTCGACCGGCGCTTCCGCAGGCGTGCCGGCGCGGGAGGTGGCTGTTACCGCAAGGGCAATGGCAACGGGGAGGGCGGGCGGAACGCGGAGGGGTAAGTGAAATTTCATGGAGTTGGATGGTGGCAATGTGGACGCTTAGATCTTCTGCAGAAAGTGATGACACGTCTTAGTCTTCGGATAGTTCCCAAGTATTGTCGGGGTTGTATTCCGTGACGGAGGTCGCGAGCTTTGAAGTTTCAGGGCCGAGGTCCGCTTCGTAAACGTCCCCATAATGGTTGACAATGAAGGTCATGACGCCGGTTTTTCGATACTCTGCTGGCCATGCGATCATGGCGAATCCGCCGATGAGGTGGCCGTTGATCAGGTAGTCGTATTTGCCGCCCGGCGCGGCATCGCCCTGGGCGGTTAGGATTTTGAAATGGTAGCCGTCGTGGGGAGTTGCCGCGTCCTTGATCTCCGGGCCGGCCGGGCTCGGGACGTTATCACCGGAAACGGCCGGCCAGTGGAGCCCATCCATTTTTCCGGGAGCGCTGGTGAATTTGGCCGCATATTTGCGGACGCCACTGTCGTCCCGTGATTCTGTGATGTAGGTGGTCTGAGCGTCGAAGTAAGCCCGCATCGAGGCCATGGCGGAGAGTTCGTTTTCGCCGACACGACGGTTGACGATTTCCTGAATTCCCTTGCCGGTGTCGAACTGCCAAGTTTCTCCGACCTTCACAATGGGAATGGGAAAGGGCCATGCTTCGGCACCGATGACCATGGTCACCGTGTTCTCGTCGTCGAACCGGAAACGGCGGCGCTCGACCGCCATGGCGGCGACTTTGGCCCGCAGCTCGCGGTCGCGCTCGGCCTCGGCGGTTCCGATGAGGTCCTTGTATTGATCGCCGAAGATTTCCAGCAGCGCGGGGGTTTCCCCGTTTTTCGTGGCTTCGATGAAAGCGTCGGAAGCGGCGATGGGAGTTTCGAAGGTCAGGGCTGGAACCGGCTCCTGAGCAGGAGAGCTGGCTGAAAGGAAGAGCGCTGATAGAGCGATGGAGAATGAGATTTTCATAAATTTTAAAGATGATTAGGGTGTGATTCACCGTCCACGAGAGCGACCGCCTCCGCCACCGCCGCGGTTGCCACCGCCGCCGCTGCGGCTGGCACCGGACATGCTGCGTTCGCCGCGGGCGCTTTGGATTTGAGCGCGTGAGCCGGAAGAGGCGCCGCCGTAGGCACCCGCGGGGCTGCGGCTCGATTGTTTCGTTCCGAATTGGGTGGCGGCAGATTGTTGCTTCGGTCCTCTCGCTTCACCCGGATTCCGATTTGCTGTGGCAGCGCCGGATTTTGCGCCTGTGGTCGGGCGGGTTTGCGCGGAAGGTTGCCAATTCTGACCGCGTGGCGGAGTGTCGCCGAAGGACAGGCGGTTTTGCGCTGCGGACTGGCGCTGGCCTTGATTTTCCTGCGCGGCGCTCTGGCGCTGACCTTGGTTGGCTCCTCGTTTATCCTGCGCGCCACTGATGGAATCCTGGCGCTGGCCTTGATTCGCGGTGCGCTGGTCCCGCCCCCCGGCGATCGCATCCTGGCGTTGGCCCTGGTTGGCGGACGTGGTATCGCGGATTGCGTCCTGGCGTTGGCCTTGATTGGAGGAAGCGGCATCCTGGCGATTCCGTTGATTGGAGGCGGCGGCATCCTGCCGCTTGGACTGGGCATTGTTCGAATGTTTCTGCCAGTCCTCACGGTTGGCCTTGCCATAGTCCTGCCAATCCTCGCGGGCATTGTTCGCGTAGTCCATGCGCTCGTCCTGGATATGGCCGTAATGGGCGACGCGGGGCGCGACATAGATTCCTCCGCCATACCAATTGCAACCATACGCGTTGTTAGACCCGGCGAGATAGCCGATCGCCGCGGCGGTCGCGATGGCGGCTCCCGGGTGATAGTAAACCGGGTAGGGGGTCGGCGCATAAACGATGGCCGGAGCGGATTGCACGACGACCACGGATGCGGGCTGGTATTGCGGCACATAGATCACCTCCGGCTTGGTCGGCACGATTTGCACGATGTTTTCCTCCACGACGACGGTCAGTTTGTCATCGGTCTTGAGGTTCCCGGCGGACTGTGCCTTGCGGCGGAAAATCTGGATGGCGGACAGCACATCCACCTGCTGATCCGTCACCGCTTGGCCGAGGTTCTGTGTCCAGTCGAGATCGTCGCCCAGCAGATTGATGACATCCGGGTAGGTCAGCAAGTTCATCACCGGCTCGGACAGCGCCGGATCCGGTTTGAGAGACTTGTCCGCCGCATATTTCGTGAGGAAGCGCTGGGCCTTGACGATGTCTAACGGGGTAGTGGAGGCTGGCAGGATCAGGGCGATCAGGTCGTCCGGATAGAGCGCGAAGCGGCCGACGAGATCCTGCAGTTCAGAGGCCGTGAGCAGGATCACGGCCGCGGAGGCGGGGTAGGCGGGTGATGGCTGGGCGATGCCATGCTGGGCCAGGGTGGCGGAGGCGATGCAAAGGGCGATGACCCCCTTGAGCGGAATGGAGTTTTTCATGACGGTTGCGTTCGGTGGGTTGGTTGGATGGCCCGCGGATCAGGGGGCGGGATTGATGCGGGTGATTTTCGATCCTTGCAGACCGAGGCCGCCCATCAGCCCGCGCTGGTTGAAGAAGACGGCGTAGGTGCCCTTGTTGATGGTGGCGGTGGACAGCGAGGAGGCCATGCCCTTGTCGACCACGATGAGGCTCGGGCTGCCGCCGATTTCCCAGCCATCGCTGCGGTTGAGGTGGGCGAAGGCTTCGTTGTCCATCAGAAACAGCGCATAGCCGTATTGCTGCACGCCGGCCTGGAGACCATAGGAGAGTCCGCCGGTCTGATAGAACCCGCTGACGCCGCCGCCTGGGCGGACCAGCGCGCCGTTCCCGACCATACCGCCGACCATGAAGCCGCCTTTGGTGATGTTAGGGAAAACGAGGACGCCCTTGGCGCGCGACCCGAGCGCGCGGGCCTTCGGGTTTTGCGCATAGAGGCTTCTTAACGCGGCCCGCGAATCACGGGCGATGTCGGAAGCGTCTGCGGTGACTGTGGCCGGTCCGCTGGCGCATTGATTGAGCGCGAGGCACGAGATGGCGAGTCCTGCGGCGAGCGGGAGTGAGCGGAGGATGTGTTTCATATGCAGGTGGTTTTGTGTTAGGGGATTGGAGGCGGGAATCATTTGGTACGAGCGTGGGAAACCGGGCCGGTGAAAAAGATGGCGCGGATCCGGTCCCTTCCGAGGGCCCGGACCAGTTCGCGGAAGGCGCAGTAGATGAGCAGGAGGACAAGCAGCCAGAGTTGCACCGCCCAGAAATGCGGCCAGATGATCTCCTCGAAGAGACGGCGGTTGGCTTCCGCGAAATCTGTCGATCGGCGCCGGAAATGGATGAGGTGTTCGAGATAGCGGAAAGCGAGCGCGGCGGAGAAATAGATCAGCGTCTTCCAGATCACATTGTGGATGAGCGGCTTTTCCGGGAAGCGGTTCACCAGCGCGAAATGGTCGGTGATGACCACCACTTTCGCGACAATGAGCGCCAGCATGGTGGCTGAGAAGAATGTCTTCAGGTGGATGCCGTATTGCTTCAGTATCAGGGAATCCGTCACGGCGAGGAGCTGGACGGCGACGAAGAAAAAAAGCGTCACCGGTAACAGCTTCCGCAGTTCATGTCTTATTTTGTGGCCCAGGTTGCTCATGGCGGTTGGGTAGGGGATGCGCCCGCCGCCTTGCGACGGCGGGCGCGGATGGGTCTGTTGCGGTTACTTCGCTCCGCCGGCGTTGTGCAGCTTCTCCAGGACATGATCCATCGAGAAGGAGCCGGGTTTTTGGCGTGGCGGATATTCCAGGTAGGTGGACAGGTGTTTCGCCACATAGGCCTGTGCGGGCACCAGTGCGAAGGCGTGCTCGACGCGCCAACGGTCATACTCGCCCGCCTCGTGCGGAGCCCGCTCGAAGGGATCGGCGCGGAGATCCATCAGCTTCGGGAAGCGCAGGACGATCAGCGGATCCTGCCAGACGTCCAGGCCTTCGGCGCGTTGCTCGAGGAACGCGAGCTTCCAGCGGTTGTATCTCAGGCCTGCGAGGTTGCCGTCGTCCGTCCAGTAGAAATATTCCTGACGCTTGCTGGGACCGGTGCCGGCCAGCAGTTCGCGCTGATCGTAGCCGTCGAGGTGAACCTTGAAGTTCTTGCCCGCGGCGTCGTAGCCCGCGAGGAGCCTCGCGGTCACGTCGGGTTCCCCTGCGGCGGAGACGAGTGTCGGCACCAGATCTTCGTGCGAGGTGACCTCGTTAATCTCGGTGCCCGGCTTGATGACACCAGGCCAACGCATGACCAACGGAACCCGGTAACCGCCTTCCCAATTGGTGTTCTTCTCGCCTTTGAACGGCGTGGTGCCGCCATCGGGCCAGGAGAAAGCTTCGGCGCCGTTGTCGGTCGTCCAGACCACGATGGTGTTGTCGGCGATGCCGAGGTCATCGAGCTTCTTCAGGAGTTGGCCGACCATGCCGTCGAATTCAGTCATGCCATCCGCCACCAGACCGAGGCCGGTCTTTCCTTTCGATTCGGGCTTGAGGAAGGTGTAGATGTGCATGCGGGTCGCGTTGAACCAGCAGAAGAACGGCTTGTCGGCCTTGGCATTTCGATCGATGAAATCAAGGGAGGCGTTCAGGAATTCCTCGTCCACCGTCTCCATGCGCTTCTTGGTCAGCGGACCGGTGTCCTCGATGGTCTGCTTGCCGACGCGGCCAAAGCGCGGGTCTTCCGTGGCGTCGTCCTTGTCGCTGGCCTTGGCCTTCATCACGCCGCGGGGACCGAACTTGGCTTTGAAAGCCGGGTCCTTCGGATAATCCGGATGCTCGGGCTCGTCCTCGGCATTGAGGTGATAGAGATTGCCGAAGAACTCGTCGAAGCCGTGCACCGTCGGGAGGAATTCATTGCGGTCGCCGAGATGATTCTTGCCGAACTGGCCGGTGGCGTAGCCCTGCGGCTTGAGCAGTTCGGCAAGTGTCGGGTCTTTCGCGGAAAGCCCTTCCCTCGCGCCCGGCAGGCCGACTTTCAGCAAGCCGGTGCGGAAGCACGACTGGCCGGTGATGAAGGCCGCGCGCCCCGCGGTGCAGGACTGCTGCGCGTAGTGGTCGGTGAAAATCGCGCCTTCTTTTGCAATGCGGTCGATGTTCGGCGTGCGATAGCCCATCATGCCGCGGTTATAGGCGCTGACGTTCCAGTAGCCGATGTCGTCACCGAAGATGACGAGGATGTTGGGCTTCTTTGCCTGCGCGGATGCATCAGGGACTGACGCAAGCGCAAGCACGCCGCAAAAGACGGCGAGCACGTGGTGGTTTGGTTTCATGTGGTCTGTTTGTTTTTATCAGGGAGAGATCAGTTCAAGGTGAACGCCAGCGGTTCGCCGGGGCGGCTTTCTCCGGCGGAGTTGATGGCGGTGATGGTGAGCTTGAGCGCCTGTCCCAGCGGCAGGCCGGCGAAATGCGCCTCGCTCTCGTTGGTGAGTTTCTCAGCGATCTTCGCGCCGCTGGTGGCATCGCTGACGATGGCGCGGTAGCTCTCCGAGCGGCGGGAGTCGTCCCAATCTCCGAACAGGTTTCCGCTGCCCGCCGCGCCGGCGGTGCCGGTCAGGTTGTCGGGGATTTCCGGCGTCTCCGGATCACCCGGCCGTTCGAAGCCGAAGGCATACCAGCGCTCGTCATCGCTGCCGAGGAGCTGGGAGAGTTCCGTGCGCAGTCCGGTGAGACGCTTGCGTCCGGCGGCGATGCCGTCTTCCAAGGCCTTCTTCGCCCCGCCCGCTCCGCTGTTGCTGTTATTGCTGGAACTGGAAGCGGAAGAAATCGCGAGTGCGGCGGCGTGGCAGGCGTCCGCAGTGGCATGCAGGCCGGGCGCGAGGTCCGGCTTCTCATGGGTGGGGTTCGCGGTGAAATAGGCGCGGAGCTGTTGGAGCAGCGTCAGCGGATTTTCCGGGATCTCCAGCGAGTGGTTGGTGAATCCGGCGGCCTGCCAGGCGTTGTTCCACTGGTTTCCCAAACGCGGCTTGAGCACATTCACGCAGGCGGAGGCCACGGTGCGGCCGGCGTTTTTCGCCGCTCGGAAACCACCGCCGCCGGAGACCTTGCCGGACTTGGCGAGGTTCCACTCCGCCTTCAATCCCGGCAGGGCGGGGGGCACATTACCGGGTCCTGCGAGTCTTCCGGCGAGCGCCTCCAGATCGGCACGGATTTCGGTTTCGGTGTTCTGTTTCAATCCCACGGCGGGGCCGTGGTCACGCGCGCCGTCGGCGGCGTCTTCGAGGAGGGCGATCAGCGGGTCGTAGCTTTCAGGGATGCGTTGGGATGCCATGGTCTTGGTTCTTAATGGTATTTGGTTTTGGTTTCTCCGTTCCCGGCGTGAATTGCCGGGAGGAAAGGGCTGAAAAATGGCTGTCGACACGGTCGACGCCGTTGCGGGAGAGTGGGAAAAACGGGGCGACGACGTCGGTAGTCCCGGAGAAGAGTGACGGGAAGCGCCCGACGCCGTCAGCGCCCGCACGGCAGACCGGCGCACGGCCGCCGACGGCGTCGAAGGTAGTTTTGGACCCTCCGCTGCCGCCATCGACCTCGTCGGAGGCGGCTCCGACCTGTTCGTTGACGGGACTGACGGCGTCGATGCTGTCAAAGACTTTCCGACGCACGCTATCGACCGCGTCGATGGCTTCCCCGGGGTGGGGAACACCTTGCGGAACTGCGTGGGTGGGTTGATCTTCATGGCTGCTGATAGATGTCGGTGTCACTTCACCTCTTCGATTTCTCCGGGCTTCCACGTCTTGTCGAACCATGGATCGAGCGGGCCGTAGAGGCGGAACAGGGCGAACCAGCCTTTCTCCGGCACGGTCTGGGTCCAGTTGGCTTCCTTACCGGCGGGGGCGGTGGGGCCGAAGTAGAGATCGACCGAGCCGTCGGCGTTGGTGATGAGCTGGTCCCGCTTGTTGTTCTTGCTCGGAAACGGCTGTGAGGTCTGCAACTCGGAGCGTGTCTGCGGATCATAGACGACCACCGACCAGAAGTCTTTGGCCGGGACATTCGCCGGAATGTTGAGGCGATAGGTTTTCGCACCGTCGAGATCGCCGCCGTCCTTGTCCGCGCCGATGAAGGCATACTGCGAGCCCTTGCCCACCATCTTCATCGCCATCGCGGGGGTGTTCACGGTGGCGACGTAGAAGAAGAGGGTGCGCGCATCGAGATTGCGCCCTGCCATGCCGTCGCCGTCGAGCCAGCGATAATCGCCGCCGATGAAGCCGGTCTTCCACTGGCTGTTAGGAAAGATCGGCGCGCGCGGATCGCGATTGCGGAAGGAGATGGCCCGTGCGGTGGCGTTGCCCACGGCGACCGCTTCGGTGAGGGTTTTCTGCATCCGTTCGTCCGGTGCGAATTTCTTCCCCTTGATGATGCCGATGCTGGCGACGAGCCCGCGCAGCTCGGGATCGAAGCACTCCAGCGGCTCGCGCTGGATCACGTGATCGAGCTCCGCGTAGAAGTCGTAGTTGTTCGCATGGATGGTGTTGAAGGGCACCTTCGAAACGTTGGCGAACTCCATCTTCGGAGGATTGGCCGCCTTGCCCAGCGAGTAGACCTTCAGTCCATCGCGGAACATCTTCGACGCCGCGTCCGGCTTGCCGTCCACGAGGAAGCCGCGCAGGACAAGGAGATTCGACCTCGACGGCGAGCGCGCGATGAAATACTCGCCGCCGTCCTTCTTGTCCTTCGGCAGCTCGCCCTTGTAGCTCTCGGGCACGATCAAATACTTGCCACCCTCGCCGCGATCGGGGCCGGGGATGCCCATGTCCACGACGAAGCGGAAGTATGCATCGTCCACTGTGCCGGGACCGCAGCCGCGCGGAATTTCGACGACGGTCGGTCCATCGGTCTCCAAGTCGAGGAAGGCAAAGCAATAGACCGTGTCCGTGTTCGCAGTAAGCAGCAGCGGATTGGAATCACACAGTTGGTCGAAGATCATCGCCTGGCTGCTCTTCGTCAGGCCGCGCTCCACAAAGCCGAGGCGAACCGCTTCGATGGAGGTGGCGGGGATGAAGTTGAGGAAGACCTCCACCCCGCGCAGGAAGTCGAGGTGATCATAAAGCTTCTGCGTCGTTTCCACAGTGGGCACGCCGTCGGAGAAGTTGAGCGTGCCGAGGCGCGTCTCCACCTTGTCCGGCGTCATGATCTGTTCGGGGATTTTCTGATTGAAACCCGGTGTCTTTTCCTGCGCGTGGGCGCTCGTGATGACCAGCACTCCAGAGAGCGTGGCGATGATGTGTTTTGCTTTCATGGATGGTTTGGAGAGTCAGCGGTTCAGAGTCCGATGTGTTTTATGGTTTGTCGCTAGGATGGCGCACCGGCGAGGTGTGGGGGGCGCTGATCAAAGGGATTGAATCTGCCAGGCGGAGTTGGCTTGTTATTTCTGCTCCACGGTCACCCTGACGATTTTCCCGGTGAAGGTGCTGGGCAGGCCGGGCTTGTAGTCGAGCGAGACGTTGGTCTCGGCGTCGATGCCCACGTCGGCGCCTTCGTCTCCGGAGAAGGCGAAGGGCTGGGTCTTGGGAATGTGCTTGTCGTCCACCTTCCTGCCATCCACGCGGAGAATCGATTGTCCGCCGGTGCCGGGCTTTTTCTCGTCCGGGATGAATTCGTAGCTGATGGTGTGTTTGCCCGGTGAGAGCGGGGCCTCGCCACCGATGTTGGTGCGTTCCAGTGCGAACCAGTTGTACTCGTGGTGCGGCCTGCCATCCTTCAGATAGAGCGTCCAGCCGCCGAAGTAACCGGCCTGCGCGATGATGACGCCGTCGGCTTTACCGTCGGGGATCTCCACCTCGGCTTCGATGGTGTGGTGGACGCCCTTCACGTTGATGAAGGCGTTCTCCATCATCCCGATCATGCCGGGATACACGGTGAGCGTCTTGCGGCCGTTGAGAAGATCAGGTCTGCCGGCGATGGCGGGGTTGAAGCGCTCGGAGCGGCGGTCATCGATGGGGAAGACGTGGTTGCGGACGGCTTCCCGATCAAAAACAGCCTGGAGTTCCTTGAGTTTGGCGGGGTTCTGCGCCGCGAGGTTGTCGGCCTCGCTGAAGTCGTCATCGACATGATAGAGTTCCCAGATGTCGTCCTTGACCGGCGGCAGCGGCACCATGAGCCAGGGGATGGAATGGCGGGTGCAGGCGACCCAGCCTTCATGATAGATGCCGCGGTTGCCGAACATCTCGAAGTACTGGGTGGTGCGCTGGTCCGCGGCTTTCGGCGCGTCGGCGCTGTAGAGCATCGAGACGCCGTCCATCGGCCGCTGCCTGACGCCATTGACGGTCTTCGGTTGTGGAATGTGCGCGGCTTCGAGCGCGGTGGGGGCGACGTCGATGACGTGGTGGAACTGGCTGCGGATCTCGCCCTTCGCCTTGATGCCTTTCGGCCAATGCATGACCATGCCGTTGCGCGTGCCGCCGAAATGCGACGCTACCTGCTTGGTCCATTGGAACGGTGTGTTGCCCGCCCACGCCCAGCCGATGGCGAAATGGGGGAAGGTGGTGGGATCTCCCCAAGCATCGATGTGCTCCATCATCTGGTCGGCTTTGCCGACAATGCCGTTGAGGGCCATCATTTCATTGTAAGTGCCCTCGGGGCCGCCCTCGGCGCTCGATCCGTTGTCACCGACGATGTAGAAGAAGAGCGTGTTATCCATTGCGCCGATCTTTTCGAGCTGGTTCACCAGCCGGCCCACCTGATCGTCGGTGTGCTCGGCGAATCCGGCGAAAGCCTCCACCTGGCGCTCGAAAAGTTTCTTCTGCGGTGCGGTCATGTCATCCCACGCGGGGATTTCCCCGGGCCGGGCGGTGAGCTTGGTGTTCGGGGGAATGATGCCCATCTGCTTCTGCCGCGCGAAGGTTTCCTCGCGCAGCTTGTCCCAGCCGCCGGCGAACTGGCCTTTGTATTTCTCGATCCATTCCTTGGGCGCGTGGTGCGGGGCGTGGGTCGCGCCGGTGGCGAAATACATGTAGAACGGTTTCTCCGGGGTGAGAGTCTTCTGAGCGCTGACCCACTGGACCGCCTTGTCCGTCATGTCCACGGTGAAGTGATAGGTCGGCGACAGCACCGGTTCCGCGCGGGTCACTCCGTCGAAGATGGCGGGCGCCCATTGGTTGGTCTCACCGCCGATGAAGCCGTAGAACTTGTCGAAGCCCGAGCCGGTCGGCCATCGGTCGAAGGGACCGGAGACGGAGACCTCCCATGGTGGAGTCTCGTGATATTTGCCGAAGGCACCGGTGCTGTAGCCGTTCTGTTTGAGGATCTCGGCGAGCGTGGTGATTTCCTTCGGACGCACTCCGGTGTTGCCAGGGAATGCGGTCGCCAGTTCCATGATCGCGCCCGCGTTGTTCGCGTGATGGTTGTGCCCGGTGAGCAAGGCGGTGCGCGAGGGGCTGCACAGGGCGGTGGTGTGGAAGCGGTTGTAGCGCAGGCCGCCGGCCGCCAGTTTTTCCAGAGTCGGCATCTTGATCGGCCCGCCGAAGGCCGAGCTGTGTCCGAAGCCGATGTCGTCGATGAGCACGATCACCACGTTCGGCGCGCCCGCGGGTGCCGTGACCTGGAACCGCGGCGGTGCCTTGGCATCTCGCGCGTCAAGGGTGGTGATGGGCTCGACCGGCGGTTCGGAAATGGGAAGCACGGTGCGGTCGAGGGTGTCTTGGGCGAAGGTGCTCGCGGTGAGCGTGAGGGTGAGGCTGGCGAGGAGCTTGGGTGTCCGTTTCATGGTGAATCTGATGGAGGTTGAAGGGGGGAAGTCTGATTATTCGGGAAGGACGAAGGTGACGGAGAACCGCAGGCCCCAGTCCGGGCCGTTGTCCGGCTTCTCCGCGTAGTAGCGGGCACCGAGTTGGAAGCTGACGGGGAGGGTGCCGAACTTGACGAGCTGCGTGACGAACAGGTTCACCGGCACGGTCCATTCCCCGGCGTTCCAGTCGTAGGTGGACTCCAGGTTTCCGCCGAAGGTGGTGTGCTCCGGCGTGGTGTAGCTGAGGAAGGGCTGGAGCGAGGTGAGGCTGACATAGCCGCGGTCGTCCTCACCGGCGAAGGACCAGGCATGGCTGGCGAGTCCGCCGTAGGTCCAGGCGTGTGCCTGCCTCAGCCACAGGGCCGTGGGACCGGCGGACCACTTTTCCGAGCCTAGCAGATCATCCGTGGCGGTGGGGAGGAAGAAGATGGGGCCGACACCCCAGGTCGGCGCGCCGGGTGCCTGATGCGCCGGGGAGAAGAAGAAACTCGCGGCGGTGTCGCCGAGACCAGTCTCGCTGCCGGGGGTGATGCGGTCGTGCTGATCGATGAAGGGAATAATGGTCCGCGCGATCAGCTTCCAGTCGTCGTTCAGGCTGATGGGGATGACCGGTTGGAAATTCAGCTTGTACTGATAGCCGTCGTCATTCGGGCCGCCGCCGAAGTCGAAGTTGTTCTGAAACGGCACACTGATCAGAGAAGCGACCGGGTTGTTCAGTTTCTCGGCGATGTCCGCCATGCTCTCGCCGCCCGCCGCCGCGGCTTCGCTGGCATGTGCGGAAATGACCGGTGACTCTCCGAGCAGCAGTGCGGTGAGGGTGTGGATGGATTTCATGAGGTTGGTAAGGTGATGATTTCAAGAACGAGTGTGATCTAACGTTTGTGGAAGCCGCCGCCTCCGCCACGACGGAAACCTCGTGGCGGCTGGATTGTGAAGGTGGTGAAAACATCAGGCGGCATTGAGGTAGCGGCGCACAATTTCGAGGAGCTGCCGGCCTTGGAACGGCTTGACCAGATAGGCCGCGGCTCCGAATTGTTCCGCCTTCTGGCGGATGAAGGGGCGGTCGTGGCCGGTGATGAAAATGACCGGCGGAGCGGGGCCCGCCTGGGCCAGCTGTTGGTAGAGTTCCAGCCCGGAAATGCCGGGAAGGTGGATGTCGAGGATCAACAGGGAAATGGATTTCCGGCCGTCCCACTCCAGAAACACCTCCGCCGATGGAAACGAGTGAACGCTCCATCCGGCAGCGGTGAGCAGGCGCTCGACCGCCTGACTCACGCTCGCGTCATCATCCACGATGGCGATTTCCCGCTCCCCGGCCATGGATGGGACGATGGATAAATCCCCTGCGCCGGACCATTGGCACTAGGGGCAAACTTGTTGCCCTTTCGGGCAGTGTTCAAGGAAACGCCGCGGGTCTAGCGGCCAATCGTTATTTTTCGGCCGGCTCCCGCAGCTCGTCGGCCATGTGGACTAGTCCCGCGACGGAGGAGGCTCCCATTTTCCGCATGACGCTGGCGCGGTGGGCCTTCACGGTTCTTTCCGCAGAGCCCACTTGCGAGCCGATCTGTTTGTTCGGCATGCCGGCGATCACACAGTGGTAAACGGCCTGCTCGCGCGGTGTCAGGCTGGAGAAACGGCTCACAAGGTGATGGCGTTTTTGTCCGGATGTCCAGGAGTCGGATTCCTTTTCCATGGCTGCCTTCACCGTTGCGACGAGAATATCCTTGGGAGTGGGCTTGATGAGGAAATCGAAGGCGCCGGACTTGATCGCCTTCACGCTCATGGGGACGTCGCCGTGGCCGGTTAGGAAAATCACCGGAAGTCTCTCGTTCTGCCGGAGCAGGCTCTGGTGAAGTTCCAGTCCGCTCGGCCCGCCGGGCATGCGGACGTCGAGGATGAGGCAGCCTCGCAGGATCTCATCGCGTGACAGCAGGAAGTCCGCCGCCGAGGCGAAGTCACGCGTTTCAAATCCCTCGGCCCGCAGCAGGCGGGTCATCGCGACGCGCAACGGTTCGTCGTCATCCACCAGATAGACGATCTGGTCCGGCTGTTCCTTGGTTTTCATGGTTTCAGGAATTCGTCGTGGACCGGCAGGATCACCCGGAAGGTGGCTCCGCCGGAAGGATTGTTTTCTGCCGTGATCCGGCCGCCGTGAGCTTCGGAAATGGAGCGGGCCAGCGAAAGGCCGAGCCCCATCCCATCCTCTTTCGAGCTGAAAAACGACTCGAAAATGCGGGGCAACGTTTCCGGCGGGATGCCGTGGCCGTTGTCCGAGACGCAGACCTCCACCCATCCGTCGCATTTCAGGGAGGTGGTGAGGGTCAGGGTGCGCTGGAGAAGGTGCGTGCCGGTGCTCGCGTCCATCGCGTTGAGCATCAGATTCAGCAGGATCTGCTCGATCTGGACACGGTCGCCGGAAACGTCGGGAAGATCCGGTGCGATGCGGGTGACCAACGAAACTCCGCGGCGGCGGACGTCATGGGCGACGAGACGGGTGACGCCGAGCAGGATGATGTTCAGATTGAGCGGCAGCATTTGAACCTCGCCCTTGGTGATGAGTGACCGCACCCGCTTGATGGTTTCACTGGCTCGCATGTCGTCCCGCCGGATGTCCGCGAGGATCTGCCGGATTTCCTGCAACGGCGGGTTCGGGTGATCCAGCAGGATTTCCGCTGTTTCCGCATTGCTGAGGATGGCACCGAGCGGTTGGTTCACCTCGTGGGCGATGGAGGCGGCCAGTTCTCCCAGCAGGGCGAGCCGGGTCGCCTGGGCGAGACCTTTCCGCGCTTCCTCGACCTCGTGCTGCTCGGTGACATTCTTGCTCATCACGATGAAGCAGGGCTCTCCGCCGAGGGGGACGAGTTCGGTCGAGACATTCGTCCAGCGGCTGGCCCCGGCCGGGGTTTTCGTCAGTTGCTCGAAGCCGAGCAGCGGCTTGCCGGATTTGAGGAATGCGAGATAACGCTCGTCCGCCTCTTCATTTTCAAACACTCCCAGCTCCACCGGACTTTTCCCCACCGCCTGCTCCCGGCTGATTTCGAACATCTTCTCCCAGCTCGGATTCACATCCAGAAGACGGCCGTCCGACTGGCGGATGATGCTGATCGCCGTCGGGCTGCCGCGGAAAACTCCGGAGAACCGTTCCTCGGACTGCCGCAGCGCTTCCTCCGCCACCCGGCGCTTGGTGATGTCGCGGCCGATTCCTTGGAATTCTTCCAGTTTCCCGAGTTGATCGAAAATTGGATAATCCTCCCATGACATCCAACCCACCTCGCCATCAGGCCGGATCACCTGATGTTCGGACGAGATGGACTTCCGGGTTTCGATCATCCGGCGCGTGGTCGCATCCACCGCCGCGTGGCTTTCCGCCGGAATGAGTGAGAGGAATTTCATCCCCAGCAGTTCCTTTCGTTCCTTGAGGAAGAACCGGCAGTAGGCGTCGTTCACAAAAGTGAGCGTCGTGTCCTCGCGGTAGCGGCAGACCATTTCCTGCTGGCTTTCAACCACTTCGCGATAGCGCTCCTCGCTGAGCTTCAAATCCGCCTCCGCCTTCCGCCGGCGGCGGCTGTGGATGAGCAGGGCACCGATCATCAGTGATTGCAGGAGCACCGCCACCGAAGATCCCAAGACGATGCGCGGATGGTCATCAAGCAGGTTGCCATGGTCGGCTCCGAGCAGGTATTCGAAGGCAGGGGTCCAGGAAATCTGTGCCACGGCGGCAGGCGGAACCTCCGGTAGCTCCGGGTGGGAAGCTGCCCGCCATGTCCCCGGATCCTTGGCCGAAGCGGTCGCGGCGGCCGCCAGCCATCCGGCCATAAGAACGCATCCGCCCTGCGTCCCCGCACTTTTCCTGACAGAGGCCAATGACCTCTGAAAAGAAAGTCTCCGGGGGGAGTTCGGACGGCTCTCTAACATTTGGCGGCATGCTTCCCCATCCTTTGATAGATTTCAAGCCTCAAATCCCCGGCCCGTTGCCAGGAAGTTGCCGGAAACTCAGAAAGTCTGAAGGCCCGGCGGACTCCGATCCGCCGAGGTCCCTGAAAAGCCAGCGAGTTGGGAGATCCGCGTTTAAGTTCCTGTCCACGGGCATCGGCGATCCGGAGATCGAGGCTCTTTTTCATCCCGCTGCGGTAAGGGCAAATCGGGTGACGGAACCAACTTTTGGCAAACGGCCAGCCGGGGAAAGGCAGGTGGCGCGTCACGATCGGGTTGCCGCCGGGCCCCGGATCCGGGAGTGAACAAGTTACTCCGTCGCCGCTTTCGTTTCGTGTTCGGCCTTGGCCGCCTTGCGGCATTCCGCCACGAAATGGTTGCAGGCCTCGCGGCAGAGAAGCGGGATGGCCTCGGATTCCGGAAGGTCGCCGGGGATGCCGTTGAAGCGGCTGGCTTCGCTGTCCTCCAGCGGGGTTTCCGCGGCGATCCGCCACAGGATCTTCTTCGCGCACTGATGGGCCGGGCCGCAGACTTCGCGGACGAGTTTCTGGGCTCCGGCGTCGCTGATGGTCCGGGCGAAGCGATACATGCCGGTCTGACGGTCGAGCTTTTCCCGCAGGGTTTCGATTTCCAGAACGCCACCTTGTTGAGCGAGAAACAGGCCGACACAGGCGGGGTAAAACTGGTCGAGAGCCAGGCGGAGCTCCTCCTCGGTCTCAAGGGTCATCACCCAGCCGCGCTTCAGATTGGTCTGCCCCTTGGTGAAACGGTAGGTGCCATCCTCGGCATAGGTCGAGAGATCGCGGGCATCGCCGGGACCTTCATGGACATCCAAACCTCCGAACGCAGGCTCGGTGGAAAGTTCCGCATCCACGTGATGGCAGATCACGTAAGGAAATCCATAAACATCCGTTTGAAGCTCAAGTTCTCCGATGCGGTGGATGCCGGAACGGAGCAGATTTCGGAGTTGAAGGGCGATCGACATGCAGGGGCTTGAATTCGGTAAAATTTGCTGAAATCGTTTGATTCAGAGGGGTTGGTGTAATTTGTCGAAGTCGGCGACTTGATCGAGAATGACATCAGCCAACAGTCGTTCGGTTCCGATGGCCGAGGTGTAGTAGAGCGTCTTGCCTCGGATGTGATGAGGATTGTGACGGAACACCTCGCGCTGGCTCGCGGCGGCTCCCACTTCGTTTTCCATGCCGAGCAGGACCGGAATGTCCTGGTAGGAATGAAGCCCGTCCGAGATGAAAAAGGGCACGACGATGACGTTCGGTGTTTGCGACATTTTGTCCCACTCCGCGATGAAGGGTTGTTCCTCCATGAAGGCGTCCAGCACCGCTGCGTAGCCTGCTCCGGAGGCGGTGATGAGATCCACCTGATCGCGAATGGCCTTGGTGGAGTTTTGGTTCAGGCCGGTGCCGTGGCCGGTGATGATGAGGGTCGTCTGGGCCGGATCGACGCCGGGGGCCACTTCCCGGGCGCGCTTCAGGATCAGGTCGGTCATCGAGCGGTGGACGCCGACGGGAAGGCAGTAGTGGTAGGTTTTCCCCCGGACGGCGGTGGTCGGTCCCGTCAGCTGGAGTTCGCGTGGAATCACATCTTGGGTGAAATAGCCCTCGCTGATGAAATCCGGAACCACGTAAATTTCCTCGGAATCGATGAGGTATCCTGCCTCGCGCATCGACGGTTCCTCCTTCCAGAAGCAGCAATGGACCTCCGCGAAAAGGCCGCGCGAGCGGATTTCATCGGCATGCTCGAAGTAGGGGGTCGAGGAGTCCGGATTCTCGGTGGAACCGTGACCGACGATGAGGAGGGCGCTGGCTGGCTTCGGCGCGATGGGCATGGCGGGAGATAGGCGAGGCTCCGGAGGAATGCAAGGTTCGGAGATGGCTCAGAAGGATGTTTGAGGGAAACCGGGAGCGGGTGGAGAATGGCGGTTTAAAAGAGGCGGAGAGAGGTTAGGGCTGATAGAGCCGGTGTGAGCCGATGAAATCTGCGACCGCGGGATGAAGCCATGGCGGCGTGCCGCCTTTTGATGCGGTTTCGCGGATTTCCGTCGCGGAGGCGGGATGATTGCCCGGAACAAGATGAAGCCGGTAGCCATCACGGGTCCGGGGTGACTCGCCACGGGCGAGGACGGCGAATTCGACAGACGCGGCAAGGCGTTCCGGGTGGGTCCAGCGGGGAAGCGCGTCCCATTGGTCGCCGCCCATGATCCAGAAGAGGCGGTCGGTGGGAAACCGTGCCGCCATCACTTCTGCGGTTTGGTAGGAGTAGGACGGGCCGGGTTGCTCCAACTCGAAGTCGTCGACCACGGCCCAGGAGATGCCGGAGGTGGCGAGGCGGAGCATTTCGAGCCGGTCCTCACCGCTGGCGGGGGCGGTGCCGGTCTTGTGGGGAGAAATCCGGCACGGCAGGAATCGGACCTCGTCCAGTCCGAGCGAGTCCTTCGCCAAGGTGGCGAGATGAAGATGGCCCAGATGGACGGGATCGAAGGTTCCGCCGAAGATTCCGATTTTCCGAGGTGCAGGCATGCCGACGTTCGGAGCTTTACCGCGCGGCCGTTCCGTGGCCAGTTTCTTCCTTCAATGACCGATGCTTTTCAAACTCTGGGCCTGGAGCCCGGACTGGTTTTTTCCGAAGACTCGCTGCGTGAATCCTTCCGCGAGGCGGGAAAACAGGCACACCCGGATGCGGGTGGCGGCGACGGGGACTTCGCCGCGCTGCGTGAGGCCTTCGCCGTGGTTTCCAGCCCGTCGCGACGGCTGAGACACTGGCTCGATCTTCGCGGCACGCCGGGAGATGTCCGTGGAACCATCGATACCGCGCTGATGGACCTTTTTTCCGAAGTGGGCGCGGTCACCCAGCAGGCGGAGGCGGTCATCCGAAAGCGCGACGAGGCGAAGTCGTCGCTCGTCCGGGCGATGTTGGAAGGGGAAACCCAGCTCTGCCGTGAAGCGGTGGAGCGGGCGATTTCCCGCGTGGAAGCGTCGATCACCCACGAGTGCTCGGTGTTTCCGGATTTCGAAACGGCCGCGGATCCCGACGTGGACACCGCCTCGAAAGTGGCGAGAAATCTGGCCTTCCTGGAAAAGTGGCGGGCGGGCCTGCGGAGCTGCTTCGCGCGGCTGATCTAGCGGACGGGGCGCGCCTTGGGGATCGGTGCTTTCGGCAGGGCGGCCGGTGGCGCGGCCGAAACGGGTGCGGCTTTCCTCGAAAACTCCGCCGTGCTGCTCAGATACCAGATCAGCGCCCCGCCGCCGAGAACCGCGACGAGGGTGAAGAAGACGATGAGGATGCCGAGGCAGGATTTCATGGGGTTTTTCTAAGTGGGGGGCCGGAGGCTAGCCAGTGGGAATTCAGGATTTCCGCTCGATGCGGGCGGCGAAGGCGCCGTCGGTCGCATCGCGGAAGGGCAGCGCATCGCGGGTGCCGCGCAGTTCGAGCTCCGGGTGATCGGCGAGGAAGGCTTCCACCACTCCGAGGTTTTCCGTGTGCTCGATCGAGCAGGTCGAGTAAACGATGCGGCCGCCGGGCTTGAGGCAGGCGAGCGCGTTTTCCAAAATCTTGCGCTGCGTGATCGCGATCTTGTCGATGTCCGGAGCCTGCAACCGCCAGCGCACGTCCACGCGGCGGCGGATCACCCCGCTGTTCGAGCACGGCACATCCAGCAGGATGCCGTCGAAGCTGTGATGCCACTCCGCCGGTGCGGGCTTCGTCCAATCGTGAACGGAAACGGAAGCCTTGCCCGCATGCAGACGCTCGAGATTTTCCTCCAGCCGTGGCAGGCGCTTTTCATTCGAGTCGGTGCAGACCAGTCCTTCCGCCGATCCCAGCGCCGCGGCGATGAGGAACGCCTTCCCGCCCGGAGCGGCACAGGCATCGAGGATGCGCTCGCCCGGCTGAGGATCCAGCAGATCCACCGAGTGCCGGGTGGCCGGATCCTGGATGTAAACCGAGCCGGATGCCAGCAGCGCCGTGGGCAGCGAACCGTCGAGTTGATAGAATCCCGGCGCGCCTTCCACCGGATTTCCCGGCAGCGACTCGGGAGCCGGGGTGAGGGGATTCACCCGGAAGAACGTCACCGCCGGCAGGTTGTCCCACTCCATCAGGGAAATCGCATTGCGCGTTCCGAAGGCCTGACGCCATCGGTTGTAGAGCCAGTCCGGATGCGAATGGATCACCGGCACCGGCACGTCATCGAGATCATCGAGCATCCGCTTTTTCGCCAGCGTCGCGCGGCGCAGCACCGCGTTGATCAGGCTGCGCACGCTGGCTTTGCCCGCCTCCACCGTTTCATTGACCGCCGCATGATCCGGCAGGCCGAGGATCAGAAGCTGGCAAAGCCCCACCCGCAGGATATCGCGGGTCTCGGGGTCCAGCTTGCCATCGCGCAGCTTGCCGATCCAGTAATCCAACAGCCGCCGGTTCCGCAGCACTCCGAAAAGGATCGCCTGCAACAGCCCGCGGTCCGCGGAGGAAAGCTTGCGGCGCTGTGCGTGGCGCTCGATCAGGGTTTCGGCATAATCATGGCCCTTCGCCCAGGCACGGAGTGCGGATACGGCGGCCTGGCGGACGTGGAAATTTTTAGCTGGCATGGAGAAACTGAGGAAAACCCGTGATCGCGTAATGCCGCGAACCGCAAAGGTGGGGTATCACTATTTCGCTGTCGGGACAAATGACAGCAAAATTCAGGCTGGTAGGCTCCGGGTCCTCCCCCCCCGGAGCCAACTTCCCTGAAACTTTCCACCAACGACCCTCCGTCCGTTCATTCGCGGAGCGCCCGAGGAAGTCAGGGTAAATTCGTAATGCCCATCAGGAAGCGGTCGCACTCGCGCGCCGCACCACGGCCTTCGTTGATGGCCCAGACGACGAGCGACTGGCCGCGGCGGACGTCGCCGGCGGCGAAGACTCCGGGGACATTGGTCGTGAAGGTGCCGTGGTCGGCCTTGATGTTGGAGCGAACATCGGTTTCAAGGGCGAATTTCTCGATGACTTCCTTTTCCGGACCCGTGAAGCCCATGGCGAGCAACGCGAGCTGGCAGGGGATCACTTGGATCGTGCCTTCGACATCCTTCGGGATGAAACGGCCCTGGTCGTCCTTGGCCCATTCGATCTCGACGATTTCGAGGCCGGTGAGGTTGCCTGCGTCGTCCTTGATGAAACGCTTGGTCTGGACCAGATAGTGGCGCGGGTCGCGGCCCTGGATGGCGGCGGCTTCCTCCTGGCCGTAGTCCATCTTGTAAACCTTCGGCCACTCGGGCCACGGGTTGTTAGCCGCGCGCTTTTCCGGCGGCTGCGGCATGATTTCCAACTGGATCACGTTTTTGCATTTGTGGCGCAGGCTGGTGCCCACGCAGTCGGTGCCGGTATCTCCGCCGCCGATGACGACGACGTCCTTGCCGGTGGCGTTGAGTGACGGATTGGTGCCGTCGAACCGGTGGTCGAGCTGATGGCGCGTGTTGGTCGTGAGGAACTCCATCGCCATGTAAACGCCGGTGGCATCTCGGTTTTCGATCGGGAGATCACGCCCGGCGGTCGCTCCACAGCAGAGGACGACGGAGTCGAAATCCTTGCGCAGGCGCCCGGCGGTCCACTCGCTGTCCTTGCCGATGAAGATGCCGGTTTTGAAAACGATGCCTTCCTCCTCCATCAGGGTGACGCGGCGCTGGACGACGAGCTCCTTGTCGAGCTTCATGTTAGGAATGCCATACATCAGCAGTCCGCCGATGCGGTCCTCGCGTTCGAACACGGTGACGCTGTGGCCGGCCTGGTTGAGCTGGTCCGCGCAGGCGAGACCGGCAGGACCGGAGCCGACGATGGCGACTTTTTTTCCGGTGCGGATCGTCGGGATTTTCGGAACGACCCAGCCTTCCTCCCAGCCGCGGTCGATGATGGCGCACTCGTTGTTTTTGATCGTGACGGCGGGCTCGATGACACTGAGCACGCAGGAGCCCTCGCAAGGAGCCGGACAGACGCGGCCGGTGAATTCCGGGAAGTTGTTCGTCTTGTGAAGACGTTGCAGCGCTTCCTTCCAACGCCCGCGGAAGATGAGGTCGTTCCATTCGGGGATCAGGTTGTTCACCGGGCAGCCGCTGGCCATGCCGGAAACCATGTGGCCGGTGTGGCAGAAGGGGGTGCCGCAATCCATGCAGCGCGAGCCTTGGGCACGCTGGGTTTTCTCATCGGAGTGAATCTTGAACTCGCGCCAGTTCTTGATGCGCTCGAGTGGTGCGGTTTCGGAATCGGTCACCCGATCGACTTCCATGAATCCTGTTGGCTTGCCCATTTGATCAGTTGGTCTTTGTGAATGTGTTGCTTGTGGCGGCGCTCTGCGAGCGTCGGGCGTTTGAATTGCTCTCGATGTCTCTCGGGTAAGTCAGCGACGGTCACAGACCGACGCTACAGTGTCAGTTGCCGCCGACGCGGGCGAGGTCCTTGAGGTTCTCCTCGAAGGCGGCCATCGCGGCTTCGTCGCCGGTGAGACCCTGTTCCTCGACGCGTTTGAACGCTTCGAGCATGCGCTCGTAGTCGCGCGGGAGCACCTTGAAGAACTTCGGCACCTCGGTATCCCAGTTCTCCAATAGGAATTTGCCGCGAGGCGAGCCGGTGTATTCGACGTGCTTCCCGATGGTGGATTTCACCAGTTCGAGGTCCTTGTCGCTGCACTCGATGAGACGGTAGAGATTCACTATCTCCTTGTTGAGGCGCTTCTCGAACAGACCGTCCACGTCGTAAACGTAGGCGACGCCGCCGGACATGCCCGCCGCGAAGTTGCGGCCGGTTTCTCCAAGCACGATCACCTGGCCGCCGGTCATGTATTCGCAGCCGTGGTCGCCCACGCCTTCGACAACCGCCTTCGCGCCGGAGTTGCGGACACAGAACCGTTCGCCGGCGATGCCGTTGAAATAGGCCTCACCACTGGTCGCACCGTAGAGGGCGACGTTGCCGATGATGATGTTGTCCTCCGGCTTGAAGCGCGCGTTCTTCGGCGGATAGATGATGATCTTCGCGCCGGAAAGGCCCTTGCCGACGTAGTCGTTCGCATCGCCTTCGAGACGGAACGTCATGCCCGGAGGGGTGAACGCTCCGAGCGATTGTCCCGCGCTGCCGACGAACTTGAGGTCGATGGTGTCCTCGGGAAGTCCCTTGCCGCCGTATTTGCGGGAAATTTCGCTGCCGGTGATGGTGCCGACGACGCGGTTGATGTTGATGATGGGAAGCTCCGCCTTGACCTTTTCTCCGCGTTCGATGGCGGGCTTGCAAAGGGACAGCAGGTGCGTGTTGTCGAGCGCCGCTTTCAGGCCGTGGTCCTGTTCGACAGTTTGATAGGTTCCCACTCCGTCACCGACATCCGGCTTGTGGAAGATGCTGGTGAGATCGACGCCCTTGGCTTTCCAGTGACTGGTCGCTTCGTTGGTATCGAGGCATTCCACCTTGCCAACCATGTCGGTGATCTTGCGGAAGCCAAGCTCCGCCATGATCTCGCGGAGTTCCATGGCGATGAAGGTCATGAAATTCACGACATGTTCCGGCTTGCCTTCGAAGTTCTTGCGCAGGACAGGATCCTGCGTGGCGATGCCGACCGGGCAGGTGTTCTTCTGGCACACCCGCATCATCAGGCAACCCACGGTCACCAGCGGTGCGGTGGCGAATCCGTATTCCTCCGCACCCAGCAGGGTGGCGATGGCGACGTCGCGGCCGGTCTTGAGCTGGCCGTCCGTCTCAAGCACCACGCGGCTGCGGAGGTCGTTGAGGAGGAGAATCTGGTTGGTTTCCGCAAGGCCGAGTTCCCATGGGGCACCGGCGTTGAAGATGGAGGAGGATGGCGAAGCACCCGTGCCGCCGTCGTGACCGGCGATGAGGATGACATCGGCGTGGGCCTTGGCGACACCGGCGGCGATGGTTCCAACGCCGACTTCGGCCACCAGCTTCACATTGATGCGGGCGCGCGGGTTCGAGTTTTTCAGGTCGTGGATGAGTTCCGATAGATCCTCGATCGAGTAAATGTCGTGGTGCGGAGGAGGGGAGACGAGGCCGACACCCGGAGTCGAATAGCGGACCTTTGCGATCCACGGATAGACTTTCGAGCCGGGAAGCTCGCCGCCTTCGCCGGGCTTGGCACCTTGGGAGATCTTGATCTGGATTTCGTCCGCGTTGACGAGGTATTCGCCGGTGACACCGAAACGGCCGGACGCGACCTGCTTGATGGCGGAGCGCTTGCTGTCGCCGTTGGGCATGGTGACGAAACGCTCCGGATCCTCGCCGCCCTCGCCGGTATTCGACTTGCCGCCGATGCGGTTCATGGCGATGGCGAGTGTTTCGTGGGCTTCCTGCGAGATCGAGCCGTAGGACATCGCGCCGGTCTTGAAGCGCTTGGTGATGGCCTCGACCGATTCCACTTCCTCAAGCGGCACCGGCTTGCGGTTGCTCCTGAACTTCATCAGGCCGCGGAGCGTGGAGATGTTCTCGCTCTGGTCGTTCACCTTCTTGGCATACTGCTTGAAAACCTCGTAGCTGCCGGTGCGGGTGGCCTTCTGGAGAAGGTGGATGGTTTCCGGGTTGAAAAGGTGATATTCCCCATCGCTGCGCCACTGATAGACACCGCCGGCGTCGAGCGCGGCTTCCTCGGTTTCGATGTGTCTGTCAGGAAATGCCTCGCGATGGCGGATGAGCGCTTCTTCCGCGAGCTGTTCGATGTCCGATCCTTCGCAACGGCTGGAGGTGCCGCGGAAGAATTTGTTCACGAGGTCGGTGCTGAGACCGATGGTTTCGAAAATCTGCGCGCCGCGGTAGGAGGCGACGGTGGAAATTCCCATCTTGGCCATGGTCTTCACCACGCCCTTGATCGAACCCTTGAGGAAGTTGTAAACCGCCTTGTCGAAGTCGATGGCGAGCATGTCGTCCTTGATCATCTTGTGGATGGACTCGAATGCCATGTAGGGGTTGATCGCATCCGCACCGTAGCCGATGAGGGTGGAGAAATGGTGGACCTCGCGGGCCTCGCCGGTTTCCAGGATGATGCTCACCAGCGTGCGCGTGCCTTGTCCGACCAGATAGTGATGGAGGCCGCCCATCAGGAGCAGGGTGGGGATGGCGGCATTCGCCTTGTCGATGTTTCTATCGGAAAGGATCAGCAGGTTGTAGCCGGCGGCGATCGCCTCGTCCGCCTGGTCGCAGATGTTGTCGAATGCGGCTTCGAGTCCGTCGCCACCTTCATTGGCGGGGAACAGGGCATCGATGGTGGTGGCCTTGAAGCCGTCGAGATCCACCTCGCGGAGGCGGGCGAGCGATTCGTTGTCGATCAGCGGGCTGTCGAGACGGATCATGCGGCAGCTCTGCGGGCCGGGAGCGAGCAGGTTGCCTTCGGAGCCGAGGAAGGTTTCGGTGGAGGTGACCAGCTCCTCGCGGATGCAGTCGAGCGCCGGGTTGGTGACCTGGGCGAAGATCTGCTTGAAATACTGATAGAGATGCTTCGGCTTGGTGGACAGGACCGCGAGCGGGGTGTCGTTGCCCATCGAGGAAATCGGTTGGACACCGGTGGACGCCGTGGGTCCGAGGAGCATGCGGAGATCCTCGTAAGTGTAGCCGAAGGCGATCTGCCGTTCCAGCACGCGGTCTTCCTCCACGGCCTTCGCATCCTTTGCAGCAGGGAGATCCTTGAGCGTGATGCGGTTTTCATTGAGCCACTGCCCGTAGGGCTTGGCACCATAGACGCGCTTCTTCACTTCCTCGTCGGGGACGATGCGGCCTTCCTTCATGTCGACGAGGAACATCTTGCCGGGACGCAGGCGGCCTTTCTCGATGATGGAATTCGGATCGAGATCGGGCACGACTCCGACTTCGGAGGCCATGATGACAAGGTCGTCGTCGGTGACATAGTAGCGGCTCGGGCGGAGGCCGTTTCGATCCAGCACTGCGCCGATCTGCTGACCGTCGGAGAAAGTGATGGAAGCAGGGCCGTCCCAAGGCTCCATCAGGCAGGCGTGGAATTCGTAGAACGCCTTCTTTTCCTCATCCATCATGGTGTGGCGTTCCCATGGCTCGGGAATCATCATCATCATCGCGTGGACCAGGTCGTAGCCGCCGAAATGCATGAACTCGAGGGCGTTGTCGAAACGCGCGGAGTCTGAGCCATCCTCATTGATGACCGGGAAGATGTTCTCGATCTCCGTGCCGAAGAGATCCGATTGGCAGAGCGCCTGTCGGGCCTTCATGAAATTCGCGTTGCCCATCACCGTGTTGATCTCGCCGTTGTGGGCGATAAAGCGGTTGGGATGCGCGCGCGACCAGCTCGGGAAGGTGTTCGTCGAGAAACGGGTGTGCATCAGCGCCAGAGCCGATTCGAAATCCGGATCGAGGAAATCCGGGAAATACTCGGAAAGCTGGCAGGGCGTGAGCATGCCCTTGTAGATCATCGTGCGCGCCGAAAGTCCGGTCACGTAGTGATAGTCCGCGCCGGGGAAGGTGTTGCCCTTGTTGCCGTGGACGTCGCGGAACTGGTTCGGCACCTCGTTGTCGCGGATCCAGCTCGCGACCTTCTTGCGGATCACATACAGCTTCCGCTCGAAGGCCATCGCGTCGGTGATGCCGTCGCTTTTTCCGATGAAAACCTGCTTGATGACCGGCTCGTAACGGCCGGAGGTTTTTCCGAGAATGGAGCTCTTCACCGGCACCGTGCGCCAGCCGAGAAATTCCTGGCCTTGGTCGCGGATGACGTGCTCGAAGACCTGCATCGCCAGGTTGCGCAACGAAGTTTCCGGGGGGAAAAACACCAGGCCCGAGCCGTAATCGCCTTCCGGTGGCAGTTCGACCCCTTTTGCCGCCATTTCACGGCGAAGGAACTTGTCCGGCATCTGGATGAGCATGCCCGCGCCGTCACCCGTCGCGGGATCCGATCCGCTCGCGCCGCGGTGGTCCATGTGCTCGTTCATCGTCAGCGTTTTCAGCACGATGTCATGCGAGCGTTTTCCCTTGAGGTGGGCGATGAATCCGACGCCGCACGCGTCTTTCTCGCGCGACGGATGCCAGAGGCCTTGAGGTTCAGGCCAGCCAAATGGGGATTTCTGCGATGAGGACATGGAGTTGATGGAAAGTTGTCTGAGGCTATTCGCGCCCGGAGAGCGCGCAAGACTGGCAATTGGAGTATGGCATGACTGCCGCCGGTGTCCGAAGGACTGCCTATTAGCACAATCCAACGACAGCAGGAAATCTGCTTTTCGGCGGAAGGACTGTCAAGCCGGGGTAGATGGCCCGTGCCGCAGATTGGTTTCGGCAAAAGCGGGAGCCGGATGACGTTGGCGCGGCTTTTATTTGACGCCGGGTGCCGGAGGCGGGGTGCCCGCTGCTTCCGCAGGCACGCCGAGCGTGTGGACCTTGAAAGACGTGTCTTTCGAGTGATCCACGTAAGGCGACTTCACGAACTTCCCGGCGAATGCCTTCAGATAGACCGCCCACTGGTCCGCTGTCGTGATTTCGCCCTGGCCTTCCCAGCCGAATCCGGAAAACCAGCGGATGCCGCCGGTGGCGTCCGTTTTCGCGAGGCAGAGGGCCTGGGTTTGGCCGGCCGCGTCGGTGAAGGTCCTCATCCCGAGAACCCGGGAGGGGTCGATGGCGATGCCGGTTCCAAGCCCGTAGCCATCCAGTGTTTCCCAGACCTGCATGGTGCCCGCCTTCGGCGAAAATACCGGCTCGCCGCCCTTCACCTGTGGCATCAGGCCGATGGCGACATCGAGACCGGCGGCGGGTTCTCCATCGAGCGTGAAACGGGAGTCGCTCTGGAACAGACGCTGGCCCATGATGAGCGTGATGCGCTTCGTTTCCCGCAGCACCTTGCCCTTGAAATCGCTGGCATAGTCGAGTTCGAAAACGATGCGCTTCGGCGAGTTTTCGATGACCCGCTGGGAGACGTAGGTCTCGGAATTGTAAAGTTTGTCGTCCGCCCACACCGACAGGCCGCCGCAGCCGCGCGTGTCGCTGACCTTGTAGACATCGTAGCCGTCGCCCTGGTCGTCGTGATAGGGCTTCGACACCTTGCCATACTCCAGTTTGAGACGGTCCTGCAGGTACCACTTGTCGATGACCGGGTAGGGGACGCGCTTGAACCAGCAGTCGATGCCGCTGTTTTCCGGACCGGAACGGAGTGCGGGGCCGTAGGTGCGGAACGCCACCAGATCGTTTTCCCAGGTGAAATCATCCATCCGCTCCGGCACGAAGCGGGCGAAGGTGCGCGGCTCCGCGGGCAGGAAACGCTCCGGCAGCTTCACCCCTTTGAAAGTGGCGAGATCCGTGCGGCGCTTCGCGGGATCCAACAGTCGGATGATCTCGGAGCCTGCCAGCAGGAAAGCTCCGGATCCATACACTTCGGTGGATTCCGCATTCGTCTGCTGGCCGTCCGGAGCATCGCCGATTTTCTGGACGAACCCGAGCATCCCCGTCGGCTGGATGTTCTTCCGCAGCGCCTCATAGCCCTTCATCACCACCGGGCGGAAGGTCTCCGCCGGCAGCAGGCCGCGGTTGATGCCCCACGCCATCGAGTAGATGAAAAACGATGAGCCCGACGATTCACCCATCGGATCCTGCGGGTCCAGCAGGCTCGTGCGCCACAGGCCGTCCGCGTTCTGCAGCTTGAGCAGCGCGTACATCATGTCGTGATAGAGACCTAGGTATTTCACGCGCGACGGATGCTCCGCTGGCAGATAGTCCAGCACATGGACCAGTCCGCCGGCCACCCAGCCGTTGCCGCGCGACCAGAAAACCTTTTTTCCGCCCGGCGTGCGCCTGGTGAAGAAGCGGTTGTCCCGGTAGTAAAGGTGGTGCGTCGCGTCGTAGAGCACATCGGTGGTCGTCCACCATTCCTTGTCGGCCCACGCCAGATACTTCGGATCGCCGGTGATCTGCGAGAGATGCGTCCACACGGCGGGCGACATGAAGAGCGCGTCACACCAGCACCACGTGAAGGTGCCGCCCGAGACGGATTTCGGGCCTTCCTTGGAAAGCTCCGCCAGCACCTTGTCGAAGTGGGCGATGCTCGGCTTCAGCTTCGCCGGATCGCGGTCCTGCCGATACAGCTCCAGCCAGGCCTGGAGCACCGCATGGTCGTCCGCATGCGTCACCCGCGGACCGGGGCCGTAGGCCAGCTGCTTGCCGAAGCCATCCAGCGCTTCCAGGTATTTTCCATCACCCGACACCTGGTGGAGGTTCGAAAGTCCCAGAAAAAACGGAGCCTGGGTCCAGTCATGCACCGCGTGCTTCGACGGATTCCCGATCTGCCAGTCCGCCACCCGTTTCATGTCATTGACGATGTCCGCCGGCTTCGGATCCGCCGCGGAGAGGGGTGAAATCGTGGCCAGGGTGAATAACAGGACTTTGCCAAGCGTGGAACCGCGGAGCTGTTGTGTCAGGCGTTGCATGGGTTTTATAGGAAGGTAAACGTGGAAACTAAAATTCCGATTGCCACGGATAAGGCCGAATGAAGAATGGCATCCCGCCTCATCAAAGGAAAATCGGTAGCCTTAAAAGGGGATTCCCGGAAGCGCGCTGGAATGGTTTATCGTCTCTCAAATACTTGAAACTCATATGGAAACACGACTCATGCCCTCACCCCGCGAAACCGCGGTCCTCGATACGCAGGAACTCCGCGCCGCCTTTCTTCTCGATGAACTTTTCGAGTCCGGCCAGATTGCACTCGTCTACACCGATCTCGACCGCGCCGTCGTCGGCAGCGTCATTCCCACCGGCGGCTCCCTCGAACTCCCGAACGACGACGCCCTGAAGGCCGACTTCTTCTGCCAGCGCCGCGAGCTCGGCATCCTCAACCTCGGCAGCGCCGGCACCGTCACCGTTGACGGCACCGCCTATGAAATGGGCGCCCATGACTGCCTCTACATCGGCCGCGGCAGCCGGGCGGTCACCTTCGTCAGCGCCACCGCTGCCGATCCCGCCGTCTTCTACCTCGTCAGCTACCCCGCCCACGCCACCCATCCCACCACCAAGGCCACCCGCGCCGACGCCACCCGCGTCGAGCTCGGCAGCAAGGACGAGTGCAACGAGCGCACCATCTTCCAATACATCCACGAGAACGGCATCAAAAGCTGCCAGCTCGTGTTGGGCTTCACCGAGTTCAAGCCCGGCAGCATCTGGAACACCATGCCCTGCCACACCCACGACCGTCGCAGCGAGGTCTATTGTTATTTCGACGTCCCGCAGGCCCACCGTGTCCTCCACATGATGGGCCAGCCCCAGGAGACCCGCCCGCTGTGGGTCGCCGACCGCCAGGTCGTCCTTTCCCCGCCGTGGTCCGTCCACACCGGCTGCGGCACCGCCAGCTACCGCTTCTGCTGGGCCATGGGCGGCGAGAACCAGGCCTTCACCGACATGGACCGCATCGAAATCGCAGAGCTTCGCTAAGAAGTTGAGAGTCTGGAGCTGAGGGTTGAGAGCAAGAAATCTTCGACCCGCTCCGCGACCCTTCCTCTTTCTATCAACTCTCAACCAGCAACTCTCAACTTCTCATGTTCAACCTCACCGGAAAAACCGCCCTCGTCACCGGCTGCAAGCGCGGCATCGGCTTCGCCATGGCCCAGGGCCTCGCGGAAGCGGGTGCCGACATCATCGGCGTCAGCGCCAGCCTGGAGCTATCAGGCAGCGCCATTGAAAGAGCCGTCACCGCCCTCGGCCGCAGGTTCACTGCCTATCAGTGCGATTTCTCCGACCGCGAGGCGGTGAAAAGCTTCGCCGCACAGGTCATGGCGGAGCAAGGCACGCCCGACATCCTCGTCAACAACGCCGGCACCATCAAACGCGCGCCCGCCGCCGAGCACCCCGACGACTTCTGGTTCGAGGTCATCGACGTGAACCTCAACGCCCAGTTCCTCCTCAGCCGCGACATCGGCGCGAAGATGATCGGGCGCGGCAGCGGGAAAATCATCTTCACCGCCTCGCTCCTCACCTTCCAGGGCGGCGTCACCGTCCCCGGTTACGCCGCGTCGAAGGGCGCCATCGGCTCGCTCGTCAAGGCCCTCTCCAACGAATGGGCCAGCAAGGGCGTCAACGTCAACGCCATCGCCCCCGGCTACATCTCCACCGACAACACCGAAGCCCTCCGCGACGACCCCGTCCGCAGCACCCAGATCCTCGCCCGCATCCCCGCCGGCCGCTGGGGCGATCCCGAGGATTTCAAAGGCCCCGTCGTCTTCCTCGCCAGCGACGCCTCCCGCTACGTCCACGGCGAGATCCTCGTCGTCGACGGCGGCTGGATGGGACGGTGAAACAGGGTGTGGCGGCATTCCTGCAGCCACCAATCATGCTTGGATCTTCCTCGCGCATTTCAACGTCTCCCAAGCGCTGGAGGACGGAATGGTGTTTTTGTCACGCGGTCTATCACCATGCGAGGGGCGGAGCTGGGGTAGAGATTCCGTTCCATCCTGAGGAGTGATGACATTTCCCGTCGCCACTCCTCTTGAACTCTCCTACACGAACCTCACCGGCTTCTCATAGATCGCGAGCACGATGCAGCCCGCATAGCCGGTGCCGCGGTGGAGGGTGCCGGGGGGGTGGATGCGGAGGGTGCCGGCTTCGATGAGGCCGTCCGTGTCTTCCTGGCAGCCGCAGAGGACGAGGATGTGTTCGTAGCCTTCGTGGATGTGGGTGGGGATGGGCGAGGTTTCGCGGTAGCGGAGGAGCGCCGCGTTCGGGCCGGTGGCGCCGTCGCCATAGAGGCGGTGGATGTCCACGCCGTCCCGGAAGTATTCCCACAGGTAATCGTCCTGATGGGCGACGATTTCAAACAGCCGGGGTAGCTCGATGACGGACTTGGAAACGGAGGGGTCCTGACCGGTTTCCGTCATCATGCGGAGAGGGTTTTCAGCAGTTCCGAGGAATCCGCGAACGCACCGAAGACGCCGCCCTGCATTTTGATCATGTTGAGCGCGGCGAGGTGGTTGCCGTGGTCGGTGGCGGCGGTGCAGTCGGACAGCAGCAGGCACTCGAAGCCGCGGTCATTGGCCTCGCGCATGGTGGTGTGGACGCAGACGTCGGTGGTGATGCCTGCGAGGATGATGTTGCTGATGCCTTTCTGGCGGAGCAGCATGTCGAGATCGGTGCCGTAGAAGGAGCCCTTGCCGGGCTTGTCGATGATGGCCTCGCCGGGGAGCGGGGCGAGTTCGTCGATGATGTTCCAGCCGGGCTCGCCGCGGGTGAGGATGCGGCCGCAGGGGCCGGCGTCGCCGATGCCCGCGCCGATGCGCTGGCTGCGCCAGCGCTTGTTGGCGGGGAGATCGGATAGATCCGGGCGGTGCCCTTCGCGGGTGTGCATGACGTGGTAGCCTAGCGCGCGGGTGGCGGCGAAGACTTTCTTGATAGGCTCGATGGGAGCGCGCGTCAGGGAAAGATCGTAGCCCATCTGATCGACATAGCCGCCGGGGCCGCAGAAATCGATCTGCATGTCGATGACGAGGAACGCGGTGTTCTCCGGACGGAGGTCTCCGTTCCACGGCCAGGGGTAGGGGTCGGCATCGACGTATGGCATAAGGGGAAATGAGGTGGATGTTTTTTCTTAAAAGGGCCCGGCGGATGACGAGTCCGCCGGGCCGACAAGCAGCAACCAATCCAACAAAAGATCAGGATTTCGCGGTGACCAGCGGGGTGTCCATCATCGCTTCCGGGATGGTGTGTCCGTGGTGCTCCTCCTCGCCGGGTTCCAACGTGACCGGGGCGACGACCGCGAATTTCGAGGCGGCCAGCAGGATGCCCGCGATGATGAAGTAACTGGCGGCCACCGTCGGACTCTGGGCGATGCCGAGGCGGTCGCCGTGCATGAATCCGAAGAAGGTGAGCACCGCGCCGGTGGCGGCGAAGCCGCTGGCCTTGACGAAGTTCCGGTCGATGATGAACACGCCGATGGCACCGAGGATGAGGCCGCCGAGGATGGAGCCGCCGCCGAGCACTTCGAGGCCGTGGAACAGGACGCCTTCGTTCTTCATCGCGGCGAAGAGTTTTTCCTTCGCTTCCGGAGTCATCGTGGCGAGCACGGTGCCCGAGGCGGCGAGGGCGCCGCCGATCAGCGTGACCACCCAGTGTGCGAGGTGGGGGGTGAGCGACAGGATGATGGCCGGAGCGTGGCGCTTCGGCGTTTCCTGGAACGCCTGCGAACCGATGAGCATGCCGATGAATAGCAGGATGGGAAGAATGGCGATGGTCGGAATCAGCGCGAGCATCACCGAGACCACGCCGAACCACGTGAGCGCGATGACCGCGACGCCGGTGGCGGCGGAGT
>JAZKCQ010000008.1:0-139382 GCA_040388015.1 Verrucomicrobiota bacterium | reverse complement strand
TACGAAGAGCGCCCCGCCGCATGAGATTGTTCCGCATCCTGACATTTAAAGAACTGAAGGGGTATTTCCTGACCCCGTTCGGCTGGGTGGTCCTGGCCTTCGTGACGATCATGCAGGGGATCTCGCTTTCCACGGCGATGAAGGGATTCCGCGACACGCCGGTGCGGGACAGCCTGGTTTACGTGACGTTCCACACGCCGCTTTTCTGGTTCTATTTCCTGTTCATTTTCCCGCTGATCACGATGCGGCTCTTCTCGGAGGAGGAGCGCTCGGGGACCTTGGAAACGCTGCTGACGGCCCCGGTGCGGACCTGGCAGGTGGTGTTCTCAAAGTATGCGGCGGCGATGATTTTCTACACCACGCTTTGGATTCCCGGGCTGATCCAGTTCAAGATGTTCGAGTGGGCGACCGATCTGCCACCGGCCTACACGCCCGGTGCTCTGGGCGGAGCCTTCACGGCGGTGATGCTGATGGGTGCGGCGTTCACGGCGATCGGTTGTCTGGCGTCGGCGCTGACATCGAGCCAGATCATCGCGGGGATTTTCACGATCGGACTGCTGGTGATCCAGTATTTCCTCGGCTACGTGACGATCATCTGGGGTGAGTCGTTCGCGGGTGCGCGGTTTTTCCACTACATTTCCTCACAAAATCACCTGCACTACTTCGCCAGCGGGTCCTTCGACACGAGGCCGATGGTTTATTTCCTGAGCCTCGCCCTGTTCATCCTGTTCCTGACCTATCAGGTGGTGGATTACCGCCGCTGGCGCCGCTGATTTCCCGTCATGTCCGAACCCATTTCCGAGCCAAAAGCAAAACCCGCACGCCCGCTGAACCGCTGGGGACTTGGCACGCTGTCCGTGCTCCAGATCCTGTTCCTGGCGGTCATCCTCGTCGCGCTGAACTACCTGGCGGAGCATCATTACACGCGGGTCGACCTCACCCGGGACGGAGCCTACACCCTTTCCACGTCCTCGAAGCACTACCTGAAGGAAACGGTGAGGAAGCGGGAAAAGCCGATCAAATGGATCATGGCCTTCCGGCGCACCTCGGAGTTTTACGAACGGGTGAGGGTCATCGCCGAGGAATACGCGCGCCTTGCCGACGGCAAGATCGAGCTGGAAATCGTCGATCCCCTGCGCAGTTCGGACCGCACCCAGGAGGTGATCGCCGCCTACGGCCTGCCGCTGACCAAGGATCTGATCATCATGGACGCCCGGACGGATGACAGCGCGGTTTCCACCGAGGTGACGAGCGAGCTGCCCGCCCTCGACGCCAACTCGACCGAGAAGCAGACGTCCCGCATTCTCAATCCGCATGTGAAGGTGATCATCGCCGACGACATGGCCATCCACGTCAATGACAACGGCCAGCGCAGCACCAAAGGCTTCCAAGGCGAGGATGTCATGACCGCCCGGCTGGTGGAGGCCATCGAAGGCCGGACGCGCAAGATGGTCTTCCTCGCGGACAAGAGCCGGCTCGACGGAGAGGGCGAAGACTCGCCGATGAAATTCCTCCGCGACACCCTGCTTTTCCAGAACATCGAGATCAGGGGCATCAACATTTCCGGTCTTGAGGAAATCCCCAAGGACGCGGAAGGCGTGGTGCTCGTCGCGCCGAAATACGACTTCACCGACGCGGAACTCGCGGTGCTGGACAAGTATTGGAACAGCCCGCGCGCGGCCATGCTCCTGCTGCTCAAGCCCGGAGACACGCCGCCGAAACTGAGGACCTTCCTCCGCGGCTACGGCGTGACTCCGCGCCGCGACCGGGTGATTTCGCTGCAGGACAAGACCATCAACACCACCGCGCGCGGCGTGTTCACGCCGGGGGTGGATTTCACCAAGGACTTCGCGCTGCAGGCGGTGACCTACGAAGGCGCCACCTCGTCACTCGAAGTCCGTGAAGGAGCGGACGACCTGATGAACCGTCAGATCAATCCCATCGGGCTCATCCAAGCGTCCGAAGGCTTCTGGGGAGAGACGAAATTCGGTGAGAAGAACACCACCTTCGATGAAAAGGAAGACACCCGTCCCCCGCTCTATCTCGCCGCCAGCGTCACCCGCGGCGCGGCGAACAATGACAAGTTCGCGAACGAGGTCTCGCGCATGGTCGTCATCGCCAACACCGACTTCCTCGATGCCGAGCGCAAGCACGAGGAGAACGTCGATTTCCTCGCCTCCTCCGCGAACTGGCTGATGGACCGTCAGTCGCTCGCCGGCATCGGCCCGCGCTCGCTCGGCACCTACAAGCTGCCGCTGCTCGACGCGCAGGTTTCCTTCATCAACCGGGTGAACCTCTTCTTCCTGCCCGCGTTCCTGATGGTGATCGGCGCCTTCGTCTGGTCCTCACGCCGTGCCTAAACTGCCGCCATGCGTTCCTTCGGCTTCACCCTCATCCTCGCGTTGCTCGCGGTCCTCGTCTGCGGGCTGGCGGGCTGGCAGATGAAGGAGGGAAATTTCGACTCGGTCTTCGGCGCGCCGCCGACCCCGGTGGGCGAGCGGATCTATTCCGCCTACAGCGCGGTGGAAAAAAAGCATGTCCCCGCGTTCAGCGCGCCGGAGGTGAAATACATCCAGCTTTCACAAAACGGGGTGAACGCCACCTTCGAACTCGGAGAGAAAGGCTGGCAGTGCGCCATGCCATGGAAGGACCGCATGGACCCGCGCGCCGCGGTGGACATCATCAATTTCACCCTCGGCCTGCGCGTCGAGGATTACGCGGAAATCGATGAGATCGACGCCCAGAAGGCGGGACTCAAGGAAAGCGGCGTCAACATCCGGCTCGATGATGTGAACCACCGGCCGCTGGCGAAATACAAGCTCGGCCGTCTGACGCCCTGGCTGGCCAGCATCAAGGACCTCGACACTCCCGTGCCCACCGTTTTCATCCAGCCGCGGGATCAGGACCACAAGCACTATGTCTACTCCTGCACCGGCGACATCGCCAGCCGCTGGTTCAAGGACGGGCTGAAGTACCTGCGCGATCACCGCCCGTTTTACTTCAATCCCCTCGCCCTTCAGAAGATCCGCATCCTGACCGGCCAGGGCGAGCTGACCCTCGCCCGCGAAACGCCGAACAGCGCCTGGCGCGTCACCAAGCCGCTCGACCTCGCCACCGATCCCAAGGCCGTGAAGTCATTGTTGGAGGGACTCTATCAACTCGAAGCCGTGAAGATCTCCGACCGCGCTTCGGTCACCCTTCCCGCCAGCAGCACGCTTTCCAAGTCCGGGCAGATCGCCATCGTTTCCTTCGGCTCCGAGGTGGAAACCGTATTGGACATTTTCCCGCCGGAGACCCGCGAATCCCGCGAGGTGGCTGCCACCGTCAGCGACCGGCCGGACACCGTCTTCGAGCTGCCGCTCAAACCCGCACCGAACCTTGTGTCCCTGGCGGATCTTCCGCTCGCCGTGAACGACCTGCGCGACGCGGCACTCACCAATCTGAACATCAAGTCGCTCCAGAGCATCCTCATCCAGCCGTCCACCGGTCCGGAAATCCTGATCTCGCGCACGCCGCCGCAGCCATGGATGACCACCATCGAAGGGCAGACCCGGGAAGCGAACGAACCCCGCCTTTTCTCCCTGCTCAAGACCATGCAGGAAACCCGCGTGACCGGCTTCGGCCCGGATGCGGTCACGGATTTCTCACCGTGGGGACTCGACCGCCCGATTCTGAAGCTGCGGTTCCAAGGCGAGGGAAATCAGGCGGTGGAACTCGCTTTCGGCATCGATCCGAAGGGCGAATACTGGGTCAACCGCACCGGCACGCCCTCCGTGATGAAGGTGGATCCCTCGCTCGTCGACACCATCCCCCGCCGGACCTACGAGTGGCGGCAGGCGCGGCTCTGGTCGATCGACCGGGTCAACCTGAGGGTCATCGGCCGCAAGGCCGGAGCCGCCCCGCCGCTGAATCTGATCTACCAGTTCGACACCGCCGAGTGGACGGCGAACAGCGATGGCAAGGACCTGACCGCGACGCTCTCCCCCGAACGGGCCAACTACCTGCTGGACACCCTCGAGGGACTCAAGGCCACGCGCTGGCTCTCCCCCACGGACGAGTCGGCGAACAAGGCGCTGCTCGCGCCATCCCTCGTTTTCAAGATCATCGAGGAAACGACCGACGACATGGGCGACGTCAATGGCCAGGTCACCCGCGAGCTCTTCCTCGCCCCCGGCAGCGCGGTGGCGAATCCGGCGTTCTATTACGGCCGCCTCGGCTCCGATCCCCAGCCGTTTTTGCTCGAACGCGACCTCTACCAGAAGCTCGCGACGGATCTGTTGGAGAAGGAGTGATGCCCCGTGGCATTCCACCCTTGTCACCTTCAGGCCCGGCCGGTATAGCCATCAATGTGGGAAGCAGGTTTCTTGCCCCATGCTGACACCCGGCTTCACCCGCCATGCACACCCAGAAAATCATCAAACCATTCGGTTTGCTCGGAATCATCGTCCTCGGCATCACCGCCGGAGGCTTGTTTCTCCAGCAAAAATCCACCCGGCACGCCACTGACACGCGCTCCCCACGGCTTGGGGAAACCACCGCGACCGTGGCTTCAATTCCTGCAAAATCGGAAACCTTTGCTGACTTTTCCGAGTGGCTGGACACCTTCGACCGCGCGGAAATCTCCACCCGCCCTGCCCTGGCCGCCGAGGGCCTCCGACTCGCCCGTGAGCGACGCATCGCGATGGAAGCGCTGATCCAAAGCGATCCGCGGGAAGCCCTGAACCACGCGGTCACGCTGGATGTTTGGAAAAGCCTCCCGCCGGAACTCCGGTCCGAGGTCGAGGAGCCGTTCAGCGCCATCGCCGACTTCCGGGTGCTCCCGGTCTGCATCACCGGTTCTCCGGACGCCGACCGGATCGCGGCCGGGGAGAAATTTCCGGATGCCACGCGCTGGACCGAGATCGAAGGATCGCCGGCGCTGCAAAGTCATGTGTTCGGCCGAAGGAAAGGCCTCTCCACGAAGGAGAAGTCCCCGGTGCAGGGCATCCGTCTCGGCAACCGGGCGGCCCTCCGCGAAGGAGTCTTCCATCCGCTCACGCCGGCGGAATCCACTGTGGCGGAGTCTCTCTATCCGCTCGCGAATCCCTCGCCGGATTCGGACTTCAGCACGGGATCGCCCTTGGGCACCGAGCCGGTGACGGCTCTGGCCGGCGGAAAGATTTTCAAATTCAGCGACACCGCGACTTTTGAAACCTTCGCGGCGGCCATCGCAACGCTCGATGAAAATCCCGGCCCTCACAGCGGTGCCGCCGTTCTGTTCCTTCCCAAGTCCGCGGACGGCGGCGCGGGCTTCGATCTGGCGGGAGCCACCGCTTTCAGCAACCGGCAGGCAAGCGCATGGACCGAGACCAAGAAAAAGGTCTTCATGATCCGCTGCGATTTCTCGGACAAGCCGGATTCGACAAATCCTGTCGTCAATGCCGCCACCTACGGCGCTCTCCTCAACACCACCATCTCGGACAGCATCCGCGACTTCTCTTACGGCAAGACCTGGATCGAGGCCACCGTCTCCGCCTCCGTCACCCGCCTGCCCCAGCCCGCCACCTATTACGACGACAACACGGGCGACGGCAGCACCCGCAACGACGCCCTCCTCAACGACGCGAAGGCCGCCTATCAGGCAGCCAATCCCTCGTTCGTTCCGTCAAGCTACGACATCGTCGGCGTCTGGTTCGTCTCCATCGGCATGAAAGGCAGCGGCGTGACCTATGCCGGTCTGGCAGGAGGATCCCAGCTGTGGATCCAGGGCACGTCCGATGTCGGGGTGCACGTGCATGAGTTCGGTCACAACTACGGGCTCGGCCATTCCAGTTTCTGGACGCCTCCCGCCGGCAGCACGAATCCGGTCGACCCTGCCGGTGCCTATGAGGAATATGGCGACGTTTTCGACGTGATGGGTGACGGCCCCGTGCCGGAAGGCGTCTTCCACTCCGAGGCCAAGCAACGTCTCAACTGGTTGTCGAACGGACAATGGACCGACGCCACGGCCAGCGGCAGCGCGACCCACCGGCTCTATCGAATCGACCATCCCAACACCACCGGCATGCGCGGCCTGCGCGTGACCAAGGGCGGCGGCGATTACTACTGGCTGAACTACCGGCGGCTGTTCTCCAACTCCTGGCTGAAGGCCGGAGCCAACATCGTCTGGCAGCCTACGGGAGAGGGCCGCTCGTGGCTGATCGACACCACTCCCGGCTCCATCCCGGGTTCCCCGGACCGCACCGACGGCTCCCTCGCCATCGGCCGCACCTACTCGGACGGGAACTCCCACATCACCCCCCTCGCCCGCGGCGGCGCCTCGCCTAACGAATATCTCGACATCAGGGTCAACACCGGCCCGTTCCCCGGCAATGCCGCTCCGACGGCCACTCTCCAGGGTCCGTCCACCGTCGCCGCGCGCCAGACCTGCATCTTCACCGCCCAGGCGGTCGATGGAAATGGCGACGCGCTCGCCTACTCATGGGACTTCGGCCAGGGCTTCACCTTTGATAACAATCCCACCGCCACCTTCGCCTGGAACAGCGGCGGCACCTACACCGTGAAGGTCACCGTCTCCGACATGAAGGGAAACAGCGTGCAGGCCACGAAAACCGTCACCGTGTCCGATGCGATCACCACCTGGACCACACGGCCAAACACCTCGACAGGTGATTTCAAGACACTGGTCGCCAGTCCTGGCAGGGTGGTCGCCATGGGAACCGACTACGGCAGCTTCAGGGGACCCATCGCAACGTCTCAGGACGGTGTCACCTGGACCTCCTCACAATTGCAGGACTACGGCCAGATTTACGCGGCCGCCTGGGACGGATCCAAATTCATCGCCTGTGGAGAAGATTACACCTTCGAGGGATCAGGTGGCTGGCTTGGAGCCGTTTACACGTCTCCCTCCGCAGATGCCGGCACCTGGACACGCCGGGTGTACACGGGCAGCACCTTGAGAGGCGTCGCCTACGGAAACGGCATCCACGTCGCGGTCGGCGACAATGGCACCATCCGCCGCTCGACCGATGGCATCAGCTGGACGCCCGTCACTTCGGGCACCACTTATGGTCTGACGAGCATCTCATATGGAGGCGGTAAATTCGTGATCATCGGGAGCGCCAACCCCTATCAAAGCGGGAACGCCATGGTCCTGACCTCCTCGGATGGAAGTTCTTGGACGAACACCACCACCGGAGCCGGCATCCAGTCATGGGAAGGCCTGCGCTACGTCAAATGGACCGGCGACCGTTTCCTTGCCAGCGGCTGGTTTGGCAAAATCCGCCATTCCACCGATCTCGGCACCACCTTCACCACCACCCGCAGCACGATCGAGGAAACTCCCGGGTTGGCTTACGGAAATGGCGTGTGGTTCGCTGCGGGCATCGACCGGGACAACTCCGGCGCGGACATCGATCTCATCTCCCCGGACGGTGCGAACTGGACCACGCTCACCACTCCGAGTCTCGACGACCGGGCTGCCGCGATCTTCTTCAACAACACCTTCATCACCGCCGGCGCAAATCACAGCATCCGCCAGAGCGGCACCATTTCCGCCAATGCCGCCGGCTACTACACATGGCGCGAGAGCAATTTCCCCGACCACGGCCCGCTTTCCATGCCACAGTCCGACAACGACGGCGACAGCATCCCCAATCTGCTGGAATACTCCCTCAACCGCTCCCCCCTCACCGGTTCCGGCAGCGACGGCCCCGCCGCCCTGCCGCAGGCGCTGCTCGTCTCCAGCGAGCCGCTGCTGAACGACCGCCTCGCCCTGCAAATCAGCATGCCCGCCCCCGCCGCCCTCGATCTGACCTACGTCGTCGAAGCGTCCCCCACCCTCACGGGCAGCTGGACGCCGCTCGCCACCAAGGTCGCCAACGGCAGTTGGACTTGGAATCCCGGCGGCACCTCCCGCATCATTTCCGGAGCCTCATCCGGCGGGCGCATCCTCGTGAAAATCGGCGACTCGGTGCCGATCGCTGGCAATCCCAAGCGATTCCTGCGCCTGAGGACCTACGTGAACCCTTGAAAATCGGGCAAACCGCCCGCCGTGATGCTCCGGCCAAGGGGACGGAGCATCACCGGATATCCGCGAATGTTCATCGCTCCCGGCTATCCGCTTGCGGAAACGGCCGGGATCTGGCGTTTTCGCGCAAGTGAGATTGGTTGCCCTATTGCTCGTCCTCGCCTCCCCCCTCCACGCCGAGCTTCGTGCCGTGTTCCAGACGACTCTCGGAAATGTCCAAGTGGAGCTGCAATACGAGAAGGCTCCGCAGGCGGTGGCGAATTTCATCACCCTGGCCCAAGGCACCCGCAGCCGGATCCACCCCACGACCGGAGCGGTCTTCAATGCGCCGCTCTACATCGGCGAGAAATTCTTCCGCGTGGTCAATGACGCCGGCTTCAAGATCGCGCAGACCGGCTCCGGCACGGGCACCAACAGCGGCGGGCCGGGATTCACCTTCAAGGATGAGTTCGACCCGACGCTCACCCACGTCCCCTACGTGCTGTCGATGGCGAACAGCGGCCCGAACTCGAACGGCAGCCAGATTTTCTTCACCGGAAATTCGACGATCACGAGCCTGGACAACGTTCACACCATCTTCGGTGCGATCACGGATCCCGCGAGCCGGACGGTCATTGATGCCATCATGGCCGCCGGGAGCAATGGCTCCTCGATCCTGGCGATCACCTTCTCGCGCACCGACGCCGCAGCCGCCGCCTTCGACGAACTTGCGCAAAATCTGCCTGCGGTCGGGCAGGCCCGCGGAAGCCTGGCCGTGGTGCGGAATCTCTCAACCACTTGGATTTCCACCGATGCGGAGGAGCCGGGAAATGTGTTCCGCGCCTTCCGCTCCACCACCCTTGCTTCCGGCAGTTGGGCGGAACTCCACGCCGCGCGCCGCTACTACGGCATCCTACCCGAAACCTCCGGCGGCCCGCTGGTGCTCGACACGGCCTCCAGCCCTTCGGCATTCTACCAACTTTCCCTGGTGAAACACCCCGGCTCCGTGACGCCCTCCTCACTGGCAGGACGGACGGTGACGATCCCGCTGGGGGCGAACCTGCTGACCTACACGTTCGACGCCACGGGAGTCTCCGGCACCACCACCTACACCCCGGCCGGCGGGACTCCGCTCACGGGCCCTTTCGTCACCGTAAACCCGTCCAATGGCACACCATCTCCCCCCTCGTTCGATGCCCACTCGGTCATTTTCACGGCGGACAATCTTTCCACACTGAGCCCGCGCTATTTATGGGTCAAAGCGGGATGCGATACGGCCACCAGCACACTGATTTCCGGGCACCACTCGACGCAATATTACGACTCGTTTTTTGGCTGGCAGCCTTTCTCCAGGGGAAGTCTCGGGATCAGCCGGTGATTTCTCCGGTCGCGCGACTCGTCACTTCCCAGCGCCGGAATTTCCTCCTACACCTGCGCCGTGCTTCGCTCCCTGCGGTTGATGGATTTCCGATGTTTTGGCTCGCTGGACCTTGAGGTCCCGGCCGAGGGCGCGATCCTCACGGGCGACAACGCCCAAGGGAAGACCTCGATTCTGGAAGCGCTCTGCGTCCTCGTCCGGCTGCACTCGCCGCGCACCCACCGCATGACGACGATGACCCGCCTCGGCAGCAAGGGCTTCGGCATCGCGGGAGATCCTTGGGAAAGCGAGCGGCGCATCCGCTACTCGCGGGAGGGCTTGTTTTTGGATGCGAATGAGGAAGCGCGCCCCAGCCAGACCCGCTACCTCGAAGACGGCGGACTCGTCGTCTGGATGGGAAACGAGGACCTCGAACTCGTCCGCGGCCCCGGTGAAGGGCGGCGGCGCTATCTGGATTTCCTCGGCGCTCAGATCGACGCGCACTACCGCCGTTCCTGGTCGCGCTACCGCCGCGCCCTGAGGGCGAAGAACCTGCTGCTCAAGCAAGGCCGCCCGCGCGATGCGGAGCTCCTCGCCTACGAGGAAATCCTCGTCGAGCACGGCACCGTGCTGATGGAAGCCCGCGCCCGCCTCATCTCGGAGCTCGCCCCGCTCGCCTCCGAAGCCCAGCGCGCGGTGAGCGGAAAAGACGAGCCGCTCACGCTGAACTACCTCCCCGCCAGCGGCCCGGATCTCCGCGAATCCATCCTCCAGGCCCGCGAACGCGAAACCCGCCTCCGCCAGGCCGTCGTCGGTCCGCACCGCGACGAGCTGGACCTCCGGCTCCACGGCATGCCCGCCGCCGATTTCGCCAGCGAGGGCCAGCAACGCACCCTCGCCCTCGCCCTGAAGCTCGCCCAGGGAAAGCTCCTCGAACAACGCGGCGGGAAACCGCCGATCTATCTGATGGACGACATTTTCGGCGAACTCGACCCCGGCCGCCGCAACGCGCTGATGAACCACCTGCCGCCGCTCGCGCAGAAATGGATCACCACCACGCACCTCGATTGGTTGAAGGAAACGCCCGCCCTCGGTGGTATCCGGCGATTCCAAGTGGCAGCCGGATCCGTGACACAAATTGAGATCTGATCTCCTGCCGTCCGCCGGATTAGTCCTTGCCAAGGGGGCATACCCACCGAATCTCAGCCCGTGCGATCGCGCCTGACGTGGAATGAACCGTAATCTCAAACTCCGCTATCTGGTTCCCGCGCTGATCGCCGTGGTGACGATCATTTACGGCGTCGTGATCTCCTCGATCAACACCCGGGACAATCTGCGCGATTCCAACCGCGTCACCCACAGCAGGAATGTCCTGCTCACCCTCCAGGACACGCTCCGCTACTCGCTGGATCTCGAAACCGGCCAGCGCGGATTCGTCATCGTCGGCGAGGACGCCTACCTGGAGCCCTATTTCTCCGCATTGAAAAAAGTGGACGATAAATTGGCGCAGCTCGCCGATCTCACGAAGGACAATTCCGACCAACAGCTGCGGATCGGGAAGATCCAGGAGGTCGTCGAGCAGCGCAAAAGCTCGCTGGCAAAAGCCATCGAAGCGCGGCGCGGCGGTGGCCTCGACGCCGCCGCCACCCAAGTCAGGATCGGCGGAGGCAAGGCGCAGATGGACCGGATCCGCCAGCTCATCGACGAGATGAAAGACGAGGAACTCACGCTGCTGGACAAGCGGCAGGGCAAACTCGAAGCCAGCCTGCGGAGGACCAATCTCACCGTGGCCGTCACCGGGCTGGTGGCCATCACCGCCGGCATCGTCGGAGCCACCCTGCTGCTGATGTTCCTGTCAGCCCGCGACCGCGAAGAGCGCCTGCGGATCGAAAAAGAAAAAGCCGAGGACGCGGACCGGGCGAAGAGCGATTTCCTGGCGATGATGAGCCACGAGATCCGCACGCCGATGAACGCCATCCTCGGCTTCGGCGAGCTGCTGCACGACGTGGTGGAGACCCCTCAGGAAAAGCACTTCGCCTCCGCCATCCTCACCAGCGGGAACGCGCTGCTCTCGCTCATCAACGACATCCTCGACCTCTCGAAGATCGAGGCCGGAAAACTCGACATCACTCCGGAAGTCGTCGTCGTCACCCGGTTCGCGGAAAATCTCGAAACGCTCTTCTCCTTCCGCGCGGCGGAAAAGGGCCTGAGCTATACCATCCGGGTCGCTCCGAACGTGCCGCAGCGCCTGTCCTTCGACGCGCTGCGCCTCCGCCAGGTTCTCGTCAATCTCATCGGCAACGCCATCAAGTTCAGCCGCGAGGGTTTCGTGCATGTCACCATCAGTGCCGGTCCGGTCGAGCCGGATGACGGGGTGAAACTGATCATCGAAGTGACGGACACCGGCATCGGAATTTCCGACGAGCAGATCTCGGAAATCTTCCGGCCGTTCTATCAGGTGGACTCGCACCAGGGCCGCCAGTTCCAGGGCACCGGGCTCGGACTCAGCATCAGCCGCCGGCTGGTGGAGGCGATGGAGGGAGAAATCACGGTGGAGAGCGAGTTTGGAAAAGGCTCGGTGTTCCGCGTTTTCCTGCCCACCCGCATCAGCCGCCGCTCCGAGGAAACGCACTCTAGCCTGGCGGAAGCGGGCGCCTCCCCGGTCGATTTCAACCTTCTCAAACCCGCGAAAATCCTCGTCGTCGATGACGTGCCGATGAACCGCGACCTGATCAAAAACTATCTCGCCTCCAGCCATCACTCGGTGTTCGAGGCCGACAACGGCGAGCAGGCCGTGGCCGTCTGTCAGAAAATCAGGCCCGACCTGGTGCTGATGGACATCCGCATGCCGGCCATGGACGGACGCGAGGCGCTGGCCCTGCTCCGGTCGCGCGAGGAGACCCGCCACATCCCGCTCATCGCCGTCACCGCCTCCTCCCTCCTCAACAGCCAGGCGGAGCTCAAGGCCATGTTCGACAGCTTTGCGGACAAGCCCATCAACCGCAGCAAGCTGTTCCTGGAACTTTCCAAATTCATCCCCGCTGCCGAGGTCGCGGCCGTCCTGCCGGAGATCCAAACTCCCTACGAACTCCACTCGCTCGATCCCGTCAGCGCCGGACGCGACTGGACGGAACTGCTTGCCGCTCTCGACGACCTTCACGAATCGGTCTGGCCGGATCTGGTGAAACTCGTTCCGGCGCAGGCGACCATGAAATTCGCCTCCCGCCTGTCCGATCTCGCCCAACAACATTCCTGCCCGCTGCTCTCCGACCACGCCCGCCAGCTGCTCGCCGCGGCGGAAATGATGGACTTTGCCGAGGCAGGCCGCTTGCTTAAGTCGTTCCCGGAAATCATCGCCGCCCTGCGCGCATCCCATGCTTGACCGCCTTCCACAGACCGACGCGCCGTCCCTGATCCTCGTGGTCGATGACGAACCCCGGAACATCCAGGTCGTCGGCGCGCTGCTCCTCAAGCACGGCCATGAGGTCATCGCCGCCAGCAGCGGCCCGGAAGCGCTGCTCAAGCTGGAGTCCGTCCGCCCCGATCTCATCCTGCTGGACGTGATGATGCCCGGCATGACCGGCTTCGAACTCTGCCGCATCCTCCAGGAAAATCCGGAAACGCGCGACACCCCGATCATTTTTCTATCAGCCGCCGCCGACAAGAGCTTCGTCATCGAGGCGCTGCAACACGGCGGCGTGGACTACGTCACCAAGCCCTTTCACGGCGCGGAGCTGCTCACCCGGGTCGATCTTCATTCGAACCTCCAGCGGACCCGTCGCCGCCTCAGCAGCCTGATCGAGGAAAAGAACCGTCTGTTGGAAATCGTCGCGCACGATCTCAAGAACCCGCTCAACGGCATCCAGTTCGCCGCCCTCATGCTTTCCGAAAAGGCGGACCAACCACATCCCAAGCAGGACGTCCTCCTGGAAAGCATCCGGGATTCAGCCACCCGCGCCTTCGAAATCATCTCCGGCCTGTTGGAAACCCCGGTGCTCGACGAGGTGAAATCCAAAATCCACACGGCACCGGTCAGCCTCGACGAAAACGCCAGCAAGGCGGTGAAAGGCTTCGAACAACACGTCCGCAGCAAGGAGATCAACTTGGAATTGCGGCTTCCGGACAAGAGCATCATCGTCCTCGGAGAAAACCGCACCCTGCTCTGCTGTTTGGAAAACCTCATTTCCAACGCCATCAAATTTTCCCCGAGAGGCGCCCAGGTCGTCATCCACGTCCAGCCCGACGGCCGCAGCGGCGAGTTCCGGATCGAGGACCAGGGCCCTGGCATCCGGGAGGACGAGATCGGCCATCTGTTCCAGAAATTCACCCGCCTCAGCGCCCGTCCCACCGCCGGAGAAGCTTCGACCGGATTGGGCCTGCACATCGTTCACGAACTCGTCAGCGCGATGCAGGGCACGGTGCTTTACGAGAAGAGCCGGCTCGGAGGAGCGTGCTTCACCGTGAAGCTGCCGTTGGCTCAGGTGGGCTGACCCCGCCCGGACGGCAATCGTCGTTAGAAAGAAAGGGGTTCCGGCACACGGGGGCGACCGCACGCTTTTTGTGCACATCCTCCATCAATTCCTGCCATTCACGCGCATTCTCAAAGCGATCTTGTGATCCGGATGCTTCCTCCCGAAGATGTCAGGAATCTTTCAATCGTATTCGATGCCCCCACGATTTTTCTCCAGCCTCGCGCTGATTTCGGCGCTGTTAGCCACTTCCGTCCCGGCGCAGATCACCGATCCGCTGCCTTCGATGCTGCCCTCCGGAACCAGCATCGTCCTCGAGCCCTGGCTAACCTTTCCGAAAACCGAAACCTCCGACGCGCAGATCCGCCTCAACCACCTCAAGCCCTGTCCCGACGGCACCCGCCTGTTCGCGAACGACCTCAACGGCAGGTTCTGGACCATCCCCAACAAGAACGCTGCGGCGGTGGCCGCGGTTTCCACCGCCACCTCGGCGGGCGTGTTCCTGAACATCGCCGACTTCTACCCCTACTTCATCAAGTCCTCCGGTCTCGGCACCGGCTTCACTTCCTTCGCATTTCATCCGGAGTTCAGCACCCCGGGAGCTCCCGGCTACGGCAGGTTCTACACCGCCCACAGCGAATCCAACGAAGGCGGCGCGGTCGATTGCTCCGGCCCTCTCAGCGCCGCGACCTCCCAAGTGGGCACCATCGTCGAGTGGACGATGACGAATCCCGCGGACGTCACCGTGACGGAAGCGAACACCACCCGCCGCACGATTCTCCGCATCGGCTATCCGTTCAACTATCACGACACGCAGGAAATTTCCTTCAATCCGACCGCACTGCCGGGTGATGAGGACTACGGCTGCCTTTTCATCTGCGTCGGCGACGGCGGCTCCATCGAGCTCGCCACTCCCATCCCCGGCAACCTGGGCCGCATCGACTCGCCGCTCGGCGCGATCCACCGGATCGTCCCCATCCTCGCCTCCGCCACCGTCAACGGCCTCACCACCTCCGACTTCACCCTTTCCGCCAACGGAAGCTACCACATCCCGAGCGGCACCGCGAACGCCAACCCTAACATCGGCCTTGCGGATCCCACACCCGACGACGGGTTTCCGGTGATCCGCGAGATGTACGCCAACGGCTTCCGCAACCCGCACCGGATCTCATGGGACAGCGGCGGCACCCACAAGATGTTCTGCGGGAACATCGGCGAGAATCTGTTGGAAGAGGTCGAGCTGATCAAGAAGGGCCGCAACTACGGCTGGCCCCATCGCGAGGGCTCGTTCCGCTTCGTCGCGAACACCACCTCAAAAAGCGGCAAGCTCTACGCGCTGGATCCGAGCCCTGAAGAAACGGGTCCCTACACCTTCCCCGTCGCGCAGTATGACCACACCAATGACAAGGCCGTCGTCGGCGGCTTTGTTTACCGTGGCGCGGCGATCCCCGAACTGCAGGGGAAATACCTCTGCGGCGACATCTTCACCGGCAACATGTGGATCGCGGATGAGTCCGCCATGGTGCTCCAGTCCAGCACCGCCACCGCCGCCGCGCCCGCGGCGCTGAGGTCTCTCGCGATCAAGCTGGGCACCACCCCGACCACCTTCCTCGGCATCATCGGCAGCAGCCGCGCGGACCTTCGGTTCGGCATCGACCACGATGGGGAACCCTACGCGATGTCGAAGTACAACGGCACCGTCTATCGGATCAAACGCGACACCTCCACCGGCGGCGGTTTCGAAACCGGCACCACCGCCACCTGGGCACCCGCCGCCACCTTTGAAAACGGCGTCCTGTCAGGCATCGCCAGCACCCGGGGAACCGGTGCCGCGGCGGCGACCTACAGTTCCACACAGATCGTCAGCGATCCGGTCGAAGGACCGTCCAACCGCGTCATCCGCATCCAGGCTCCGGGCTCCACGGGGAGCTACAACGTCTCGCTGCCGGTCACCGAAATTCCCGATGGATCCTACGGCACGCTTTTCTTCCGCTTCTACACGCCGGATCAGAATCAGGATGTGAACTTCGGTCTCACCCATCTCGCCTCGCCGGTCAACTTCGACAGCCTGCGCGTCCAGATGCGCTCCACGGCTAACAGCGGCGCGCTCGAAGTGCGCAACGGAGCTGCCATCCAAGTGGGCGACACGATTTCCACCGGCACCTGGTATTCCGTCTGGGCCACGATCAACAACGCCACCGGCACCGCCGCCGATACCTGGAACCTCTACATCAAGGGCGGCAGCCGGCCTTCGCCGACCCTGATGAAAACCAACATCGCCTTCCGCACCGGAGTCGCGGACTCCTTGAAACGCTTCTTCATCTGGAGCGCGGCTTCCAGCGCGTCGCCCCTTTACATCGACGACGTCCATGTCGATGTCGGCCACTTCAACATCACCGACCCGACCGAGAGCGCGTGGCAGACGGTGGATCAGTTCGAAGGAGCCACCCCGCTCGCCGGCTGGAGCATCCCATCCGCGGCGGCCCAGTCGACCACCCTCGTCTCCGAGGCGGGCGGCAACCACTTCCTGCGCCGCGCCGCCTCTTCATCCTCAGCCGCCAACACCAAGGCCGTCGCCGCCAAAAAACTGCCCTTCGTCACCCAGACCGGCCAGCTCCAGACCACCTTCTTCCGCTTCAAGCTGGAGGGCAGGAACCTCAACCACAGCTTCGGCATCAGCGCGCTCAATCCCGCCGACGCCGCGGCCTACACCGTCGACGAATTGGAAACCCACCTGCGGATCTCCTCCATCGACGTCCCCGCCGGTGTCGATCTCTTCGATGGCAGCGGTGGTGCTGAATCATTCGTCCCCGCTGCCATCGGCGGCACTCCCATTCCCGGCCTGTCGCCGGACATCTGGTACAAGGTCTGGCTCGTCGCCAACAACGGCGGCTGGGCATCGGGCGGACAAACCTGGAAGACCTATCTCCAAGGCGGCCCCTATCAGGAGCCGACCGATGTCTCCGGCACCGTTCATTTCGACAAGGGCTCGGAGCAGACCATCACCCATTTCCTCAGCATCGCCTCCACCGATGCGAATGGAAATTTCGCCAACGACGCGGTCTGCATCGATGACATCTTCGCTTACCCCGGCGTCAGCCTCGAAGACCCGGTCGCCGCGAAAATGATTCCGGCCACCTTCACCCGCTCGGGAAACCAGGTGACGCTCGGCTATCAGGCCACCCTCAACCGTGCGATCCAGCCGTTCCGCTCCACCGATCTGCAAAACTGGGAACCCGCCGCCGCGGCCATCGAAGGGGATGGAAATCTCTGGCAGCTCACGGAAGCCATCGTCCCCCCCCGGCGCTTTTTCAAAGCACTCGAGCACTCGCGCCGCGCCTTCCATCCCGCGATCTGGTCCACCACCTTTGCGGAGGGAACCACACCCGCAGGAGTCACCCTCATCCGCCCGACGACCAGCGTGTGGACGCCTTCGGCCGGAAAGCTGACGCTAACACTTACGTCCGAGCAGGCCTATCCCGTCATCGCAGGGATGACACCGAGACCCGGTTCCTACGCGCTGGTTCCGGGAAACTGGAAGAACGCCGACATCCGCATGTCCGCCCGGACGCTGCGCACCACCGCGACCGCGATCCGGGATGTCGTCATTCCCTTCGGCTACATCGATGAGACCCATTTTTATTACGCCCACTTCAGCGCGACCTCGGACGGCACCGCCCACACGGTCATCGGCAAGGTCAGTGGAAACAACACCCGCACCTTCATCAACACGCCGGTGACCGTGTCCCCCGCCCCGTTCACCTCGCTCGCCACCACCGGGTTCCGCGTCACGCACTCGTCGTCCGGCGCCATCGCCATCTACTGCGGAAATCTGACGACGCCTTTCATGACCGCCAGCGACACCTCCTACCCCGCCGGCCGCGTCGGCTTCGGTGCTTTCGACGATCCCGCGGAGTTCACCTCATTCTCCGTGAGCGGCGACCAGCAGTAGCACCATCCCCATGATCTCCATCCGGACTAACAAGTAACACGTAACAACATACCTCCCGCAACCCCATGAAATCATCCCTGATTCTGGCGACGACCACGGTCTTCGCCTCCTCGCTCCTCGCCTCCCGAGCCGCTCTCACCGCGGTGGGGGTCTACGATGAAAACGTCACCCAGACCAATACCGTCGATGTCCAGATGCCTCTCAGCGGCAGCACCGGCGTGGCGGGAACCGTCGTCACCTCCGCAACCTTCGCCACCGACGTCGCTGCCGCGTTCACCACCGGAAACGGCGGAGTCGGCAACTTCGACAGCGGAACCCTCACCAGCGGCAGCGTGATCGACATCGGCTTCGCTTCCGGCACCAAGACCCTGACGCTGACCGACAACCTTACCCAAGCCTACGCCCTCGGAACATCCTCCGCCGCCCGCATTTCCGTCTCCGGCGCCGGTTTCCTTTCGAAAAACGGCGGCACCTCGAATTTCGGGTTCAATCTGAGCAGCACCGGGTTCGCGGTGAACGAACATGTCGTGGGGCTCGCCCTCACCGTGCTTTCCCGCAACGGAGCCGGCACGCCCACCCTGTGGACCGTCACCGCGAACTACACCGACGGAGTGACCGCCGGAAGCACCTCCACCGCCTATTCCATGAATACCTCCACCGGCGCCGGCATCGATGACGCGTTCAGCGGCATCTACGCTCCCGCCGGCCACTGGATCACCGGTTTCACCGTTACCGGCAACAATGCCTTCTCATCGATCGACGATATCGGCTTCATCACCGCGGCCGTTCCCGAACCCTCTTCGGCATTGTTCGGTGTGCTCGGCCTCTCGGTATTCCTGCGCCGCCGCAAACAAGCGTGATCGTTGTCGTCTCCTTGAAACACCCATGGCGGTCCTTGAAAAAGGCCCGCCATTGTTTTTCCCGCCGGAGACACGTCCATCAATCGCGGATCCGGTGAAACGTCGTTTCGTCCGAATCGCTCACATCCAGGTAGCCGCCCGAGATTCCCGTCGTCCTCTCCACCGCCCGCCACGGCGACGTCGCATGATTTTTGAAATAGAAATCGATGCCGTTGTATCCGTCCGGCACGCCCAGCGGCAGCGGCAGGTAATAAAACAACACGAGCCCCTTCATCGCCGGCTTGGTGTTGTAGGTCCAGACGAGTCCGGACTTCACCGTTTCCTTGCGGTCGGGCTCGCCCCACCACGAAACGATCTCCTTCGCCGTCGGATTGCGGCCCAGGTTTCCTCCATGGATCACCCGCACGGATTTCTCGATGTTGAACCGCGTCATCGGCCTTCGTTGCTCGCGGATCACCGCTCCGCCGATGCAGGAGGTCATGGAAATGCAGGCGAGAAGAATACCGGTTTGGAAAAGGGTTCGGGCCATGGCTGGGATTTCGGAAAATCTATCCAGCGGAGGAACCGTCGGTCGAGCCGGATCTCCCGATGAACTTCACATCGGGCTGAAATCGCTGGAATCAAGCGATGAAAGTAGCCTCACTAGGGCTCGAACCTATCAGAACCCCTTTGAGCCTGAAACGGTTACCGGGCCTGTGTCAGCCAGAGCGTCAGGTGATGTCTTTGAAGTCGATCATATCCCCGCCCCGGATCGCCGCTTGCTCGCCCGCGTGGTCGAGTCTTGGCCACGGTTGAGTAGTCCGCTGAGGCTGGCGATTCTGGCGATCGTCGAGGCCGCCAATGGTGGATCGGAGGGAGGCTCATGAGCGAAGAATCCGAAAAATTCGATGAGGATTCAGACAATCCGTTCGACCTGCTCGCATCGTTCGGGTGGCATACCTCGGAACAAGAAGGCGAAGACGAGGAGGAAGACGAGGACGATTGGGATGACGATGTCTATTGGGCCAACGCTTGGATATTCGAGTCCTCCTTAGGCGACTGGGGACAATTCGCTAGCGGACTCACATGGGACGGATCCCGCGACCTCAGCGACGAACCATATCTCACTGATCTCTCAGATTTTGACCTTTTCAGCCTCGTGCTGGAATCCCAGTGCGCGGCACGCTGTAACTCTTCTCTCTCATGAATTCGCGACACTCGCAGCTACCTAAATGGCGCTTGGCAGATCTCGCAAAGATCGTTCAAGCTCCTCCGTTGCGAGAGCAGTTTAAAAACCTCATGCGCTCTATGCGTGAGCTTCCTCTGGCTTCGCATGATTTGGCGGAGTTCCTGCGATTGGTGGGATATGACGAACTTTGCAAGGAAGAGGTGGCAGATGCCATGCTCCCTGATTTCATTGCCCACCTCCAACGGTTCGTCAGCAAGTCAACCGACCAGCTTCTAGAGATCCTTGACTCACTCAAGGCGCGCGAATGGCCCCCGATCCCTCCGTTGCCTCTTAGGCCGGTTCTGACTGCGAGGGACTTCCTCAACAAGCCGAGATGCTCGCCGGTGTTCCGCGTGCCGTCTTTTCACGATCCACCTGGGCGCAAACGGTAGAACTTTTTCGACGATCAATGGCTGCATTTTCAATTGCGTTGCCATCAATGCTCTCCCCGTAGGATGGAGCATCACGGACGCTTGTGCGTTCAAGGGCCGAAGTATGGCCCAAAACCGCGATGACTTTCCAAAACAGGAAAGGGACGCGGGAAATTTGAGTTTTCGGGTTAGGATTTTTACCCGAACCCAGGCAAAAGAGCGTGTGCCGCACGCGCGAAGCGCGGCGGCACACGCTCTTTCTTTCCTTGTTTAATAAAACCATAACTGACAACTTTTGAACTCCAAAACAGCAGTCACTCCGGGGAGCATGGAACAGACAGCATCGAGGAAACTCCGAATATTTGCCCGCGCATTTCCCCCGAGAAAAAACGCTGTCCGCTAGCCACGGGCTTGCCCAATAGTAAAAACTGCAGAAATTTTGGCCCAACCAGCTGGTTTCAAGTCTTTGTTCCGAAACGCTGGAGTGTAACAATATTCGGATGCTCGAATAAGCCGTAGCCCGGAATGCTAGGAAAAAGACGGCACCAACCTTTCCTATTCGTGCTCTAGCAAGAAAAGGGCGGCTTCCGAACCATAAAAATCGTGGCCACAGCCTTTTGATACGTTTTCCTTCAAATATCGCTCGACAATTGAACGCATTTCCTTCATTTATCCCTCAGCTAAATGCTACATACCCCGGGGCGCTGGAAAGGCGCATCTTATGAAACAAAGACAGTAAATCCGAGAATCCGAAAATACCGAACCTGTGAATACGAAAAATAAAATTATGTTAGTGCCCGAGATTCGAGCGCTCCTTTCCTCCGAAGGGCGCGTCTTGGGTTGTTTGCCTCTCTGAAACCAAATGATCCTTTTACATAGCCCGAGTGGGTGTCTGGAGCGGTGGTCATGCGGTCTTCAATCGTCTGACACCTCCAATGAACACTTACGAAGAGCTTCAAAATCGTTACGAAATCAAAAATGCAGACATCTCAGATGTTCCGCATGAGCCGCGGACAACCCTCTGGCTGTTCGGGTCCTACTGCTCCACCGTTGTTGCACTGCTCATTGCGAGCGCGCATTGGTGGCTGTATCTAGCTGTCACGGCCATTTATTTTATAGCCCGGTACGATGTCCGAAAATATTACAGAAAAAGACCGCGAAACCGTACGGATCAATCTGGAGGTTTCTCCACATGTGCGAGATCACATCAAGGATCTCAGAAAGCGTAGCGACGCCGCGTCACTCGCTGAGGTTTTCAAAAAATCTCTGGCACTTTATGATCTTGTATTAACCTCTACTTCTAATGGCGGAAAGGTTGTGCTCGAGTCTCCTTCTGGAGAACGCGAGGTGATTCGTCTTCTTTGATCTTGGCCAGGCTCCGTCGGAGCCTGGCCTCTTTTTTGTCTCAAGCCGGGGCGGGGGGCCAATTTTCTATAGTTAGTCTCTCCCTCTGCTTGCGGTGATCAAACCCTAAATTGGGGTCAAGGGGATCATCCCCTTGCCTGCGGAGCACCTGAAAAACCCGGCGGGTCAATCTGCGAGAATGGGCTTCCCAACAGCTCGTCGGAGCAGATTTACAACCCGTCGCTGACTAATGGGAGGGCGCGTTTACGAGCAAAGCGAGGAGCGGACGTTTCCCCGCCAGCCTCTTTGACCTGGGTATCCAGCGAAAGGTTTGAATTTTAGTGTTGCGCCCTCGTTGTGTATGTGTCAATTCGTGTCTCAGCAACTGCTATGAGCACAGAACGCACTTCCACCGATGCAATTGGGGCCGAACTTGTCGAGGCATCCAAGCGCCACACAGAGGAATCACTACCCCTCTCCACCAAGCTATTCCCATACATTTACGTCGCCTCCCGACGTATGAGCCTGCGAACCATCAGCCGCTGGCTGCAGGAAAAACACGGGGTAAGTCTTAGCGCGGCCGCGATCTCGCGCGCTCTGAACAATCAAGAGCTTCACCTCGCGCGCTTGGCTGAATCAATCGCCCCGCCGACGCTCTACGTAGCTGCTGCTTATGGATTTTCGCCACACGATCTCCTGTATCGAGAGGTTTCGAAGAATTGCACAGAACTCCAGTTGCTCACGGATCACACACAACCGGAGGACGAAAGCGAGGTTGAGCGTTGGGACGAATTGCAGACCTTGGCCGGTGTTTGGCTCCCTATCCCGGCTGAAGTCCAGTTGCTCCTTGAGCCTTACCTTGTCGATCTATGGAGCGGCTATGGCGACAATGATTACTAACTTAGTTCGGCTTTAACAATCTCCCCTATCATGAAAAGCAATACACCAAAGACTCCGGACGGCAACGGACGCTTCCTCCTTCCTTTGAGGGAAGTTGCGGCAATGGTCGCCCTCTCACGTGAAACCCTCTACCGAAGAATCCGGCAAGGGATATTTCCTGCACCCATCAAGCAGGGCAATCGCTCGTTCTTCGAGCCTGCGGACGTTCAAAACTACCTCGGCAAGCTCAAGCGAAAACACTGATGAAAGAGGCAATCAAATGCTACCTCGTGAAGCCTTCCGGTCGCTCACACTTTTGGAAGATGCGCTTTCAGCTGGAAGGCGAATCAAAAGAAACTCAGCGAACGCTCAAGGTGCGGGATGAACGGGTCGCACAACGGCTGATGTCGGATTTTATCATCCAGAAGGAACGGGAAGCCGCCGGAATCACCCCGTCCGGCAAGCTCCGGGAGGCTGCGAATGCCAAGCTTGAGCCCTTGCTGTGTTCCCATCTGTTGGACCTTCAGGCGCAAAATTGCGATGCTGAACACGTTTCAACCCGTGGGCTCCTGATCCGCCGAATTGCCAGAGATACGGGCTGGAAAACCATTCGCGACGTTTCCGCCGATAGCTTTGTGAGCTGGCGGGCGAGGAACCAAAATTTAGCGCCTAGAACCCTGAACAATTATTTGGCGGATCTTCGGGCGTTTCTCAACTGGCTGGAGAATACGGGCAAGCTCTCGGAAAATCCGCTCAAGGGGGTTCAACCGGTGAAGGCCCACAAGAAAGCCCGCCCGCGTCGGGCCATCACGGACGAGGAAATCGCTGCATTTTTGGCCGTCGCCCCCCCGGAACGAAGGGTTATTTATTTGATCGCTCTCCACACCGGGCTTCGTCGCAATGAGATCAAGCTCCTTGAATGGCAGGATGTGTTCCTTGACGCTGCAAGCCCCTTCATCAAGCTCCGGGCCGTCACTACCAAGAACCGCAAGGGCGACGAGGTAACAATCCATCCAGAGCTACAAGGAGAGCTAGAAAAGCTGCGTCATGCTCGCCCCCCCTGTTCCCGGGTCGTGGAGATGTTTTCGGGATTGCTACCATTCAAGCAAGACCTGGCCGCGGCCAAGATTCCCTTTATCGAGCGCGGCCTTCGTTTCGATTTTCACGCCATGCGGATGACCTTCAACACGCGGATGGCGAATGGAAACATTCCCACGCGCTCCTGCATGCAGGCCATGCGGCACTCTGACGAAAAGCTGACAACGGTCGTTTACACGGACGCCTCAAGACTGAATGTAGCCGCTCACGTGGCCTCCCTTCCCTCGCTGCTGGCTCCCGTTACGGTGTCAGCCAGAGCGTCAGGTAAAAGTGAATCAAAGGGCAACAAGCTGCCACTCGGTGACACAGCGAAACCAATCTCGCTTGAGCTGGAAAACATTTACCATCAGGACTTTAGCCACACTCTGACACAGTCCGGCACGTTGTGCCTCGAATGGAATAAAAGTAGCCTCACTAGGGCTCGAACCTAGAATAACGGAATCAAAATCCGGGGTGTTACCATTACACTATGAGGCTTTTTGCAGCGGCCTTCCGGCCTGCGGCGGGCGCAACCTAAACCGCCTCCCGCGGGTTTGGCAACAGGGAAAATCGATCAATTTGGAGAGATCACCACTGCTTTTTCGATCATCGCCCCGGCCATGTCGAAATCCACCGCCGTGCGGGCGTGAATCCGGCAAACGGGCTGTCCGGCGTGGATCGTTTCGCCCGTTTTCACCATGCGGTCGAATCCCACGGCGAAATCCACCCCGTCGGAGGCCTTGGCCCGTCCGGCTCCCAGTTGCAGCGCCGCTTGGCCGACCAGTCCCGCATCCACGTGGGAAATCAGCCCACCCGCCGTGGCGATCACCTCGCGAATGATGGGAGCCCGGTGGATTTCCGCGAGTCGAGGCAGATCGGCGGGATTCCCGCCTTGGGCGGCGACGAGTTCGTCGAATTTGCGGCGGGCGCTCCCGTCGTCGAGGAGTTTTTCCAAATCGGTGCGGGAAACTCCGGCGATCTTCGCGGCGAGATCCAGCGTGATTTCACGCAGGTCGGCCGGGCCGCCGCCTTCGAGGGTTTCAAGCGATTCGATGACTTCGAGCGAGTTGCCGACCGCCCGACCGAGCGGCTCGCTCATCGGATTCAGGACAGCGTGCACCTCCACGCCCATTTCATTGCCCACGGCGATCATGCTGGCGGCGAGGGCCTCGGCATCGGCCCGCGTCCGCATGAAGGCCCCGCTGCCGAATTTCACATCGAGCACCAGGCGGTCGAGGGTTTCCGCCAGCTTCTTCGACATGATCGAGGCGGTGATCAGTGCGATGGATGGCACCGTGCCGGTCACGTCGCGCAGCGAGTAAAGTTTCTTGTCGGCCGGGCAGAAGCGGTCGGTCTGTCCCATCATCACCACGCCGAGTCTGCCGAGCTGCGCCACCGCATCGGTTAGGCCGACCCTCACGTTGAATCCGGGAATCGATTCCAGCTTGTCGAGCGTCCCCCCGGTGATGCCGAGTCCCCGCCCCGACACCATCGGCACCCAGGAGCCGGTGCAGGCGACCAGCGGTGCGAGGACCAGCGACACCTTGTCGCCGATTCCACCGGTCGAATGCTTGTCCACGACGGGCGGGTGTCCTGCCGGATAGGAAAAACAGTCTCCGCTCGCCATCATCGACTTCGTCAGGGCCGCGATCTCGGCAGGAGTCATGCCCTTGAAGAAAACCGCCATCGCGAAAGCGGACATCTGATAGTCCGGCACCTCGCCGCAGGTGTATCCCTCGATCAGTTTTGAAATCTCGGGGCCGGACAACTCCTCCCCCTCGCGCTTGCGGGAAATCAACGTGGGAACGTGCATTCGCTTTCCCTACAAGCTCATCCGCCCTTCCGCGAGTCCGTATTTTCGCGAGGTGTCACCCCATGAAAAAAGTTGGGACATTTCTGTCCCAACTTCAAAGCATCCCTTGCGGACCCGCCGCATCCGGAGGAAACAGCCGCGCCGCCTTTCAGCGGGGATATTCGACGGCGGCCGTTTTCCAACCGGCGTTCGTCAGCCCTTCCGCGGCGGCCTGCGAGATTCTCCCGGTGTGCACCAGAAGCTTCGGAGCGGTGCCGAGATCGTCGCGGATGGCAAACGCCGCGACATCCTCCGTCCAAGTCACATGGTCGACCGGTGCCGGCACCTGCAATTCTCCGCCGGCGGTCATGGCTCCGGGCAGACGGCCGATGACTTTCAGCTCGTCATAAGCCGCCGCACCCGAACGCTGGCGTTCCGCGAGAATGGCCAGCGCGCCGATCAGGAAATCCGCCTGCTCCGGAGTCTCGCATGCATTCGCAAGCACGATCACGTGGCCGCGGCCCTTGGTTTTCGGCATCGCCTCCAGCGCGAGGGTGATGCGATGGCGGCGCGTGGTGCTGAGCGGTCCGTAGAGTTGGAACGTCTTGATGTCTTCATCGGAGATTCCCATCGACGCCAGCGACCGTCCATCTCGCAGCGCCAGCTCGGCCTGGGTGAGCGCATAGGTCTCTTCCGGAATGCCGACCATCTTCGTCGCGACCACGGCCACTCCGGCGGATGCGACCGCGGCGCCGACACGCAGTGGCAGACCGCCGGCGAAAAACGCCCAAGTCACCTTTTCCATCTCCTCGTGCAGTCTCGCGTTGTCGGAATAGGGATCCACTCCCAGCTGCTTGGCGACATCCAGTTTCGCCTTGTCGAAGCCGGCCGCGTTCTTCGCCGCGTTGCCTATTCCCCTGCCCGCCTGAGCGGCGGCATCACTGTCCGCCGCATCGGGATTCTCCGAGGCCTCTTGCATCTGGTCCTTCACCTTTCCACCCGCACGGCCAATGGCCGAGCCCATCTTGCCGAAGAAATGACCAACGGTCGCCGGGGCCGCTTTCAAGGAGTCCACCGGGTTTTTCACGATGTTCTTCACGGCATCGATGGGTTGCTCGATGGAGCGCTTCATGCCTTCCGCGAAAAGGTCTCCCTTGCTTGTTTCCACCAGCTTGCGGATGGCTTCTGCCTCGATGATGCGCTGCTTTGCCTGCGGCACCCCCACCGCTGTCATGCTTCCGAAATCACTGTCGATGGTGAAATGGGCCATGTAACCGTCGGTCGGCACCTGATCGCGAACCCGGTAGGAAGGTCCGATCAGGGATTCCACCGGCAGCAACGACGCGGCCGGCAGCATCACGCCGGTTTCATAAGCGGCGGGGCGCGGTTCTTGGGAAAATGCCGGAGCGATGAGCGCCGCGCAGGCGAAATGGAGGAGGACGGGAGTTTTCATGATTTGTGTGTTCGGATGTCTTGAGAAAATTAGATCTAATGGGAAGCTTCCGTGAAGGACGGCATGTTCGCCCGGATCCGGGAGGAGAAGTCGGGGGCATCGTTCGCGGCACGCGCGGCCGCGTTGACCAGCGAGCGCTTCCTGAGTTCTTCGAAGCTGAGGCCACCGGTGCGGAACGCGCCCTGCTCGTATAACATCTCATCCGCCTTGCCATTCACCAGGATCCGCCAGTCCCACGGCTTGCGTTTCGCGGAAGCATGTTGGGTGCGGATGCTGGTGGTGCAGTTCGTGGTCACGGCATTGTACCAGCGTGGTTTGGCGTGGAGTTCGTTGAGCGCGGTGACGTAGTCCATGAAACGTCCCCGGGCATTTTCAGGGCTGATGTTCAGGCGATAGAGATAGATGTCCTCGCCCTTCCGATAGTTCGTTCGGACCCGGATGACATCGCGCTCGTCGGCGACGATGTAGATCAGCTCGAACTGGCGATAAATCCCGCCGATCGCCGAGTAGCTCTCGCCCTCTTCCTTTCGCGTCTCGATGGAAAAACAGACCGGCGGTGAATCGGAGAACTGGAAGCTGATGACCGGGTGCGCCATGTAGGGAGAGCCCCAGTAGTTGATCGCCATGTCGATGCCGGTGAGCTTCGAGAGATCCACCGTTCGGGTTTCCCAGCGGGGGATGTAATCCGTCTCGGTGCGGTAGTCGAAATTCCGGACGTTGTGGAGGGTGATCCGATCACCAGCGATTTCCGCCGAAGCGGTTTTCGCAACATCCCCGAGCCACTGGCGGTCGTTGCTCGGCGAAAGCGTGAACCACCAGGCAGCTATTGTGGCGAAACCTGCGAGAACCGCCGCCAGCTTAAGCCATCGGCCACGGATGAAAATCAGCGCGAGGACGAATAAAAGCGCCAGGACAACCGACACGACACCTCGCAGATCCGGCCACGGGAAATCGAAATATAATGCGCCTATGGCCCAGAACGCGGCAATTGTTCCGACAATGAAGGCGGCGACAAAGAAAGCCTCCCGGAGCACGCGGACAGTGACCGGGAGCCTGCTGCTGTCACGTCCCGCGTTTGGGATTTCATTCATTTTCATGTGCTTTCAGGTGAGCGGAGCGTGGGAAGCCAGGGTGGATGGAAGCGGTTCCGTTGCCGTGTTGAGGATTCTATCATTTCGGAATCATGGTGCTTCCAACACGCCCATCTGCTTCCCCCGGGAAATGATTTCGAGACGATTACTGCCGCGGATGAATCCGGGTGATGTTGGATCCCTGCAGCCCAAGCCCCCCCATCAGGCCGCGTTGATTGAAAAAGAAGGCGTAGGTGCTTTTGTTCAGGGTGGTGGTGGTGAGTGACGACGCCATTCCCCTGTCGACGACGACGAGGCTGGGACTGCTTCCGACCTCCCATCCGCCGGTCCGGTTGAGATTACGGAAGGCATCGTTGTCCATCAGGAACAAGGCGTATCCGAATTCCTGAACTCCGGCCTGAAGGCCGTAAGAGGCGGCCGCCGTCTGATAGAACCCGCTAATCTCTCCGGTGTCGCGGATCATCGCCCCGTTGCCAGCCTGAGCGCCGACGATAAGGCCGCCCTTGATGACGGAAGGAAACACCAGAACACCCTTGGCCTTTCTGCCGAGGGCTTTCGCGCCGGAGTTCTGCGCATATAAGGAGGCGAGTGCGGCCCGCGAATCCCGGGCGATCTGTGAAGCGCTCGAACCTGCCGCGTTGGCTTGTGTCACTGGGTTGTTCGCGCAGCCGGGCACCAGTGCGAGGGTGGTGGCGGAAGCGAGGGCGAATGCGATTGTTTTTGATTTCATGGGGTATGAGGGTGGTGGTCTTATTTTCTATCACGGAGAGTTTCTGCGGGATTCATTCCAATGTCCGCGCGAATGAAGCTCAAGGATGCGTTTCACCTCGCCGATGGCCTGTGGATTCTGGTGCGCGCTATGGTTCGAGGGCACGATAAGTTCGCTACTGGCCCCATCCATGTGGGAGCTCCAGTAGGGAACCACACCGTCGGACCGGACGGGTGAGGTCTTGTCATGATTCCCACCCTTTCCCCGGTCGCCGCAGATCACATGACAAGGAATGCCGGGCGCTACGGGAACGGTCTGGATCGCCCTCACGAATCGATTGTTGGGAGCCAGAGTGTCCACGCTATTCGGTATTTGCTTGAGACGTAAATCATCGCCTTGGAACGTCGCCAGCTTCAAAGCATCGGTGCCCGCGGCGAGCAGGGTGGCCGGCGCCCTTACAAGCCTGGACCCCAGGCGGCCCATCCATCCGCTTGCCAGATCACTGCCTTTGAGAGGAGCGGCGATGAAGACCACCCGTCCGATTTCTGGACGGGAACGGAAGATGAGTGCTTCAGTAAAGAGCTTGCGGCTCTCCCGGGACATCTGCACTTCTCCCGGCGGCTTGTGGACCAGCTTGAGCCATAGCTTTTCATCGCTGGTGTCCGTGATGAGCAGACGGCTGATACAACCGCCCATGCTGTGGCCGAGCACCACCATTTTCTTTCGCAGCGGAAAACGTTTTTGGATGGCATCAAGTTCGCTACGGAGAATGGAGGCGGAGTATGGGTAGGGGTAGCCGCTGGGGTAGCTGTAGAACCAGAACTGATAGTTCTTCCGGATTCTCTCATCGCCACGCAGCGCATTGAGCATCGGCACCCAGGTGGCTGGCGAATCCATCAGGCCGTGGATCACAAGCACGACGGTCTTGTTGGGATCATAAGGCTGGAGCCTTGCGATGTGCGCGGTCTCCGCATATTTTTCAGGCTGGAGCAGTCGTGCGAGTTCGAGCTTTTTCGGATCGTTGTTCGCCAGCATCACCGCGATCGATGCCGTGTAATCGGCCGCCAAGGGGAAGCTGCGATCTCCGATGACGACGCTCTCGTCAGCCAGCGGATCTTCCAAGGCGACCACGGCGCGGCTGCCTTCAAATCGGATCACCGCCGTCACGCCATAGTAGATCTTCGGAATGCCGAATTCCGTCTTCGCCTCCTGGTTCATCCCACGTCCGACCGCTACGAGGGGAGCCCCCACGCCCGGCTTGACCGTATGCTGGGAGACATAGCTGCCTTTGATATCCACCTGATCCGCCGGAGTGAAATCATACAAACCGGGATTCCAAGCTTTGCGCGGATCGGGCTTGTAAGTCAGAGTGAATCCTCCCCCCGTCTCCGGCACATTCAGGGGACGGGTCCACGGATCGAGGTTCGCCTGCTTGATCGTTCCGAACACACGGGCGACCGCAAAATTGTATGCATCGCGGGCATGGGCATCATTCGGATCAAACGCCAGTTGCCGGCTGGCGGTCTTTGCCGCGTTCAAGTATTCGCCGATCGCCACCAGCGGTGCGCTTTTCTCCCTCCGCATGGCGTCGGCTATTTCGCGTTCGACGGAGACGAGTGCTCCAACTGCCGAGCGGACGGGTCTGAAATACGGACGCTTTTCGGCAACAGAGGCATACGGCGAACAGGCGGCCATCATGCATGCAGCGGCGATCGTGAGCGGTCCAATAATGGGCTTGAGGTTCATGAGAGATGGCGTCCAAGAATCCGATCAATCAGGCAGGTCGGAGTGTTGATCTGAAATATCCATTTCCGCCACACGGGGACCTCGCGGCGATTCCACCGGAAACACGACGGGAGAAAGGGATTTTCATTAGATCAATGGTCGGGCAAATGGCCCGATTAGAAATGATTGCCCGGTTTCGGCGGCGCAAGCCAAAAATAAGGATCTTTCCCGCACCGCGGCACCGTTTCGCTGCGAACGGAAGGCATGACAGCGGCACCGGATGCGCTGGGATGCGAGGTTCAAGCGACCGGCCGCCCTAAATACGAAACAGCGATCGCCCTTGACCCAGAGGCGGCAGGACGGATTCGTTGTTATTTCTTGTCCGGAACGCTCACGGGGATCACACAGCGGAAGCCGACGTGATTGCTGCCGGTGCTGACCTCACCCTTGCCGCGGGTGCCGATCATGTAGCGGGTGCAATACTTGCTCGTGCAGAGAAACGAGCCGCCACGGTGGACGCGCTTCTTCTCGTTAGGCTCGGCAGGATCGTAGGACGTGGACGGACCTTGCGGGTTGCGAGTCACGCCGCCGGCCAGCTTGTGGCGGGCGTAGGTGTCCACCCGGTACCAGTCGGAGCACCATTCCCAGACGTTGCCGGACATGTCGTGCAAGCCGTACGGATTCGCCGCATACTGCTTCGTCGGAGCGATTCCCTTGAATCCGTCCTCACCGGTGTCGCCGTTTTCGATCGGAAAGTCGCCCTGATAGATGTTCGCCTGGAATTTCCCGCCGACGGTCAGGTCGTTGCCCCAGGTGTAGAGCTGTCCGGCCTTGCCGCCACGCGCGGCGAATTCCCACTCGGCTTCGGTCGGCAGGCGCTTGCCCGCCCATTTCGCATAAGCCGCGGCATCGGCATAGGCCACCTGCACCACGGGATAGTTCTCACGTCCCTTGATGTCGCTGGCGGGTCCGGTCGGATGACGCCAGTCCGCACCGCGCTCATAGGTCCACCATTGGAAATAGTTGTCCAGCTTCACCTTCTGCGGAGTCGGCGCGAAGACGGTGGAACCGGCGACGAGATTCTCCGGAGGCGCGGTGGGAAACTCCTCCTTCGTCGGGGCGATCTCGGCGATGGTCTTGTATCCGGTCGCCTCCACGAATTTCGCGAACTGCGCGTTCGTCACCTCCGTCGCGTCCATCCAGAACGCGTCCACATACACCCGGTGGATCGGCGCCGCGTCCTTCGCCACGCCGGACAGATCACAGAGCGACTCGCAAGTCTTGTCGCTCCCCATGGAGAACTCGCCACCGGGGATCCATACCATTCCTACGGGCGCGGCGGTGCCGACCGGTATTTCGTTAGGAACGGTGGGTTCGAAGGCGGATTCGGCCCCGAATCCGGTGATGGGCACGAGCAGGGCGATGACCTGCGGTAGGGAAAAATTTCTCATGGAAGGATGCCGGAATGATTCCGTCGCGATCATCATGACGGATCCACCCCTGACCGTCAACCGGACAGCAGGACTCCCGGCAGGGCTTGTCCGCCGAAGGAAATCAGAACCTGATGTTGAGACTGGTGAAGAGTCCGGCCTGAGCGAGGTCATACTTGAACGATCCATCGGCGTAATCGGTGTGCAGATAACGGTAGCCCAGTTCGGCGGAAACGTTGCGGGTGAGGTTGTAACCGGCGCAGGCCTGCAAGGTCCACGCGAGGTCCGATCCCACACCGAAGCCGCCGATGTCGCTCTTTCCGCGGAGGAAAACCCTTTCATTGATGTTCCATTGGGCGCGAACCCCTACCATGGGATCCAGCCAGTCTTTATCCGCCGACGCCGTGGTGGGGACCTTGCCAACAAGCTGCTTGTTGATCGCGGCGGCGAGATTCGTTTCTGCTTGCAGGGCCTTTGAGCGGGCTCTTGTCACACCGGCCTCCAACGAAGCATCGACCTTGGCGCGCAGTTTCGCCACCTCCAGCCGGGCGGCCGCCCGGGCGAGCTGCAGACGCTGATTTTTCACCGCAATATTGATCCTGGCGGAGGCGATGTCGCGGGCGTCAAGTCCCCCTTCACGGCGGATCAGCAGGAGTTGTTTTGCGAGGTCGCGCTTCAACCGGCCATCCGCCTCCGCCTCGATCTTTTCAACCAGAGCGGATTCAATGACTGCCCGGTCCGCGGCGCTCCCACCTTGGAACGCGTCGAGCCGGGAGCGGGCGAGCGCCGCGGAGCGCCGGCCGATTCCTTCAGCAACGCGATTGCTGGCATTTTCACTCACCGTCCGGATGCCGGCGGGATCGGCACTTGCGTCCAAATCCATCGCCAGGTTGTTATACCTCAACCCGGCATAAAGGTCCACGAAGCCGCACGGGCTTTCGTAAACACGATAGGCAAGGGAAAGCTCGCCGATGAATTGTTTCATCTCCATCCCCACGCTGTCGTAGATCGGCCCGGGCGAGGGACCGGAAGCTCCGAGATTGACATAAAATCCATCCGCGAGGATTCCCCACCTGCCGTCGCGGGCTTCCACCTGAAGGGCCGCGGCCATTTTCAAGTCGTCCGCGATGTCGAGAAATCCGACATCGAGTTCCGCACCCAAGCCGCCCACTCCGACGGATCCATCAAGCCCGGTCAACCAGCCGTAACCGGAAGCCCGGAACTCCCAGCGTGGTTCGGACGGGGTGGGCTTGAGGAGAATTTCCCCCGGAGTGCCAGCCCGGGAGACCGCGGTCAGGGAAAAGAAAAGAAGCCTGCAAAGCGATGGACCGTTCATGGATATGGTGGGTGACTGCGATGGTTCACTCTTCGCAAAGCTCCCACTCGCCGTCGGGATTGAATTCCGTGGCCGCAGCGGCGACCTTCGCGGTGTCCGGGCCGAGATCACGTTGATAGACGTCGCCGTAGTGGTTGACGACGAAGGTCATCACACCTGTCTTGCCATGATCCGCAGGCCAGGCGATGAGCGCGAAGCCGCCGATGAAATGGCCGTTGATGACATAGTCGTATTTTCCAGCCGGAGCAGCCTCTCCTTGTGCGGTCAGAATCTTGTAATGATAGCCTGCATAGGTGGACTCGGGATCCTTGATTTCGGGCCCCGCCGGGCTGGGCTCCTCCCCTTTCGCCTCGTCGGCGACCCAATACAATCCGTCGTTTTTGCCGGCCGAGCTGACAAACTGGCGCGCGAATTGCCGGACCGGTGTGCCGTCACGCGGCCTGGCGGCGTAGGCACGCTGGGCGTCGACATAGGCGCGTGCCGCTTCGAGGGTGGTGAGTTCGTTCTCGCCGACGCGGCGGTTGACGACTTCCTCGATCCCGTCGGCGGTGTCGAAGTGCCAGCCACTTTCCGCTTTCACGATCGGCACGGGAAACGGCCATGCTTCGGCTCCGATGACCATGGTGACGGAGTTCTCATCGTTGAATTGGAAACGCCTGCGCTCGACGGCCATGGAGGCGACTTTCCCGCGGAGATCCCGGTCGCGCTCGGGTTCGGCGGTGCCTATGAGATCCTTGTATTCATCGCCGAAAATTTCCAACAACGCGGGCGTTTCACCTTTTTTCAAAGCCTCGATGAAGGCATCGGAAGCGGCGACCGGAGTTTCGAAGTTTTTCGGAGGCACCGGCGGCGCCGTTTGGGCGAAGCAGATGTTGGAGAAGCAGAGGGCGGAGAGGATGGTGGAAAGAATGGAAGTTTTCATCAGAGTGTTTCTTGGAAATTCAACGTTACGATTTCAACGTCTCCCGCCGCGTTCGCGACCACCGCCCCCGCCACCGGAGCGAGCGGCGCCGGACCGGCTCTGTTGGCCACGGGCGCTGGCGCTCTGGGCCCGCGCTCCTGATGATGAGCCGCCGTAGGCACCGGCGGAGGGACGCGCGGGCTGACGTCCGAATTGGGTGGATGCCGCCGCTGACTGACGGCCGCTGGGTTGGGTCGAGGCCCGGTTCGCCTGTCCGGCACCTGTTCCCGAAGCCGGACGGGTTTGAGCGGATGGCTTCCAGCCTTGGGCCTCTTTTGACATGCCGGACGCCGCCCGCGATTGAGCCGCGGTCTGGCGTTGCGCCTGGTTCTGTTGCGCTGAGCTTTGGCGCTGCCCTTGATTCGCGGACCGTTGCTGCTGCCCTCCGGCGACCGCATTCTGGCGCTGGCCTTGGTTTGCGGAACGCTGCTCCTGCCCGCGGGCGATCGCATCCTGGCGCTGGCTTTGATTGGATGCGGCGCTGTTCTGCCGCTTGGATTGCGCGTCCTTGGCGTGGTTTTGCCAGTCCTCGCGGTTGGCTTTGCCATAGTCCTGCCAATCCTCACGAGCGTTGTTCGCATAGTCCATCCGCTCTTCCTGAATGTGCCCGTAGTGGGCGACACGGGGAGCGTGATAGATCCCTCCACCATACCAGTTGCAACCATACGCATTGTGGGCGCCGGCGATATAGCCGATGGTGGCGGCCACGGCCACGGCCGCCCCCGGATGATAGTATACCGGATAGGCTGTCGGCGCATATACGACGGCCGGGGCGGCTTGCTGCACAATCACGGTGGCGGGCTGGTATTGCGGCAAATAGATCACCTCCGGCTTGGTTGGCACGATTTGGACGATTTCCTGGTTCACGACAACGGTCAGCTTGTCATCAGTCTTGAGATTCCCCGCTGCCTGTGCTTTCCGGCGGAAAATCTGGATGGCGGAAAGTACGTCCACCTGCTGGTCCGTCACCGCCATACCAAGGGACTGGGTCCAATCCAGGTCATCGCCCATCAGATTGATGACATCCGGATAGGTAAGAAGATTCATGACCGGTTCGGATAGGGACGGGTCCGGTTTGAGACTCTTGTCCGTCGCATATCTGGTGAGAAACCGCTGCGCCTTGACGATTTCCAGCGGCGTGGTGGACGCGGGAAGAATCAGGGCGATCAGATCGTCCGGATAAAGGGCGAATCGGCCGACGAGATTCTGTAGCTGCGAGGTGCCGAGCAACGGTGCGGACGGAGCGGTAACCCCGGTGTAGCCAGGCGGTGATTGGGCGATGCCACGGCTGGATAAAGCCGCGGTGGCCATGCAGAGAGCGATGGCGCTGTTGAGCGGGATGCGTGTTTTCATGATCGTTTGTTTTCGGATAGAAAAATGGAGGAAGCGGACGCGCGTTCATTCCGCGAGCCACGCACGCGCCCGGGATTCCGCGGAGGATGGATGGAATCGCACCGGACCCTTGCGGACGCCCGCGCCGGCGAACGCCAGCATCTCCGTTTCCCAACGCGGATCGCCGACGATGGCGATTTTTTCCAGATCGTCGCCATGGCGGAAAAAGAAGCCATTCTCGTCCCACGCCGCATTCCGCTCCCAGCCGCTGAAATTCTCCAGCAGAACCAGCAGCTTGATGGCCCCCGCCTCCGCGAGGTTTTCGATGAAATCAGCTTGCACCGCATCGAGCTCTGATTTTCTCAGCATGCCGGTGACGTGAAGCAGATAGATATTGTCTGTTTGATGTTCTAGAGAGGCACTCATGGAATAGAACGGGCTGGAATGGGAAAAGGGAAATTCTTCGATGGGTCGGTTCAAACTCAGAACGACGAAGGGGCTCGCTGGCTGGCGTGTGCAGGTCGCCGGGGGGACTTCAGAGCGGCGGCACACCAAATCCCCATTCCGGTATGGAGAAGGATGGCAGGCCAAAGACCGATCCCGGTCAGCCCCGGACCTACGGTCGCATGGAAAAGGATGGCGGCGGCTGAGACGTTGTAGAAAAGCATCGCGAAAGCCAGCGCCCGTCCGTTCCCCCGCGACAGCCAGCACGCCACGGCCAATGCGAGCACCGCAGCGCCGGCTATCCGGGCTACCGTCACCGCAACGGGCGTGTCGAGCCCCGCACCGAGCAGCAGCCGGGCGACCGCCGCAGGCGCCACGAGCAAGCCGAGACCCGTTCCGGATTCGATGGCGGCGGTGATGACCAAGAGGAGCCTCATGGATATGATTTGCTGAGTTTGTGATGATTGAGTGAGAGTCGGTCGGGCGACCTACTTCTGCTCCACAGTCACCTTGACGATCTTGCCGGTGAAGGCGCTGGGCGGGCCTGGCTGATAGTCGGGAGAGACGTTCGTTTCCGCATCGAGGCCCACGTCCGCACCTTCATCGGCGGAGAACATGAACGGCTGGGTTTTGGGAATTTGTCCCTCGGCTACTTTCCTGCCATCGACACTCACGATGGATTTCCCGCCGGTGCCGGGCTTGGCGGCGTCGGGGATGAACTCGTAGGAGATCGTGTGTTTGCCGGGAGCGAGAGCGGTTTCGCCCCCGATGTTGGTGCGCTCGATACCGAAAAAATTGTATTCGTGATGCGCCTTGCCTTCCTTCATGTAGAGCACCCAGCCACCGAAGTAGCCGGCTTGGGCGATGATCACGCCATTGGTTTTTTCATCCTTCAATTCCACCTCGGCGGTCACCGTGTGGGGTACGCCCTTCACATTGATGAAAGCGTTTTCCAACATCCCCGTCATTCCGGGATAGACCGTCAGCGTCTTGCGCCCGTTCAATAGATCCGGGCGGCCGGCCAGCGCGGGGTTGAAGCGTTCGAAACGTCTGTCGTCGATGGGGAACACGTGGTTCCGGATGGCCTCCTTTTCGAACACCGCCTGCAATTCCCTGAGCTTGGCGGGATTCGTCGCGGCGAGGTTGTTCGCCTGGCTGAAATCTTCATCGACATGATAGAGTTCCCAAACATCATCCGCAAGGGCTGGCAGCTTCGTCGCCATCCAAGGGATCGAGTGCCGGGTGCAGGCGACCCAACCTTCGTGATAGATGCCGCGGTTTCCAAACATTTCGAAATACTGCGTGGGGCGGCGGTCCGCCGCCTTCGGAGCATCGGCGGAATAAAGCATCGAGACACCATCCATCGGCCGCTGGGCCACACCGTTCACCATCTTCGGCTGCGGTATCTTCGCCGCCTCGAGCACTGTCGGCGCGACATCGATGAGGTGGTGGAACTGGCTGCGCACCTCGCCCTTGGCCTTCATACCCTTGGGCCAATGCATGACCATCCCGTTGCGCGTGCCTCCGAAGTGGCTGGCCACCTGCTTGGTCCACTGGAAAGGCGTGTTGCCCGCCCAAGCCCAGCCGATGGCGAAGTGCGGAAAGGTGTTAGGTCCGCCCCAGTCGTCGATGTGGGGCATCATCTGCTCGGCCCTGCCGATGATGCCGTTGAGCGCCATCATCTCGTTATAACTGCCCTCGGGCCCGCCCTCGGCGCTCGATCCGTTATCTCCCACGATGTAGAAAAAGATCGTGTTGTCCAATTCGCCCATCGTCTCCAGCCGCTCCACCAACCGGCCGACTTCATGGTCGGTATGTTCGGCGAAACCGGCGAAGGTTTCCATCTGGCGCTCGAACAGCCGCTTGTGGTCCGCGCTCATCCCGTCCCAGCCCGGGATTTCCGCAGGCCTGGCCGTTAGCCTGGTGTTTTCCGGGACGACGCCCAGCTTCTTCTGCCGCTCGAATGTTTCCTCGCGCAGCTTGTCCCACCCGCCGCTGAACTCACCCTTGTATTTGGCGATCCATTCCTTCGGCGCGTGATGCGGGGCATGCGTCGCGCCGGGAGCGAAATACATGTAGAACGGCTTGTCCGGAGTCAGCGCGTGTTGGGCGCTCATCCAGTTCACGGCCTGGTCGGTCATGTCCACCGTGAAGTGATAGTCCGGGGAAATCCGGTGCTCCGTGCGCACCACCCCGTCGAAGATCGCCGGAGCCCACATGTTCGTCTCGCCGCCGATGAAGCCGTAGAACTTGTCGAAGCCCGACCCCGTCGGCCAGCGGTCGTAGGGGCCGGAAACGGAAACCTCCCACGGCGGTGTTTCATGATATTTGCCGAAGGCGGCCGTGCTGAATCCGTTCTGCCGCAGGATCTCCGCCAGCGGGGTGATCGTCCTGGGCCGGATCCCCGTATTGCCGGGAAACGCGGTCGCCAGCTCCATGATCGCTCCCGCGTTGTTCGCGTGGTGGTTATGGCCTGTTAGCAGCGCCGTGCGGCTCGGGCTGCACAGCGCCGTGGTGTGGAAACGGTTATACTTCAGCCCGTTTCCGGCCAGCTTCTCCAGCGTCGGCATACGGATCGGCCCGCCGAACGCGCTGCTGTGACCGAAGCCGATGTCATCGATCAGAACGATCACCACATTCGGCGCATCGTTGGGAACGGTTACTGCGAAACGAGGTGGAGCCTTTGCGTCACGGGCGTCCGGAGTGATGATCGGTTCCACCTCAGGCTCCGGGATGGGAAGCACACTGCGGTCAAGCGAGTCCTGAGCCCCGGCCGGAAGGCTGATCACCGTGAGAAGCGCGAAGCCAACGGCGGTAAAAACGAAATGCGGTTTGGTTTTCATGATCTGTGACGCCGTAAATTGGATAGATTCGTCCCACCTGTGTCGAGCATGGAAGCGTGCATTTTGAACGAACGGGCGGAATGGTGACAAACACAATTGCGGCCCCCCTTCCGAAACTCAGGTGGCGCCGCTTCCGACCCGCCAATCCAAGCGGGCATGATTTCCCCATTTCATGGGAATCACCCTTCTGTTACCGGTCCTGACTGCCGCCGATTCCGGCCTGGCGCATGGGGAGTTGCGAAATTCGCTCCGCAGTCGAATACGAATGTTGTCACTCATGCCAGCCCCGGCTGTTTCACCGTGTTGGCGATATGTCCACGGTGAAACTTTTCTGGCAGAACCACAGGAATGGCAGCCACACCCCTCCCGGGTCCTCTTGATAGCAAGATTTCCACTACCCGCCATGGGACGAACCCGTCCTCGAAGTCAGGCGCGGCGGCGGCGGGCCATCACCGCGGCCAAGGCCGTCAGCGCAAGCAGCGGAACGCCCGGCTCGGGAACCACAATGCCACCGGCGGTCACGACTTGCGTGAAACCTCCGAGCTGCACCCATGTCGTGGTGGAGTTCACTCCGCCATTCACACCGCCGAGGTCCTGGTTCAGGCTGTTAGCCTGGGTGGCGGTGGCGGAGACATACCGCAAGGGCGTCAGATCGTTGATATTGATCGATTTGGTGGCGAGAAACCCCGCAACGTCGGCGAACGGCACCATGAAGCTGACATAATAATCCGGATCGCCATTCGTGGTGGTGGTGACGTCATTGGTGGTGCCTCCGTCGGTGGAGGAGTTTACCAGGCGGTAATTGTAATTCGCCGAGGAAATCGTGTAAGACGCGTAGGCGGTCGAGGAAATGGAAGTGGTGCTCGGAGAGGTGTTCGCCCCCGTGCCGGGCGCGTAGATCCCAAGGTCCGTCGCGCTGCCTGAAAAATTGATGCCGAGAAAGGCATCCACCGAGCCATTCATATCCGCATCGATCCCTATCCATGCCGCACGGTCGAAGGCAGGGTTGTTATTCGGGCCGCCGGCCGCATCCAGCCTGAGGCGAAATCCCAGAGTGCCATCGGTGTGGCTGGCGGAACCATTGTCATTGAAAGTCACGAACAGTCCGTAATTCGTATCCACCCCCACGATATCGCCGGAAGCGCTCCCCGTTTGCTGATCGGCGAGGTAGTCATAATTTCCCGCCAGAGGAGTCCACGCGGTGCTGGATTCGGACACAGTCGCAGCACTAACAAAAGAACCAAGGCACGGGAGTACGGTACAAACAGATAGGATAAGTTTCAAAATCTCGGGGGCGGAGAAAGGTGAATGAAAACTCCTTGTCCTTGCGGACTAAGAGGAACGCGGACTGCAATATTCGATTTTTCCTGATAATCAAGCCATTTTTAGGTTCTGGAGCTCCTGCCGCCATCGATCGATAGCTGCCTGCAGAAGCCGCCCCCACAGAATCCGAGACGGCAAACTGCCACAACTCGCTGGATCCGAAAGCCCCGAGAAGATCCATCCACGTGGCGGGAAGCTGCAATCCCCCCCATCCCCTGCATGCAGTCCGGGGGCAGACTGGATACGATGATGGGGACACCTGCATGCAGTCGGGGATGGCACCGGATCCAGTGGTGGGGCGCACTGCATCCAATGACGGGGGACACCGCACCTGGTGAGAGGGTGGACTTGATGCAATGCCGGGTGGTCCAGCATGCAGCCGGGCCAGTTTCGTGTAAACCGCCATCACAGCCCTAAGGGAACATCCCACTCCTCAGATGCAGGCGGATGAACCGCCAATGAAACGCGCGAAGCTCTTCCCATTGTCCTTCCATCCTCCCCACGACAAAAGTGTCGCGGCTACTCAAGCATCCCGCCTCTCACCCTGATCTCAGCCCGGCCATCACTAACAAATGAAAGACCCCTGATGGATACTTCAATGTATCAACCCGTCACTCCGCACGCACATCCGGCGCCGGGGATGCCCGGGCTCACCGCTTCCTTCCGCCCTTGGGCAGCGAGGCGCTGACCAGCTGGTAGGAATGGTCGATGAGCTCCCTCACCAGCCGGGCCGGCAGCGAGCCGTCGAGCACGAGCGTGTTCCAGTGGCGCTTGTTCATGTGGAAGCCCGGGATGATCGATTCGTGTTCGTCGCGCAGCATCACGGCGCGCTCCGGATTGCACTTGAGATTGATGCGCGCGGGAAACGCATCCGGCGAGGTCAGCGCGAACACCTTCCCGCCCACCTTGTAGACCAGCACATCGGGGCCGAAGGGCGTGGTTTCCTCGGCTCCGGGTTTGGATAGAAAGTGCGAGATGGCGTCGGGAAGGTCCATGATGGCGGGGATCCGTGCAGACTGCACCGTCCGCCCCTCCGCATCAATGCCGGATATCGGGCGTCCCCGGCTGCCCTGCCGCTCCTCCGGGCATGGACGGACGGACAAACAGGGAGAAACAATCTGATAACACGGTGAACTTTTTGCTTCCAATATCTGATTTTCTAGCGATTATATCCGGTGAATCCGACGCCATGCACGAGCAGCCCGCTCATCCGCCCGGCCTCCGGCTTCAAAAACCCCTCATGCTCTTAACACTTCTTAACATGACTCGGGCAGGCTTCGTGCTATCTGATAAGTGACGCACGGCCGGAACCCGCGGAACGCCGCGCCGCAACCACTCTCCGACTTCCCCCACCGGACTCGCAAGCAAACACACAAACGCAATACACACACCATGAAATCAAAAAGAAACCTGACGCGCTTCACCTACGAAAACTCGGCCTTCGAGGGCTGGCGCCTCTGTCTCAGCAAAACCGGGAACACCTTCACCCGCTACTTCCCGGACAAGAAGTTCGGCAGCGGCAAAAAGTCCCTGGTCGCGGCGGAACAAACCCTCGCCGAGCTCAAGCTGCTGCTCGACGGCTCGAAGCTCGTCAATGGCAAGCTCACCGCGACCACGGTGAAGAAAGCCCAGAAACTCATCGCCGACGCCTGAGCCGCCGGGGGATGACCCGTCATTCCAAAAGGGCCTCTCCATCCCCATGGGGAGGCCCTTCATCATTTCACGCGGAAGCACCGGAATTCAACGGGACTCCAACAGGAACACGCCCCCGGTGAAGTCACCGCCGGGCCGGATCACCAGCCGGTCCCCCGCCACGGCCGCCGGAGCATTTCCCAGACTCTCCACCAGACCCCATCCGCCGGGCAGCGGCACCGAGACCTCCTCCGGCGCGCGGGCGAAGGTGTGGACCACGACGAGCGCCAGATGGCGGGAGGTCCGAGCGACCGCCTGCCAGCCGTGCGGGTGACGCCAGCTCTCCCCCGTTTCGCCGAAGCGGCGGCTCGTGCCATGCTTGATCACCGGAGCGGCCCGTTCATACAGCGCGACGGCCCGGCGGACGAAATCCCACGAGGCGTCCGGCAGCCCGCCGATGTCGCCCGACAGGCACATGCGCCCGAGGAAGGTGGCGGCGAGACTGTAGCCGAGGCGCTGCGGCGAATCCTGCGGATGCAGCACGGCCCAGATCTGATTCTGCCGCGGCAGAATGAGGCGGTGGAGATTCGCGGCGATGATGGGGATTTCCACCAGCTCGTGCGCGTCGGAAAACGATGACATGGCGGTGCGCGCGAGCATCGACGGCTCCAGGCGGTGGCCGCCGGAGGAGCAGTTCTCGATGACCAGCTCCGGCAGGCGCGCGCGGATGAGATCAAAGAACCGATAGGTGCCCTCGATCTGCTCCCGCAGGCCCTCGCCCTGGGAATCCGGATGATCGCAGCCGAGCCCGGCGGTCTCGTTGTAATCGACTTTCAGATAACCGAAGCCGCAGCTTTCCAGCAGGTGGACGACCTTTTCCGTCAGATAGTCCAGCGCCACCGGGTCATTGAGATCCCAGAACCGCCGCTCCCTGACGGTGATGGGGATGCCGTCGCGCAGGAGGAAATGCTCGCCGAGCCGGAAGGCGGCGCTCTGTGATCCGGCCGTCTCCATCTCGAACCAAAGGCCCGGCACGAGTCCTCGCCCGCGGATGGCGTCCGCGGCCGCCCTGAGCCCGTGTGGGAAGAGCCGCGCGCTGGGGATCCAATCCCCGTGGCCGCTGCTCCAATCCGTTTCCTCCTGTTTGTACCACCCGGCATCGATGACCAGATAGCGGACGCCGGAGCCTTCGAGCCGGTCGGCGAGGGCGAGGAGCTTGTCATGGGCGGGATCCCCCCAGGTGGTGCACCACTCGTTGAAGATAACAGGCAGATCCCGCTCGATTTCCGGTTGGAGATCCGCCGCAGCATCCTGCATCGCGGTGAGGCGGTCGCACAGGGCATCGAGACCGCCATGGACACAGGCCAGCGTGGCGGGCGGGCTGTCGATCGATTCACCGGGCCGGAGCGTCTTCATCCAGTGGCCGAACTCGCGATCGGCGAGTCCTCCCGACAGGCAGACATCGTCATGCTGGCGGAATATCTCCATCTGCCAGGATCCGGCCCACGCGAGCCGCGCGCCCCAGGTCACGCCTGGCACGGTGTCCTCCACCGCGACGAAGGGAAACCAGCGCCTCACCGGCATGGTTCCCAACTGGCCGAAGCGCTCGCTGAAGCCCCCCGCCCCGCTCCACGAGCGTTCGAGATGAAGTTCCGCTATGCTCCGGCACTCGTGGCGTCCCTCAGCGCTCCAGCCGGACCGGAAGCGGTGGACCTTCAGCCGGTCCGGCGCGTCCGCCTCGTGGAACGGAGTGATCCCTCCTAACGAAAAGCTGGCGAGCATTTCCAACGACACGGGCACCGGCGAGCCGTTGATGAACCGGGTGGTCACCGTGAATGACAAATCGCCGGGAACCCATGACAGCATGTGCACCGCGCGGCAGCCGTCCGGACGGCTCAGTCGCGTGACGATGCCGCCGTCCGTCACCTCCTGGCTGTCATAACGGAACGCCGCGACGGATCCGGAATTGCGCATCGTGTGGCCCTGGGCGAACGCGCCGGGATAGGAATCCCCGACGAGTTTGAGCTGCAGCAGCGACTCCACGGGTCTGGCCGGCCATGGCTCATCGCCGGGCAGGACGTCGATGAACGGCTCGCCTCGCAGGCTTTCACGCGCCGGAACCGTTTCTCCCGCCAGCGCCGCCGGGATCAGCTCCAGGCCGACGATCCCGGTGGCGGGATCGTAGGGGTAGCGGACGAGCGTGTCGCCGAAGGTTTTGGATAACAGGATCTCGCGCATGGGAATCGGTTTACCACCAGTTGACGGTCATCCCCAGCTCGCGGCCGAGCGCTTCCATGAAATAATAGTCGCCCCAACTGGTGTAGGCGGACCTCGCCCTGCCGACGCCGTCGCCCACCTGCCCTTGCTTGAGCACGCCGCGGCAGGCGGGATCCCGATCCAGGTAGTCCGGAGACATCAGACGGCCTAACATCGCCTCCTTCGCCCCGGTCAGCGCGGGCTCGGACCTGCCGAGCGCCTCCAGCTCCTGGATCGCACACACCGCCACGGCGGCGGCGGAGGAATCGCGGAGCGGCGCCTCGCCCGCGGCGAGACGGAAGTCCCAGACGGGCACGATTTCATCATCCAACAGGGAGACGAATTTCCGGCTGACGCGCAGCGAGGCGTCGAGGTAGCGCCCGTCGCCGGTGTGGCGGTAGGCGAGGGCGAACCCATACATCGCCCACGCGGTGCCGCGCGCCCAGTGGGATTCGATGCGGTTTCCGCAGTAGTTGTCGCCTCGCTCGGGTCGTCCCGCCGCGTCGAAGCGATAGGCATGATAGACGGAGTCGTCGCCGCGGATGAAATGGGCCAGCGTCGTGTCGGAGTGGCGGATGGCGATCTCCGTGAAGCGCGGGTCGCCGGTTTCCGCCGCCGCCCAATGGAGCAGCGGCAGGTTCATCATGCAGTCGATGATCGCGAGGCCGGAGTAGCCGGTGGTCGTCTCGTCCATCCGGCCCCACGCGCGGAGGTAGCCGCCCCCGGGGATGAAGCGCGCGGCCAGCACCTCCGCCGCCCGCAGGCCGAGCGCGCGGTGGCGCTCCTCTCCGGTGGCCTTGTGAAGCGCGACCGAGTAGAGCGAGTAGAGGAACCCGAGATCGTGCATGGTTTCCCTGGCGTGCTCTTCCTCCATCTTGGCGGCATAGTGCCGCTCGCTGAGGCGGAGACCGCGGAGGATCTGCGGATCCGCTCCATCGAGCCAGGCGAGCACGCCCATGCCGGTGAAAAACGAGGTGGTCCAGTTGCCGATTTCCAGGAAGCCTTCGTTCCATGCCGGATAGTCGCCGGCCGGATCGAACGCCCAGGTGCGGCCGGACTCGGCGAGATCGGGCAGATTGCGGCGGGTCTTCGAGACACAAAGGTCGAATGCCCCGCGGAAGAGCGTGGCGTCACCGACGGATGGAGAGCGGATCTCGGGTGCGGTCATGGTATATCTGTTAACGGGATTTCCCCCAGGCGGACACCGCCCCGGGGAGACATCGATTGCGGAAGAACACGCTGCCCGGATTCACCGGCACGGACAGGCCGTTTCATGGTTACCATGGAAATCTGCCCCAGCGGCCGGGGGCAAAGGGCAGGAGCAATCGTCAATGACCGCATCATCCGTCCTTTTCTCGGATGAGGAAAACGGGATGGGAAAGGTCCCAGGCATCGTGCCACGACACCGTGGGCACGCCGTGGCGGAACACGACGGGCAGCCAGACATGGCGCCCGTCGATGGCATCGCGCGGCCGCCAGCGGTCGGCCATGAAGATGAAGGCATCCTTTTTCCCGCGCACCGGCAGGATGAAGGTCGGCTGCGACTCGAAACAGTTCGCGATTCCCGCGCCGGGACCGAGGCACGGATTCCCATTCTCCGCCCAAGGTCCCCAGATCGACGGCGCTGAGCTGAGGCGGGCCGTATTGGGAGCCCAGCCGGTGCAGTCCGAGGAGAACAGAAAATAGCGCCCGCCGGATTTCATCAGGGAGGGAGCTTCATGGAAACGCCCGGGAAAGAGGCGGATGTAGCGGCCTGCCGGGGCCGTGTAATCGTCATCGAGCAACGAAAGGTGCAGCGTGCCGTTGTTCTCCGAGGCGTAGAGATGATAGGCCAGCCCGTCGTCATCGACAAAGAGAGTCATGTCCCGCGCCATCTGCCCGGCCTCGAAATCCCGGCGATAGCAGAGGTCCTTCGGATACCATGGGAACGGCGCGCCGCCCAGGCCGAGCGCCCCAAGCGCCAGCTCCTCCGCTTCCGTCAGCAGCAGCCGTCCTTCATCCGGCACGTTGTCCGGCCAGACCCCGGCGTTCGGACGCAGGCTGCGGAGGAATTGATAGGGACCCGCCGGCTTGTCCGCCACGGCCACGGCGCTGCGGGCCCCGTCGTAGCCGGAGCCCTTCGGTTCCAAGTGGAACCACATCACAAATTTTCCGGTGCGGGGATTGCGGATGACCTTCGGCCGTTCCAGCACACAGCCGCCCGGAATCTCGCTGCCCGGAGAATCATCCACCGCCAGCGCGATGCCTTCGTCGCGCCAATCCATCAGATTTTCCGATGCATAGACATGCACCCCGACGTGCGCCCGGTTCCCCTCTTCACCGGCGGTCTTGTGCTCGCCGAACCACCAATAGGTTCCTTCGTGAAAAAGGATCCCGCCGCCGTGCGCGTTGATCGGCACGCCATTCGTATCGCACCAGAGTTCTCCGGGTCGGAACATGATTTTACCGATGATGGATGACGACCGAGGAATTAACGAGGATCCGCGGAACCCGCCGGATCGGAGTATGCCGAATAGCCGCCGGTGTTGTAAGCGCGCACGCGGTAGCGGAGGGAAGCCGGAGTCTTCAGTCCGGTGTTCACGAAGCTCGTGGCGGCGGCGGCCAGATCGGCGATCTCGTAGAAGATGCCATTCTCCCCTGCGGCCTCGACCTTGAAGCCGGTCTGACTCTGCGACGGGTTCGTCCACCGGAGGCGGACCTCTTCCTCCCCCGGCACGGCCGCGAGCGAAACCGGCGCCGCCGGCGGGGGCGGCGGCGTCACCCCTAACATGATCTGGTCGAATGCCACGGAAGCGGATCCCTTCGGCTTGCCGCCGCCGGCGCTGGCGGCGAGTCCCACCCGGATTTCCTTCGGCAGCGCAAGCTCGCTCCTGCCGACCGGAAACCAGCTGATGCCGTCCGGAGACTGGAAGGCGGAGAAGACATCGCCCGCGCGCTGGAGGCGGAACCAGATGGGAAGCCAGGTGTAGTCGTTTCCGGATTGCGAGGTCATCTTTCCGCCCGCGGTGGCGCGCGTGCCGAACCGCGCCTGCCGGCCTCCGACATCACCGAGTGTCAGGGCAAGGGTCCGCGCATCGGCCGCCAGACTTTCGCGGATCATCAGGCCCGCCCGGTTCACCTCGCCCCGCCGGTCGATCAGGCGGGCGGTGAGGGTGCAGTCGCCGCTGAAGTCGTAGGAAACAAACGTGCATTCGTCCGCCTTGCCGCCGATGGCCGCGCCCGTCACCCCGACGGTCATCGAGTGATTCGCCACGTCGTCATATTTCACCGCTCCATCGACCTGCGCCTGGCCAAGCGTGGAATGGGTCCAGCCCGCGGGCAGCGCGCCACCGGGGGCCGGTGTGGCGCTGACCGCCGTGGAGGTTCCGCTCGCGCCGGTCTGGTTGAGTGCGGCGACAGTGTAGAAATAGGTTTTCCCGGCTTCCACCGCCGTGTCGGTATGGGCGGGCGTAGTCCAGCGGTTCGTCGAGTGGATGCGGGTGAAGGGGCCGGCACCCGAGGTCGCGCGAAACACGTCGTAGCCGTGCGCGGTGTAGGCCCCGGAAGGCGACCAGGCGAGGTCCACGCGGCCGATACCCGGAGTCGCCGTGAGATCCTGAGGCACCGGCGGCGCCGGAAACGCCGGATAGGGCGAGGCAGCGGCATCCAGCGTGAAGGTGAGCGTGCCGTAACCGAAGACGTCGGTCTCGCCCGGCTCGGGTCGCTTCATTTCGGCGAAGGCCCGGACGTTAGGCGCGGCAAGTCCCTTGCGGACGACGTAGTGATTGTAGAGCAGTTCGAAGTGCGAGGCATCCAGGCGGCCTTTGTAATTGGTGGAGATGTAGGATTGGTTCGCGTGGTCCGAGTTGGTGTAGTGGGTGTAGGGAACGCCTTTCCAGAGCGTGTATCGGGCGGCGTATTCGCTGCCTTTCAGCAATCGGTTGTCGTCGTGACCGAAGAGGTCCACGCCCTGGTTCCATGCCGTCTGGCAGAACTCCGCGAGCAGTCCCTGGCCGCCCATGGTGTGGGCGAAATCGCGCCCGGCCTCCTGCCATTGGCCCAGCCCGCCCGGATAGACGAATGGCACGGCGTTCCCGATGCTGCCCATGCCCGGCCCGTTCCTGAAGTATTCCACCGCCTCGTTGAATTTCTCCCGGTCGTCGCACAGCACGCCGATGCCGAGCACGGCGAGCATGTTGCAGGCATCCCAGTTCGCCCAGCAACGGTCCACCGGACCGCCGCGGTGGTTCTTCAGGAAGTCGCTGCTCTTGGGATACCAATAGGTGACCATCATTTGCTTGAATCTGTCGAAATCGGCCGGTGCCCATCCCGGATAGACCCGCAGCACTTCCGCCGCGAGGGCGAAGCTGCCGATGGGGATGCCGCTCAAATCGTCGCCATAGGGCTTCTCACTGACGGTGGCCGACCAGTCGTTGGCAATGCTAACGGCGCACTCCGCGTGGCTTTCTTCGCCGGAGATATACCATCGCAGCGCATTGTAATACATGGCGGTCGCGTCATCCTGGGCACGCTGGCGGCTGCCCATGTTCGCCGCCGGACGAGCCTTGTAGTTGTCCTGCGCTTTCGGGTCCTTGATGAAGAGATCCCAGGCGTCGATCCACGGATGTTCTTTCGCAGCGACCTTGGCCTTCATCCGATCAAGGTCCGCTTTCGCATGCAGACCACCGGGATGGACGAAGTTTTCCGGCGCCGCTTGGGAAACATGAGAGACGAAAATGAACAGCAGGATTGCCGCCGCGTGTTTGAGAAAGATTGGTTTCATGGCTTTAGAGAAGGGGTTTGAGGGCAATGTCCCATGGCGGCATTTTCTAACGAAGTATTTTCGATTCGGCATCGGTGATCCTGCGCCCCCGCGTCTCGACGGAGCAATTCACCGTTTGTTCGCCGGAGATCATTGGAACGCCGGAAAGATCGTTGAACAGCGTGACGTTCTCAGCCGGCGCGGGCAGGATCGGGCTGGCCATTTCCCCGCTCCCGGGCATCCCGAAGCCGAGCATGATCGGCAGGCCACGCATCTCCCGCTCCTGCGGCTGGCCGGTAATGCGAATGCGGTGATTCTTGCCGGCGATGGTGGCGAGCGCATGGACCGTGAAATCGGAAGTCTTTCCGGAAAGCTCGAGTTCGACATCGGAATTCATCCCACCTCGCAGATAGAGCAGCGGCCCATACATGGCGTCGCCCCGGCTGCGGCGGACAATCACATTCGATCCCAGCAAATAGCCGCGTTCGCAGCCTGTGGCCACGCAGTTTTCCATCACGGTCTTGTCCTTGTCGGTATCGGTTCCGCCGATCTCGAAGCCCGCCCGTGTGTTCACCGCCACACAGTTGATGATCGTCGTCCGGCTTACTCCATCGTAGGTCCGGAAGCCGTCCTCGCTCAGGCTTTTCATGTAGCCCGGCGTGATGAGATAACGGCCGTCGCGATTCGGATAGACCGATTTGAAGCCGAGATCGAACGCCGGACCGGAGGTATCGCGCAACATGTCGCGGGTCGGCCGCATTTCGCCTTCCGCGTGGCAATCCTCAATGCGGGTTCCGGTGGCGTTCTGAATGTAGAAACAATGCCCGAACGCGCGGCTGAAAACCCGGCAGCGACGCAGCGTGTTGCGGTTCCCCCCCGTCATGAAACCGCTTTGCTTGAGAAGCGGGCTGATCAGGTTCGGGCCACCCTTGCCCAGGAGATCGCCATATCCATGGGGATAGGAACCAAACACATGAAGGGTGACTCCTTCGATCACGTTGTCGTCTCCGAGGGTGGAGAAAATGTTGCCGTTGCTGCCTCTGTCTCCACCGGTGTTGCGCACGGTGAGTCCGGCAACGGTATTGCGGCTGCCCGAAATCAGGATGCAGCGCAGATAGCCACCGGGCATTTTCGGATAGAGCGCGGTGTCGATCTCGAAAACGGCATCACGCAAATCGAACCGGTTGTCGTTTCCGGTGAATGCGATCATCGGCACCGGCGGCCGGCCTTCCTTGCTGCGATCAATGGATTTGCCAATGTCACCGATCATCCCGTCGGTAAGGTATTCGGCCAGACGATAAACTCCCGGCTTCATGCGCACCGAGCGGCCGTTCTGCGTGGCCACTTGAGCCAGCTCTTGAAGGCTCGATACTTCCGAAGGTGCCTCTTCTCCACGGGTTGTTCCTACACAAGCGAGAAGGATGGCGAGGAAAGCGAAGCCTGATCGGATCATTGAGCGAAGAGAGTAATTGGATGAATTCATTTCAAGTATCGGTCTATTCAGACCAGGCAGTGCGGACTTCTTGGTCATACACCACGGCAACCACCGAATCCGCCGGCGAAGCCTTCCGGTCAATGCCGCGGACGTTGGTTCCGCTGTCGTCCTCGAAGCGAAGCGCCTTGCCGGTATAAACATCATAAACCTTTTTTACACGCAGTTTCCCGAGAGGAGGAATCGTGAAAGTCTCTCCGGCATAGTCCTTCAGGAGGTGGACGAAGACGGTGGATCCCTTGTAACTATAGCCATAGTGCCGATCAACCGGTTCCCATGGTCCGCCCCGGGTGCCGTAAATCGAGTCGCCCATCCTAGCCATCCATGCGCCCATTTCCTTCAGACGCTTCTGTTCCACTTCGGGGATGACGCCGTGCCGGTCGGGAGTGACGTTAAGCAACAACGTCATGTTACGAACGACGCAGTTCGCCATGTAGCGCACCAATTGATCGAGCGACAGCACGTTGCCTGCCGCGATGGATTTCGCGTTGTAGCCCCAGCCGCCGTTCTGAAGGGTGAGGCATTTGTCACAAACCTCGCTGCTGCGGATCCTGCCCGTCGTTTCCCTAGGTCCTTCCTCGGCGATGATGTCGCCCATCCAGCCGTAGCGGAGGTTGGTGATCGCATCGGGCTGGTATTTCCTGACCATGCCCATGATGCCGAGCGCCTTGCCGGTGCCCCCTTCGAAATCCTGATAGTTTTTAGGGATCGGCCAACGGTTCGCCGGGTCGAGGTATTTGCCGGGTTCGTGGAAAAAGGCAGCATCGGCATCCGATCCCTTTTGACCCAGCCAGCCGCCGTCCCAGAAAATGGCGTCGATCCTGCCGTAGCCGGTGAGGAGTTTTTTGACGTTCACATAGTTTTCCTCCTTCATCAGGCGGGCGTTTTCCTGGTGGGATGGATCGGTCTTGTAGCCGAATTTGTTGGGCAGGCAGTTCGTGCCGGTCCAGTCGTAGTATCCGGGATAGCGCCAACTGAGCGGCGAATAGTAGAGGCCGACCTTCAAGCCCGCATCGCGACAGGCGGTCGTGTATTCCGCCACCAGATCCCGCTTCAGCGTTTGCATGCTGGTGAAGGAATTTGGATGAGGGCTGTCGAAAAGACTGAATCCGTCGTGATGGCGGGTGGTCAGGCACATCCACTTCATGCCGGCATCCTTGGCGAGATTGGCCCACGCTTCCGGACGATAACCGGCGGCGTCAAAATAAGCGTCACCACTTTCCGGGTAGGCGAATTCGCGGTATTTCTCAGGGGAGATTCCCTCGTGTTCCATCACCCACTCGCCACGCCCCGGCCCCGAATAGAGTCCCCAGTGGATGAACATGCCGAACTTGGCATCGAGCAGCCAGTCCAGTTTTTCGTTAGGAAGCCGGGCGATTCCCATTTCTTCTCCGGGAGCACGCGGGGCCAGCTTTTGAAGGGCCGGGGTCACGGCTGAAGTTTGGGCGATGACTGGCATCAGGCCGGCGAACCATGATGATATGAAAAATGAGCGAGCGCTTGAACGGGTCATTTGAAGTTAGATCGAGACGAATTACTTGGAACCGTTCTTTACGATTCGAAACGTGCGTTCGATGCGCCCGGCCGTTTGGATTTTCGGCTCTGATGCGCGCCCCCACTGCCAAGCAACGATCGTCACTTTCACCGGAAAATTCGCCCGTGGCGGGATGGCGGTGAATTTCAGCGTGTCGCCTTCGACTTCAGCGGGGCCTTCGCGAACGTAATAGGAAACCGGAACACCGGCGTCGGAACTTGCCATGAGTTTGAGTGATTTCACCCCCAACTCCTGATCGGCAATCCCAGGGAAAGTAATCTTTTGAATCTGCCCCTCCTTATTTGGGTTCGGACGGACCACCAACTGTTGGACCATGCTTTTGTATTTCTCATCCCCAGGATGAGCCGCCACCAGCCACATGTCGTTATTTCGGCGGTTGGTGGTGAATTCGGCGCGACCGAAGCGGAGCGCGAACGTTTCGGGCCCCGTTTGCACGACAGGCCCCACGATCCGTGACAATTCGACAGGACCAGCAGTTGAATGCCCGAGGAGACTACCCGCAGGCAATCCGGTCCACAGCGTTGCTTTGCCGTTGTCCGCGGGCACCACAGGGAAGAAGTCGGTTTTCAAGCGAAAGGTTGTTCCGTCCGCCTGCGGAATGAACTGAGGGGTGACGGGTTCTCCGATACCTTTTTCAGCCGCCTGCCGGGCGGCGGTCACGCTCAGCAGTTGGGGCATTTTCCCGCGTTCGCGGGCGTAGATGGCCTCCGTCAGCTTGGCCATCTCTTCGTCGAAACACCAGAATGCATCTTTCGGATCCCCGGTGTATTGGCTGAAGGGCGCTGCGGGCGCGATGGGTGGTTGCTCTTTCCGCCAGCGATCCACGCGCCAGCCGCTAGCAGGATTGATCGGCTTGAGCTCGACAGGACGATCCAACCCAGCATCGGCGGGAAGCCGGGCGGCGGCGGCTTTCCGGATGAACATTGCCAGAAACTCCACCGTCCGGTCGGCATAATCGAAATGACCGCGCCCGGAATCTGCTAGAAATGCGAGCGGCGTTTTCGGGTGCTCCGCCATGAAGTCGAACGCCGGGCTGAGCCGGATATCGCCCCATTCGTATTCGCCCATCACCATCAGTCCTGGAATGCCGTCGATGTTGCGGTTTCCCCAATCCACCCGGGGCGCGCCGTTTCCGGTGAGTGTTGTCCTCGGGGCGTCGCCATGGAACGAGAGCACCGCCAGCGTGCGGCCGGGATTCCATGCGGCGAAATTCCAGGGAAACGTCGCGCATGCCGAATGGCCCAGCGGCACCACCGGAGCCACGCACAGCTCCTGATAGCCGGATTCTTCCGCCAACTTTCCCATCAGCTTCTCAAAACGCTCGCCCGCCCCCTTGTTGAAATCGAACGTCGCGTCGAAACAGGGCACCGTCCACACTTCCGCAAAACCAAGTCCGGCAAGCGTCCTTCTCATCAACGGATGCTCCAGGATCCCCTGCTCGACCATGTTGTGGTTGGCGAAGACCAATCCCCTCACCCGCTGGCAGTCCGGAGGGATCCACAGGTAGGCACGCGCTTCCCCGTCCGCCACCGACCATTGCCATTCCGCCTCGGCGAAAACAGACGGGGATCCCGACAGCAGCGATATCACTGTCAGAAAATTGCGGAGCAGCCGGGTGAGGTTCATGAATTCCAAGGGCGGAAAAACAGGCTACGCAGAACCATTTTCGGTTGTGTCGCGGGATGGCTCTTACCGTGGTAAGAAGTCTTCCGGCGTTCCGGTTCCCAAAGAACTCATCGGAGGATCAGAATTCGATAGAAGCCCCGTTGCCCGGTCAGCGTCAGCGGGATCACCCTCTGAATCCGGCCGCCCGTGCCGGGTTGGATGGGACCAATGTTTTCCCACGACGACTCCGAAAGATCGGGCGACCGCTGAAGCTGATAGGTGTGACCGGCCATGGAATCGGCGATGACCATCGTCATGTCCGCGCTGTTGCCCGAGAAACTGGAAAGATCCAGTCGGGAAGTATTTAACTCTGTTTCCGTGATCGGCGGTGATTCGGGAGTGGCGCTCGCCTCCGCGGATTCGGGACTCGGACCGGTGATGTTTTCAGCTCCGACGACATAGTAGCGGGCGACGCCTAAAGGAAGGCCGGTGTGGGTGAAGGCGGGCAAGGCCAAACCGCTGGCAACGTTGGTGTAAGGACCGCCGGGCGAGGTGGAGGACTTGACGGTGTAGCTGGCGGCATCGGGCACGGCATCCCACGCGAGTTGGACCTGTTGGAAGCCAGCGATGGCGGCGAGTTCCTGCGGTGCAGCGAGGGGTGATGCGAAGAGATCGATTTCACCGGCAGTCATGGCACGACTGTAGATGCGGAAATCATCGAGCGAGGCATTCGGATAGGGATCGGCGAACTGGGATTTCCCGAGATAGTTGAGGGTGGTTGCCCCGAGACTGGAAGGGCTGAGCGTCATGGCGGTGCTGGAGCCGACCTCGCTTCCATTCAGATAGAGACGCCCGGTGCTGCCTGAGAGGACGACGGCGACATGAACCCAGGTATTGAGCGGGGTGGTGACGGAGCTGTTGATCTGATTGACGGCGGTTTCGGGCACCCCTGGCGTGCGGATGGCGAAGCGCAACTTGTTGGCGCTCCCGCCGGTGCCGTATTGCGTGGTGAGGAACATGTAATTCGTCGTCCCTGTCCCGAAGTCGAAGATGCGCTGCCAGGTGGCGGGACTGCTGATTTTCACCCAGCTCATGATGGTGGTGTTGGTCAGACCGTTCACGACACCCGACGGCAGCGTGGCATATTGCGAGGAGGCGCTGGCGAGGGTGAGGGCGTTGCCGCTTTTACCACTTTCAAAAACCGGCGCGTTGACGGTGGTGGCATTCCAACCGTGTGCGGTGGAGTCTTGGGCGGTGGTGCCGCCGCTTTCATCGAAACGGAGGTGGGCTCGCAGATAATTCGGTGTGGCGGAAACGATGTTGGAAGCCGCGCTTTCGCCCTGCGGATTGGTGGCGGTGACGATGTAGAAACAGGGGACGTCGTTCGCCAGGCCGGTGTCGGTGAACGTGGTCGCGGTGATACCGCTGCCGACGGTGATGAACGGTCCGGCCGATGTCGTGGCGCGCTTGATGTTATAGGTTGTGGCGAAGTTCGCGGCGCTCCAGTTGAGCATCACCTCCGCATCCCCTGCCAGAGCGCTGAGTGCGGTGGGGACTTCAGGCTGAGGAGTGGTGGCGGCGAGGATTTCCGATGCCGACAGAGCCCGGCTATGGATGCGGAAGTCGTCGAACTGGCCGTTGAAAATCGGATCGGCGGAGAACTGTGAATCACCGAGGAAATTCAGCGTGGTGCTGCCGAGGCTCGACGGGTGCAACGTCATGCCGGTGTTGGTCGCGACCAACGCGCCATTGAGATACATCTTTCCGGTATTGCCTGATAGAGTGACCGCATAGTGCACCCAGGTGCCTGCGGCAACCACGGTCGAGCTGTTGAGCTGTTGCTCGCCCACCGACGGAGTGCGGATGGCGAAGCGGAACTTCGCGGCATTCGGCGCGGTGGCGGTGTATTGCGGCGAGAGATACATGTAGTTCGTCGTGCCGGTGCCGAAGTCGAAGATACGCGAGAAGGTGCCGAACGCCCCCACCTTCACCCACCCGGAAATGGTGAAGTCGCCGAGACCACTGACAATGCCTACAGGCAGGGTGAGGAATTGATTGGCCGTCGCAGGCAGGTTGACACCGCCGTTGAAAAGGCCGGGTGTCCAGGCAGGCGAGTTGACCAGGGTGGCGTTCCAACCATTCCCGCTGGAATCGGCGGCGGTGATGCCGCTGGTTTCGTCGAATTTCAACCATGCTAACAAATCGGACGTCACAGCAGTGACCTGCGCGGAGTTTGCGCTCTCTCCCTTCGCATTGATGGCGCTGACGACGTAGTGATAGGGAATGCCGTTGGTCAGTCCGGTGTCGGCATAAGTGGTGGCGGTCAAGCCGCTGGCGATCACGGTGTAGGGGCCGCCGGAGGTCGGACTCCGCTTCACCGTGTAGGTCTGCGCGCCCTGGCTGACGCTCCAGTTCAGATCGATGCGGCTGGCCTTGGGTGTGGCGGTGACACCGGCGGGCACGGCCGGCACCTCATCCATCAGCACGGCGATCTCGGCGGGAGTGATTGCGTAATTGTAGGTGCGGAAACCGTCGACCTGTCCGTTGAAGAGCGGATCCGCCCATTGCGATTTGCCGATGTAGTTGAGCTTCGGTTTGAAATCACCGGGATGAATCGTGATTGCGTTGTTGGTCGAGACCAGAACGCCATTCACGTAAAGTTTGGCGGAGCTTCCACCGAGGGTGACGGCCAGGTGGACCCATTGGCCGGTGGCGGGCGCCGCGCTGGTGACCGCCTGCTCGGCACCGCCGTTCTTGATCGCGAAACGCAGGCCACCGGAGTTCGGCGAGAGGAAGAGATACTGCGACGTATTGTTGCCGAAATCGAAGACACGCTGGTTGGCCGGGCCGCCATTCCAGAAGACCCAGGCGGCGATGGAAATATCCTGATAGTCGGCGGCGGCTTCCGGCAGCGAGACGAAATCATCGACGCCATCGAGCACGATGCCGCGTCCGATGCGACCGTTGCCATAGGACGGCGATCCGGTGGCGGTGCCGGGGAAATTGCCGAGGCTGTCATCCGTATTCTCCTCAAAGGCATGATGCGATCTCGCCTGATAGGCCAGCACCGTGATGCTCAATGTCGTGTCGCTGGACATGCCGGTATTGTCAGTAACACGCACGGTGAAGTTGTTCCCACCGACATCGCTCGCGGCCGGAGTGCCGGAGAGCGAGCCGTCAGCGGCGACAGTGAGCCATCCGGGTCCTCCCAGCTTGGTGAAGGTGAGAGTGGCTCCGGGATCAACATCCGACGCCTCCGGCGCAAGGGAAGCGGCGAGATAGGGCTGGTCGCGGGTGACGGAGGGTTTGACGACAGGATTGGAAAGCCAGGTCGGCGCGTCGTTGGTGTTAGTGACATCAATATGCAGCCGGGTGACTCCGCCCGCACCGGATGGATCGGCCACCCGAACGAGGAAGGTGTTAGCTCCTACGTCACCATTGCCTGGGATGCCGGAAAGGACACCGTTGGCGGCCACTGTAAGCCAGGCAGGGCCGTCCAGTCTGGCAAAGGTCAGCGTGTTGCCGTCGGGGTCGCTGGCACTGGTGGCGAGCGTTTGCGCGGCGACGCTGTAGTTGGCGTCCTCGGTCGCAGCGGCCTTGGCCACCTGTTCGCCGGTGAAGGAAGGAGCTTGGTTCGAGCCTTGGCTCCCGAGGGCATAAACCTGGTGGCCGGCGAGCGCGTAGTGGTAAATGCGGAAGTCGTCGACTTTGCCGTTGAGGTAGGGATCGGTGGAATATTGCGAGCGCCCGATCCAGTTTTGCGAACCCTCCGCCAATTGGAGCGGCTGGAGGAAGCAATCGAGGTTTCGGCCCGCCTCGATGCCGTTGATGTAAAGCGTTGCCGCACGGCCTGACAAAGTCACCGCGACGTGGACCCACTGGCCGGTGGGCAAGGCGGGGCCATCGACGCGCTGTTCGTTATAACCATAAACTGTCGCGATGGTGAAACGGGTGGTGCCGTTGCCCGAGCGCGGGGTGAGGAACATTGCGGAACCCGGTTTGCCGCCGAAATCAAAAATGCGCGACCAGGTGCTGCTGCTGTTCAGATAAACCCAGGTGGCGATCGTGAAATCGGATAGCCCGCCGACCACGTCGGGCGGCAAGCTCACGTGGTCGTTCACGCCGTCGAGGGAGATCGCATTGCCGGTCTTGCCAGCCGTCCAAGTCGGGCCGTTGACCAGCGTGCCGTTGTGACCCTTGCCACTGGAGTCCGCCGCCGTGGTGCCGCTTGTTTCGTCAGCCTTCAGCCAGGTGGTGACCTCCGCGGGGAACGCGGCCCGCACCTCGTTGGATGGTCCGGTTTCCTGGGCGGAGGGCAACACGCCGGTCACCACGTAATGGTATTGGTCGGGTGCCGCCACATTCGCGTCGGTGTAGGTGGTGGAACCGCCGCCCACGCCAGCAGCGATGGTGACATAGGGGCCGCCTGGATTGATAGAGCGCTTGACGTTGTAGCTTGTGGCGTAGGCGGAGCCCCACCACGAGAGAATCACGTCGCCGGCGCTTTGAACCACGGTGAGCTTGGGGTTCGCACCGGTCGCGATCGGATCGCGGGTGAAGGTCAGAGTGCCGAAGCCGAGTTGGTCGCCGTTTCCGCCGTTCCCTTCAGGGCGATGCTGTTCGGCCACTTCTTTGGAGAAAGGAGCTGCAAGGCCCAGCCGGTTGACGTAATGATTGTAAACCATCTCCGCCATCGGGCGATAGCTGCCCCGCGCCGCGTTCGAGACGTCTCCTTGAATCTGCCAGTTTCCGCTTTGGCCGGTGCCCCACATGTAGGGGACGTAAGGCACGTCCTGCCATTGGTTGTACCGGAAGACGTATTCGGAGCCCGCCAGAAATCGCTGGTTGCGGTAGCCGTAAAGATCAACGCCCTGGTTCCATCCCATCTCACAGATAGCACCCAGCAGGGAGATGCTCAGGGTGGCGTGCCCCTGGTCGCGGCCCGACTCCTGCATCTGGCCGAGGTTGCCGGCATGCAGGTGGTAGATCGCCCGGTCGATGGCCCCGTTGCCGCCTCCCTGATAGATGTGGTTCATCGCCTCGTTGTAGATGTCGGCCCGGTCGCAGAAGACCCCGATCGCCTGCATGGAGGCGATGTTGCACAGATCCCAGTTGCTCCAGTAGTTGGTGATCGCGGCGCCGTTGTGGTTCACCAGGAAATCATGGTTCATCGGATAGAAGATGGTCACCAGCAGGTTCTGGAACCGGGCCATGTCCGCCGGGGCCCATCCGGGATAGGTGCGCATGATTTCACCGATGTTGGCCCATTGGTAGCCATGGATGCCGGCGGCAAGGAAGCGGTCGGCATTGCCGGTCAGTCCGGTCATGGTGGACGACCAGGCGTTCAGGAAAGTCACGGCCTGATCCGCATAGAGCGTGTCGCCGGAGACCTTCCAGCGAAGCGCGCACTGGTAGGTTCGATAGATGTCGATGTACATCTGCGCGACATTGCCGGGCCGGATCACCGTCGCCAGGGGACGCGGAGTCGCGCCGAGTTGGGAATAGCCGTGATTGGTCAGAGCCTGCCAGCCGGAAAGCCACGGCTGCGCTCCCAGCTCGACCTTCGTCCTCATGCGGTTGAAATCGGCCTCGGTGTGCAACAGCCCGGGATGGACGAAGGTCTGCGCCGACGCCCGCTGCGGGAACGCCAGAATCATCAGGCCCGCCAGCAGGACACGGATTGCGAAAAAGGCGGATGAGTGATGTTTCATGGCGTTTGGGGCGGCCGGTCTGTTGGGGGCATGGAGATCGGACCCGCAAATGCCCGCAGCATTGCTGGCCTCGCCATCGGACAGTTGGCTTGCACCGCAGCTGATCGCGGACGGATGGGCCTGCCGTTTTCCGGCAATGAAACGTGCCGAAAAGGCGATGGCCGGCGGCACAGGATTTCCTAACCGTATTATTTTTTGAAGCATCCTGAGGTTCTTACGTTTTTGAATTGAAGCGGAGACATGCCATTCACCAAGAAACGGAAGGGGCGGATCATTTGCCCTCCCCTGCCCTGCCGGAAATCCACTTCCCGGATTCGATGGCACGTCCGGTTGGATGGCATTTCAGGAACAAGCCATTGCATGTTTCATGAGAAATCCGCGGGCTTTGGAAAGCCACCGGTCGCTTTCCATGTTAATGTCCATGGTTCGCGTGGTAAGGATAGGAACGGTGGCGATGCGCTGAGGAGACCGGATCGCAATCCGGTGTCTGGAGCGGTATTGGTTCATCCAAGCATGCCGCTCGCGCGATGGGCGGATTACCAGCTTGAACTTACCAGAGTAAGGAGATCAATTACCCAAGGCCTTCGGGGGAGTTGGTATGAGCCCTTACCGCTTCCGATCGTCACTCTCCGACCCATTTGCATGCCATGAATCCCGAACCATCACCGCGCCGTGTGAGCCTGCGGGATCTTGCGAAACTGATGGGCGTGAGCCATGTGACTGTCTCGCTGGCACTGCGGGACAGTCCGCAGATTTCGGTCAAGGTGAAGGCGGAGGTGAAGCGGCTGGCGGAAGAGCACGGCTACCGGCCGGATCCGATGCTCAACGCGCTTTCCAACTACCGCCAGAGCAAGGGCAAACGCGCTTTCCAAGCGGTGATCGGCTGGATCAACGGCTGGCAGGATCCCGACCAGCTGAGGGGCTATGAGGAGTTCGACGCTTACTGGAACGGAGCCAGCGGCGCGGCGCAGAAGCTCGGCTACCGGCTGGAGGAATTTCGCATGGATGGATCGACCACCCCCCGGCGGCTGGACCAGATCCTTTCCTCACGCGGCATCCGCGGGCTGCTGCTGCCGCCCCACGACGGACAGCCGGACTGGCGTGGTTTTCCATGGGAAAAATATTTCGTCGTGAAATTCGGACGTTCGCTCCAGGAGCCGAAGACCCATCTGGTGACCGCGGATCAGGTGCTGAACACGGTGCTCGCGTTTGAGAAGATGACGGACCTCGGGTACCGTCGCATCGGCTTCGTGACCCACGAACCTTACATGAAGGTGCATGGACATCTGTTTGAAGCGGGTTTCCTGATCGCCCAACAGACCATCCCGGTGAAGCAACGGGTGCCAGTCCTTTCGCTGGTCGGCACGAAGCCGGAGGAGGCGGCGGCGCTGCTGGTGGAATGGATGAAGAAGCACCGGCCGGATGCGATCCATACGGACGTGCGCCGGATCCGGCAGCTTCTCGATCAATCGGGGCTCCGGGTCCCTGAAGACATCGCGGTGGCGGCCACCACCTTGATCGATACGGGTGTGGACTCGGGCATCGACCAGCATCCGGAGGAGATCGGACGGGTGGGCATGCTGTTGCTCAACTCGATCATCAATGACGGAGCCGTCGGCATCCCTTCGATCTTCCGGCAGATCCTGGTGGAGGGCTCGTGGGTCGGAGGAAGCAGCGTGAACTCCCGTTAGAAATGCCGGGCGCGGAGGATCCTGTCATTTCCGCCGCCCCGCGGACATTGCGAAAAACCCCGCCCGGAGACCGGACGGGGTTTGACGGAGCCGTTTCCGTTACGGTTTGTTAGCGCGGAGACGTGCGAACATGATGGTGTTCGCGCCCCGGGCGATGGTGACGGTGACATCGTCCGCGGCCGCTCCGTTTTCGGCGACGTTGACGGTGTAGCCGGTGCCGCTGGAGTTGCCCGCGCCGATGGTGATCGGAGCGATGACGCTGGAGGCCCAGTTGCTGAGGTTCGTCGAGGTTTCGATGGTCTGGACGGTGGCCGGTGCTTCCGATTCGTCGCTGCGCTTGAAGGTGAACACGAGGCTCGTCGGATTCAGGGTCTGGACCGGCGCGATCGACTGCGACGAGACGGTGGGATTCCCGCCGAGGATGAATTCGAGCAGGTTGGACAATCCATCCTTGTCGAAATCCGCGCCCGGGGTCTTGTCGGTGAGTCCCGGGAAGCCGTCCGCCCATGTCTGATAGGGATCGGAACCCCCCGTGGAGACGAGCAGACGGCCGGTGCCGGTGATCTGCGGCGAGGTATGGGCCGCGCCCGATCCGACCGCGCCCCACTCACCGGTGGCCTGAGCCACATTGTTGATCAGGAATTCGTCGACCGTGTCGGTGCCGACGAAGGTCAGGTTCAGCGTGCCGGTGGCGGACAGACGGACATCCGCACCGTCGGCGAGGGTGTCGTCATTGACGATGCTGAGGGTGCCGTTGCTGACCACCGTATTGCCCGCATAGGTGTTCAGGCCGCTGAGCGTGAGGACTCCCGATCCGGACTTGGTCAGACCTCCGCCGACGTTGGTCGTGAGGTTGACCGCTCCGACCGTGGCGGGGGTGGTCGCACCGCCGCCGAAGAGGGTGACGGTGAGGACGTCGCCCGGTGAATAACCGTTGCCGGGGTTGGTGACGGTGAATCCGGTAACGACTCCGCCGGAGACGTTCGCCACGGCGCTGGCACCGGTGCCCGTGCCGCCGGCGATGGTGACGAACGGAGTATCGATGTAGCCCGCGCCGCCGGAGGTGACGGCGATGGAGCCGAGACCACTGCCTGATGGAGCGAGCAACGGCTGGGCGACGGTGATGGCGAAACCGCCGTCATCAATGACCGCTCCGCCGCTGTTCACATACGCGGTGGTGTTGGCAAGGGCGGCGAAGAAGGACGCGTTGGCCGCAGTGGCCCTGAGAGTGCCACCGTTGAAGTTGACGGTGTAAACGGCTCCCGCGGTGCTCGCTCCCTTGGTGATCGATCCGGTGTTGAGCGCACCGCCCAACAGGTTGAGGTAACCGGCGATCGAGGTGGCGTTCCCGCCGAACTGCATGTTCCCCATCGTGGCGGTCGACGAACCGGAGATGTTGAGCGTGCCGGTTCCATTTTCCCCGAGGAAGATTCCGGCGCCGTTGGTGAAGATGCCGCCGGACAGGTTGGCCACGCCGATCGCGCCGTTTCCACCCGCCGCGATGGTCATGCGGTTGGTGACGACGTTGATGTTGCCTCCGCTCTGGTTGAGGATGCCGCGGTCGTTGTTCGCCCCGACCACCAGCCATGATCCGCTGGTGACGGTTCCGCCGCTGATGCTCATGGCGGCGTAAGGATTGGTTCCCGCCGCGCCGTTTCCATTTCCGATGTTGATCTGGGCGGTCGAATTGATCGCCCCCGAAGACATCGTGAGGGCGGCTCTCGCATTGGCAGCCGAACCGATGGACAGGCTGGGGTTCGAGGTCTTCGTGGCATTGAGCGTGCCACCCGCGATGTTGAGGACGCCCCCTTCGACGCGGACCTCATTGGTCAGGCTGCTGGATCCGCTGAGCGAGAGCGTTCCCGTGCCCTGCTTGGTGAGTCCCAGCAGACCTGCTCCGGCTCCGTTCTGAAGGGACCCGGCAAAGCTCTTGGCGGCGGTGTTGTTGACGATCAGGGTGCTGCCGGTGGCGGCGCCGTTGGTCACGGTGCCGAATCCGGTGAGGCCGGTGGCGGTGAAGTTCTGGGCACCGATTTCAAACGTGCCGGCCACCACATTCAGATCCCCTCCGAGGGTGCTGGCCACCGTCCCATTGATCGCGAGCGTGCCCGCACCGGACTTGGTCAGCCCGAAGCCGGTGGCGACGGGCAGCGCGCCCACCGTCAGTTTCCCGCCAGTCGTCGTGACCGTGCGGGTGGTGCCGCTTCCGCCAAGGGTGACGGCTCCGGTGCCAAGGCTGAGGTTTTTGGTGCCGGTGAAGCTGAAGTCCGCATTCCAGGTCACGGAGTTGTTGGTGGTCAGCACGACGTCGGCGGCGGCGGTGCTGTCGAGGGTGCCACCATTCAGGATGAGCGGACCGGTTCCGATGGCGGAGGCGTTGTTGATATTGAGAGTGCCGGAATTCACGGTGGTGGCTCCGGCATAGGTGTTCGCATTGCCGATGGAGACCTGGCCGGTGCCGCTGAGGGTGACGAAGCCGGTGGTGATGCCGAAGCCGCCGGGGCTGGCGAGGGTGTAGTTTTTCGCCGCATTGCCGAATACGGCACCGGTGAGGACGAGGTTCTCGGTGATGACCACGTCGGAGGTGCCGGTGGCGGTGTCATCGAAGAGGACGGAATCCAGCGAGAGGAAATCGGTCGGAGTTCCTCCGGTGACGAGCTTCCAGTTTTTCGGCGCGGTGATGGCGGCGGTGGTCCAACTGCCGTCGAATGCTCCGGTCCAGACGGGGCTGTCACCGGTGATGGAGAGCGCGACATTTCCCGAAGGATTCGTGAGGGTGGCGCTCTGGCGGGTGGTCAGGCCGCTGACGGTTCCCTGCTGGAACTCGCCGAAGCCTCCGCCGCTCAGGGAGGAATAACTGATGAGGTTGTAAACCTGCCCGTTCGCCCAGGAAATGTTGGAGGCGTTGACGGTGATCTTGCCGCCGCCAGCCGCTCCGGAGTTGAGGGTGCCGGCGGTGATGCCGGGAGCGTTGGTGGAAACCCTGACGTTCACGGTGGCGGCGTCCGCGAAGGCAAGCGAGTTCACGGCGAGAGCGCCGGCACCGCCGTTGCCATTGGCGACGATGTTGCCCGCGGCATTGGCGACGGTGACATTGGCGAGAGATCCGACACCGTCGAGCGATCCGCTGGTGATGGCAACGGGAGCGGTCACGGCAACGCTGCTGGTTTGCAGAAGCTTCGCTCCGGAGCCGTTGACGGAAATGCCGCTGCTGGAGTTGACCGAACCCGCGCCCGTTAGAGCGAGGGTCCCCGCACCGAGCGAAGTCGCACCGGTATAGGTGCTGGCACCGGTGAGGCCGAGGGTGCCCGCTCCACTCAGGATCAGGCTGCCGCTGGTGTTCGCCACCAGTGCGGGTGAACCGGTGACGGAGCCGCTGCCACCGCCGCCGACCAGCTCGAAGAGAGGATCCGAGGTGTAGTTGATGCCCGGGTTGGTGATGGTGATGCCGGTCAGGTTCCCGCCTGCGTCGATGATGGCGAGCGCGGTCGCTCCGGATCCACCGCCGCCGGAGATCCGGACCTGGGGTGGCGAGATGTAGCCGGTGCCGGTCACCGTGAGACCGGCCGAGGTCACGCCGTTGCCGGTCGGAGCGAGCAACGGCTGGTCGATGACGATGTTAGCTCCGTTGTTGTTGATGGCCGCGCCGCCGCCATAGATGAAGGCGCCGGTCAGACCGCCCATGTAGGCCGCGTTGGCCGTCGTGGCCCGCAGGGTGCCGCCGTTGAAATTGAGGATGCCGGTGCCGGCCCCCTTGGTGACGGCCGGAGTGGTGGTGACGCCCCCGTTGAGGTTGACCGTCCCGGAAGAGGTCGCGCCATTGAGCGCCATGCGGACACCGAGCGTGCCGGCGACATTCAGCGCGGCGCTTCCTGAAACCGTCAGGACCCCCGTCCCCCCTTCCCCGACATAGAAATTGCCTTGGCCGGCGGTGGTGTTGGTCACGCTGGCGGTTCCTCCGCCGATGGTGGTTTCTCCATATCCGGTGGCGAACGAGCCTAGGGTCATGTGCTGGGTGGAAACCGTCAGATTCCCTCCCGTCATTCTCAGGACTCCGTTTCCATCACGTCCCACGGAAAACCAGTTTCCGACATTCACCGTTCCGCCGTTGACCACCAAGGCGCCGTTTCCTCCGTTCACGGTTCCCAACCTCACCTCGCTGGTGACGTTGATGGTTCCTGAATCCACGAGGAACGCCCCGGTTCCGCCCGAGGATGTCCCCGCCGAGAGGCCTTGGGCAGCGGTGGAAGTGGCGTTCAAGGTGCCTCCCGCGAGATGGAGCAGCGCACTTTCAGTGGCTGTTCCCACGACGACCTGGCCGACATTCGCGGTGTTCGCCGAGTTGATGGCTCCGGTCAGCAGCAGCGTTCCATTGCTGACGGTGGTCGCGCCGGTGTAGGTGCTGGCACCTGATAGACCGAGGATGCCGGTGCCGGTCTTGGTAATGCCGAAGCCGGCGCCGCTGATACCCGCGAGATCAAGGGTGGCGGAGCCCTGGATGTTCACCAGCCGGTTCGCATTGAGAGCGGCGATGCCGGTGCCGAAGCTCAGATTGTCGGACCCGAGGAAGTTGAGATCCGTGTTCCAGTTCTGCGCGTTGTTCGTTCCGAGCGTGATGGGAACGCCGCTGGTGTTGTCGATGCTGACAGCCGGCCCGGCGAGCGTCAGGGCACCGGTCCCGATGGCGGAGGCGTGGTTGATGCGGAGCGTGCCTCCGTTCACGATGGTGCCGCCCGGATAGATGTTAGGCGAGGCGAGCGCGACGTTCCCGAGTCCGTTGAGCGTCACGGATCCTGTCGCGATGCCGAAGCCACCCGTGCTGGAGACATCGTACTCCAGACTGTCGTTGAAGAACGTCGTGGAAAGCGGGCTGACGTTGGCAGTGGAGATATTGATGGAGGTGGTGCCGACGGCTGAGTCGTCGAAGAGGACGATGTCTCCGTTGATGTAGTCGGTGGCCGCGCCGCTGGTGACGAGCTTCCAGTTTTTCGGCGCGCCGATGGGGGCGGTGGTCCAGTTGCCGTTGAGTCCGCCCGACCACACGGGCTTGTCGCCGGTGACCGAAAGGGTGATTTTCCCGGCCGCGCTTCCCATGGTGGCGGACTGGCGGCCGCTGAGGCCGGATATGGTTCCCTGTTGGAATTCACCGGCTCCGCCACCGGTCAGGGTGGTGTAGGTGATCAGATCATAAACGCCGGGTGCCCAGGTCGGACTGGTGGCGTTGACGGTGATCTTGCCACCGCCGGCCGCTCCGGAATTCAGGGTGCCGGTGGTGATTCCCGGTGCGAAGGAATCGATATTCAGATTGATGGCGGCCGCGTCAGTGAACGCAAGGGAGTCAATTTGAAGCGGTCCGCTGCCACCGTTGCCATGCGTCACGATGTTGGTGGCGGAGTTGCCGACGGTGACCGAACTCAAGGTCGTCGTGCCATCCACGGCACCGTCGGTGACGATGATCGGAATGGAAACAGGGAAGCCACCGGTTTGAACCAGCTTCGCGCCGGCTCCGTTGATGGTGATGCCGCTGGAAGTGTTAATGTCGCCCAAGGAATCGATCTGGAGCGAGCCACCGGTGATGGTGGTGGCTCCGGTGAAGGTGCTGGCTCCGGAGAGCGTCAGCGTCCCGGCTCCGGTTTTCGATAGACCGCCGCTGACGTTCGGAGCCAGCGTGATCGCGCCGACCGTTGCCGCGGTGGTGGCTCCCCCACCGAAGAGCGTCGCCGTCAGGACATCGCCGGGCAGATAGCCCACGCCGGGGTTGGTGATGACGAAGCCGGTGACCGCGCCGCCGCTGGTCACCACTCCGTTCGTCATCACATAAGGAGAGACCGTGGCGATGGCCTGGGCGCCCGTACCCGTGCCGCCGGATAGAGTCACCAGCGGCGTGTCAAGGTAGCCAGCGCCACCTGTCGCCACGGCGATGGCACTGACACCGCTGCCGTTTGGTGCCAGCAACGGCATGGCCGCCGTGACATTGAAATTGTTGGTATCCACCACCACACCGCCGGGATTCACATAACCGATGGTGTTGGCCAACGCGCCGAGGAAGGAAGTGTTGTTCGCGTTGGGACGGATGGTCCCGCCGTTGAAACTGATGCGGTTCACCGCTCCCGCGGTGCTGGCTCCCTTGACGAATTCCTTCGTGGTGAGTGTGCCGCCGTTCAGGTTGAGAGTCGCGGCCAGGGAGGTCGCGTTGTTTCCGAATACGAATGTTCCGCTGGTCGCACCGCCGTTGGTCTGGAGGTTCAGTGCGCCGCTGCCGCTCAGGTTCAATATTCCGGTTCCGTTTTCACCCAGGAACACCCCGGTGTTTCCTCCCGCCGCCACGGTCAGCGAGCCGCCGCTGAGGTTGGCCACACCGATCGAACCATTGCCTCCCGCACCGATGGTCATGCGGTTGGTGGTTTCCAGGATCGTGCCTCCGCTCTGATTGAGGATCGCCCGGTCGTTGTTGGCTCCGACCACCAGCCAGCTGCCGACATTCAGCGTGCCGCCGCTGACGGACATGGCGGCATAGGGATGAGTGCCCACCGCACCATTGCCATTGCCGACGTTGATCGCGAGGCTTGAGGTCACCGTTCCCGCGCTCAGGTTGAAAAATCCTCGGGCATTGGCCGCGCCTGCGATGATGATGCTGGAATTGATCGCCCGGCTGGCGTTGAGCGTGCCGCCGTTGACGTTGAGAACGGAGTTCGCCGTTCCGGTTCCGACGTAAACCTGACCCGCATTGCCCGCATTGTTGGCGATGCCTGCATACCCTGTGTTGACGGTACCGTTGAGCGACAGAACTCCCGCTTCGACCCGCAGCGCGTCCGCCACATCCTTCAATCCGGTGAGCGTAAACGTGGCGGGGCCTCTTTTGACAAAACCCAGTCTCGCCCCGGTGGGATTGGCGGGGTTGCCTTGAATCGTGCCGCCGTACGAGCCATCGGTCGCGCTGCTAACGAATACCCATTTCGAAGCGGAGCCTCCGTTTTCGATCGAACCGGCATTCGTCCCGGTGAGGCCGCCGTTCATGGTGAAATCTCCGGCCACCTGGATTTTTCCAGCCTGGATGTCCAGCAATCCGCCGATTGCGGTCGCATTGCCGGTGTTGCTCATCAGCACGTTCCCGGTCCCCGCCTTGACCAGGCCGATGCCGGCGGCGGAGGTGAAGGTGTTGCCGAACGTCAGGACGTTCGGAGAGTTGTTAGCCCATGTTTGGCTGGCGCTGAGGGTGACGGTCGCGCTCTGGCCGGCGGCGGTGGTTCCGATGGTGGCGGCTCCCGCCGCAGCATCCACGGTGATGCCACCGGCACCGATCGCCAGGGTGCGGTTGGTGCCGCCACCTTGGAGAAGGGTGGTTCCCGTGTTCTTGAAACTCAGGGACTGAACGGCCTGGTTGGCGTTCAGGTTCACCACGGTCGCCGCATTCGCCCCATCGATATTGAAAATCGCATCATCCGCAGCCACCGGCACGGCGGCGGGATCGGGCGTCGTTCCCGTGGAAACCGTGGACCAGTTGGCCACCGCATCCCATCCGCCGGTGGGACCGTCCCAATAAATCGCGGCGGCGGGCGAGGAGGAAATCGTCACGACGATCGAGGCACAGCCGAATGCGGTTGCGAAGAGATTGCCGCGTGTCTTGTAGCTTTTGGGTTTCATGGGGTTTTGATGGATGGATTTTCACACAAGCCTCCCGGTGGGTTTTCCGGGCTTGGGGGTTTGTGGGATGTAATGGGTTTATCCCCGCCACGAGAAGTGACGCTTAACTTAACGTGTTATGTAATCGGCACGACGGGAGCAAGAAAAAAGGGCTTGCGCCACGTTCTAACTTCAGCCGCCGCACGCGCCTTCCCATCGCTCCCGGTCATCCGGCCGATCGACTCCAACGCCCGCCCCTCCCGAGGCGGCTGCAGATCCCGGCTCCCGGAAGGTTTCCCTTCGTATCCCCCGTCACGCGAAGATATCCTCCGCCACCCTGCCCGCGACATCGGTGAGCCGGAAATCGCGGCCGGCGTAACGATAGGTGAGGTCCTCATGGTCGAGTCCCATGAGGGCGAGGAGCGTGGCATGAAGGTCGTTGGTGTGCATCCGCCCGTCCACGGCCTTGATCCCGAACTCATCGGTGGCGCCATGGGTGTAGCCTTTTTTCACTCCGGCTCCGGCCATGAACATGGAGTAACCGGTGATGTTGTGATCACGCCCGTCCTTGCCTTGGGACGTCGGTTGGCGGCCGAACTCCGAACCGAACAACACCAGCGTATCGTCGAGCAGCCCGCGCTGGTCGAGATCGGTGAGCAGCGCGGCGGTGGCCTGGTCGACATTTCCGGTCCGCTCGATGAGCCCCTTGTGCAGGTTGTTGTGGTGGTCCCATCCCGGCTGGCAGATCTCCACGAAACGCACGCCCGCCTCGCTGAGCCGCCGCGCCATGAGGCACTGGCGCGCGAAGGCGCCGGCCGGGCCGTCTTTGATTCCGTAAGCTGCTTTCACATGCTCGGGCTCTTTGGAAATATCCAGCAGCGCGGGAACCTTGTCCTGCATGCGGAATCCGAGTTCATAGGACGCGATGATGCCATCCACGGGATCCGGAGCCCCGGGCGTGGAAGCGAGATCCCGGTTCATCGACTGGATGAGATCGAGCTGCCTGCGTTGGGCCGCCGCTGCCGAGGAGGCTTTCAAATTGGATAGAAATCCCTGATCGGTGATGCGGGTTCCTTGGAAATGTGCGGGAAGGAACGCGCTGCCGTAGTTCACCGCTCCACCGAAGTTCGGCGAGGGGTTGATCGTGATGTAACCGGGCAAATCCTGATTCTCGGTGCCCAGTCCGTACAACAGCCACGAACCCATGCTCGGACGGGTCAACGCCGCATTGGCGCTGCCGGTGTGCAACTGGACCACCGCCTGCGGGTGCGCCGGGGTGTCCGTGTGCAGTCCGCGCAGCCAGCAGAATTTATCGGCATGCGTGGCGATGTTAGGCAGCAGTTCCGAGAACCAGGAACCGGTCTGGCCGTATTGCCTGAAGGCGAATCGGGACGCGACCAGCGTGCCGCCGCCGGGGCCGGTCCTGCCGTCGTTTTTCTGGAGCTCGGGTTTGTAGTCGAAGGTATCCACGCCCGACATCGCCCCCTCCATGAAGATGAAGATGATCTTCTTCGCCCGGGCCGGGAAATGAGGCTTCTTCGGCAGCAGCGGATTCACCGGCGCGGCTCCCGCCAGCAGGGATTCCTTGCCCAGCAGTCCGGCAAGCGCGAGGTGTCCGAAGCCCGCGCCTGCGGAACGCAGGATCGAGCGTCGGGAGAAATTGAATTGGTTCTGAAATGACATGATTTAAAAAAGTTGGATTCAACGGATGAAGCGGAACTCGGCGGAAGCGAACAACGACTGGATCAACGCCATCCATGCCGCGGTTTTCGCGTCCTTGGCCGCGATGCTGCGTTTCTCGATGGTCAGGTCGTCGCGCGGGATGTCGTCCGGATTGACGGGCGCTTCGTTGGTGGGCACGACCTCGGCAATCAGGTTTTCCGCGAGGGCGTCTTCCGCAGGCGCCGTGCCCTGATAGTTCACCGCGAAATCGCTGAGGAACCGGTGGGCACGCTCGATCTCCGAAGGCGTGGCGTCGCGGCCCATTGAGCGGAGATAGAGGCCTGCGATCGAATCATCCACGCTGGCGGGATCCGCCGCGACCTTTTCGGCCAACGCCAGCGACTGTTCGAGGACGAAGGTGGAGTTCAGCATGAAGAGCGCTTGGGTGGGAACCGTGGTCGCGTCGCGCCGTCCGGTGACCAGCGATTGGGTGACGGGATCGAACGCCTCCAGCGCCTTCGGAGTGACTCCCCGGAGCAGTGGCAGATAGAGACTGCGGTGGAGACTCTGGTTCGACTTCCGAAGAATATCGGCGGCTTCCTGACCGTTGTCGCGCATCTCCACCATCCTCAGACCTTTCACCGCCGCTTCTTCCGGCGGGCTGGATTGCAGGCGGTCCGCGACTGATAGAATCGAATCCCGCACTTCCTCGGCCTCCATCCTGCGGGGCGAGTGACGCCAGACCAGGCGGTTCGCCGGATCGGCCTCCACTTGAGCGGGTGTCGATTCCGAGCCCATCCGATAGGCGCGGGTCAGGACGAGTTCGCGCACCAGTTTTTTCACCGACCAGCCTTCCTCGATGAAGCGGTTCGCCAGATGATCGAGAAGTTCGGGATGGGAAGGCGTGTCACCGTTCACCCCGAAGTTGTCGACGGTTGTCACGATGCCTTCGCCGAAAAGGTGCTGCCAGATGCGGTTCACCGCGACGCGGGAGGCGAGCGGATTCTTCGCACTGGTCAGCCATTCCGCGAGTTCCAGGCGACCGCTTTGGGAAGGATTCACGGCGGGTGCGCCAGGCACCTCGAAGGTGGTGAGAAATCCGCGGGGCACTTCCGGTCCGAGCCGCTCGGCCTGACCGCGGACGCGGACCTGCGTGTCGGCGACCTTCTTGGAATCGCCAACCCCATGGACGGCGAAGCCACGCGCTGCGGAGTCGGTGAGTTCCAACAGCTCGCCCTGCGCCTTCTCGTATTTCAAACGGAACGGACGCTGCGTCGGCTGGCCGTTGGCGGCGCGCTTCAGGCCCTCGGGAGTTCCACGGATGGCGTCCCAGGCTTTTTTCGTTTCATCCACGTCCTTCTGCAGCTTCGCCACCTGCGCCGGATCCGGAGGAGGAAGGTCAGAGGAAAGCCGGACCAGCATGCCGGGATCATAATAGTCCAAGCCGTTTCCGCCCATCTTGTTGCGGACTCCCGCCTTGTCATCGGTGCTGGTGAAAATCCCCGCCAGCGAATAGTAGTCGGTCGTCGGGATGGGATCGAACTTGTGGTCGTGGCAACGCGCGCAACTCACGGTCAGACCGAGCACCGAACGGGTGACGGTGTCGATCTGCTCGTCCACATTGTCCATCCGGAACCGCACCTTGAAACGCTGGTTCACGTCCTTCACGCCCAAGGCGAGAAATCCGGTGGCCGTGAGAAGACGATCGCGCTCCGAATCACTTGCGGAAGGCAGCAGATCGCCCGCGACCTGTTCCCGCACGAAGCGGTCGAACGGCACGTCACGGTTCACCGCGTCCACCACGTAGTCGCGGTATTTCCACGCATGGGGATAAGGAATGTTACGGGAGGGTCCCGTCGACTCGCCATACCTCGCGATGTCCAACCAGTGCCTTCCCCAACGCTCGCCGAAAGCGGGCGAAGCCAGCAGCCGGTCCACCGTCCTCGCATATCTCTCCGCTGACGGGTCCGCGGTGAATTCCCGGATCTCATCCACGGCGGGAGGAAGCCCGGTTAGATCGAAGGTGATCCGCCTGAGCAGGACCTCCGGTTTCGCATCGGCAACAGGTTGGAGCTTGCTGTCCCGAAGCTTTTCCAGGATGAAACGATCGACATCCCCTGCCGGCCAATCCGTGTTTTCCAAACTCGGCACCGGCGGTTTGGCCAGCGTCTGCCATGCCCAATGGGATTTCCGCAGCCTCGGGTATTTCTCCTTCTGCTGGCTGTAGTCCGGGATTTTTTCCGGTGGCCATACGGCACCGTCGCGGACCCAGGTGGCGAGATCCTGGATCTGATCCGCAGTGAGCGGGTCGCTCTCACGCGGCATCCGGCGCTTCTCGTCGGTGTGGTTGACCCTCTGGAGGATCAGACTTTTTTCCACGTCTCCCCGGATAATGGCCGGACCTTCGTCCCCGCCATCCAGCAGACCATTGAGATCATCCACCCGCAGTCCTCCCGCAGCCTTGGTGTTCGCCGAGTGACAGTTGTAGCAATTCTCCGAGAGGATGGGACGGATCTTTTTCTCGAAGAACTCAAGTTTCGGATCCGATGCTGCCATCAGCGGCGACGCCATGGCGAACGCCAGCAGCGACGACCGCACACCGGACTGCGGAAGGATTTTGGATAACATGGTGGTGAACAGCAGTGGAGGAAAATTACTGAAGGGTCACCGAAGCATCGGCCACGGTGCCTGAGAAATCGGCGGGAGCGGTGTATTCACCCACCGCGGCCTGTCCGTCGTTGCCGACGTGGAGGCCTTCACCGGGTTGCTTCTGGATCAAACTTGCGAGTTTCCCTTCGCCCGCCGTTTTTCCATCCACCTTCAGGATAACAGATCCATCGGCGGCGATTCCGGCTTCCACCTGATGTTGTCCCGCAGGAAGCGATTCCGTGGAAACGACGGTGGAAAGCTCCTTCGCCACACGGACCGACAACGCGAGTTTTCCATCCTTCACATGCAGCGAATATCCCTGCTGCGGACCGCCTTGTGAAAGGATCACGCCCGAAGGAGTGGCTGCCTCCACGCGGGCGGAAATCCTGAACGCGCGGCTGGCGATCTGTGGGGCCCGGGCATCCTCCAGCGAATCACCCGATTTCAGAAGCCCGGCGGGTTCATCCTGATCCGGTGCCGCCGCATTGTTCTGTGCGGCATCCCGGTTGCGCCCACCACCGCCACGGCGGTTAGGCAACCATTTGGGGGCGACCAGTTCCGAATTCCAGCCGTTCCATTGTGCTGCGAGTTCCTTCACCTTGTCGGGATTTTTCGCAGCGAGGTCGGTGGTTTCTCCGATGTCCTCGGCGAGATTGTAGAGCTGGGCTCCCTCCACATTCGCCGTGCCACCGGCTCCCCCGCGCGGGGTGTTTTCACCGGGGCCTTTCACCAGTTTCCAATCCCCCTTGCGGATGGCCAACTGCTGTCCGAAGCGCCAGAACAGCGCATCGTGCGGAGCTTCGGTCTTCTCACCCTTGATGTAGGGAAGGAGATTCACACCATCGAGTTTCCAGTCCGGTGAAACCTCCACCCCGGCGGCAGCGAGCGCCGTGGGCAACAGGTCGATCTGGATCACCGGACGGGCGTCCACCTTGGCGGCCGGAAGTTTTCCCTTCCACTGGATTGCGAACGGGACACGGATTCCCCCTTCGAATGTCTGGGACTTGAATCCGCGCAACGGTCCGTTGCTAGAAGTGGTCTGCTGAGTCGGGCCACCGTTGTCGGCGATGAAGATGACGAGCGTGTCCTCCTCCAGGTTCAGCTCCCGGACTTTTCCCAACACACTTCCGACCGCATCATCCAACGAGGACAGCAACCCGGCGAAATGCCGGCGCTTGGTATCGGCAATGGAGGTGAAACGGCTTTCATATTTCTCGGTCACCTCCAAAGGTGCGTGCACCGCGTTGAACGGAAGATACACGAACCAAGGTGTGTCTTTTTTCCGTTCGATGAAGTTGGCCGCTTCCTTCGCAAAATCCTCAGTCAAATAGCCGGGATTCTTCACGATCTCCCGCCCGCGCAGAACCGGGTTGTTCGATTCCGCACCCGGGTTCACATAACTGTGCGCGCCTCCGAGGAAGCCGTAGAACTCATCGAAGCCGCGGCTGAGCGGATGATATTCCGGAGTGTTTCCCAGATGGGATTTGCCGAACCAACCGGTCGCATATCCGGCTTTGCGGAAGCGATCGCCGATGGTGGTCTCGGCCAGAGAGAGCCCGACCGGCTCGTTGGCCGCGACAGGTGGTCCCGGGTTGAATTCATGGCCGAACCGCTGCTGGTATCTGCCGGTGAGAAGCGCGGCGCGGGTGGGGCTGCAATACGGGCCGCTGACGTAACCGCTGGTGAAGCGGGTGCCGTTGGCGGCGATGCTGTCGATGTTGGGAGTCGGGATGTCCTTGTTGAATCCCTGGAAACCGAGCTCTCCGTAGCCGAGGTCGTCGGCCACGATCAGGAGCACGTTGGGTTTCCTCTCCGCCGCGAAGACGGGAAGGCTGAGGGCGACAAAAAGGCCGGCGTTGATGATATTTCGTTTCATGACTTGTTGCGGATGATTGTTGATCAGAGATTGTTGGAGGTGAGTTCGGCGTCATCGCCGGCGTTGGCGGTCGCCAGCAGAAGCGTGCGGTCCGGGATGCTGCGCATGTTGACGCGGTTGGTGACCGGATCCTGATAGACACAGAGCAGCCAGCGGCGGTCTTTCCTCACCGCGCAGCGCGTTTCGGTGAGCCGGTTCCAGCGGCCTTCCTTTTCGAATTCGAAACGCACACCCTGCACCGCTCCCGGCTCGCCGTTCAGTTCGAGATCGCCGGTGGCGCCGGATGCGGCTTCGACATAACTGCGGCCGATCCCGCCACGGACCTTGCGCGGGGAGAAATTGATGACCCGGTAGGTACCAAGCCGGAACCGCTCCCCACGATCCATCACCAAGGCGCTGTAAGGCTCGGCCGCGCCGGGTTTTCCGGGCACCAGCACCACAAGGGCCTTGTCGATGCCCGCGGGGATTCTTATTTTGCCAATGCCGGGAGCGGGTGCTTTCGCATCCGCCGCAACCGCGTCCTTGCGCAGGATCACATCTCCCTTGAACACGCTGACCGTGATCGGATCGGTGAGATTCGCGGTGGAGAGGCGCACGGGTTCGGAGACATGGCCATGGGAGACGTGGATGGTCTCAAGGCCGGGCACATACTTGAGGCAGAAGAACGACAACTCCACGTTGCGGACTTCATCCGCGGCATTCAGCGGGATGGCAAGGGCGAGCAAGGCTAGCAGTGTTTTCATATTGGTATTAGATTTCGGTGGGTGACATCCAGCGGAAGGAAACGATCTGGAAACGGCGGCCGAACCGCTTGTTGGCAGCGGAAACAGGAGCGGCGCTCGCGGCGTCAGAGGGATCGACGTATTCCGGGTAACGCTGGACCGTGGCCTCGCACCAGGCCTTGAGCTTGTGCCCGCCGCCGTCGGACGCCTCGCCATAGGCACGAATGACGAATGTGTCGCCGCGCGCGCGAAGTTGCGGAAGGATCGGGGTGAGAAGGTCGCTCTGGGTGATCACCCCCGGCGCGCCATCGGCCGTGTTTCCCGAACCCGCCGCTGCGTTCGCTCCGGAGGCACTGGTGAAATCGGATTGCGAATCGAGAACGTCGCGATTGAGTTCCGCCTTCTCGATGGCGGATTGCAAGGCTCCGCTGCGGGAGAGTTCCCCATCGCCGGGCCGGCGATTGACGAACTCTGCCAGAGATTGGAAAGGACCGCGCTTCTTCACCTCCTCCACCACCTTGAGCGCAAGCTTCTCGATCTGTTTGTCCGTCAGCCTGCGGTAGCCGGTCCACTTCGCTGAGTCGGAATCACCGCTCCCCGCGGATTCGTAACTCGGGCCGGTCGAGGGAAGATTGCGCAGGACCGGGAGGCCGTCGTCTTCGTCCAGCGCGCCATCGGTGCGGGGTGCGGCTTCGCCGTTGTTCGATGCGAGGACCGCTTCCCACGCGGCGACGCTGGTGGAATTCACGTTGAAGGGAGCTTCGAGAAGCAGATTCGCGGCGAGGTGCTGATAGACCTCATTGTCGTCCTTCAGTCGGGAGATCACCTGCCTGGCGGTTTCGGTATTCAAATAAGGTTTGAAGCGTGAATTGGGCAGCCGTTTGCCGCCTTCGAAAAACTCCTTCAGCAAGTCATCGCCCTTGCGCGCCTTGCCACCGCCCTGCGCCGGATGATCCGCGGCACTGGATAGGAAGTAGGAATCCAACAGCGCGTTGTTCGCCAGATAGGAATGATCGAGATAAGTCCGATTGCCGGAAGCGGCCTTCACCTGATCCGCCTTGATCAGAGGTGGCGCGAACGAGTTCGCCACTACGTGGGATGTCAGAGGCAGTTGTCCTCCGGCATTCAGCGGAGCATGGGTGAACTGGCCGAGCGAGTGAGCCGGCGCCTGCGGCAGGCTGGAAAACGACGCGATCTCGCTGCCGGTCTGGGCATACACTCCGGATCCTCCATAACCGCGGTTCCGCTTGCTGCTGATCTCGATGGTCGGACTGTCAGGCGGCCAGTCGAACATGGGTTCCCATTTCAACTCATACTGCTGATGGGAGAACTCCTCGGTCTGGTCGAGCCCGGCGGACGCGTAAAGATTGGTCGGCGCATTGTTGATCCAGGAACGGGACGGGAAACGTGAATCGCGCTCTGTCTTCTGTTGGAACGTCGCGATGAGGAACGGCTCTTTCCAACGCAGCGACCGCATGGGCGCCAAACCATCCGCCAGCGTCGCGGTCGGGATCGCGCCATCGACCACGATCGCCGGCAGCTCATGGCGGGTGAACGGCGGGAGGAATTCCTTCTCCTTGTCGCCGTAGTCGAGTTCGATTCCTCCGACGAGCTTCTTGCTCGCTTCGCTGCCCACGTAGTATTTCAGAAATCCGGTGACTTCCCTGCCGCCCGCTTCCGGCAGTGTGTCGTTGCCCGCGCGGTCGGTTTTCACATCGATCTCGATCTTGTCGCCCGCCTTCACCGCCACCGTCCGGATGCTTTTCCCGTAGTCCAGGCCGGACTTCGCACCATTGGAATCGACGAAAAGATTCATCGTGGTGATGCCGCCGATTTCCGTGCTGCTGGCGGCTCCTGCGGGTGGATTGAAGCCCGGGCGCAGGAGGAGACCTTCTTCGGTCGACTTCTGGTCGCCGTGGGGTTTCCAGTTATGGGCGGTGAAAACCATATGCTCACCCGGCTCCAGCAGCAGACTCTGCTGACCGGTCTCGGGCAGGATCTTGAGGAGATAGTATTTTTCCTTACGATCTGAGAAATCGTTGACCGTGTAAGTGTTGGTCAGCTTGGTGTAGTTCGGATTGAGCAACGTTCCATTTTTATAAAGTCGGAATGCCAGAGGAATTCGATAGAGTTCGATGGTCTCCTCCGTGAGACGGATCGGAACGTTGTAGGGATTCCACAGCGTGATCACGGGATCGATCACCAACCACGTCATATAATTGTCCCGGAGGCGCGCGGGGCTGGTTCTCGCGCTGCCGGCTTTCCACATGTCTTCCAAAGTGGAACCATATCCGAAGCTCAGGCTGAAAATGAATTGCGCCTTTGCCAGCACGGGGGCGAGTTGCTGCCTGTTGAACGAGGCATGCCGTAACAGCGCTTCCTGAGTCGGAGGCTTCGCCGCATCCGGACGCGCATCGATGTTGCTCACGGATGCGTTGATTTCCGGCCGAGTGCCCGAACTCATGCGGTCGTAGCTGCGGTAGTGCGAGCGCAGCAACGCCCACGTCGGATCCGGGCTCGGCAATGGATTCGCGCCGGTGAAGCGGGCGGGGGGCGGCGCCAGCGGCGTGTCCTTGTCGGAGTAGATGAACCGCGAGGCGTAGGAGGACGGCAGGGCTTCCGCGTCGAACAACGTTGAAACATCCTTCGAGAACCCGCCCTCCACCACATCGGTGAGAAGACCGAGACTGCCCGTGGTGACTTCATGGAACGACGCATCCTCCTTTTCCAGGCCACCGAGCTCCGCCTGGCTTTTTGATAGAATTTTCGATCTGTCCTCCTTCTTCTCCGACAGAACCTTCCACGCCGAGTCCTTGACCGATTGGTAACCCAGTTCGTGAGCCGACGTCATCCGGTCATACTTGTTTTCGTAGCTGTCGGAGGACTCCTCCGCGGAGAGCGCGATGTCGGCCTTCTGGGATTCATCGAACACCCCCCACGCGAAACCTCCCGCCGGCCTGCCTAACGGATCGGCCACATTCACCATCTGGGCGACCACCTTTCCCTCGGCGTCGGCGGCTTCCACCAACGTCACCTTTTCTCCCGTCACTTCAGTGTCGGCGTAGGTCTCTTTCTTCGCGCCGTCCTGCCGGTTGCTGGAAACGAGCCAGCCTTTGAAGCGGTCCTCCTTCTCCTTTTTCCAATCCGGCGCACTCCCCTCGCCCTTCCACTTCCAGCCTTCCCAAACGCCGGTGAGATGTTTCTGCGAACGCGACGAATTCCCGACCGCCGAGGAAGCGGTCACGCGGTTGTCCGGCCCGGCGGCCGCCTGCAGTTCTCCGATCGCCAGCTGCAAGGCGAGCCGCGCGTTTGCCCTGGCCCGCTGGGCCGTCCTGTCCGCTCCGGAGTTCCTCAACGAGACCGCGGACAGGCTGAGCATGCCCACCGCGACGACCACCAACAGGATGAGCATCGCGAGCGTCGCCACGAGGGCGAAGCCCTGGTCGTGGAAACGCGCACGCGTGGTTAGACTGGCGGATGATTTCATCGCAGCGGAGAACTAAGTGGAATCAGGAAGGCGGAGATTCGGCTCACGGGGCGCTCTGCACCCGGAAGAACTCCTTCGGTTTCCCCGGATCGACCGGGATGGTGGCCGTGCCGGCACCTGCCGCGTCGGTGGCAACGGTGCCATGATCCAGCGGGAACGAAACCAGGTCGGTGCTTCCCTTGACGTGATAAGTCGTGCTGGGAGAACCTTCGAAATTCAGGATGAAATTTCCGCCTTCCCGTGACCAGGAAACCAGCCGTGGCAGAGGGGTGACCGTCGAACCGTTCACCGTGACGGTGATGGTCGTGATGACGGGACCTCCCGCTCCGGAAACGGTGATCTGATAGGTCGTCGTGACCGTTGGATCCAGGGTTACCGTGGCCTTGCCGTCGACGATCTGGACATTGCCGATTCCATGGTCGATCTCCACGGAAGTCACATCCGCGCCCAGGCTCAGGGAGAGCACCGTCGATTGGCCGGGATCAATGGTGGCGGTGGACACTCCGGCGGAAAGCAGGCCGGATGTCTCGCTGTACCATGCGTTGCGGTGAGCGGCGATGCGGGAGGTATCAATCGTCGCCGGGGTGTCAGGATCCGCGCCCGGGGCGAGTGGCAGCTCGTCCAACACCGTGTCATACACCGCGATCTCATCGATTTGTCCCTTCCAGAAATTTCCGGTCAGGGTCTTATGGACACCGATGGTCCATGCGCCGTCGGAGGCTTCGAGCAGGAGATTCGGATCGAACTGTGTGCCGTCCGGATTGAAACCGTCCTTCGAGATTCCCGCCGGTTTTCCATCGACATACCAGCGGATTTCATTGGTGAGGGCGTTCGCCACGACCACGAGGTGCGACCACTCGCTGGCGGTCACTTTCGTGTCGGCATCCTTGCGGACACCGCCGCCGAGCACCGAGCGGATCACTCCGCTTTCATCCACGGAAATGATCAGGCGCCCCGTGCCGTTGAGATCCAGCTGGGAAACGATGGCTCGGTTCGCGGTGCCGCCGGCAATCGGCTCGGAACGGACGACAGCTTCGATGGTGAAGCCGGTATCGACGCTGCCCAAACTCAGGATCTTGTCCGCGATCACCCCGCGCGCACCGTCGAAGGTGGCGGCCCCATCGACGAAACCGGTCGCACCATTGCTGACCGAAGCGTCCAACGGCGTGCCATTGTGGGGCTGGGCATTTTCCGCGGAATCCACGATGAGACTTGATCCGGACTTCTCGTTGAAACGGAACCACGCCACCGGACTGTCGGCACGCACTTCCTCGGAGAATGCCGTGTCGGCGGCAGCAGCGGCGGCGGTTCCGGAAACCGATCCGATCAGGTTGGTCGCGGTCAGCGTGATGTCCGCAGCCTCGGCGGGTGAGACATCCACGAACCCGGACAGGGCGCCGCTGTTGGCAATCGGGGTGCCGTTGGAATCCAGTCCGATGGTCGTGGGTGTCGCAAACGCTCCGGCGGAGACCCGCCAGTGAAGCCTCACCTGATTGGTGGTCGGCAGCGTGGTTTTCTCGAAACCAAGGATGACTGGCGCCGTGAGCTGCTGATAGGTCACGGCGAAATCCCGGGTGTAGGATCCCCCCGTTCCGATGGCGGTGGCGCGATAGGTCGTGGTTGCGGAGGGGGACACGGATACCGTGCCGATCCCGTCGACGAGCGGAACATCGCCAACCCCGTTGTCGATCGAGACCGAACCGATGCCGGCACCTGCACGCACCGTCAGGTTCACCGAGCCGCCGGTGCTGACGACCGCGGAGGATCCTACGAAGGAGATGATTCCGGCGGTTTTTGCATACCAGGAACCGTGGTGACCGGCCACGGTGGAATCCGCCACATCGCCGTCACCATTCGGATCATCCAGCAGTTTTTGATAGATCGCGACATCATCGATGTCGCCTTTCCAGAACTCGGACGAGAGCGATTTCCCCGAGCCGATGACCCAGTTTCCGCCGGAGGTTTCGAGAATGAAATCCTTGGTGAAGGTCGAACCGTCCGGGTTCACGCCATCCAGCGAGGTGCCGATTTTTTTCCCATCGAGATACCAGCGGATTTCCGCGGTGCCCGGAGTGCCGGCGATGCCTGCATCCACGACGAGAACGAGGTGCGCCCAGCGGTCGGTGTCGAGTTTCTCATCCGCCTCCTTTCGCTCCGCAGGCACGTTCGGCGCGCCTTCAGCGGTTGGCGCGGCGACTCCCACCTGGCTGTAGATCGTGCCGTTTTCGGAGATTCCGAGGATGGCGCGGCCCACACCGTTCAAGTCTGTTTGCGACACGAGCACATGGTTGCCAGCGGCGCCGGTGCGACGGCGGACCACCGTTTCTACGGAGAATCCCTTCCGCACGTCCGGTGCGGCCAGCGTGCCGATGTTAAGGATCGGGTTGCTGGTCACCGCGCTGCCGCCTTCGAAAGCACCGACTCCATCAATGAAACCGGTGGTGCCGGTCACCGGCGAACCTAGCAGAGCTCCGTCATGTGGCGTGGTGCTTTCGGATGAATCTGCCAGCAACTTGGAACCCGCGATTTCATTGAAACGGAACCATGCGGTGGGAGAATCCCCACGCACGGTGGCGGTGAAGGAATTGTCCGGTTCCACCGTGGAGCTGACCGTCACCGAGCCGGTCGCATTCGCCGCAGTCAGCTTGAAGTCGGTGCCGCCTGCGGGCAGGTCCGTGAAGCCTATCAGAGCGGAAGGTGTGAAAACGGTCGAGTCGTTGGAAGCGTCCTTCACCACCAGCGTGGTGGGATTCGCGAGACCGCCTTCGGTCACATTCCAGTGCAGGCGGACCTTGTTGGAAGTGGGAAGTTTCGTGATGTGGAAACCTTTCACCACGGGAGCGGTCAGCGTCAGCGGCGTGACGGCGCTCGTATTCCAGAACACCGCGCGGCTGACGGCTCCTTGCAAACTCGATGCGTTGTCGACATCGAACGGCAGGCCGAAGACATTGGTCGTATTATTCCCGGACAAACCGCCTGCATTCACCTTGCCCAGCGTCTTCACAGAGAGAGTGTCGTTTCCCGACCAATTTCCCGGCGTGCCGGAGATGGCGAAGGAATTCGGCAGCGGTGTTCCGCCGTCTTGCGCAACGATCAGCTCCAGCGTGCCCGCCTGATTCCACGAGACGGAGGTGGAATAAGCGACATCCGCGAGGAGTTTTCCGGACGAACTCTGAACGGCGATGGTATTCAGCGTGGTATCGTTCAGCCCGGTCGGCAGCGCGGCATCGGACGCACCTTGTTTGCCAATGAAGGTCGGCACGCCATTGACCAGATAGAGTCCGGAGCCGCTGGAGGTTCCGCCGACTTCGATCAGCAAGCGCGTGCCGCTCAGATCCGCGGCGGTGGGGACGAACTCGATATTGAAGGTGAATCCCTTCACATGCTCGGCGGTGTCGAGCACAGGGATGCCCGAGAGGTGGGCGGCGCCATCGGCCGGGCCGCTGCCACCGTCGTTGACCACACCATTGATATTGGTGGAACTGTCGTAGAGCGGGACGATTTCGGGATGGATATCGACCAGAATCGCGGCCTGCGAAATCGCGGTGCCGAGCAACGGCAAGACCGTTGCCAAGGCTGCGGCATTGGGAAAATTTCGGGAAACGTGCATCGAAAGTTAAATTATTTGGTATGGTTTAAAGGGCCGGTTGTGCCGGTTGGAATCATGGGTGATGGAACCGGACCGCTTGGTCGTATCCCTTCTTTCGAAATCCCTTAAATCGGGTCTTTCCTTCCCGCGCTTGTTGAAAAGCCGGGCAATCCGCCGTGCTTGGATGGCTGCCCGCAAGGCTCAACATCTCTAAAGCACCATCGACATCACCGCGCCTCAAACTTGGCGTAGGCGGTGCCGACGCAGAGAATCTACATCAATTCGATAAACTTAGTCAAGTATCCATGCGAAAAAATTCTTCATCGGAAATCCACCTTCCATTCACAGCTTAAAACATCTCTTTAAGTCATTGATATTTTGACTTTTAAAAGTCCTTTCCGACGCACCCCGGAGATTCCGGAGATTTCTTTTCAATGAGCTGAATTTGCGTCTCTTCTTTCCATGATCTCCGAAAAAGGCTAATTACATTATAATTTCGCTCTTTTTAATAAGGTATTTAATTGACCCTTTTGGAAGTTCTTTTAAGCTGCGCCCGCAGTTCGCCGCCGGAGGGTTTGAAGCCAGGATCCGCCGCGCGATTCCCGCACCGCTCCACGGGACCTCCCGGGAGCCCCACGCCCCTTCGGGTCCACGGGAAAAGACCAGTCATCTGGATTGCTCCGTGTCATTTTCACCAAGCGGAAAACCACATTCCGAATCTCCATCGGCAACTTCCGCCGCTTTCGGGTGGTTTATATCCGCACCAGGCAATTCCTAACAAACATCCGTTTTCCCATGAAATTCCGAATCCTCGTTTCATTCTTTCTCGCGATCCCCGTCTTCGGGGAGCCGGTGAACGACACCGAATCCGCCAAGCCTTCCAAACCAAACATCATCTATCTGCTGGCCGATGACCTCGGCGGCAACGACGTCGGCTGGAGGAATCCTCAAATCAAAACCGCCAACCTCGACAAGCTCGCCAGAAGCGGCGCCACGCTCGACCAATATTACGTCCAGCCCGTTTGCTCGCCCACACGGGCCGCGCTGATGACGGGACGATACCCCTTCCGCTATGGTTTCCAAACCGGCGTCGTCCGGCCGTGGGCGCAATACGGACTGCCGCTTGAGGAACGCATCCTGCCGCAGGGGCTGAAGGAGGCGGGCTACGGGACGGCCATCACCGGCAAGTGGCACCTCGGCCATTTCCAGGCACCGTATCTTCCCACGCAACGCGGTTTCGACCATCAGTACGGCCACTACAACGGCGCGCTCGATTATTTCACCCACATCCGCGACGGAGGCTTCGACTGGCACAAGGACGACAAGGAAAACCACGACAAGGGATACTCCACCGAACTCGTCGGCAAGGAAGCAGCCCGCCTCATCCGGGAACGTGACAAATCCAAGCCGCTGTTTCTATACGTGCCCTTCAACGGAGTCCACAGCCCGCATCAGGTGCCCGACCGCCACCTCGCGACCTATCCCGACCTAACCGGCAACCGCAGGATCTACGCGGCGATGATCACCGCACTCGACGATGCGGTCGGTGACATCATCAAGGCCGTGGATGACGAGAAACTCCGCGAGAACACGCTCATCATTTTCTCCAGCGACAATGGTGGCCCGAATCCCCACAAACTCTCCGACAACGGTGAACTCCGTGCCGGAAAAGGCAGTGTCTATGACGGCGGTGTCAAGGTGGCCGCATTCGCCACCTGGCCGGCGAAAATCAAGGCCGGCAGCTCCATCTCCACTCCCATCCACGTCGCGGATTGGTATCCCACGCTGTTGAAACTCGCCGGCGCTTCCACCGAACAGAAACTCCCGGTCGACGGTCGCGACATCCTCCCCGTTCTCACGGAAGGCAGCACCATTCCGGACCGCGAAATCCTCATCAACACCAATCCGCGCGGCGGAGCGATCCGCATCGGGGATTGGAAGCTCGTCGTCAACGGCGGAGCCCGTATCGCCGAAGACGAAGGCGAGAGCAAGGAAGGCAAACCCGAGAAAGGCAGGATCGAACTCTTCAATCTCGCCCAGGACATCTCCGAGAAAAACGACATCTCAGCCGCCAATCCCGAAAAGGTGAAGCAACTCCACGAGCGCTACAAAGTGCTGGCCGCGCAAGCGATTCCACCGAAAAGCGAGGCGAAGCCTGCCGGATTCAAATCGCCCTCCGTGTGGGGCCAGCTCTAACGTTTTTATGAAATTCATCCACCCCATCATCTTCCTTGCCGGCGTGGCAACCGTATTTGCCCAGCCCGCAAAGAAGCCGAACATCCTCGTCATCGCCGCGGATGACCTGAACCACTGGGTCTCCTACACCGGACGCAATCCGCAGACGATCACGCCCAATATCGACAAGCTTTCCGCACGCGGCGTCAGCTTCACCAACAGCCACTGCGCCGCCCCGGTGTGCAACGCCTCGCGGGCCGCGCTCTTGTCCGGCCTCCGCCCTAACCAAACCGGCGTTTACGGAAATGGCGACGACTGGCGCAAGGTGATCGCTCCGGAACTCTCGCTGATCAGCACCTTCCGGAACGCGGGCTATGTCACGCTCGGATCCGGCAAGCTCTACCACGGCAGTTACGACCGGACTTCCGAATGGGACGACTATCTGAAAAACGAAGGCCCGCTCGGCCCGCAGCCGGAAGGCAGCAAGGGCGTGGGCGGCATCCGTTTCGGCGTGATCGATGCCGACGACGAGGCCCTCAGCGACCACCGCATCGTGGACTATGGCGTCGCGCAACTGGGAAAGAAACACGACAAGCCGTTTCTCCTGACAGTCGGTCTCCACAAGCCGCACATGCCGTGGTTCGTGCCGAAGAAGTATTTCGACATGCATCCGCTCGACAGCATCAAGCTGCCGCAGATCAAGGAAAACGACCTATCCGACATCCCGGCCGCCGGAGTCGCCATCGCCCAGCCCGGCGGGGACCATCGGAAGATCCTGGAATCCGGCAGATGGAAGGAGGCCATCCAGGCCTACCTCGCCGCCGTGTCCTATGCGGATGCCGAGATCGGACGCCTGCTGGATTCCCTGGCCGCTTCGGAATATTCGGACAACACCATCGTCGTGCTCTTCGGCGACCACGGCTGGCATTTCGGCGAGAAGGAACATTGGCGGAAATTCTCCCTGTGGGAGGAGGCCACCCGCGCGCCGCTCATCTGGGTCGCGCCCGGCATCACCAAGGCAGGAACCATCAGCAAGCGCCCCGTCGATTTCATGAGCATCTATCCGACGCTGACCGATCTGGCGGGCATCCCCACCCCGTCCCATGTCGAGAACCGCAGCCTGCGTCCGTTGCTCGCCGATCCCGAGGCCGCGTGGACCGGCCACGCGCTCACCACCTGGCTGAAGGGCAACCACTCGATCCGTACCGAACAATGGCGTTACACGTTGTATGCCGATGGCTCGGAGGAGCTTTACGACGAACAGAAGGATCCTTACGAGTGGACCAATGTCGCCAAAAACAGCGGGTTCGATTCCTTTAAGGCGGAATTCCGCAAACTTCTTCCCACTGAGAACAAAGCCGCCACCGGCAAGCCCGGTGGCAACGGCAAAGGCAATGGCCGAAGGAAATCCGCCGGCACCGACGAAACCGAATGATCCATTTTCCCTAACTTCCATGAAATCCATCCATCTTCTCGCGGGCTCGTTGCTCGCCACCCTTTCTCCCCTTTTCGCCCAGCAGGAAAAACCCAACATCGTCGTGCTCCTCGTCGACGACATGGGCTGGTCCGATCTCGGCTGCTACGGCAGCGAGCTGAAAACCCCTAACATCGATCAGCTCGCGAAGGACGGCCTCCGATTCACGCAATTCTACAACGGCGCCCGCTGCTGCCCAACCCGCGCCTCGCTGCTGACCGGACTCTATGCCCACCAGGCCGGTGTCGGTCACATGACGGAAGAGCGCAGGGATGCTTCCGGAAAGGCACTTCCGGGCTACAGCGGCCGCTTGAACGACACCTCCGTCACCATCGCCGAAGTGCTCGGGCAGGCAGGATACTTCACCGCCATGACCGGAAAATGGCATGTCGGCCAGAACCTCGGAGTGAAGCCGGACGAGCGTGGATTCCAACGCACGCTCACCGCCGCGGCGGGTGGGTTTTATTTTCCCGAGGCGAAAAACTCGCGTCTGTTTTACAACGGCAAGGACATCGGCAGCACCGGCGACCCTGTGCCCAAGGAATGGTATTCCAGTGATCTCTGGTCATCCTTCGGATTGAAATTCGTCGATGAGGCGATAGCCGCGAAAAAGCCCTTCTTCCTTTACACCGCGTTCAATGCCCCGCATTTCCCGCTCCAGGCTCCGGCCGAGGACATCGCCCGGTGGCATGGAAAATTCAAGGCGGGCTGGGACAAGCTGCGTGAGGATCGCTACCAGCGCCAGATTGCTGCGGGCCTTATCGATGCCAAATGGCCGCTCTCGCCCCGACCCGAAGAAGTTCCGGCATGGGACAGCCTCACTCCCGAACAACAGGATCGTTACGACCACCTCATGGCCATCTACGCCGCTGTCCTCGAACGCATGGACCGTGCGGTCGGCGATCTGGTGAACGGCCTCAAACAACGTGGTCAGTTAGACAATACCCTGATCCTCTTCCTCAGCGACAACGGCGGCAATGCGGAAGCCGGAGTCCAAGGCCGGTCCGAGGGTAAGAACCTGGGAGATGCCGAGTCCACCGTCTTCATCGGCCAATGCTGGGCCACCTTGAACAATACGCCGTTCACCCGTTACAAGCACCACACCGACGAGGGCGGCATCTCGACCCCGCTCATCGCCCATTGGCCGAAAGCCATCGCAGCGGATCTTCGTGGCACGCTGGAAAAACAACCAGGCCACCTCATCGACATCCTCGCCACCTGCGTCGACGCCGCCGGAGCCACCTATCCGGAAACCTTCGCAGGCAAGGCCATCACACCACGCTCCGGAACCAGCCTGCTTCCCGCATTCAAACACGAAAAGCTCGCCCGCACCCAACCGCTTTTCTGGGAGCACGAAGGCAACCGCGCCGTCCGCTACGGCGACCTCAAGCTCGTCGCCCTGGAGAACCAACCCTGGCGGCTCTACGATCTGGCAGATGACCGGAGCGAACAAAAAGACCTCGCCTCATCCCGTCCGGAAGTTGTCAGATCCCTTTCCGAAAAATGGCAGGCATGGGCCGCCGCCTCCAACGTTCTTCCGCTCGGCGCGTGGCGTGGCAAAAACGCCGCGCAGGACAGGACCAGCGCCAAGACGGAGTTCAGCCTTCAGAAGGGAGCCCAACTCCAACGCAACACCGCCCCCGACATCGCCAACCGCGGCCTCACCCTCACCGCAAAATTCACCGCGAAGGAAGAGGACGGCGTCATCATCGCCCAAGGCGGTGCGGTCAGCGGCTACTCGTTGTCCATCCACCACGGCAAACTCACCTTCTTCATCCGCAGCGCGGGAAATGTCAGCAGCGTCGTTCTCGACGAGCCCGTCGCAGGAACCGTGACCGCGATCGCACAACTGAAAGCCGATGGCGCGCTGTCGCTGACTGTCGCGAAAAAACAAGCATCTAACCACGGCCAGGGACTCATCTCCACCACTCCGAAAGACGGTCTAGATGTCGGAAACGACACCGCCGCTCCCGTCGGCCCCTACACCACCGCCATTCCTTTCAAGGGCGTGATCGAGTCCGTTCAAATCCAGCTCTCCCCTCGATAGGCTTTATCAGAATACATTGCAGGATGCATCCCGGGTCATGGCAACCGGATCTTCGCCGGAAATCTGTCGAGCGTTGTGGCTTCGTCGAACCAATCTTCATCCTCCACCGTTTCATTCGCCTTGGGTCGGCGCACCTGCGATGCGGCGGGCCGTATGGTTTGGAAGATTTTCTCGATGGGTTTCGGATGGACCGCCCGATCTGCCGACTTCCCGGCAGGAGGGGATCCAACATGGGTTGCGACATCGGCGGATCATTCCCGCCAAATAATTTGAGGAATCCTCAGCACAGGGCCTCCTGCGAATGGGCTGGACATGGGGCGATATCCGGAATTTCAAACTCCAGACAAACCGCACCCGTTTCATGAACGGGAAAAAGCGCGCTCGACTGGATTCGAACCAGTGACCGTCCGCTTAGAAGGCGGATGCTCTATCCAACTGAGCTACGAGCGCTTTGCGGGGCGGTGGTAGCAAGCCGGAGCGACGAAGTCAAAATCCGCGTGGAAAATCGGTGGATTTGTTTTTCACCGCTTGGGAAATAAGGGTTTCTGTCGTGGAAATTCCCTCCTAGTCTCGCGGCATGCGCACCGCGGTTTACGCCGGCTCCTTTGATCCCCCCACCAACGGCCACCTCTGGATGATCGAGAGGGGGCTGGAGATGTTCGACCACCTGATCGTGGCGATCGGCAGCAATCCCTCGAAGCATTATTCGTTTTCCGTCGAGGAACGGCTGGAAATGCTGAGGGCCTCGACCACCTCCAGCAAGCGGCTGGTCATCGCCCATTTCGACAACCGCTACCTGGTCGACTACGCGAAGAAAATGGGGGCGAAGTACATCCTGCGCGGCATCCGCTCGCCGAACGACTACGAATACGAGCGCGTGATGCGCCACATCAACTCGGACATGGCGCCGGACATCACCACCGCCTTCCTGATGCCGCCACGCGACATCGCGGAGCTCTCATCCAACATGATCAAGGGCCTGACCGGCCCCACCGGCTGGGAGGAAACGGTCAGCCGCTACGTGCCGGAAGCGGTCTTCCACGCCCTTGCCGCCCGCGGCGGATCGATCTGATAGACCCGCCCGGGAGCCGGGCCCTCCGTCTCACGAGATTCCGGCTTTTTTCAGGATCGCGTCCAGATCGTAGTCCGCGCTGCGCGGCTTGCGGCTGCGGAGGGCATTGGCCTCGGCGTCGCCGGGGAAGGATTCGGTGGCGACGTCCCACGTGACCTTGCGACCGAGTTTCATGCCGATCCATGCGGCGCAGCAGGCCTGCACGCTGCGGGCCGCCTGATCCACCGGCGCTATCGGGTCGCGGTTGGCGACGACGGCCTCGATCCAGTTGGCCTTGTGATCCTTGCTCGGCATCCAGCGTTTCGCATCGCCGCCGAGTGGCGAGAGCAGGCTTTCCTTGCTGGCGCGGAGGGCGCTGTTTCCGCCACCGGCGGGAGCATTGCCGTCGCTGGCGGTGACCTTCACATCGCCTCGGGTGCAGAAGATCCAGCCTTCCTCGCCTTCGAATTTCAGGCCGTTCTCAAACTTGTCATCGAGGATCACCCTCACCTCATTCGGATAGAGCATCTCGATGTGGTAGCCCCGGTGCACCGTCCAGACGTCGTCCTTCATGAACCCGGTCTTCGCCTCGACGACCGACGGGCCGCCGAGTTCCTGGCCCATCGCCCAGTGCGCGATGTCGAGGTGGTGGGCGCCCCAGTTCGTGATCATGCCGAGACCGAAATCCTCGGTGGTGATCCAGCCCGGACGGTCGCCGTAGCTCTTCTGCGGGTGGCAGCGGAGTTCGCTGTATTCCTGCTGGGGCGCGGGGCCGAGCCAGCGGTCGTAGTTGAAATTCGCGGGAACCGGCATGACGCTGAAGGGAGCCCCCTTCGGTTTGTCGATACCGATGCCGATGCGGATCGTCCTGAGCTTGCCGAGCCTGCCGTTCAGCACCGCCTCGGTGGCGGGACGGAACGCGCTGAACGGGCGTTCCGAGCGTTGCTGGGAACCGGTTTGCAAGATCACCTTTTTCGCCCTGACCGCCGTGCGCAGGGCGACGGACTCCGCGATGTTATAGGTAAGCGGCTTCTGACAGTAGATGTGCTTCCCGGCGATGGCCGCCTCGGTGGCGACGAGGCCGTGCCAATGGTCCGGGGTGCTGACGATGACCGCGTCGATCGATGGATCCGCCAGCAGTTCGCGATGGTCGCTGTAAACCTTCACGACCACCCCGTTCTCACCTTTTTTCTTGTAGAACTCCTCGGTCCGGCGCCTGCCTTCCGCGGCGCGCCGGGTGTCGAGATCACAGACGGCAACCACCCTCGCGAGCGGCACCTTGAGGACGTCGTCAAGGTCCGCGAGGCCCATCCGGCCACAGCCGATCAGGGCGACCTCGACCCTCTTGTTAGGAGAGTTCGCGGCGAAGAGCGATCCGGGAAAAATGCCCGGCAGGGCGATCCATCCGGCGGTGCCACCGAGTGCGGTCTTGAGGAAATGGCGACGAGGATGCATGAAGGGCGGGTGGGACGATGGGTTACTTTTTCGAAAAATCACGGATCTTGATGTTCTTGTAGAACACCTGGTTGCCGTGGTCCTGAAGCAGGATATGGCCTTCGGGAAGTTCGCCAAAGTTCGGCCAGATCTTGTACTTGCTGTCGGCGACGAGATCCCGCCACTCCTTGCCACCGCGCTCGATGTCGATGGTTTTCACGCCGTTGAGCCAGTAGGTGAGCTGCTTGCCGTTGGAGAGGATGCGGGCGGTGTTCCACTCGCCCACGGGCTTCACCTTTTTATCCGCAGGGGCTGACTGCATGTCGTAGAGCGAGCCGACGGTGCGGGTGCCGGGGCGGCCGAGCTTGGCGTCCGGGTGGCGTTCGTCATCGAGGATCTGGAATTCCGGTCCGATGGCGGAACCCGGGCCCTTGTTGAGTTCCGGATCGACGAAGGTCTTGATGCCGCTGTTCGCGCCGGGGGTGATCTTGAATTCAAGCTGGAGTTCGAAATCCGAGTATTTTTTCCGGGTGATGATGTCTCCCGCCGCCGCGGATTCGGCGCCGCCGGTTTCATTGATGATGAGAAGGCCGTCCTTGATCTCCCAGCCGGCGGTGGGGAAGGCCGAGCCCTTGACGCTGCGCCAGCCCTCGCTGGTTTTCCCGTCCCACAGCAGGCTCCAGCCTTCCGCCTTCTCGGCATCGGATAGAGTGTTGGAGGCGGACGACACTTCCCGGATGCGCAGGTTGCGCCAGCGGACCTGGGTGCCTTCCTTCTCCTTGTCCTTGCCGATGTCGTGGACCTGCAGGGCGATGAAGCCGCTGGATGTCAGCGAATCCTTGATGGACGCGCATGGGGTGCCGTTGAGGGTTGTCTTGATGGAATCACCGATGGCCTCGACCCGGACCTTGTTCCAGTCTCCCTGTTTGAAGATCTTCCGTCCCTGGTCGGTGAACTCCTTGGCGTTCCCTCCGAGGCTTCCGGGGTAGAGCCAGCCGCGGCGCGCCTCGTCGTAGATGCCGGCCGCCCACCAGCGGTTCTGGACCGGATTCGGATCGATCTCGATCTGATAGCCGTGCACCCGGTCGGCGGCGATCTTGATGGTCTTGCCCTCCCAGGTGATCTCGCTGGGCGAGGACAGGCTGTTGCTGCGGATCTGCACGCCGGAATTCAGCTTGGGATCTACTTTGAATTCATACTCCAGAATGAAATCGGAATAGTCGCGCGCCGTGCACAGGAAAGTGTTCGAGGTGTTGAGCGTGGAGGTGCCGACGATGCTGCCGTCTTCGATGGCATAGGTGGCCTTGCCGCCGCGCTGGACCCAGCCGTCGAGGTCCTTGCCGTTGAAGAGATCGGTCCAGCCGTCCGCGGCGAAGGCGGTGCCGCAGGCGGAAATGAGGATGAGCGTGGAACGCAGATAGTTCATGAGGTTTTGTCCGTGAGGAATCGTGTGGGTTTGCAAATACGCTAGCAGACCCGCGTTCTTACGTCTGCCCCCCAAAGTGGGGTGACGGGTTTTGACGGGTTGTTGGAACGCTGGCTGCGGGAACCCTGTTTTCAAGGAAAACAGCTGTCAAGGATGGGTCCGGCCGGCAGAACTCCTAGCCCCCCAGATAACTCATCTCCGCCTTGGGACGCTCCACCCTGCCGCGCTCTTCGGAATAGCGGTCGGCACGCACCTGCCAGATGGAGCGCACCGTTTCCCGGAGGATTCCGCTGTCGGCGCCGCTTCGCAAAAGCCCCCGCAGGTCATGGCCGTCCGCGGCGAAGAGGCAGGTGTAGATCTTTCCATCCGCGGAGAGCCGGAGCCGCTGGCAGTCGCTGCAGAACGGCTTGGTCACCGAGCGGATCAGGCCGATCTCCCCCGCCCCATCCGTGTGGCTCCAGTGCGCCGCCACTTCACCGCGATACGCCGGGTCGCGCGGGACGAAGTCGAATTCAGTGGCGAGGATTGAGAGAATTTCATCGCCGGAAACCACCTCGTCGAGCTTCCAACCGTTTGTCTCGCCGACATCCATGTATTCGATGTAGCGCAGGTCCACCCCCGCGGATTTCGCCCAGCGTGCCAGCGGCAGGATTTCCCCTTCGTTCACCCCGCGCTGGATCACGGCGTTCACCTTCACCGCCAGACCGAAGGCCTGCGTGGAGGAAATGCCGGCCAACACCCGGTCCACCTTCGCTCCCACTCCGTTCATTTTCGCAAAAATCACCGGATCCATGGCATCCAGACTCACCGTCACCCGGCTCAGGCCGGCCAGCGCCAGCGCCTCGGCATGGTGCGCCAGCAAGACGCCGTTGGTGGTGATCGCGATGTCCTTCACGCCCTCGATGGCCGCCAGCATCGCGACGAGATCATCCAGCCCCCGCCGCAACAGCGGCTCACCGCCGGTCAGCCGGATTTTCCCGATTCCCAGCGGGACGAGCGCTCCTGTCAGAGTGACGATTTCTTCAAAGGTCAGCAACTCCTCGCGCGGCATGAACGCGTAGCCCGGACCAAACACCTCCACCGGCATGCAGTAGCGGCAGCGGAAATTGCAGCGATCCGTCACCGAGATGCGCAAATCACGCAGCCCTCGCCCCAGAAAATCCGTCGGCATGTCCATTCCGGACAACATGAACGATCTTCGCGCCATCGCAATCGCAATGAAATATTCAAAATCCCTGCGGTTTAAGGAACCTGCGTAAAAATCCACGCCGGTCGGGAACACCCCCTTGATTCGCAAGGAATTACCTTAAGCAGACGCAAACTATCAGATAGGACTCACGGATTACCAATGAGTTACAAAACGGGATCCGTCTGAAAAAATAGTTTGCCAAACGGGACATGAAGGAAATGTTCAGCGCCCTGTCCCGGCTGCGTGATCATTTCCAAGTCCTTCGGTTTCCTTCCGCCGGGCTCGGGAGATGGATCGGCCGGAACTCAAAAAACCCCTGCTGCTTTTGTCTGCGTTGTCCCGATGTTTGTTTTGTTCCGTAGTTTTCCGTCATTCCTACCCATTTTCAGACTCTTTCTCATAGGGCTGGCAGTCGCGGGTATTTCACAAGCTGCGGATTCGACCGGTTCGGTCACCCTTGCGTGGGATGCCAACCCTGAATCCGACATCGCAGGCTACCGTGTGTTCTACGGCATCACCGGGGGTGCGCTGGATCAAAGTCTCGTCGTCGGTCCCGCGACGGAAGTCGTCCTGACCGGACTGGAGGTGGGCGTGACCTATTATTGCGCGGTCCAGGCGTTCAATACCGAGTCCGTGGCCAGCCCGCTGTCCGATGAAATCTCATTCACCCTCTCCGGCCCCGCACTACCCGGAATTTCCCTGGAGGAGATTTCCGGCACCGTCATGCTCAACGGTCAGGGAACGATCGATTTCGGCGACGCCAGGCTTGGCGAGTCCGGCCCCACCCGCACTTTCATCGTGCGCAATCCGGGCACTGCCGATCTCTCCGATCTGAGCCTCACCATCGACAGCGGCGATTTCCACACCACGCCCCTGTCCACGACCTCCCTGACCGCGGGTGGAAACACATCCTTCAGCGTCACCTTCAGCCCATCCACCGGCGGTCCGCGGACGGCCACCCTGCGGCTTTTCAGCAATGCCCCGGACGCCAGCCCATTCTCCGTCACGCTGGCCGGAAACGGTGTCGCGCCCTCGCTGCCCGTCCTCACCGTGGAAACCGCGGCCGGCACGCCGCTGGATGCCGCGAATGCCTCGGTTTCCTTCGAGAACGTCCTCACCGGCTCCCTCAGTCCGGCCGAATCGTTCGTGGTCAGAAATACGGGAACCGCGCCGCTGACCGGATTGCAGGTCACCGTCGCCGGCATGGACCCCGGAAGCTTCACCATCATCACTCCCCCGCCCGCCACTCTCGCACCGGGGGCGGCCACCACCTTGAGCGTCGCGTTCAGTCCGACCAGCGACGGCCCGAAAAGCACCGCCCTCCGGATCGAGGCGGACGCCATCGCCCGGAGCCCCATCGAGATCCGTCTCGGCGGAAACGGCATCTCCATCCCGCCGGTGCTCTTCCCTGAAATCGCCGTCACCAGCGACACCGGCGGGGATCTGAGCAGCGGCGACTTCACCGCAGGCTTCGGCAGCCACCACCTCGGCACCGTCTCGCCGCCCCGGACATTCACCCTCAGAAACACCGGCGGCGCGCCCCTGACCGGCATCGCCATCACCACCGCCGGCTCTGATTTCACCATCGCCGGTCCGGGAACTTCGACTCTCGCCCCCGGAGCATCCGCCACCTTCAAGGTTTCCTTCAAGCCCACCGCCGGCGGCGCCCGATCTTCCCGCCTCTCGATTTCCAGCAACGACGGAGATGAAAGCCCGTTCTTCATCGCCCTCACCGGCAATGGCGTGCAAGCCCCCGAAATCGAAATCCTTCAGGCCGGAAAAAGCCTGCGGGATGAAGCCGCCTTCCTCAACTTCGGCCGCGCCGCATCCGGCAGGAAAGGCCGGACGCTCATCCTCACCCTCCGCAATGCCGCAAGCGCGCCCCTCGGAAACCTGGCACTCGCCAAGCACGGTCTTCATGGCTCCGACTTCACCGTCACCGCGCTGCAGGCCAAGTCCCTCGCCCCCGGGGCCAGCACCTCGCTCAAGATCACCTTCAAGCCCACCCGGCAGGGAACCCGCTGGGCCGCCCTCCGCATTTCCAGCAATGATGCGGATGAGAAATCCTTCAACATCGTGCTCACCGGCAACGGCAAGGCCGCCACCAGCGCCACCCCCAAGAAATCCGCCGCCAGCATCACGATGAAATCCGCGGCAGCCCCGCTCAAGGGAATCGAGGTGATCGATGGCAAAAAATACCGCACGCTCACCCTCGCCAAAGCTCCCGGCGTCTCCTTCCGATTGAAGGACATCGAGGTTTCATCCGACCTCGTCGGCTGGCTCAGCGGCAGCAGGCACGCCACCGTGCTGATCGACAATCCGACCACCTACAAGGTCCGTGACAACACCCCGGTCACCGCGGACAGCAAGCGCCACATCCGGCTCAAGCCTTGAGGATTCAGGCCAGCAACTCTTTCACGACGCGAGCCGGTTCCACGCCGGTGAGCTTCTGATCCAGCCCTTGGAATTTGAAACTGAGGCGATCGTGATCGACGCCCAGCAGATTGAGGATCGTCGCGTTGAGATCGCGGATGTGCATCGGATCCTTGACGATGTTGTAGGAGAAATCGTCGGTTTCCCCGTAGGTCACGCCGGGCTTCACTCCGCCGCCGGCCATCCACATCGAGAAACACCGCGGGTGGTGGTCGCGGCCGTAGTTTTCCTTCGTGAGACCACCTTGCGAATAAACCGTCCGGCCGAACTCGCCGCCCCAGACGACGAGCGTGTCATCCAGCAGACCGCGCTGTTTCAAGTCCGCCATCAGCGCGGCGGTCGGTTGGTCGATGTCTTCCGAGAGCGTCTTGATGTTCGCCGGGAGATTGGTGTGATTGTCCCACCCGCGGTGGAAGATCTGGGTGAAACGCACGCCGCGCTCGGCGAGGCGGCGGGCCATCAGGCAGTTGTAGGCATAGGTACCGGGCTCCTTCGCCTTCGGACCGTACATGTCCCAGATCGACTGCGGTTCGTTCGAGAGATCCGTGAGTTCCGGCACCGAGGTCTGCATCCGGAACGCCATTTCATACTGGGCGATGCGGGCGTTGGTTTCGGGATCGCCGATGCGTTCGTAGAGCTGGCGGTTCATGTCGCTCACCCCGTCGATCATCGCCCGGCGGATCGCGGCGGGCACCCCCTTGGGATTGGAAAGATGGATCACCGGATTTCCACCGGAGCGCAGCGCGACTCCGGAATGGTCGGGTGATAGAAATCCCGCCGACCACAGGCGCGAGGAAAGCGCCTGGATGTTCGCCGTGGTCGCCAGCTTGGAGGTGAGGACGACGAAGCTCGGCAGGTCCTCGTTCATCGAGCCGAGGCCGTAGGAGATCCACGATCCGATGGACGGCTTGCCCGGATTCATGTTGCCGGAGTTGGCTAACAAAATTGCGGGCTCGTGGTTGATCGCATCCGTATGCATCGAGCGGATCACGGCGAAGTCGTCGGAGACCTTTGCCAGGTGCGGGAAGAGCTCGCTCACCCAGTGCCCGGCCTTGCCATGCTGTTGGAATTTGTAGAACGACGGCGCCACGGGAAACCGCGTCTGCGAGGCGGTCATCCCCGTGAGCTGCTGGCCGCCCCGGACGGACTCCGGCAGATCCTGGTCGAAATGCGCGGCAAGGCCCGGCTTGTAATCCCATGTCTCGATCTGCGAGGGAGCGCCGGCCATGAACAGATAGATCGCCCGCTTCGCCTTCGGTGCGAAATGCGGCAGCAGTGCCGCCTGCATCTCCGCCGCCTGCGCGGAGTTCCCGCCTCTGGCGAAAAGCCCGGCGATGCTCGCCCACGCCAGCGATTTCCCGGCACGGGAGAGAAACTGGCGGCGCGACGCGAGCGCATGCCACTCCGCTTTCAATTCAGCGGGGATCGGCAGGTCCAGCACGCTGGGGCCTTCGCCACCGTGGTCGGAACAGAGTTGGATTTTCATGATGGGAATAGGGAGTTTGTCTGAACCAAGGAGCGGCGGTCTCCGAATCGCCGAAGCCCATGGAAGGGAAATGAGAAGCGCCTTGCCTCTCTTCATTGGCGTTTCATGGGCCTGGGCGGATCGGAGTCCGCCCCTCCTTGATGCGTTACTTGGTGAGGGTTTCGTCGAGGTTGAGGAATTGGTTGGCGACCATCGCCCAGGTGGCGATTTCGATGGGATCGAGTGCGGCATCGGCCGGAGCCTCGCCGTTGGTGAGGACTTCCTTCGCATCGTCGGGATGCGCCTGATAGTGACTGGCGAAGCCATCCTTGCTCTTGGTGAGCTTGGCGAGCTCGGCCGGGTCGAGCGGTCTGGAAAGCAAGGTTTCCGCCATGAAATCCAGGCGCTCCTTCGGGTCGCCGGACCGCTTGATCGCCCGCTCGGAAAGCTTGCGGGCGGCCTCGAAGAACTGCGGGTCGTTCATGCTGACGAGCGCCTGCAAGGGAGTGTTCGTCCGGGCGCGGCGGGAACAAACGACCTCGCGGGCCGGGGCGTCGAAGGTTTCCAACGAAGGCGGCGGAGAGAACCGTTTCCAGAAGGAATAGAGCGAGCGGCGGTAGAGCGCCTCACCGGAATCCTGCTTGTAGTGGAGCGTGTTCGACTCCGGCATGGAGACCGCCTCCCACACGCCTTCCGGCTGATAGGATTTCACCGGCGGACCACCCACGGTACCGGCTAACAATCCGGACGCCTGCAGCGCGGTGTCGCGCAGCACCTCCGCATCCATCCGGAAACGCGGGCCGCGGGAGAGCATCCGGTTCGCCGGATCCGCGGCGAGCGCCCGCGGGCTGACGTGGCTGCTCTGGCGGTAGGTGCCGGAGGTGAGCAGCAGTTGATAGAGATGGTTCACGTTCCAGCCGGACTCGCGGAATTCCACGGCCAGCCAGTCGAGGAGCTTCTGATTCGACGGCCGCGCGCCCATGATGCCGAAGTCGTCGGAGGTCTCGACGATGCCGGTGCCGAAGAGTTCCTGCCAGATGCGGTTCACCGTGACGCGGGCGAACAGCGGATTCTCCGGCTTGAACAACCACTCGGCGAGTTCCAAGCGGTTCGTCGCGTCGTGCGAGCCGGGGAGGAATTCCGGAGTCGCCGGTTCGACCAGCTCCTTGCGCGCCGTGTAAACGCCGCGGTCGAGGACCCAGGCATTCGCCGGAGTCTGGCGCTCGCGGGCGATCAGGGTCGCGACCCCGTCTTTGCCCAAGGTCCCGATCTCTCCGTCGGCCGCCTTGATCCGATCGCGCAGCTTCGCGGCCTCCGGATCGACCGCGTCGATGAAATAACGGTCGAGACCGAGGAAACGCTGGGTGGAGCTCCATTTTTCCAAATCCGGAGAAGCGGCGAGAAGTTCCGCGGTTGGATCCTCCGCAGGAAGACGCGCGAACTCCGCGGCATCCAGCGCACGCTGATAGAGCCTGACGTCCTGGAACGCCGCCTCTCTCAGGCGGTCGATGGCGACGCGCTGGCCGAGATGGAGCGGCAGCTTGTTGCGGATGCTGTCGCCGGGCTGGAGCGTGTTGACGGTGATGGTGGCTTGTCGTTCCTGTCCGTTGACGTAGAGCTTAACGCCCTCGGCCTTTCCGGAGCCATCATAGCTGAATCCGAGATGCACCCACTCGCCGCGCGGGATGCCGCCGGCGTTCACGCGGATGGCGCGGTCCGGCCAATGGTTGATGATGTGGACCACGAGATTCTCGCCATCGATGAACATGTCCCAGCCACGGTGGCCGTCCATGGAGGCATCTCCCATGCGGGCGATGAGCGAGCCGTTGCCGGTGTTGGAATTGGAGGTTTTCAGGCGGAGCTGGGTCCACATGGAGGCGGAGAATTTCTGATCCGCCTCGTAGTCGCCCAGGTCGGGCATCGGCAGATTCGTGGCGATGTCCATCCGCATCGTCGGCCAATACCAGACGCTCTCTCCCCAGACGAGCGGGTTGGTGTCCGCCTTGTAGCTGGCGGTTTTCGCGCCGGGCGCGGAGTTTTTCACCACGTCGCCGCCGGCTTCGTCGAGACGCAGGCGCAGGTCGAGCGCTTCGGTGGAAACCGCCACGGGCTTGTTTCCGGAAGCAAGCCAGTCGCGGAAAAGCTTCGGCGCTTCCGCACGGCGTTTTTCATAACCCATCGTCGCTTCCGACCGGCGGGCGATCGCGGCGTCGAACTCCGCCTGCTTCCCGGCCGGAGGCATGCGCAGGATCGGCCCGCTGTCGGCCACGTTGTCATCCCATGACTTCTCGGTGGTGTTGTTGAAAAAGGCCCCGAGCGCGTAGAAATCCTTCTGCGCCGTGGGATCGAACTTGTGATCATGGCACGCCGCGCAACCGACCGTCAGTCCGAGAAACGATGCGCCGAACGCTTCCGCCCGGTCGCGCGTCTTGTTCACCTGGATTTCCTCGGGGATGGTTCCGCCCTCGTTGGTGGAGAGATTGCACCGGACATAGCCGGTGGCGATCCAGGTGTCAGCCGTTTTCGCGGGGATCAGGTCGCCCGCCAGCTGCTCGCGGACGAACTGGTCGTACGGCTTGTTCGCCCCGAACGAGCGGATGACATAGTCGCGGTAGGGCCAGATCGAGCGCACGTTGTCGAAGTGGATGCCGTGCGTGTCGGCATAGCGCGAGTAGTCGAGCCAATAGCGGGTCCGGTGCTCGGCGTAGGCCGGGGTGGCGAAGAGTTTCTGAAGATAGGCCGAGTAGGCCGCGTCGGACGGGTCCTTCGCGAACTCCTCCACGTCCCGGGAATCCGGCAGCAGACCCGTTAGGTCGAGCGACGCACGCCGGATGAGCGCGCGCGGATCCTCCTGCGGTTGGATGGATAGATCGGCCTGCTCCAGCTTTTCCTCGATGAAGGAGTCCACCGGATTTTTCACCACCGCCGGCTTTGCGACCACCGGGACCTCCGCGCGCTTCGGCGGGATGAAGGACCAGTGCTCCTCGTACTTCGCGCCCTGGGCCACCCAGCGTTCCAGCAGGATGATTTCCTCCGGCGTGAGCTGGTTGTGCGACTTCGTCGGCGGCATCACCTCGTCGGGATTTTTCGACTTGATCAGCCGCACTAGCAGCGAGGCCGCCGCATCGCCCTTGATCATCACGGGCTTGCCGTCCTCGCGCGGATCGAAGGCGAATTTCTCCCGGTCCAGCCGCAGCGGATCCTTCTTCGGCTCGCGGGTGCCGGAGTCCGGGCCGTGACAATGATAGCAGTTTTCCGAGAGAATCGGCTGGATCGAGTCATTGAATGAAATCGGAGTTTCGGCCGACACCATCCCGGCGGGCACCGTTTCCACCGCCGCCGTCACTTCGGGCGCGGCCGCTTCCGACTTCACGGCTTTCGGCGCGCGGTCACAGCCGGACAACAGACATCCGGAAAGGACGGGAAGAAAAATGCGGAAAACGGGTCTCATGGGTTATTCGATACCTTGAAAAATTCGATGGAAAAGCCTAGCCCCCCAAACGGGCCACGGCATCAAATCTTTCACCACAGGCGGCGAATCACAACTCGGCGAGCACTAGATGTTTCTGGAGTGACCAGGCCGCAAGGTCCTCGACCTCGGTCACCGAAGAGACGTGGCAAAGCTTCTGCCGCAGCTCCTTCGCCCCGGGAAATCCCTTGCAGTAGGCCATCAAGCGCGAACGCATCGCCGTCAGCGTCTGCTTCTCGTTTCCGTTCCGGCCGCTGTCCACCGCCAGCTTGCAATGGCGCAGCACCAGCTCCCAGCGCTCGTCCACGCCGACTTCCTCAAGCACCTTGCCGGTCTCCAGGAAATGCTTCGCCTCGCGGAAAACCCACGGATTCTGCATCGCCGCGCGGCCGATCATCACGCCGGACACCGCCGTTTCGCGTTTCCGTTTCACCAGATCCGCACCGCAGTGGATGTCACCGTTGCCGATGACCGGGATGCTCACCGCCCGCGCCACCGCGTCGATCACGTCCCAGTTCGCCTCGCCGCCGTAGCCCTGCGCCCGGGTCCGGCCGTGCACGGCGATGGCCTGCATGCCGCTGTCTTCGAGAATTTTCGCCACCTCCACCGCGTTGATCGAGCTCTCGTCCCAGCCGATGCGCATCTTCGCCGTCACCGGCACCTGGTCGCCCACCGCCTTCGCGACGCCTGCGGCGACGGAGGCCAGGATCGGGCAGTCTTTCAGCAGTGAGGAGCCGCCGTTGCGCGCGACCACCTTGTTCACCGGACAGCCGAAGTTGATGTCGATGAAGTCCGGGCGCTTCCAATCGATGATCTTCTTGGCCGCCTCCCCCATCCGCTCGCCGTCCGCGCCGAAGAGCTGCACGCCCACCGGCCGTTGCTCATCGGTGAACTCGGTGTATTTCCGCGTCCGCTCGTCCGCCTGCATGATGCCCTCGGCGGAAACGAACTCCGTCACCATCACATCCGCGCCCAGTTCCTTGCAGATCTGGCGGAAAATCAAATCCGTCACCCCGGCCATCGGCGCGAGGTAGAGCGGGAAACGGTTGTCGGAAAACCATGGAAGCACGCCGCACCTTACTACTCCGGCACCTTGCAAGTCCACCTCCGATGCGATGCCTGGAAATGAAGAATTTCCCTCCCAGCGCGAGCAGGTCGCGGAGAAACGCGAATCGGGGAAGAGAAGACAGGAAGGTTGGATCGCAAAAAAATCACCCCCGAACTCTCTATCCATATCCTCCTTCGCGACCGTCCGCACCTTCGGCGCCTTGCGCGTCCGGCTCTTCCCATCAAGCGGAAATTTCTCCACAATTGGCATCTTGCGTCCCTTCCCTGAAATCTTTTTTCTCCCCTCATGCGCATCCTCCTCACCACTTGCAGCTATCAGGACACTCCCGGACCACACCACGCCCTCATGGAATCCCAAGGCTGGGAAATCGTCCGCGAGCGCGGCCCGCTTTCCGAGGCCCGCATGCTGGAGCTCGCCGGTGGGTTCGACGCCTTCCTCTGCGGCGACGACGGCATCACCCGCGCGGTGATCGAGAAATCCCTGCCGCGCCTCAAGGTCATTTCGAAATACGGCATCGGCCTCGACAAGATCGACATCCCCGCCACCAAGGAGCTCAAGGTCCCCGTGCTCTTCACCCCCGGCGTCAATCACGACACCGTCGCCGAGCACACCTTCCTGCTGTTGTTAGCCCTTGCGAAGAATTTCGCCTACGCCATCGACGGCACCCGTGCCGGACGCTGGGACCGCAAGACCGGCAGCGAGTTGTTTGAGAAACGCATCGGCCTCATCGGGCTCGGCCGCATCGGTCAGGAAGTCGCCCGCCGCGCCCGTGCGTTCGGGATGGAGGTGCATGCCTATGGAAACTACTGGCCGGAGGAGATCGCCGCCGAGTTCCGGATCACCCGCCACGACTCGCTTGATTCACTCTTCTCCGCCGTCGACATCATCAGCCCGCACACCAAGCTCAACGCCGAGACCCTCCACTGCGTGAATGCCGCGCGTCTCGCCCTCATGCCCGACGGCTCGTGGATCATCAACACCGGCCGCGGCGAGCTCATCGACCAGGCCGCCATCATCGCCGCCCTCGATTCCGGGAAACTCGCCGGTTACGCCGCCGACGTCCTCGACGAGGAACCCCCACCTGCCGATCACCCGCTGCTCCATCACCCGAAAGCGATCATCACCCCGCACGTCGGCTCACGGACCTTTGAAAGCGTCCCCCGCCAGGCGATGAAATCCCTGACGAATCTCATCAACGCCCTCAAAGGCGAAGGAGAAACCAACTGCGCCAACGGCGTGATCTGACATCCCCAAGGAACGGCGGACTCAGATCCGCCGGAGCCCTCGACTCGCCGTCATTGCGCAGACTTCTCCATCCGATCTACGCCATCCTCAAATCCGGCCAATCCAACAAATCGGCCAGGCATGGCGTCGCAGACTCTTGATCTGTCCTGCCAAAACCACCCATTGCTCTTCCTCTTTCAACGCAGCATCTTGTCAGCCTTTGGTTTTCAGGACGACTTCGCGGTCGGTGTCCGGATCTTGGTATGAACAGACGCCGGAAGCAAAATCCCATAGCACCTGTCCTGAGATCGAGGCACTATTGTGGTCCCAACGAACTTCGGCAGCTTGGATCGAGCCAAGCGGAACCCTTCCGTAAGAGCGACCGGAAGTGTCTTGGATCTCGACGAAACATGGAGTGTCGCTGTGAACTCCCCAGAACATGATCGGCAACGGGATGGAGTGATAGGGGCGGTAAGAAATGATCGAACAGTATCTCCCACTCGGATCAGGTTCTCTCGAGTGTTCAACCGTGCCGATGAACAGGTATCCAGCGACAGCGGCAATGCCGAGCAGCGTTGAAATTGCGATTATTCTGCAGCGATTCATTTTCAGGCTAAGGTTACAAATCCTCCGAGCCGCGAACGGAGGACGTTGGATTCAAAGAGGGCGCCAATGAGCGGTTCGGAGCGCCGCCTTGTTCTGACTCTTCTGTACCGATGTGTTTCACCACATCCTTCGCACATGCCCAAATCACGAGGTGGAGAAAACCAGCCGAGAAAGGACCGATTCGGCCAGCTTCTAAAATCGGTGCAACAAGCGATCCGATTATAAACATCGAAAACGGAGGAACTGCAAAGGCGACGACAAAAACCAGAGTCCAAAGGCCGCTCCACCACATGCAAACTGTCCAAGTAACTCGGCTGAATCTGGATCTAATCCCAGTAATCGTGCTAATACAAGTAAGGCCGAAAAAGAGGAAGCTTGGATAAAAAAACCAGTGTCCGAACATCCCGAATCCATTCAGATACAGCATCCACGCAATCGCGCCACCACCAGCAAGGATCGCCAATACTGAGGGCGGTGTGGGAGAGTCTTGAGCAGTATAGATGGTCTTCATTTTCCTACAGAAAGTTTGAGCGCATCCGCGTCGGGACGGAAGCCGGAATTCAATTTGAAGGCATATCGCCGTCGGATGGCACGGCTGGTTCGCTTCTTTCGATTGGATTAATAAAATCTGCCCACAGCCGAGTTCGCCTCCATCCGTTTCCTGGTGATTGCAATCTTGATCATTCGAAGGCCGCCAAGTTGGTTCGGGAGAAGCGATCAACTTTCCACCGCAAGGTCTGTCGGAATGGAACGTCCGTACCTCGTTTGTCCGTTGTAAATCCTTCAGCCGTGATCGTAAGGCGCTCACCAACGATGGCCCCCAATGCCTCCCGCCGCTGACCGAAGCCGGAGTGATCAACCGGAAATGTCCGGGCGGCACCAGCCGGAATGAGCGAAAATGCTTGTCCGGTCTCGTTCGTTATTTCCACGGAAGACAGTGTGATCGTGTTCTTGTCATTGTATCCTCGGACAAGGGTATTGTCGGTGAGATCCACAAAGACCTGAGGATCGCGGGTGCTCTCGCCCGATCTGCGGTAAAGTAGTGGTATGATCACCTTGTCAAACGAGCCTCCAGTGAACTGTGGTCCCAAAATCAGAGTGAAAGCGCTTGAGCCAGGCGGCGTGTCTGGAACATATCGACAAAAGGACTGCTGAAACAGGCCGCCCAGCAGAGCCACCGCCGCAATTCCCAGCGAGGCAATACATATCGAAACCGTCGTTATTACTCTCATGGTGTTGGGCTTTGATTCTCTGGCGGACGTTTGAGCCCATCCGCAGCGGGTTGGGAGCCCCAATTCAATTTGGGGCTAGTCGCCGTCAGATGCGGCAGCTTGTTCGGCCAAATCCATTCTGGCGTACACCCGTTGCACCCGCTCGGAAAACCATTCAGGAACTTCCGTTTGCGAAACCCGGTTCCAAGCATGCTCAATTCCTTTCGACAACCATCTCCAATAGATCGTGTCGCATTCAAGGCGGTAAAGGTGGTCATGCCAGCGGTCGAGCGGATTGTTTTTGGTAGAGAAAACATTTCTCGGCCCTTCTTTATACCATATCGGCATAGCACCGCGCTTCAGCGGATTTGTTCTCACGAGGACGGATACCACGCAGCGCTTTTTCTCGGGATCGATCAGCATGTAATCAAACTGACCTGACACCCCCGGCGAGGGCATCTTCCAAAAACTGTAAGGGAGGGAATTCATTTTGTAGCCGAACGTTCGATGTGGTGGCACGGCGGTGTATGACTCACAGAGCGAAGCGAACGAGGGCGCTTATCCGCCGGTGCCACCCGCGACGTGTTCGCCCAATTGGTTTTCCTGCTTTGCCCCTGCCCCTTCTTGCGCATCCATGAGATCAGCAGCCGCCCGATAATCCTCTTCAAACCAGTCAGGAAGTTCGGCGTCCGACGCCGCTCGCATCGGGAAAACCTTGTCCTCTGACGCAATCGAATAACCGCTGTCGGTACGTCGCACAGTGCGAGGCCACCCCTCGCCGGTTGGCCCGGGTCTGAATCGAATTGTCGTCGAATTGGCGACTGTGAACCAGAGCCGCATTACTTCGCGCTTCGGCAAGCGCCGTTTCATGGTGTGGAACTGAACCGCACGACCTCCATGCTCGACGATCAATAACCCTGGCGAATCTTCCGAGTCGTGCTCGAACCACCAACGCCCGAAAAGATCATCTGGGAGTTTAATTTCGGAGTTCATTTTTGAGGCCAACGTTTGAGCGCATCCGCGGCGGGACGGACGCTCGTATTCAATTTTCGGGTTTATCGCCGTCGGATGGCGAGGCTTGTTCGCTTGATTGATTCACGGGTTCGGTCCAAATCGAATTATGTGTCTGCTGGATGGAAACGTCGTCCAATAGCGCGATGCCGATCCGGACTGGCGTTGCTGTCATGGGCAAATCCAAATCGAATCTACAAGCTCGCTCCGGCGAAAGCTTGGGCGTGCCCAAACCAACGCCACAATCCCACACAATCCTGTGCTCCTTCCATCGATCGCCTGACCATTCCTGAACCCGGTAGGCAGGCGAATCCAATCCCCATCCGCCGAACCAGGTCGGTCGGTCGGTATTGTTAATGATCAAACAGGTGATCCTGTCGCCAGACCGTTTCTCTACATGAATACTGATTCCCACACGACCCGCAGAGGTTTGAGGAATGGGGATCTCCTTTTTTGCGTCAATCTCGGCAGTCGCTTGGTCTGATCGCTCAATGACACCTCTGAAAAATCTCGCGGGCGATTCGACAATGCACCAGTTAAGAACTTGGATCAGCCGCAAAGCTTCGTCCCGTGGTAATCTGACATTCAATGTGCCATTTGACCTGTTGATGGCAACTTTTCCACCTTGCGGGATTGAGATTCCAGCCATCTTGAAGAACTCGGACACATCCCAACCCCGGTCTTCGCGTGCTTCTTCAGCAAATTCAACGAACTTTTCGGTCACTGGAAGGGTAAAGTCCATGAGCTCGACCTCCTGTCCCATGGCGAATCCCATAAGGCACGATAGAACAAGCGGTATCCGGTGATACGTCTTCATGGTTACTAGCAAACAGCCTTTATCAACCAGATGAGCATCTCGGAATGATCGAATCGCTAACCGGCGCTCTCTGTGAGAGCCAAGGGCTGAAGCCCATGACTGTCAATGAAATCCGCCAGCCGGCCCGCTGGTTTCGCCGGGGCCGGGGAGGAGTTTCAAGAATTTCATTCCGCGGGCCTGAGCTGTTGACGGGGCCGCTCGTGTTTTTTCGGGCGGTCCTGCATGAAGAATTCGCGCGAAATGAATGTGCCTGGAGGCCTGCTGGAGCAGACTTTGGATTCGCACTCCAGTTGCCGTCACTTCGGCAGCTTGATCTCCGGCGCGTCGGTGAGCTCGATGCTGGTATCGAGGTTCTTCAATTTCACCCTGAGTTCAAACAGATCCGTCCGGCGGTCGAGCCGCGGAGTGACGGAACCGGAGGCGCGGGAGCGATAGAGGTCGCCGGTGTCGATGTCGGTGACCAACAGGGTTTCCACGTTGGAATCGGCGATCGCCTGGATGCCGTCGCGGGCGAACTCGAAGTCGGACGGCGTGAAGACCGCGGCCTGGCCGTAGTGGATGTCCATCGCGGGGACGCTCGGGAGATTCCCGATGACGCCGGCGGTGGCGACGAAGATCTGATTTTCAATGGCACGGGCCTGGGCGCAGTAACGCACGCGGAGCTGGGCGTGGCGGTCGTCGCAGCAATATGGGACGAAAAGGATGTCCACGCCCTGGTCGGCGAGGTAGCGGGTGGCCTCGGGGAACTCGACATCGTAACAGATCTGCACCGCGATCTTTGCTTTCGGCGTGGGCAGGACGATCAGCTCGCTGCCACCGGAAATGCCCCAGTAGCGTTTTTCCGAAGGGGTGATGTGAAGTTTCGGCTGGGAGATGTAGCGGCCCTCGGGATCGAATATCAGGCACTTGTTATAAAGTTCTCCGTCCTCCTCGATCGGGTGGCTGCCGCCGATGATGTAGAGGCCGTATTTCTGCGCGAGGCCGGACATCAGTTCGATGAAGGGCTCCGTGAAATCCGTGGAAAGCCGGCGGATGCCCTGGATGGATGACAGCGGCTCGATGAAGGAAAGGAGCTGCACCGTGAAGAACTCGGGAAACAGCACGAAGTCCGAACGGTAGTCGGCCGCCGTTTCCACGAAGTATTCCACCTGGTTGGCGAAGTCCTGGAAGCTGTCGATTTTCCGCACCTGGTATTGCACGCAGGCGATGCGCACCTTCGACGAGGGTTCCGTTTCGACATAGTCGGGGTTCAGCCACTCGATGAGGCTGGCGTGGTTGAGACTGACCGGATCGGTGATGTAGTTGCGCAGGATGCCGCGGACGACGAAGCCCTCCCGCATCTGGAAGCTCAGGACACTGTCGCGGATTTCCCCGTCCTTGACCTTTTGCACATACTCTTCGGGTGTTAGTTCGGCGGCGAGTTCGGCATAACCGGCGAGCCTGCCTCCGGCCATGATGCGTCGCAGGTTGAGCCGTTTGCAAAGGACGCGTCGGGTTTCATAAAGCGCGGCGCCGATGCCCATGCCCTGAACATCCGGATCGACATAGACATCCGCGCCGTAAAGCGTGTCTCCGCCCGGGTCGTGGTTGTGGAAATAGCCGCCGTCGGTGACGCCCGCGTAGGTGTGCTGCCGATAGGGATCGCGATCCGCCTTAATGATGAGCGAGGAAACCGCGCCGACGATCCGGCCGTCGACCAGAGCGGCGAGCTGTCCGGCGGGAAAGACCTTCAAATGATTGTGCAACTGCCGCACGCTCCACACCACGTTCTCCTCTCCCAGCAGCGGGAATGCCTTGCTGTTCAGCTCGATCAGGCGGGGGAAATCGTCGGGTTCCACCTGGCGGATGAGCACTTCCCCGGCCTTGCATTGATACGTGGAAGAATCCATGAGCCCAGTGTCCCGAGATCCACGCCCGGGTCAAGCGGTGCCGCTTTCTGGAAACTCCCACCTGAGAGGAGCCCGGCCTTCCGACCTCCCTGCGCCCTACCAAGGGCCAGCCTCTTTTCACCCTACGGCTCCTCGTAGCCCAGCACCTCGCACTCCAGCTCGAGCGGCACTTCCCTCTCCTTGAAGGAAACCGCCCCCGTCCTGCTTCCTCCGCGAGGGACGAAGTCCACAGTGAATCCCGCCTCGTGCTTGTCCGCGCCGCTGCCGATGCAGACGCGCACCTCCACATTCGCGGCGACGCGCTGGCCGTGGTTCTTCACGGTCACGGGGATGCGCAGCCAGCCGTCCTTGGCGACGGGCGTTCCCGCTTCCGCCCGCATCTCCGCCGGGCCGTCCTCCACGCGGAGGGTGGCGAGGGTTAGAAAGGCCAGCGCCGCCAGCACCAGCGCGGTGCTGATGCCGAAGACGATCCATTCCAACAGATTCTTCGTCGGATTCTCCGGAGTTGATTTCCTCATGATTTTTCAGCGTTCGTTGCATCGCTTCCTTGCAGCAGCAGGCGTCCGGCGGAAGCACCGAGCACCGCGGGCAGACCCAGCACGATGGTCTGCGCCAGGCATTGGAAAAACGGCTCGCCATCCAGCTTCCCGAAAAACCACAGCGATCCCACCGCCGCCAGCAGCGCCACCGCATACGTCGTGACGATCCCCCGCGCCGCCAGCAGGGCGGTGTCCCGCGCCACATGACGGCCGGATCCCCGGAAGCCGGAGAAATGAAGGATCAGCGATGCTAACAAGATCGAAAGCAGCGAGAGCAGCAGCAGCTTCCCCGGCGTGCTCTCCACCGCGATCACCGAGATCTCATCCGTCGGCGCCACGTTGGCCGCGAAGAGCACCGCGCCGCAGAGTGCGAGCGAGAGCTGGGGGAAGTAGGCGCTCGCGTTTTCCTCCTCTTCGCCGGACAGCCCTTCGTCGCCCTCGTCCCCGGCTCCGAGCTGGGCGGTCCCCACCGAGACGCCGATCGCTACGGTCATCGCCTCCATCACGATCTTGCCCAGCACTTCGAGTCCGTCCATCTCCCCGGAGATCCTTCCCGTCAGCCAGAGGATCACCGCGGACAGGACCAGGCCGATGCCCATCTCTTCCACCGAGTCGATCGCCACCTCCGCCAGCGTCGCATCCCGCCGCAGTCCGGCGAAGCGGTTGTAGAGCAGGAGCAGTGCGAAGGTGGCGATGCCGTAAATCAGGATGCGCCCCGGGTGGAGCATGAAGCCCGCCCACCACACTTCCATCGTGTAGAGCAGCGGGAGGGAAAACATCAGTCCCCCGGCGATGCCACGCCCGTATTCCTGGAGCGATTCTGCGGTGCTGCGGTGGTGGCTGAAGCGGATCATCCGGAGAAATCAGATTGTCACCGTTTCCCTCCACATGCGAGTCATTAAAGCCCGCCTCCCGTGATTTTCGCAGGCATCGCGGGGTGAAAGCATTCCGCACGATTGCCGTTAGTCGATGTTGCAAAACGCCCCGCCCCCCTCCCGCCCCTTTCTCAGGAAACCTTGATTTTCCTTGATCCGACGACCTCGCGAAATGGGAACACCTTCTGCAAATGGGATTTGAAAACCCACTCCTACTCCCATGAGCAACTCCACCCCCCTCGGCCGGGATTCCAGAAATTTATCAGACATCACCTCCCGCAGCGGCCCCGAGCCGCATGAGGACCTCACCATCGGCGAACACATCGAGACGATGCGCGTGCGGGACGAACACCGCCCGGGACAATGGTGCTTCCTCAACGAACACGGAGAAAAACGCTGGATCGCGGAAAGCGAGGTCCAGCGCTTCGTCCGCAAGAACGGCGCGGAGCATCCTTCCAATTATCTCTCCATCAAAGGTTACGAATGGCAGCGGGTCTTTTTCAACAGCCTGGCCCGCGCCGACGCAGCCCCCACCTCCACCTCACTATGACCACCATGGACTTCACCACACAAAACGCCGGAGATCTCAGCGACAACCTGCAACAAGGAGCGGAAAAAGCCCGCGACGCCGTCACCACCGGCGGCGAGATCCTCCGTGAGAAAAGCTGCGAGATGCTCTCCACCGCCAGCGAGCACATCCGCCGGAATCCCGTGCCCATCGTGCTCGGAGCCTTCGCCCTCGGCATCGCCGCCGGCGCACTCATCGTCTCCGGGAAGCATTCCTACTTCGCCGAGGATGAGATCCTCGCCGAGCCCGCCGACCTCGCCAGCCACATCGGCGATTCGGTGAAAGCCTCGCTCGGACAACTCTACACCACCCTCAAATTCTGGTAACCATGACTCCACTTTCCTCCACTCCCGTGAATCCGCCGACCGTCGAGCAAGGCCTCCAAGCCCTCGTCGGCGATGTGAAGCGGAAAGCCTGCGAGCACTATCAGGACTGCGAGCAGCGCGTCCGCGAATCTCCCGGCAAGGCCATCCTCGCCGCCGTCGCCGCCGGATATGTCCTGCACCGTCTGCCTGTCAGATCCCTGCTGGTCTCCCAGGTCCGCTTGGTCGCGGCCCTCACGCCGCCCACCCTCCTCGCTTTCGGTGCCGCGAAACTCTGCGAATTCCTCCAGAACAAATCGCGGGACAGAGCGCCGGTCATCACCCGCCCGCGTCCTGTCAGCTCGCTGAGCACCATCGACTGATTTCTCCAGATCAGCCGGACAAAGAAAACCGCTGACACTCCATCCGCTGCTTCCGTCAGACATCCCGTCCGGCGGAAGCAGCGTTTTGTTATTGGATCATGATCGAAGGCGAACCGCGAAGATCGAAGACGAACCGCGAATGGACGCGAATCAACGCGAATGGTTGATGGAAAACTCTGAAACCTGTTTTGTCTTCCCTAACATGACAAACACCCTTGTGAGTTTGTCCTGATTCTTCTCCTGCATCCATATTTCTCATTCGTGTCCCTTCGCGTCCATTCGCGGTTGAAGAAAGACCGAAGCCTCCCAACCAAAACGCCGGACCCTCACACGAAATACGTGTCGTCATGCGCATACGGCGGGGCGCAGCAGCAGAGAAACTCCAGCGGCGCGGTGGCGCGGATCTGGTGCCATGCTCCGGCCGGGATCAGGATCGCATCACCCGGGCCGATTTCCTTTTCCACTCCGTCGATCTCCATCAGCCCGGCTCCGGCCGTGATGTAGTAGAACTCCTCGCTGAGCCGGTGATGGTGCCGCTCCGTTTCGCCCCCGGCGGGGATCGTCGCCTCGGCCAGGCTTTGGTTTTTGACCGGAGCGTTCGACAGATCCAGCAGACTGCGGATCGTTGATCCGTCCTTGGTCGTGAAAGGCACCTGCTCGGCATGCTTGCGGATTTCCATGCCGCGAGAAAACCACCGATGCCCGCCGGGATCAACGCATGAGATGACAGGTTTCTCATTCTGAAGAAAACGAACCGCGAATCTGGCGAATCCAGCGAATCCGGAAGAAGTTTCACCGCGCCTGATTCAAAAAAGGGAGGCTCCAGGCAAACAGGTTCCATCCGTTCCGGACCTCCCCCCTCTTCGGATTCGCCAGATTCGCTCGATTCGCGGTCAATCTTCCAAAACGAGTTTGTCTGCATCGGATGGACCATCGCACCGCCGCCGCCATTCATTCCCGCCGACGCCGCGCCAGCAGGATGCCCGCCATGCCGATGAGCGATAGAACCGACGGCTCCGGCACACCCGTGGTGATCGGCACGCCGGGAAGCGTCTCGTAGGCCCATTCCGTGATCAACCCGCCGACTCCGTATTCCTCACTCCCGGACATCCGGACCCAGCCGTGGTGCGTCCCGCCCGCCAGCTCGAACTCGACGGCGAAGTATCCCGACAGCCCTTGGAAATACGATTCCCTGCCGGACCCTTCCGAGCCCGTGATCGCCAGGCTCACCCTTTTCTCCAGGATGTTCGGATAGAGATCCTGGATGGTGTGGGTCCCTCCTCCATACCAGCGATACAGGGGATTTCCGGTTTCACCACCCACGGTCACATTCTCATCCAGATTCGCGACCAGTCCCCCGAGGTTCGGCGGTGGCGAGCTGACGATGAAGATCCGGGTCGGAGCGGAGATGAACAGCTCCACGCTCCCGGGGGTGCTCAGCACCTGGAACTCGGGGATGCCGTCCCCGTTGAAGTCCACATCCTGAAGTTCGAAGGTCAGGTCATGCTGCCCGGCGGCCGCGAGCAATGGATGAACGGGCCTCACCACGACCACGCTGGCCGAGGCACGGGGCGGCGTCCACCCGCAGGCGATCGCGCCGATGATTGGAAACCACCGCATCCGCGATCTTTTGATGGGGAAACTCTCCTGCATTTGAAACGCGCGGCGGCTGCTGTGGCAGTGACAGGGGCGGTGCCGGGATCGCGTCCCCGCCGGGATCGCCCCCGCCCGTCTTCCAGTTCACCAGATTGCCGCTTCCCTCCAAGCCGGAAATTCGCCGGGGAATGAAAATCCCGGGGGCCGGTTTTCCCGTAACTGTTGGGAAACCTCCAACGGCACGCAGTTGAGGCCCGTTTCGTTGAAATCCGACGGCCCCTGAGGGGTGGCGGAGTTTAGCCGGTGGCGTGAGCCACCGGGATTCCGTCAGGCATTCATTCAGCCCCGGCAGGGGCGATAGAAGCGTTGCCATCAAGGAAACGCCACCCTCCACCGCCCCTGCCGGGGCGGATTCATTTTGTGAACTCTTTTTCCGGTGGCTCACGCCACCGGCTTAGTTCCGCTGTACCGCCGGGACCTGATAAAGACGAAATGGGCCCTAACGACCTGCCATCCGGGAAAGCCCCGTGAAATGGCGGATTCCCCGCGACGGGACGCGGTTCCGTGCGGTCGTTCCGTTCCTGACTCCCGTGGAGTTGTCATTTCCTCCCGTTAGCCAGTGATTTCTTCCCGGGACTTTTTCATTCAGTCCCGGGAATCCGTCATTTCTTCCCGACGATTTTCCATTTCCAAACGACGATCCGTTCTTCCCGCACGACGGTCTGCGGTTCCCTCCCTGCGGGAAATGGCTGCCTGACGGGAATTTTCCGAAATCGTCGTTAGTCGGAAGAACATCGTCGGGACATTTCTCCTCCCGAACGACGATCCGTTGGAAAAATTGCGGCTTTTTTGAAAAGTCCCGGGATCCGGTGATTTTCTCCCGTTGATTTCCTATCTCCCCCCGGGATTCCGCGTCAGATCGACGATCCGGAATCATGCCCCTATCACCCGGACTTACCAAATCGGAACTGTTCCGGAATTTTCCAACAGAACTCACATGATCCGCCGCGTTCTTCCGCGATATTTCCCAACAGAATGGCACCCTAACTGCACCACGCCGCGCCGAAGTTGGAGGACGGTTGGCGAGGTCGCCAGCCGCCACCAGCCCTCACCCACACCCAAATATAACACCATGTCCCTGAAAACATCGTCCACGTGGCTCACCAGCTATTCTGATAACGACTTCGACTCCACCGGCAACACCATCCTCACCGCGGTCAAAGACAATCCGTCGCTGCCGGCTCCGGTCCCCACCATCGAGGACCTGCTTGCCATGCAGAAGCACTTCACCGACTCCTCCGCCGCGGCCACGGACGGGGGCAAGACGGAGACAGCCGCCAAAAACAGCGCCCGCCTCGTCTATGCGGAGGGGCTGCGCCAGCTTGGCGAGTACATCGACAAAACCGCCACCACCCTGGAGCAATTCCTCTCCACCAAGTATCCTATGCAGAAGGACCGCCTGCCCGTCGGCATCCAGCCCGCCCCCTCCAACCTCCGCCTCAGACACGGCAAGGTGAGCGGCAGCCTGGACGCCGCCTGCGACGTCAGCGACCACCGCGTGATGTACGAGTGGCAGACCGCCATCGGCCAGAACCCGACCGAGTGGGAGATCCAGCCCTCCACCAATTCCTCGCGCACCACCTTCTCCGGCTTCACCCCCGGCACCTGGGTGAGCGTCCGCTGCCGCATCCGCGTCCCCGCCGGCGCCGGTGACTGGAGCAGCGTGGTGCAGATCATGATGGTCTGAGGGAGGAGAAATCCAGCAGTCCGACAACTCCAAGCCCTCTCGCGTTCGCTCGCGGGAGGGCTTTTTTTGATCTTCCACCCGGCGAAACTGCCGTTAGTCTCCAGCAGTTCACCCAAAATGCCCGCCCGTAAATCCACCTCCCCCAAGCCGGAAAAGAACAAATCCCTCGAACAATGGATCTGGGACGCCGCTTGTTCCATCCGTGGCGCGAAGGACGCGCCGAAGTACAAGGACTTCATCCTCCCGCTCATCTTCACCAAGCGCCTCTGCGATGCCGCTAAGGAGTGGGGACACTCTTGTCCCCAAGCGAATGGAAAGAAAAAGAATGGCAACAGGAGTGTCGCCACCCCGCTCAAGCTCTACGATCAGGACCAATGGGCGTGGGGCGCCCATTTGAGACGCGCACAGCGCGCCCGCAGGGTGAGGCAGCGGCGGAAGCTGCCGAATCAATACGTGGCCGATACCTGGGCCATGGCCTGCATGAACATGATCATCCACGACATGGAGGGCACCATCGAGATCGGCGATACCTTCAAGAACCCGAAGTTCCGGGACAAGCGCGGCAAGCTCCGCACCTTCGACCGCGTCGTCGCCACTGCCCAGCGCGGCAGCGCGGTCTCAATCGCGAAGCCACACCTCAGATCGTCCAGCAAGGAGGATAATCCCATGTGGAACCAGGACTGGTTCACCGAGGCGGATTACGATGCGGACGAGTTCGACCGCTTCCCCGCCAAAGCCGGCTTCCCCGGGAAATCCTCCGCCGACTGGGGCTGGACCCAGCACATCTCCGCCTCCCTCAAGGCCGACGGCCGTGCCGCGGTGGTCTGGGACACCGGGGCCGCCTCCCGCGGCTCGGGAAATGCCGGGGACAACAAGGAAAAGGCCATCCACCAGTGGTTCGTCGATCGCGACCTTGTGGAGAGCGTGCCAGTCCGATCTCCGAGAAGGGAAATTCAAAAAATTCTAAAATCCCATTACGGCACCTGTGAGCACAAAGCGAAAATTTAACAAATCCAGCGGCAATTCGGAAGAAAAGCAGGAGGCTCATCAAACAGAAAAAATCCTGCAATCCGAAATGATGCAGAAAGTCGTTACTTGCCTTGCCCAGTGGAATTCAGACCACACTGCCAAGACTAAGGAGATTGATGATGAGATGGCAAACGCAGCGGCTATGCTACTACAAAAAGATCCAAGCGAGTTGGATGCTGCGATCAAAAGTCTCAAACTTGTCCAACTGGCCGACGAGGGTACATTCTTTCAGTTCATTTCTGGAGCTTCTCGTCAAATTGCATGGGGACATGGCCGAGACACGCTTTTGGGTAGTCTCTGGGCAGGTGTTTACAATTCAGCGCCTGAGTCCTCGAAGCACCACTTGCTTGACGGAATTATTGGAAATAATAATTTCTTTACACCCCTCTACTGCTTGCCGTTCTTCCTTTCGCTTGCTCGCATACCGGCAAGGGTATTAGCCGATTGGCTCCCGCGAATTCGTAAGCGGCTAGGAAACGATGGTTCGCCGGGTTTATGGAACGGAATTGGTAGCTTGGCTCAGGATCGTTGCCTTGTTGCGCTTGATATTGTAACCAGTTGGATGGGCGCACACCCAGACGACGACATAATTTCGATGGCTGTGCCGATGCTAGGACGCCTCAGAGCAGTTGATCCCGCGTTGACAAAAGGCTTGGATGAGTTGCTTCAGGGGCATCAGGACGAAAACCGCCGGATCGTGTTTCACCGGTCTTGGATTGTGCATGACCGACACGCACCTCTGGATGTTTCGAATTACCGGTCAAAGCTAGAACAGATGTCCGCCGGCACTCCTATCGAAGTGGAAGAAGCGCTCAATTTTGTTGGACGAACAATTATGGCCGAACATCGCTGCGACGAGAGCTTTAAGTACGGGGTCCAGTGGATTCATCAACACGCACCGGCGGAAGCCGATCCCAATTGGACACATTGGGTGATTCGTCTGGCCCGTGAGTGTGACGACCGGGTTGCAAATTTGGGTCTACCGCTGTTGCAAACGATTGTTCCGCGTCTTCTACCTATTAGGCCTGAAAACGAGGGTACGTGGCGAGAATTGGGGGAACTGCTGGATACCAGCTTGGCGTCTTCGCGCCACGATTTTGAATCACTTCTGTTTTCATTTGCCAAGGTTGATCGCAATGGGATTGCAAACCATTTCTCGGACGATACAGCGTTTCACCAGCTGAAGGACCGCCTGCGGATGAACGAACCGGAGCTTTTGTATTACCATGCTCTTTCCTCTCTCGATGAGCCTGTCCGCCATCTTGGCATGATCCTTTTTGATGTTCTGCATGGTTCTTCGTTGCCTGTCAATGAAATGGCCTCATGGAGTGATGATTGGGTGGCGCTGCTCATCTTTCATCTGCAACAAGAGCCGTTTTATGATGGGGTTATTACTCGATTTCTCTTGGCGCTACTTCCACGCGTTGAAATGGCGTCTGATGCGCTGACAAAACTTTTTGAAGATGAGCTAATCTATCAAATGAAGAACTTACCTGGAGCATGTCTTGAGCCCCTTAAAAAGTTCGCGATGGAGAATGATAATCCGCTGGTTGAGTCTGCGGTTCAGAAGGCAGAAGAGTATTTTGAGAAGATCCGGCCATGTCATGGATCAGCCGTTAATTCTATCGAGCTCAGAGGATTCCGAAGAGCTAGTCGACTTCAACGGCAGAGACAGAGCAAGCGCTTGTCTGAAGGGATGGAGAAAGGCAATACTCTGATTGGTTTGTTCTCAAAATCCTACACTCTATACGGTGGAAAACAGTGGCAAACCTACAGCGATGGCCGTCTGGATGAACCAACCACTATGAACGAGTACTCTCATTCCATGGAAATGCCACGTTTTGTAACAGTGGATCCGGATGGCTGTGCGCAGCGCATCCGTCATGCATCCCGCAAAGTATCCAATTTGATTGACCGAGAAAGGCAAAGACGCGCAACCTCAGAGACCCATGAGTCCTGAAATAACTACCACATTCCTTACGGGCTACCTTCATGGATTACGTGAGGAAACTCGCGATGAAAAGTCAGGACCAAAATATGGTTTTGACCACGTCATTCTCAAACTCGCTGAGGCTGATGATCTCATTCCCCTCCGGCTTGCTTTTCACCGAGGAGGTCGAAACAAGGCACCAAAGCCCAAGAAGGAACACGAATATGGAGAAGATCTAAAGGTTATTAATCGCGATGGTAAAAAATTAACGATCTTTGTGTTAAAAGACGAAGCGCTAACTTACAAAAACTGGTTGGCTGCGGGTTTTGAGAAAGATGTTCGCCTTGCGGCGTCTCAAGATCTCACAACACCAGAAATGCGCTCGGTTACAGAGGTAAGAATTGTCGTTGCTTATAATAAAGAGGACGAAGCTCGAGGTGTTGAGGCTTATGAGAGGCTTGCAAAGTCACTTGGCACGACTGTCGGGAACTCGGCAAAGCTTATCTTTGAGCGATGGAATCTGACTACAATTACAGATAAAGTGAAGGAAAAGCTCATTGGAAGTCCCGCATTGCTTCCCGAGCAGTTCTTCCGCTCCTTCTCTTACATTTGTTGGCAAGTGGAGGATTTTTCACACGGTTCCGAACAGTGGCGAGAGGTCTTAATTCCAGACTGGCGAGAGTTCTTAGGAGTGGTGCTCAGAGATGGCGCAGGGGAAAAGGAAGCTCGATTAATTTCAATGGCTCTGGTGATTCTTCATGCGCATGGGAAGAAAGAACCATCATGGGAGACTGGTTGGATCGAGATGATGGAGTGGGCGGTGCTCGCTTTATGGAGTGCTGTGAGAAAGTCAAACACGAAGTCGATGGCAGGAGAGGTATTCAAAATATGGATGAGTTTCTACTTGGCCGAATTGGAAGCCTATTATGAAAGAAATGCGGTGCTATTGGCTACTGAGGATTCGCTTACATGTGGTTTTAACGGGCATTTTACGGAAGCTATTTCTACTCATCATGCATACTGGCATCTAGCGAGGCTTGGGATTTTGGGCTGTTCATTTTTGCAGATGGAACAATTTATGCCCGACGATAAAAGTGGCAATAAGGAGGCTATGCGAAAAGGCTATAATACTGTAGTCGACACGCTCGTCAAGATGATGAATGCCAATTCCGCTTGCCGCCGGCCGTTACTCGATATTCACCATATTGAGTTATTTTTATCGTGGCTTCTTCTTGCTGCATCAAATCGAGGAGACGAAGTTTTGGAAATTTTTCACGACATTCATGAGCGGCTGATTTTTCGCCGAATTGGGCACGGGGGAGTTCGTGTTATTGATCAAAGTAACTCTTGGGCCTTGTTGCTTGAATTTATGGCAACCAACGAACCTCCGTCGGAGAGCTTCGGTAAATCATCTTACTTGTTGCAAATGATCATCGAAATTTGTGTCTGCAAACTGGGCAGAGAGGGAGAAGCTCTTGCGTGGGCATTTTTTCAGCACCTCGTTTTGGGGCAAGATGATTTCGGCAAATCATTCGAATTTCCCGAAACGGTGGAGTTGCAAAGCTGGGTGCCTCCATCAGCCTGGCTTGACAAAGTTCTCGCGGGTCCAGTTGGAAACGAAGGAATTTGTGTTACGGTGCAGTATTCAAGATTAGGCACCCTTGATGTTAATACTTTTTCACCAAAAGTCCGCGAGTTTGTTGAGACTATGCGAAATACTTATCCAGCGGAATCTTTGGAAGGCATTCCCTATGGTGCAGTTGTTTTGGCCTGTGTCATGCATGACTCTCCGATCCCCCCTGAGTTCTGGCGTTCGGCTTTGGAAAGTCCGCCTCCATTTAAATCTCGTCGAAAATCAAAGGCCGCTGATTCGAAGCGAACGAAATAAAAGAAAAGATAGTCACTTTCACCGGCACGGATGCCATCGGGTTCCCGCGCCATCGCGTCAGACAAGCCGACGGTGCTGCTGATGATCGACCGCAACGAGCTGGAAGACCAGGTGCTCAAGAACTTGGCGGCGCTGGGGCTGGGGAATCTGGAACACGCCAGCAGCATCCGGCGGTTGAACGAGCTGCTGAAGATCGATTACCGGGGCATCATCGTGACGATGATCCACAAGTTCCGCGGCATGCCGGCGGACCTGAACCTGCGGAAGAACATCTATGTGCTCATCGACGAGGCGCACCGCACGACCGGAGGCGATCTCGGGACGTCGAGAAGCAACTTCGATCCCGCCATTAGATCAGTTACCTCTCGTCCCGTGGGGGGCATTTCGTGAAGGCGGAGGTGAGAGGATTTGCTCACCAAGAAAAAGCGGCGGCGCGGGAGTGGTTGCGGGAGTGATTTCCGGTTGAGGCAGGAAAGAGGGTTCCACCGCCAAGGCGCGGAGGCCGCCAGGGAAGCGTGGGATTCGGATTCAAGAATCGGGCCGCGAAAGAACGCAAGAAACACCGAGGAAAGGAATCCGGGTGTGATTCCCGCTGGGGAACGCATTTCCCGCCCACCCTCTCGCCTTCTTCCCTTGGCGGTCTTGGCGCCTTGGCGGTGAAACCCTCTTTCCCGCCAGCGCGGGATCCGGGAGATGGACTGGACATGCGGCGAACTTTTCCCATCCTCCGCGCATGCCATCCGTCCATGTCGATCTCGCTGACCGCGCCTACAATGTCCTCGTCGAACCCGGCTTGCTGGCCCAGGCCGGTGAGACGCTGAAGAAGGCGGGAATCTCCTCCGCGCGCATCGCGATCATCAGCGACGAGACGGTGGCGCGGTTTCACTCCGGCGCGCTGCTGGAATCTCTGGAAGCCGCGGGATACCGCCCGACGCTGCACACGGTGCCGGCGGGTGAGGCGTCGAAATCGATGGGACAAACGGAGGCTCTCTGCCGCGAGATGATCCGCGCGGGGCATGACCGGAAGTCGCTGGTGGTCGCCCTGGGCGGCGGGGTGGTGGGCGATCTGGCGGGATTCGTGGCGTCCATTTTCTATCGGGGCATTCCCTTCGTGCAGATTCCCACGACCATCGTGGCGCAGGTGGATTCCTCGGTGGGCGGGAAGACCGGGGTGAACGTGGGCGAAGGGAAGAATCTGCTGGGAGCCTTCCATCAGCCGCGGCTGGTGATCATCGATCCGGAAACGCTGGGCACGCTGCCGGACCGGGAATTTCACGAGGGATTCGCGGAGGCGATCAAGCATGCGGCGATCCGCGATGCGGCGATGCTGGAGGATCTGGCGGCGCTGGATCCCGCCGGCCGCGAGGTGCCGGCCGATCTGATCGCCCGCAACATCGCCATCAAGGCGCGGGTGGTGGAGGCGGACGAGCATGAGACGAAGGACATCCGGGCGCTGCTGAACTTCGGCCACACGATCGGTCACGGGATCGAGGCGGCGGTGCCCTACGGAGAGATGCTGCACGGCGAGGCGATCTCGCTGGGGATCCGGGCGGCGTTGTTTCTATCCGAACGGCACGCGGGCCTCGCGCCGGAGGAAAGCGCGAAGGTGATCGCGCTGTTGGAGAAATTCCACCTGCCGCTGGTGCTCCCGGAAAAGATCACGACGGACACGGTGATGGAGAAGCTGGCGCGGGATAAGAAATTTTCCTCGGGAGCGATCCGCTTCGTGGTGCTCGACGCGCTGGGCAGCGCGAAGGTGATCAACACGGTGACCGCGGGGGATCTGCGCGAGGCCATCGACCATCTGCGGGCCTGAGACGGCCGGCGGCGGCGGGCTCACTGCGCGTCATGCACGATGGAAACCGTGCTGGCGGAGGAACGCGGCGGAGTGGTGGCGGTGGTGGCCGTCAGCGTGAATTCATACGTCCCGGGACCGGGCAGCGTGACCTCGGGCGTGAGGATGCCGGGCTCTGAAATGGCGGCCGGGTCTCCCGCGGTCTGGGTCCACACGAGGGAAAGCGCTCCGCCACCGGTGAAGCTCGCCTCGCCCGCCAGGGTGACGGTGAACGGCGCGGCGGCGTCGAGATGGATGGGATTTCCCGCGTGAACGGTGAGCACGTCGTCCGCACGGATCACCAGCACGTCGTCGATCTCGGTATAACTGCGGCCTTCGTGCTCGATGGTGGCCGTGAGGGTGAACAAGTAGGAACCCGGGCCGGGCAAGGTCACTTCCGTGACCGCGGTGGACGGACTGGCGATGGCGGCGACCGGGCCGTTGTTCTGGCTCCAGACGTAGCCGATGGTCCCGCCGCCGGTGAAGGTGGCCTGGCCGGTGAGGGAGAGCGTGAGCGGCTGGGTGGGGCTGGAGAACACCGTGTTTCCGGCATCCACGGTCAGCACCTGGTCTTCGAGATTCACCGCCACCTCGTCATAGGAGGAAAACTTCGGCACCGTCTCGGTGGAACTCGTCAGCCGGAAGGCGTAGTGTCCCGGCTGGGGAAGCGTGACGACGGGGCAGAGGCTCTGCGGATCTGAAATCACCGCCGGCGCGCCGGAAGTCTGTGTCCAGACGGTGGTGTAGGGGGAGGTCCCCACCACGCTCACCAGTCCTTCGAGCGCGATCATGCCGGAAGCCGTCGGCGGCAGGACCAGATCCTTGCCCGCGTTCACATTCATCAACCCCTGCATCATCCCGCTCCGGAAGGGGAAGACAAGCCGGCCGGGGATGCCCGAATTCCAGCTCCGATAGATGAGGCCAGAGTCGCGATTGCAGGCACCGGACGGAATGATCTTGTCCAGGAAGGAACCGGGTGTCCCCGAGCCCTCGATCTCCATGCTGAACTTCTCGCCGGTTGACTTCGGCCCCCTGCCGGAAATGCCCGCGCGGGCGGAGACGCCGCCATACCCGCCCTGGCCGTCGACATCACCGGTTTCCCACTGGATCTTGTTGTAGTTGAACTCCACATCGAAATCCCCCGGGCCGACATCCTCGCGCTCGATGATCACGACCTGGAAGCTGTTGAGTTTTTCCGGATGGAGGTCGAAGTGGCCGACATCGGAGTAGGTCGCCCCGAAGGCGCGGTGGCCGTCCACGTATTGCTGTTGGAAATTGAGCGTGCCCGGGCTGGTCGAGAAGCGCGTGAGGCCGGACTCCGGAGGCCGCGTGTCCACATCCGCCCAGAGCGGGGCGAGGATCTGCGCGTTGAGGGCGCGCAGGTCTTCCGGCGTGAAGATGGAGAGTCCGGCGCCGAAGGTGATGTTCCCGTTGTTGTTGATATAACAACTGTTGTACTCCGTTCCCAGGAAGTTCACAAGGAAGGGCAGCTGGCGGGGGCCGGACGACCGGTCGTCATTCGGCGGCAGCGACTCGACATTGAAGCCGGAGCGGACCGCGCCCTCCCGCAGACGGAAGAAGTAGCGCGGCTCGGGACTGCTGAAAACAAGCGAGCGCGCGCTTTCCAGACCGACCTCGGGCCTGCCCGTGGCGTCCCATAGGGAGAAATCCTTACTCGCTTCCAGCACCCGTGTCAGCCCCCCGGCCTCCTGCCAGTCCAACCGATAGGTCTCCGGGGCGACCGGAGTGATCCTCAGCGCATCCGCGGACTGCGAGAGCAATGGCGAGGCCGGGACCAGCGGCAGCGCCAGCGCGAAAAGCAGCAGCGCGCCACCCGCCCGTCTCCCGGCGGCAGGCACGCCTCCGCGGCCTTTCCCCGGATGGGGAGCGGCGGGCACGGTGGGTTTCTGATACCGGTGGAAATTCATTTCAGTCCGTCAATTCGCCGTCGGTTCACCGCCGGCTTCTCCCCGTGCCATGGCGCGACAATTCCGAAAGCGGTGCGGGTGAACCGTTTCGGACAAATCGCTGAGGCAGGAGGAATGGATTTTTCGCGTGGGAATCGGAGTCAGGCAGGCATGGGTTATAGAGAAGGCGCAAGATTACCGGGGCCGGATCATTTCGAACAAATCACCGGTCTTGCAGTACCAATTCGGCACGGACATACGCCCGACCGGGTGGAAAACATCACCTCGAATTCGCAAAGTTTCCAGATCGAAAAATTCCTCCCGGACCTGCACGCGGTGGACGATGCCGAGGACGAGTCGATTTTCGCCGATCTGCTGGATGGAATGCACCCTGCACTCGAGCGCCGCCGGAGCTGCGGCGATGCGCGGCGGGGCCACGGCGGAGGAGGGCGCGGTCTCGAGCCGTTCACGGTCCGTCTCGCTGACGCCGTAAGGCACGGTGGCGGATGTGCGGTTCATCACTTCCGCCAGCGGCTCGTCCACCAGGTTCACCACGAACTCGCCGGTGCGGCGGCAGTTTCTCGCGGTGTCCTTGGGCGAGCCGTCGTCGCGGTCGCCCGGGGCGAAGATCACCAGCGGCGGCTCGGCGCCGAAGACATTGAAGAACGAGAACGGCGCCGCATTCACGCTGCCATCCTCGTTCAGCGTGGTGACCCAGGCGATGGGGCGCGGCGTCACCAGCCCGGCCAGGATCGGATAGGCGCGGTCCGCGTGGGTGGTGAGGAGGTCGAGTTCGATCATGGTTTTGGGGAATCGCTGACGATGCTCGCCGTTTCGCCATCGGCGAATTTCGTGCGCATGAGGTCGCCGGGTTTCAGGGCGGAGGAGGAGGTGACGATCTTGCCGTCCGCGCCGAGCGTGATCGAGAACCCGCGCTGGAAAGCAGACTCCGGACCCAGCGCCCTGAGCAAGCCACGCAACCGGGTGATGCGCTCGGCCCGCTGGTCCAGCGTGTCCCTGCCCAGCCGCTCGATGCGGTGGCGCAGATTTGCCAGCGCATCCAGCCGCCGCTCCAACACGCGCGCCGGGTGACAGGCCTTGTGGCGGGCGCGCGCCTCGTTCAGCCGCAGCGCCCGCGAGTCCAGAGCACTCCGCGTCGCTTGGGAAAGCTGGCCACGCGCCGAGTCCAGCCGCATCACGGACTCCCGCAGCAGCTTCTCCCCGCCGCGCTGCAGCACGCCGCGCTTCACCGCGTCCAGCGCGAGCTGCGAGCGCATGAGCCGCTCCCGGGTCACCCGCGTCATCCGCCGGCGGATCTGCCCCAGCCGTGCCAGCAGTTCCGCTCCGTCGGACACCGCGAGCTCGGCGGCCGCGCTCGGCGTCGGCGCGCGCAGGTCCGCCACGAAGTCCGCAATGGTGAAATCGATCTCATGCCCCACCGCCGAAATGATCGGGATCGGGCACTCGGCGATCGCCCTCGCCACCACTTCCTCGTTGAAATTCCAAAGATCCTCGATGGATCCGCCGCCCCGGCCCACGATGAGCACATCGCACCGCGGATAGCCGAACGCCTCCGGCCGCCCCATTTTCGCGATGGCTTGGGCGATCTCCATTTCCGCCCCCCTGCCCTGCACCCGCACCGGGAAAAGCACCGGCTGCACCCACGGCGCGCGCCGAGTCAGCACGTTGAGCATGTCCTGCAGCGCCGCTCCCGTCCCGGAGGTGATCAGCCCGACCGTCCGGGGAAAGGGCGGGATCGCCTTCTTCCGGCCCGCGTCGAAAAGCCCCTCGGCATTCAGCTTCCGCTTGAGCGCCTCGAACTTCGCCTGCAAGTCCCCCGCCCCCGCCCGCTCGGCCTTCTGCACGATGATCTGCAACTGCCCCCGCGCCTCGTAAACACTCGCTTCCGCGAACACCCTCACCTTCGCCCCATCCTCCAGCGCCTCCGCCCCCTCGCGCTTCCGCGCACCGAACATCGCGCAGGAAATCTGCGCCCCCTCGTCCTTCAGCGAGAAATACCAGTGCCCGCTCCCTTGTTTCCGCAGGTTCGACACCTCGCCCTCCACCCACGTCTCGCCGATCTGCACCTCCAGCAGATTCTTCATCCGCCGCAGCAACTGCGTCACGGAAAGCGACTTCTGCTCGGGCGTTCTGGGTTTCGAAAACAAATCCACGTCGCAATCTGGCAAGCGCGGGGAATATTTCGAGCGGGAAAATCACACCTCAGCCCCCACCCCGCCCATTACTCCCCAACCGGGTGGCGGTCCTCCGCGGCGTAAACAGCCGGGACCTTTTTTCTCACGGGAGGGGCCGGGCAAAAAAAGAGCCCCGCCCGGCGGGCGGGCGAGGCTGGGATGGAAATGGTGAATGCTCACCGGCGGCGGCGGATGGCGAGCGCGGCGAGACCGAGAAGAGCGGCGCTGGAGGGCTCGGGAACGGCGGCGGAGTAGGAGATGTCGTCGATGTCGAAGTTCAGGTCCGCGAGGCCGGTGGAGTTGGTGATGCGGATTTCATCGAGCATGTCCCAACCGGTGAAGTTGAAGGTGGAGGCGGCATCGAAGATGTTACGGTCGACCGGAGCGTAGGCAGTGAGTGAGCCGTCGAGGAAACCCTGGATGCGGAGGTTGGCATTTCCGAATCCGTCGGAGAGGACGAAGCTCTCGAGCTGGAAGGCGGAACCGTCGGTGGTGCGGATGCTGACGGAGGTGATGGGGCTGCCGGGAACGAAGGGGTAGCCGAAGCCGAGGGAATGGTCCGCTCCGCCGGCGATGCGGCCGACATTGTCGATAGCGAGATTGACGGGATCGGGGCCGGAAGTGGCGGCGGAATACGTCCAGCCGCCGGAGGAGCGGGTGTTCTGATAGGTGGCGAGAGCCTCTCCGTCGAAGGTGAGGACGGTGGAGGCGGAGGCCGGCAGGGCGGCGCACAGGACCAGGCCTGCCGTGAGACGGAACGGGTGTGGGATGTGTTTCATAAGGGTGATCTAATGGAGATCGGACAGCCGGGGATGTGAAGCAAAAAAGTTAGACCGGCACCGGGTCGGCCGGCAGGAAATCCGGGCGATGGAAAAATCCGGGGATTCGGGTTTGCGAACGGGGAATTTCCGGCATGGTGGGGCGGTGGACTGGATCACGCAGGCGGCGCTGGGCGCATTGATGGGAGAGCTGATGATGGGGAAGCGCCTGGGGAACCGGGCGCTGGCGTGGGGGGCGTTGTTCGGGGTGATGCCGGAGGTGCTGGAGTGGCTGGTTTCCCCGGTGCTGGACCATGCGTATGAGCTGGCGGTGGAGCGCGGCGCGGGCCACTCGCTGGTGGTGATGGCGCTGGGGTCGTGGGTGATCGCGGAAGGGCTGGCGAAGCTGTGGAAGCGGGAGAAAATCACGAAGCCGCAGGCGGCGGCGTTCGTGCTGGCGGTGTGGTGGGCGCACTCGCTGGTGGATTGTTTTGCGGCGGAAGGGGTGGCGGTGCTGTGGCCTCTGCCGGTCGGGCGGGTGGCGTTCGGGTTTCTCGCGCCGGTGGATTTCCTTTTCAGCGGACCGCTTGTGGTGGCCGCCGCGGCGCTGGCATTTCTGCGGGAAGCACCGGCGCAGAAGAAGGCACGGGGGAAAAAGGCAGCGGGAGCGGCCGTGGCCCTGGCGGGAAAACGCCGGAAATGGTGCGGCTGGGGACTGGGTCTCGCGGCGGGATACGCGCTTTTCGCGATGGGGATGAAGTGGGTGGCGGCGGGAGGATTCGACGGAGATCTCGCGCGGCGCGGGACGAAGGTGGTGCGGCGGATGGAGTCGCCCACGCCATTCAACTGCCTGCTGTGGCGCGCGGTGGTGGACCGCGGGGACGAATACTGGGTGGGCTACCGCAGCGTCTTCGAGCGCCGGGAATCTCCGGTGCGGTGGACGGTGTATCCGAAGGGGGCGGAGGCGCTGGCCAAGGTGGCGGACCTCCGGCAGACGCGGACACTGACGAAGATTTCCGACGGCTGGTGGATCGCCCGGCCCCATGCGAGAGGCGCGTGGCTGGGAGATCTGCGGCTGCCGGAGACGCGGGTGTGGGGGAGCAAAAAAGGGATGGTGGACAGCCGGCTGGCGGCCTCATGGGTCATCGATATGGCGGCTGCGGGCGACGCGCTGCGGCTGATCCCGCCGGGAAATGGCAGCGGCGGCGAGTATTTGCAACGGATGATGAAGCGGCTGGCGGGCGACCGGCCGGCGTGGGAGGCGAACCCGCGGCTGGCGGCGGCGGGGAGCTTGCCGGAATTCCTGGCGGTGGAGGAGTGAGCGGCGAATTCTGCGCTTTCGTCGGGCGGCGGATGGGGTATGGGTGTGGCCAGTGAAAGTCCTTTATGTTCTGCTGGCGGCCGCGTGGACGGCGCATGCCGCACCGAGTGATCCGGGAAAAGCGGCGCTCGATTTCCTGGAAAAGGTGCGGGAGCGGAAGCTGAACCTGGAACCGGGCGGCGATACCGCGCTCTCGGCCGGGACGGCGGCGGAAAAACGCAGCGCGATCGCGCGGCGGCTGGAGCGCCTGGCGGGTGAGCTGGGGAACGATCCGCTGGAGGTGGGGGCCGTGAAACTGGACGAGGACTACGCCGGGGTGATCGTGCGGAAGACGGGTGGATTCGACCCGGGCAGGTTGCGGGTTTTCCCGATCGCGCTGGTGAAGCGCGGGGCGGAGTGGTGGGTGGCACCGGTGCCGGCGTCGTTCGAAAACGCGGGGGCGGGCTATGCGATCACTCTCAAGAAGCGGCTGGAATCGCTGGAAAACTGGATGCTGCGGGAGCAGGTGGTGGATTTGGAAAAACTGCGGGAGGAGTCCGCGGAACGGATGCGGCAGAAGATCGAGGTGAACCTGACCGAGAAGGAGCTGCGTGGCTTCAACGCGCGGCAGGTGGGTGAGAGATTCATGGCAGCCTGTGCGGCGAAGGACCTGCCGTCGGTGCTGGGGCTGCTGGGCGGACTGGCGGAGAAGCTGCCGGAGGATTGGCCCGCGCGGCTGAAGGCGGCGGACCGGGCGATGAAGATGGGGGAAAAACCGCCGCACGCGTGGCATCTGATGAGCGCGCCGGAGGTGGTGAGGGTGCTGGTGCAGGACGAGGAACAGGCGCGGCACGGCTCGGTATCCATCGCCTGCCTGGACCCGGCGGGGAATGCGGGCGAGTCGCAAGCGCCACGGATCGAGGTGATCAACCTGGGCCTGACGCGCGGTGAGGAAGGGCTCTGGCAACTCAATCCGCCGGCCGATTTCCTGGAGGAAGAGGAGGAGGCGGCCGAGGATCATGACGAAACGCTCGATCCGGATCTGGTGAATTTGTTTCCGAAAAAATGGCGGGAAGCACATCCCCCCGCGGTCCAGGCGACGGCGGAACTCGCGTGGAAGGAGCTGGCCGCCGGGCTGGCGAGCGAGAATCTGACGCGGCTTCTCACGCTTTCGAAACTCGACGGCGAGGCGGACCCTGCACGGGCAAGCTGCACGCGCGCGGCGAAGATCTGGTGGATGATCCATGCGCCTTCCACGGTGAGCCAGGCGCTGCCGCTGGAATTCAAGGCGGACGAGACATTGGCGGCGGGGGTGTTCCAGTTTTTCTCGGCGAGGGATCCCGACCAGTGGGAGCCGAGGACGTTTTACTTCGAGAAGACCCCGACAGGCTGGCTGTGGACACCCTTCCCCAGCCTCAACACGGCGGCGAAATACAAGGACTGGGTGGACGACACGACCCGGCGCTGGACGGAGAACTGGCAGCAGTCGCTGCTAGGCGGCAGCCCGGTGATCCGGAAAATCGGCGACCTGCCGCCACCGACCGAGGACGAGGCCCGGGAATGCGTGGAAGCGTGGTTCGACGCGACCCGCCGCGGCGATGTCCAGGCGGCACTGGGACTGGCGGCGCGACTGGGCGAAGGGCGCAGTGGAACGGTGACGCTGCAGAATCTGGGCTATGAGATCGTGGGCGCGCGGAAAAATCCCACACCACCGGCGGTCACGGGAATTTACAAAGGGAAACTCTGGACCGCTGTGGCCGTGAAATCCGAACAGGCAGGCAGGCCGGTCTATCCGCTCTACCCTGTGATCCGGACGCCGCAGGGTCCGCGCATCCTGATCGAGGTGGACCTGTTCGCCGCAGGAAACCGTGGGCGGGATTTCCTCAACCGGGCGGCTTTCGAGCGGCTTGAGCCGTTCGGTTCCGCGGAATCCGTCGCCGAACTGCGGGAGCTTTATTCGCGGCATGAGGCGAATGTGGCGGAGAGTTTGGGCAAGAAGCCGCGCTGAGATCACGCGATCGCGTGGGTTGTTTATGTCCGGTTTTCGTGCTTTTATCTCCCCATCACTTTCCTAGCCCCCTGCCGAAGTTCTGAGACTTGGCAAGTGGAGCTTCCCCCCAGCATAGTGTGTGTAACTGCCCCGGTCGCCCCCCACAGTGATCGGGGCAGAGGGTAGGGAAAATCCCGTTACCGCTGCCAGATTCTGGCGATTTCACCGGGCCCGAGCTTTTCCCAACGGCCTTGTGACAGACTTCCCGAGTCGAGCCGGCCGATCCTCACGCGGATCAGCCGCAGCGTGGGAAATCCCACGGCGGCGGTCATCTTCCTCACCTGGCGGTTTTTCCCCTCGATGAGCTGGAGTTCCAGCCATGAGGTCGGGATTTCCTTCCGGAACCGCACCGGTGGATCGCGGGGATCGACGGGTGGCTCGGCATCGAGCAGCCGCACCTTGCCGGGAAGCGTGCGGTAGTTCTGAATGGGGATGCCGCCGCGATTGAGCGCTGCGACGGCTTCCCGGGTGGGGAGCCCTTCGACCTGCGCCAGATAGGTCCGCGGGTGGGCGGCTTTCGGGTCCAGCAGGCGGTTGTTGAATCCCGGCTCGTCACTCAATAACAGCAATCCCTCGGAATCCATGTCGAGCCGCCCGACCGGATAGACGCCGGGAGGGAATCCGAAATCAGCGAGCGTCTTCTGCCCCGGCTGATCCGGCGTGAACTGGCAGAGAACGCCATACGGCTTGTGAAAGGCGATCACCATCGGCCTATTTCCTGAAGATGAAAAACGCCGCTCCTGCCAGACAGACACCGGCGCCCAGGTAATTCCACGTGATCTTCTCCTTCATGAAGAAAACCGCGAAGGGCACGAACACCGCGAGCGTGATGATTTCCTGGAGGATCTTCAGCTGACCCAGATTGAAAACCCCGCTGCCCATGCGGTTCGCCGGCACCTGGATCATGTATTCGAAAAACGCGATGCCCCACGAGATGAAGGCGGCGATGATCCACGGCTTGTCCTTGAGATCGCGCAAATGCGCATACCAGGCGAAGGTCATGAACACGTTCGAAAGGGTGAGCAGGGCGATTGTCTTGAAAGCAACCATGCCGCAGAGCTACGCGCTGGACGCCCGCTCCGCAAGCCCGCCTATCGTCCGTTCAACCAGAAAAATCCCGCATTGAGGTAGGTGGCATAGCTGACCCACGCCAGGTAGGGCACCAGCAGGCCGGCGGAAATCCGGTCCACCTTCCGAGCTAACAAGATGGTGGAAAAAACGCCGAACCAGATCGCGCAGATCACCGCGAGCGCCGCCGCGATCTCATGCATCCCGAAAAACACCGGCGTCCACACCAGGTTCATCACGAATTGCATGCCGAACACCCACGCCGCCTGCTTCGCCCGCCGGTGGATCAGCCGTCCCAGCGCGACTCCCATCATCAGATACAACACCGACCACACCGGACCGAACACCCACGGCGGCGGCGTGCCCGGCGGTTTGATCAATTCCTGATACCACTCGCCGCCGCCGCCCACCGAGGAAAGCCCGGAAGCGGTCCCCAACCCGAGGCACAGCAGCGCGCCCCCTAACGGCCAAAGCCACCGTCCGATTGATTTCCCCGCTTTCTCCGTGTCAGCCATCCCGCAACAAAAACCCGTTTCACGCATCGGCAATCACAAATCCCTTTTTCAACCACTTGCAGCGGAACGGCGGCGCCGCCTGGTCACGCTTCCAGCCGTTCGCATTTCCGAAGTCGATCGCCGCCGTCACCATCACGTAGCTCACGATCTTCGGCAGCTCGCCGATCAGGGTCTGTCCGTTGACCGGCGCGTTCGCCTCCACCACGATTTCGTTGATCCCCCGGCGGTTCTGCATGATCCAGCGGTATTGGACGTCGTGGTGATTGATGATTTTGAAGCCTTTTTGTGGAGGGGGCATTTCGTGATGGGTGGAATTTCGCCGGAGTCTGATGCATTCGCGGATCGATGAGAATGCTTATGTGGAAATTTCACCGATCTTGCAACCCGGCCCGCCATCTGCTCATGATCAACGGATGGGAAAACTCACGACCCACGTCCTCGACACCGCATCCGGAAACCCGGCCGGTGGCGTCCGCGTCCGTCTCCACCACAACGGGGAACTGCTGGCGGACACGCTGACGAATGCCGACGGCCGCTGCGATTCCCCGCTTCTCGACGACGCGGCTCCCGGCGATTACCAACTGCTCTTCGCCATCGGGGACTACTTCCGCGCCAACGGGATTTCCTCACCTTTCCTGAACGAAATCCCCATTCATTTCACCGTCGAAGCCGGGCGGAACTACCACGTTCCCCTCGCCTGCTCGCCTTATTCCTACTCGACCTACCGCGGCAGCTAAGCGTTCTCATCCGATGCCCACGCCCCTCGAAACCGCCATCGCCCGCCTCGACCAGCTCGGGGGCATTTCCGACTCCCCGTCCCATCTCGTCCGCACCTTTCTCTCTCCCGCCAGCCGCACCGCCGCACTGAAAATCCTCGAATGGATGGCCGCGCTCGGCATGGAAATTTCCCACGCTGCCGACGGTACGGTCCGCGGAGTCCTCGCCGGGGGAAATCCGGACGCCCCGCCGCTGTTGTTAGGATCGCATTACGACACCGTCATCGACGCGGGAAAATACGACGGCCCCTTGGGAATCATCTCCGCGCTCGCCGCACTCGAAACACTCCAACAGGAGAAAGTCATCCTTCCCTTTCCCGTCCACGTTCTCGCGTTTTCCGACGAGGAGGGCATCCGCTTTCAAACGACCTACCTCGGCAGCCGGGGCATCACCGGTCCGCTCGATCCGGAAACGCTCCTCGCAGGGGACTCGCTCGGCATCACCATCGCCCAGGCCATCAAACACGAAGGCTGGCACTCGGGAGCCACGACGATCCGCTACGAACCCGGCCAATGCCGCGGCTATGTCGAGCTCCACATCGAGCAGGGCCGCGTGCTCGAAGAAGCCGATCAAGCGGCCTGCGTCGTTTCCTCCATCGCCGGGCAGAGCCGCCTCATCGTCACCCTCACCGGTCGCGCCGATCATGCCGGCACCACTCCGATGCCGCTGCGCCGCGATGCACTAACCGGTGCGGCGGAGTGCATTCTCGCCGCCGAGTCGCTGGCGAAATCGAGCCCCGATCTCGTCATCACCGTGGGGAAAATCCAAGTTCACCCTGGAGCCTCCAACTCCATTCCCCAGAACGCCACCTTCACCATCGATCTCCGCCATCCGGACGACGCGACCCGCCGCGAATCGCTCGAAAAACTGCACGCGAGATTCATCGGAATCACCACCGCCCGCTCGCTCGAAATCGTGTGGCTGCCGGTCCAGGAAAACAATGCCACTCCTTGCGATCCACCGCTCACGGCGCTATTGTTGGAATCGCTCGCCGCCGTCACCGGTTCGGACCTCAGCCTTCCCAGCGGTGCCGGCCACGACGGTGTCGCCATCGCAAAAATCTGCCCCATCGCCATGCTCTTCATCCGCTGCCGCGACGGCCTCAGCCACCACCCGGACGAATTCACCAGCACCGCGGACATCGGCACCGGCATTGAAATTCTCACCCGCTTCCTGAAATCCCTCACCGCATGAGCGACCACGAATCACTCATCCACGGGGCCAACCTTTCGCTCGCCATCAGCAGGGGCGTCGTCACCGCATCGGGACCATCGATTTCAGGCTCCGCGGAAAAAGAAATCGATCTCACCGACGCGCTCATCCTCCCCGGCTGGGTCGACGCCCACGTTCATTTCAACGAACCCGGCCGCGCCGATTGGGAAGGATTCGCCACCGGCTCCCGTGCCCTGGCGGCGGGTGGCGGCACCACGTTTTTCGACATGCCGCTGAACTCCAGCCCGCCGGTCATCACCCGCGCGGCATTTGAGGAAAAGCGCAGGGTCGGCGAGAATCGATCCTGTTTGGACTTCGCGTTATGGGCAGGACTAACACCCGACTCGCTCGATCACATGGAAGCCATGGCCGACGCCGGAGCCATCGGTTTCAAGGCGTTCATGTGCCCGTCCGGTCTCGACGAATTCCAGTCCGCGAATCCCTCCACGCTTCGCAAAGGCATGGAAATCGCCGCCCGCCTCGGCCTTCCCGTCGCCGTCCATGCGGAGGATCCGGAAGTGATCCGCAGACACCAGTTAGACCATCCGCCGCTTTCCACCGACATGCGTGCCTGGCTCGATTCCCGCCCCATCGAGGCCGAGCTCTCCGCCATCCGCATCGCCCTCGATCTGGCGGGAGAAACCGGCTGCGATCTCCACATCGTCCACGTCACCTGTCCGGAAGGGATCGATCTCGTCACCGCCGCGAAATCACGCGGCATCAAGGTCACCGTCGAAACCTGCCCGCACTATCTATTGCTGGACGATGACAGCGCCTGCCACATCGGACCCGCCGCGAAATGCGCTCCGCCCCTGCGCTCGCGGAAAACGGTCGAAGCCATGTGGCAGAAACTGCTCGCCGGAGAAATCGACACCATCGGTTCCGATCACTCGCCATCTCCGCCCCATCTGAAACAAGGCGACGACTTCTTCGCGATGTGGGGCGGCATCGCCGGCATCCAGCACGGTCTGCCGCTCCTGCTCGGCCGCTCGCTCGATTTGATCCCGCAACTTTCGTCCAACGTCGCGAGCCGGTTCCGCCTTGCGAACAAGGGCTCCCTCCAGCCCGGCCACGACGCCGACTTCATCGTCCTGAAAAAACACCCTTTCACGATCACCCGCGACCAACTGCTCACCCGCCACCCGATTTCACCTTATATCGGAATGACTTCCGACTACTCCATCATCACCTGGCTCCGCGGCACCCCGGTCACCTCCGACACCCGCGGAAAATTCCTCTCACCCTCAGCCTAGCAACTTTCTTCCTTCCTCTCTCATCCGACGTTCGAGGTTGAACGTTCGAGGTTCGAGGTCCAACCTCCCCAAAATCCATGTCACCCTTCGGCCACACCCGCACCGTCGTCTCGGCACGCCACGCCCTCATCGCTCCGGACGGCCACGTGCCATCCGCCTTTCCCGGTTGGAAAAACGCCACCGCCTTCGTCATGCTCTCCCCTGCGATGGGTGCCGATCTCTCGCAGATTTGTGTGGTATTCGATCAATCCCAGGGAATGGCGATTTTCCCGGCAGATCAGCATGAACACGCCATTTATGTTGAAGCCGGCAGCTGCGAAATCGAGTTGCGGGATCAAACCATCACACTAACTCAAAGTGGCTTCATCTTCGTCCCATCGGAGACCACCCTCCTCATAGTAGGTGAGGAAAACACACGCATCACCGTCTTCCGCAAGGTGTTCGAAAACCACCCGGATTTCGAATCTCCGCCGATGGTCCACGGGCTCGCTTCCGACATCCCCGGCGAGCCATTCCTCGGAAATCGCCGCGCGCTGCTGCAGACCCTGCTGCCCATCGATCCCCGCTACGATCTGGCGATGAACATTTTCACCTATCAGCCGGGTGCCACGCTGCCGTTCGTCGAAACCCACATCATGGAGCACGGCCTGCTCATGCTTTCCGGCCAGGGGATCTACCGGCTTGAGGAAAGCTACTACCCGGTGACCGCCGGCGATGCGATCTGGATGGCTCCTTATTGTCCGCAGTGGTTCGTCGCGATGGGAGACGAACCCGCCAGCTACCTTTACTACAAAGATGTCCACCGCCTCCCCTAACATCATCGGCATCGACGGCGCCGCCGTGGACGTCTCCGGCGTTCCCATCCACACCAGCATCCTCGATTTCCTCAGGAGCAGCGGGCGCACCGGCTCCAAGGTCGGTTGCAACGAGGGCGACTGCGGAGCCTGCACCCTGCTGCTGGTGGAAAAGGACGGCTCGCCCCGCGCCATCAACGGCTGCCTCGCGCTCGTCGCCTCGCTCGTTGGTCGTGAAATCATCACTGCCGAAGGACTGACCCACGAAGGAGCGCTCCATCCCGTCCAAAAAGCGATGGTCGAGTGCAACGGCTCGCAATGCGGCTACTGCACGCCCGGTTTCATCTGCTCGATGGCCGAGGCCCACGACCGCAAGCTCACCGACCGCGAAGCCATCGCCGACCAACTCAGCGGCAACCTCTGCCGCTGCACCGGCTACCGCCCGATCCGCGAGGCGATGCTGCAATCTCTCACTGAAACCGCGCCGCCGCTCGTCAGCGCCACCGTCCCACCCGCGCCATCCACCTCTTCCGATCACACCACCACCTGGCACCGGCCCACCACCGTCCAGGAAGCGCTTTCGATCAAATCGCCCAATCCCGAAGCCTCCTACATCGCCGGAGCCACCGAACTCGCGGTGCTCATCAACAAGCGCCACACCCGCTATCCGGCTCTCATCTCACTCGACGGCATCGAAGAGCTCCATCAGATCGTCAAAACCGATCATCACTGGAAAATCGGAGCCGCCGCCCCACTCACCGACATCGAGCGAACCCTCGCCGGTGAGTATCCCATCATCGATCAGCTCCTCTGGCTTTTCGCGTCCCGCCAGATCCGCCACCGCGCCACCCTCGGGGGGAATCTCGTCACCGCCTCACCCATCGGCGACACGCCGCCTGTTTTGTTAGCGCTCGACGCCTCGGTGGTCCTCACCTCCCTAACCGCCGAACGCACCGTCCCGCTCGCTGAGTTTTTCACCGGCTACCGCCAGACCGTCCTGCAGCCCGACGAAATCATGACGTCCATCTTCCTTCCACGCGGAGTGGCCGGACGTTGCGAATTTTTCAAAGTCTCCAAGCGCCGGGAAATGGACATCTCCACCGTGTCCGCCGCGTTCCGGATCGTGACGGACGCGCAAGGCCTCGTCACCGAAGCCCGCCTTGCTTACGGCGGTGTCGCCGCGACTCCGGCCCGAGCCCTCAAGACCGAAGCCGCGCTCATCGGCAAACCGCTCGAAGCCACGGAGGAAATTCTCGATCTGCTGGACTCCGAGTTCGACCCACTCACCGACGTTCGTGGCACGGCCACCTATCGAAAATCCCTCATCCGCGATCTCTTCCGCAAATTCATCAGGAGTGGGGACACTCCTGTCCCCGCCTCTCCGGAGATTTCAGATTTCAAATTTCAGATCTCGGATCAATCCATCCCGCACGAATCCGCCACCCACCATGTCACCGGCAAGGCGCTTTATGTGGAAGACACCGCCATCCGCCGCGGCGCCCTATCAGTCTGGCTCGTCCGCTCCACCCACGCCCACGCCACGATCAGCCGCCTCGACCTTTCAAAAGCTACCGCCGCTCCCGGCATCAAGGCCGTCCTAACCGCCGCCGACATTCCCGGCATCAACAACACCGGCCCGGCCCGCCACGACGAACCGCTCTTCGCCACCGATCTCGTCCAGTTCCACGGCCAGGTCATCGCCGCCGTCATCGGCGAGTCGCCCGAAGCCTGCCGCCTCGCCGCCGGGTTGATCGAAATCGACTACTCCCCTCTCCCTCCGATCCTCGGCATTCCGGACGCCATCGCCGCGGAGTCGTTTCACACGGAACCGCACTTCCTCGTTCGTGGAGAAATCGAATCCGCGCTGGCAGAAAGTCCGAACATCCTCGAAGGCGAGCTCCACATCGGCGGCCAGGATCATTTCTATCTGGAAACCCAGGCCGCCTGGGCCGAGCCGGATGGCGAGGGCGGCGTCCACGTCAGCAGCTCCACCCAGCATCCGTCCGAGGTCCAGACCATCGTCGCGGAAATCCTCGGCCTGCACAAACACCGCATCGTCGTCGAAGCCCCGCGCATGGGCGGCGGGTTCGGTGGCAAGGAGACACAGGGAAACGCCTGGGCCGCGATCTGTGCGCTTGGAGCGCTTGTCACCGGAGAAACCGTCAGCATCCAGCTCGACCGCGACCACGACATGGAATCCACCGGCAAGCGGCATCCGTTCTACGCGAAATACAAGGTCGGCTACCACCCGGACGGCCGCCTGCACGCCGCAGATGTCCAACTCTACTCCGACGGCGGCTGGTCGCTCGATCTCTCGCTCCCCGTCAACGACCGCGCCTTGTTCCACCTGGACAACGCCTACTACATTCCCCACGTCCGCTTCCGCGGTCAGGTCGCGAAAACAAACGTCACCTCGCACACCGCCTTCCGCGGATTCGGCGGGCCGCAGGGCATGGTGGTCATCGAGGAAATCATCGGCCGCATCGCCGGCCAGCTCTCGCTTCCTCCCGAGGAAGTGCGCAAGCTGAATTTCTATCACGGCAGCGGTGAGACGAACACCACCCATTACGGTGAGGAAGTCGAAGGCAACCGCATCGCACGCATCTGGAACGAGCTTCTTCATTCCTCCGATTTCGCCTCACGTCGCGAGGCCGTCAATTCATGGAACGCCAGCCACCCTGACACCAAACGCGGCCTCGCCATCACGCCGGTGAAATTCGGCATCAGTTTCACCCTCAAGCATTACAATCAGGCAGGCGCGCTGGTGCTGATCTACGCCGACGGTTCCGTTCAAGTGAACCACGGCGGCACCGAAATGGGCCAGGGCCTGCACACCAAGATCCTCGGCGTCGCCATGCGCGAACTCGGTCTGCCAGCCACCAGCATCCGGCTGATGCACACCCGCACCGACAAGGTGCCGAACACATCCGCCACCGCCGCCAGCTCAGGCTCGGATCTCAATGGCATGGCCGTCGCCGATGCCTGCCGCCAGCTCCGCGAGCGGCTCATTCCCCTCGCGGCCGAACTGCTCCAGTGCTCGGAATCCGCCGTCGTTTTCAGCGGCGGGCAGGTCGAAGGCTCCGCCGGGATATCCGTTTCCTTCGAGACCCTAACCGCACTGGCCTACACCCGCCGCATCCAGCTTTCCGCCGCGGGGTTCTACGCCACGCCCGACCTCGAATGGGATTGGGCGGTCGGCAAAGGAAAACCATTCCACTACTATGCTTTCGGCGCATCCGTTAGCGAGGTCGAGATCGACGGCTACACCGGCATGCACCACGTCCGCCGGGTCGATATCCTGCACGACGTCGGCGACTCGCTCAACCCGGCCATCGACCGCGGCCAGATCGAGGGCGGCTTCGTGCAAGGCATGGGCTGGCTCACCTCCGAGGAACTGAAATGGAACCTCGAAGGCAGGCTGCTCACCCACAGCGCCAGCACCTACGCCATCCCCGCCTTCAGCGACGCCCCCGCCGATTTCCGCGTTACCCTCCTCACCGGGGCCAAACAACCCAACACCATCTACGGCAGCAAAGCCGTCGGCGAGCCGCCGCTGATGCTTGCCATTTCCGTCCGTGAAGCCATCCGGGATGCGGTCGGCTTCTTTGGGATTGATAGAGACTTCATCCTGCCGTGCCCTTGCACGGGTGAGGCGGTGAAGGGCGTAATTCAATGAGATTTGTCTCACGCGAAGGCGCGAAGCAGCGAAGGAAGATGGGATTTTGAGGCTTATTGAAATCTGTTTTTCTTACTTCGCGCCTTCGCGCCTTCGCGTGAGTCAATCTTCCTCCCGATTCACCCGCAACCTGGAGAGAGCCGTATCCCGATGCTGGTTTACTATCCGCTTCACCCCTTCCTTGAAGGTCCCGGCACCATAGTTGATCAGGAGTCCCAGCGGCATCTTTAGAAGACGAAGATAGGTGTTTACCTGCTTTGAGTGGACGGGAAGCAGGTTTTCCAGAGATTTCAATTCGATCAGCAACGAACCTTCCACGATCAAATCCGCCCGGAAACCTTCGTCGAAAGCCAACCCCATCAGATTGATCCGCACCGGAACCTGCCGCACCACCACAAGCCCGCGCTCTTCCAACATTTTTGCAAGAACCACTTCGTAGACCGTTTCCAGCAGACCAGGTCCCGCTTCCACATGGAGTTTGTAGGCGCAGTCTACGACGATGGCGGACAGCTCTTCGAGGTTGGGCGCTTTGAGGGAAGAGGTCTCATGCGAAGCACGAAGGTCTTTGGATAGGATGGGTGGAGAATTGGAATGGGAAGCCCCAGGCTCATCCGGATGCTCGGGGCGTCCGGATTCGGCATCTTCCGAACATTGCCGGATTACCTCGCGGAAGTGGCAGAGCTCCTCACGAGTAAACTGCCGGATCGCGGCCTCGGTCTGTTCCATCAGATTCATGCAATCAAATCATCTAACTATTAAAAGATTTTCAAGAGAGTTTTTTCAATCATGAAGGAGCGAAGGATGGCAGATCCGAAGGGACTCACGCGAAGGCACGAAGCAGCGAAGGAAGACACGATTCCAAGGTGGATTTGAAATCGACCTTCTTCTGTTTTCGCCTCTTGTCTTCGTGAGGTGAGCTAGATTTCTGGACCACCACCTCCATAATCAGCCCGGATGAAATCC